>NZ_JBALPZ010000065.1:1173-23197 GCF_036965645.1 Neobacillus drentensis
GCTCCAATCAACAGAGTATGAAAAACAATCATATCGTCTAACAGAGTTTATTTAAAAAACGATCCTCTCTTTTTGCCTTTTAACAGGTCGCCTGTCCAGCCTTTATTTTTTATAAAGTAATATAAGAAGGCTGTTGAAATGATGATTAAGGCGATCGAGAAAATATAGCCGTACCGCCACCCAAGCTCAGGCATATGCTTAAAGTTCATGCCCCATAAGGACCCAAAAGCCATAATCGGTGTAAAAATGGTCGTCAACACCGTTAAAGTCTTCATAATTTCATTTCCGCGATGCGAAGAGATAACCTCCTCTAAATTAATGAGCGAATCAATTTCATGTTCATACTCATTCAGCAGCACCATGGCCCGCTCAATCCGTTTGCATGTACACGAGAAAAAATCCCCATCCTTAATATCAGGAAAATTAATTTCGTCGATCGCCATTTTTACCTCGTTGATCGGAATTAGCAGGTTCTTGCAAATCAACAATTCATGCCGGCGTTTATAGACAAGTTCAAGGATCCCGATTTCATTTCTTTTTCGCACACTCCATATTAATGTTTTGAGGGTCTCCTCAAACTGATCAATCTCTACAAGTGTTTCATTCATTAGTTCTCCGAGAAAAAGTAAAAAGCCTTCCACGGCATTATTTGTCCGTGATAACAGGCGATAAAGCGTGTCCTGATTCATAGAGACAATTTCTAGGTCGGCAGTGAACAATTGATCGCAGGTTAAAAAGAAATGAAAAATTTTATAGTCATGTTCATCTGTATAACTTTGTTTATAGATGAGGGACCCGTTGATGACTTTTTCGCCATTCTCCAGGCTGGTTACTCGTAAGCTATTGGTTTTATCTTTTCCGATCTGGTTCAGCCAAGATGTCATAACAGGGTCCTCTCCGCTTCTGGATGACCCGTTAAGATCCATTTTTTCGCTGTTCCACTCTACCCACTTCCACTTGTTCCTGCCAATATATTTTTCCAATAGAATCCCTCCTCTTTACACCTTATCCCCGCTTAAGTCCAAATTTAAACGTTTATTCTTAAAGGAATGCGGGTATCACATATTCTAGATAGGTTGTTCCATTCTTAAGGAGGTAATAATGATGAAACGTGTCTTAAGTATGAGCTCACTATTAGCTGTTGGGGTTGGTGCTTCTGCCGTGTGGCTGAGTAATAAGCCCAATCGGATTAAGGCAGGAACGTTATTAAGAGACTGGAAGCGCAAGATTCTGCCAACCGTCTATCAAAAAAGCGAGCAGCTTCCGATTCATAAAGGCGGGCATCCGCATCCACATGATATAGAAGATAACAAAATGGTCGACGAAGGTGCGATGTACTCAGTTCAATTTTATAATGAGAAAATGCAATAGCAGCAGTAGGTTGGGGTCTTTAATGCCCCAACTATTTTTATGAGGTGATAACATTGAATCTACTGTTTTTGTTCATTTACATGGTGATTATTCTTGCTGTGATTGAGATATTTGTCATCTTATTCCGGTTAACCGGGCTGAAAGTAGAGGTTTCGAGGTTCCAAGTGATCTCGATGATGACAGGGACCGGTTTTACGACTGGAGAATCTGAGCTGATCTTAGGACATCCCGTTCGCCGTAAGCTAGCCCTCGTCCTTATCTTGTTTGGCGCCTTCTCCCTCGCCGTGATTATTTCATCGATTAGCCAATTTCTATCAGAGGGTCTGCAGGCAAAGGAAATCTTAATCGGTGCGGGCACGGTTATAACTGTATTTTTGGTGTTAAAGATGGAACGCGTCAAGCGGCTGCTCGCTAAGGCTTTTAATCAGGAAATGAAGCAGAACATTGAACTGGCGGATTTACCGGTGCGGGATGTTTTTTTGAAAAATAAAGAGGATGTCCTGCTCGAGCTTCATATTTATGAGGAGTCTACTCTAGTCAATCAAACCATTAGTGAAGCCGTCAAAGAGCATGATGAGTTGGAGCTGGTCGTCTTGTTTATCAAACGTGGTGACGTTAAGATTCGAAGGCATCTTTATAATACGAGGATTCATGAAGGGGATCAGCTTTTGATTTATGGTGTAAAAGAGGTCGTTTTAAAGGTCCTTCACGAGGATATATCCATCATGAAAGAAAACCAAAAGAACCGCGAACTTCCATCCTATAATCTACTATGAGGAAAAAACGGCAGGCGGTTCTTTTTTCAGTTCGTTTTTTATAATGGTTAAGGCTGTCCATCCTATTTTCCCTCTATCACTACCTGTAACTCCGAGATATGGACTAATTCAACCTTAGCCATTGAAGAGGTGTCTTTTTTAATTTCACAATACCCAGATTCATATTGATGAAGAATCCAATAATTTTCACCATGATATCTAACTAAAATAATACCCATTTTTCCACCTTAACTTAGTACAATTATTATCTTTAATTGAACGATTCCTATCCTAATACGTTTTCCAGACCGTACATGTTTTTCCATTCTTTTTTAAATACTTCTACGTCTTGAGCGGTGGCAGGGAAAGCAATCAATTTCTTGATCAGGTCTTCCCCCACCGTGACACCGTGTGCACCTGAAAGGCACACATCATGGACCTGCTGAACATTTTTAAAGCTGGCTGCCAGGATTTGAGTTGGTAATTGATAAGCAGCAAACAGCGCCGCGATCTCCGAAACCACCTTAACACCGCCGCCTGTTAAATTATCAATCCGGTTGACATATGGTGCCACATATTTGGCTCCTGCCATCGCTGCCAACAGAGCTTGAAATGAGGTATAAATGGTCGTGGCCAGTGTTGGAATGTTTTCGGCAGACAATCGTTTAATTGCTTTCATACCCTCTTCCGTCACCGGGACCTTTACCACGACCGCTCCTGAAAGCTGACGGCTAATAAACTTGGCTTCTTCGACCATCTCTTCCGCTTTTTCCCCCACTACCTGAACAAATAGTTCCTTGTCCTCCCCGATGGCTTCTCGAATATCTTTTAGAAGTTCTAAATAAGGGCGATTTTCTTTCACGATAATGGATGGATTCGTTGTAACCCCTGAAATCGGATAGTACTCCTGTATGTAAGCAATTTGTTTTAGATTAGCCGAATCAATATACAATTTCATTTACGTATACCTCCTTAAAGTAAAAGGCTTAATCTAGTGGAGATTAAGCCTTTTAGCTAGTGATTGGTTTCATGATTGACTGTTAGCCTGAGGCTATTCACTTACAATCTTAAGTTCAGAACCTACTTCTATTGATGGAACTTCTTTATCTTCTAAATATAGAGTCCCAGGCAATTCCGGTATGGCTGAGCCATCGAACCTTAAGGTAATATGTCCTAATGTGGTAAGGTTTCGTTGAACGACATCTCCCACGGAGGTAATTTTATACTTTTCATTGTTAATATAAAGGGTTTGTCCAGGCTGGATTTCCTCGTCTACATTCACAACGTCGATATTGTAGCAAAAGTCTTTTAAATCTTGCGGAGCTGCATCGCCAAATAAAATGAGCATTTTTTCCTCTAAAAATGAGTTTGCCATTGCACCGATACTTCTTACTTGATTCTCATAAATTGTTTTCATATTCTGTTGGCCTTGACAACTAGCGTTGCCGAGCCGCATACCTCCCATACTTTTTTCTAAGTTAGTATAAATAAAATGTTATTTCTTCGTAAATAACGCCTAGACATAATCCATACAATGTTCATGTTTACTGGTATAATCCGAAGCTGGCCAGCCAAGCGACAAATACCCTTGGGACCCCTATTAAGAACCGCGAGTAGAGAACAGATGGTACCCCTACTTCGACTGTTTCAGCCTCCGCTTCAGCAAGTCCTAATCCAACCGGAATGAAATCACAGGCACTTTGGGTATTGATTGCAAATAATGCCGGCAGTGCTAGGTTTGGTGAAATATTCCCCTTCCCGATCTCCACTCCAATCAGTGTACCGATAACCTGTGCGATAACAGCACCCGGGCCAAGTAATGGGGATAGAAATGGTAAAGAACAGATAAAGCCAATTAGAAGCAGTCCCCAGATATTACCGGCAAGCGGTGACATCATTTTCGCAAATAGGTTTCCAATTCCAGAGCCTTGGATGATTCCAATTAGCAAGGATACAAAGGCCATAAACGGAATAATTGTATTGATCATGGTTTGGACTGCATCACGACCTGCTTGATAAAACGTATTAATAACCTTACCAGCACCAAGTCCAAATTTCGTTATGATGCTTTTATTCTTTTTAGCTGCCAACGTTTGCGAGATCTTTTGCTCCGCACTATATTTAAATTCTTTTTCTGGCTCAGGTAATTTTTCTGCCGCAGCAGCTACTTGTACCTCAGCCCCGTCAACTAGTTGGATCTGATCCACATCAACTGCAGATACATAAATATCTTCTGTAATAAATTTAGCTAATGGGCCGCTCCTGCCAGTTGGCATAATATTAACAGTCGGAATCCGTTTTTGCGGATAAATTCCACAGCGTAACGTACCACCGCAGTCAATAATTGCCAGTGCAATCTGGTCATCTGGAACCGATGTTTGGAAGCCATTTACCGCCTCCATACCCGTTAGTTCGACAATCTTATCTACAATAGCCGGCTTAGCACCGCCGCCTGTTATATAAACGATTTTATTTTTAGCTGCAGTTGGAGTAATTGTCAACGGACCTCCAAAACCACCGCTTCCTTTTACAATTTTAATCGAACGATATTCAGTCATCTTGAACCCTCCCTGCATCCTAGTGATGTAACTTCACTTCTGTTTTCAATTTAATGCCTTGTTGTTTTTCAACCAATTTTGTTGTAAAGTCGGTGATCCAGCCTGCAAAGAAGTTCATTACTAATCCGACTAGCAGGTAGCGGACAGCCAATTCTGCTGTACTGAATCCGAGCTTTTCAATCCCAGCGGCAATCCCGAGGAAAATAAACAATTCACCTGGATTGATATGCGGGAATAATCCATTGCTTGTATGACAGAAATAAGAACCAGAAGCATAATAGCTTGGTTTATATTTTTCAGGTAAAAAGCGTCCTAGTGATAATGCCATTGGATTCCCTAACATAAACGAACCAATAAATGGAAGAACTAAATATCTTAATAGCGGGTTTTTGCTTGAAGCCATTGCCAGCTTGTTAATCCGTTTTTCTCCGATCAACTGAATTAACGTATTCATCGCCACCATTAATAATAAAACAACTGGTACGATCCCTTTCATCCATGAAATAAACGTGTCTGCACCGGTTTGGAATAATTTCATAAATCCTTCGGCAAATACTACGATATAATCCATTAACACTCACCTCTTCTTATTTTTTTACAGCAGCCACACGTTCTGCTTGCAGCATCATTCGCTTGAAGAGACTATTCTTCTCAGGAATTTCGCCCCCGCTCATGATGACCTTATAATTATGAACTGCATCCAGAATGGCCAATTTTAGCAGTTTATTACAATGAGCCAGATTTTTTTCTTCTAATGTTCTAATATTTTTGTCCTCAAATCCTGGCATATCTTTCACTTTCGCCATAACCGTAACTCCCTGAATCCTCTTCGCCTTCAGGATTTTACCGCTATTGGTAACAGCAAACATGACAATGGTTCCGGACCGGAACTTTCCAGGTTTCTTACCGATGGCTACCTTTCCGATTCTTCTAAGCTCTGCATACGCTTTCGAAAAATGCTTGATTTGGAGATAGCCTAATACCATTTGAAAAATAAATGCACCAGCCATAAAAATCATGATGATAAAAATTTGCATTGTTTTCACGTCCTTACCTAATCATTCAGGGATTCCTGCTTGCTTTTTCGAGATAGTGTGTTAGTTCTTCATAGCTAGTAGTCTCAGATAATTGGTTGACAAGCTGTTGATTCCCCGCAATCCTCATAATTTCATCATAAATTTTCACTAAAAGACTAGCATCATATTCTGTCTGTTCAGGTATGCCCAATAAGAAGACCAATTTAATTTCTTTTCCATCGGCGATTACCGTCTCAGGAAATAACCCCAATGCAAGCTCGATTTTATTAGATTTATGGTTTACGGTATGGGGCAGGGCTATGTACCGATCAAATACCATCGATCCCTTTTCTGCCCTTACTCTTAGCCGCTCTTTAAACCCCTCATCGAGATAGCCTTTCATGACTAAATCTTCGATCATCAACTTAACATTTTCCCGATAACCCTTCTGGCTGTCTAAAACAAAAAATTTGTCTTCATTTGTTAACATCTTGACGATGGAATGATTATTCCCTGTATCTTTTAAATTGAATTTCTGTAAATAGGTAACCCTTTCAATTTGCTGTGAAATGCTTTTTTCATCAAATATTTCATTGATCGCTATTAAGGGAGCATCCGTCTCAAAGGCAAGCTGGACGGTCGAAAAAACCATATCATAATCGTCTAACTGCTTTTTTGTTACCTCTGATTCCGAAAACAAGAAAATTTGTGTGTTTTGATTCAAAACTCGCTGCAGCTGCATAGCGACCAATTTTGCCGTACCCCGGCCCGTTCCACAAATAACGGCAACCTGCCGCAAGCGTTTCACCTTCACATCATTTTGAGCGATAAATACGCCAAAATAGAAGGCAATGTAGCCAAGCTCATCCTCTGAAACATGTAAACCATAGTCTCTCTCAATCACATTTCCAGCTATTTCTGCCATTTTGTAAGCAACCGGGTATTTCTCCTTAACATCCATAAGCAGCGGGTTGGTGATCCTCATACCAAACATCAAGCGATTTAACATAAACGTTAAATGGTATTGCAGGTCCTCAAAGAACTCCTTGTTTTCAAGAAAGATTCCTTTTTCAAAACCCACTGCCTCCATAATTTTTTTCAACAGATTTTTTACATCTTCTGTAACGGTCACGTCTGCCATGGTCCGATTGTTCGTCGGTGTTCTCCGTCCTGCAATCGGTAACGTAATGAACAAAATTTCCGGTTGCGGAATCTTGATGGGTAAATGCCGTTCGATCGCAGCAGCTATATCTTGCGCGAGCAGATGGTCTTTTGTATCCATTAGTTTCCGGTGTTTCTCGTTTATCTCTTGAAGTGGATGGTCCTTTAACAAACGGTCCAGCATAATGATGACAAAACGGATCAGCCGATTTTGCGTGGTTGATTCCAAATCAAACTGATTGGCAATCCGTATTACCTCATCTTTTATGTCTTCATCGAGTGGATACCCGCTATATAAATAATCATATAGGTTATCTAGGATAAAGAAACGGAGGTTCAGTTCATCACCACTCAAATAAATCCCTTTATTTTGCTTACCGAGTATGGAAAGATGATAGGTTTCTAATGCCACCGCTGCTTTTTTTAATTCATTTACCAGAGTGGTCCTGCCAATGTTCATCCGAAAGGCCAATTCATCGAGTGTGTTGATTTCATCACTGTTCACTAGTTGATCTATGATAAAAGCGATCCTGCTTTGGGGTGAATCCTGCTGATTTTTCTCTGAATGGAATTTTTCCAACAAGTTCTCAAATAACTGCTCATCCTCAATGATTAAGTGGTAGCCTTTTCCCTTTTCGTTTACTATTGATGCAATGCCTTCCAAGTCACTGTTTAACTGTTTACTATAATTTCGAATAGTTCTAGTGCTTACCCCTAATGTTTCAGCGAGGTACTCCAAGGAGCAGTAAGTTTTCTTCCTTACTATCTCCAGTATTTGAACAACTCGTTCATCCATCATTAAATCAGACATTTTCCTCACCCCCTTCTTCTAAAAACCAATGCCAAAATTATATCCGAAAACTAATGATATGAACAATTAATACTGTTTGCTTGTTATTTTCCGGTATCGGCATTCAAGAAAAGGCATATCGCTTTATCTTACCTTCGTTTTAACCGCGAGATTTACCACCTGAGATATTGATTGTTGTACCGGTAATATAACTAGAACGGTCGGAAGCAAGGTAAGAAACAAGCTCGCCTACTTCAGATAATTTTCCTTCTCTAGCTAACGGAATGGACTTGCTATAATCGGTTGCTAACCCATCAACTGTCACACCACGTGTATATGCTAATGCTTCATTATAGGCATCTGTCCTTAATCCGGTTGTTTCCATGATTCCAGGTGCCACAGCTGCTACACGAATATTATATTTGCCTAATTCTTTTGCCCACGCACGAGTGAAGGAAATGATGGCTCCCTTGGTTGCGGAGTAACAACTTTGACCAGCCGACCCTTCTTGACCTGCCTCAGAAGCAATATTGACAATCACTCCTTTATTTTGCTTGACCATTTCCTTTGCGGCAGCCTGTGAACAAAGGAAAGGACCCTTTTGGTTAACCGCTACCATAAAATCGAAATCTTTTTCACTTAACTCGTATTCTGGTCTTTCTCCTATTACATCTACTAATAGTCTCGGAAGGTTGACGCCGGCATTATTGACGAGAATATCTAAAGATCCGAATAATTCCACCGTCTTTGACACCATAAGGTCAACGCTTTCTTTTTTCGTTACATCACACTTTATAAAATAAGTTCCATCAGCCTGTGGTCCTTCTTCCACATGTAGGTCAGAGACAACTACTTTTGCTCCACTTTTTCTTAGTTCATCCGCAATACTTAATCCGATACCAGATGCACCGCCAGTTACAATTGCAACTTTACCTTCTAATTCAAGCCAAGATGTATTCAATCTTTATTCCTCCTAGTCTTTCAATCTATAAAACGTTTTCAATTTATGTATTTAGTATAAAAATTTTCTTCAATCGAATTAATACATACTTTTTCACAGAAAAGTGAAAACAGTTGAACGATTAAATTCCCTCTACCCCTTGGCTGTATGTGGGAACATCCTTGCATACACTAAAAATGCCACAGTATCATGGACTGTGGCGGGACAAGCATATTTTGAATACACCTCTAAGCAGCATTTTTTTTCACTTCAACATACTTAATATGAAATCCCTCTGATTCGCTGACCCTAAACTCAAATCCCTCTGCCACTACGACCGCATCATCGTCGATCTGCGCTGACCTTTCTGTTAAAAACCAGCCGCCAAGCGTCTCGATGCCATCCGCGCTTAAATCGATTCCGAGTAACTCGTTCACTCTCTGAATCGCAACTTTAGCATCTATGATATAGTGAGTCCGCGGTATGATGGTCCGAATCGCTGGAACTTCGTCACCATCAAACTCATCCCTTACCTCACCGACAATTTCTTCGATAATATCTTCGACCGTTACCAGTCCGGCTGTACCGCCATATTCATCGAGTAAAATCGCCATATGGGTCCGTTCTTTTTGCATCATCAGCAGCAAATTATGAATCGGGATGTTTTCAATCGCGGTAATAACCGGCTGAATATGGGATCCGAGGTTCCATTCTTGCTGAGAGCTTTTATTCATAAACCGCTGTGTTAATAACATTTTCACGTTCAGCATCCCAAGAACATGATCCTTATCCCTCTCGACCACCGGATAACGGGTAAACTTTTCCCTTCCAAGCTTTTGAGCAATCTCCTCGGGCGTATCACCTAGCGATATGCAGCACATTTCCGTGCGGGGAACCATAATTTCTTTGGCTAATCGTTCATCAAATTCAAAAATGTTGTTCACATATCGCCATTCGTTCCGATTAATCTCCCCGCTTTTATAGCTTTCCGACAAGAGGATGCGCAGTTCTTCTTCCGAATGAGCCATTTCATGCTCAGAGGCCGGTTTGAGACCAAACATACCAACAAGCAGACGGGCAGAATGGTTTAAGAGCCAAATAAACGGAAACATGAGCTTGTAAAACCAGATGATCGGTTTGGCAAACCATAAGGTGATCTGCTCCGCTTTTTGAATCGCGAAGGTTTTCGGCGCCAACTCCCCTGCGACAACATGAATAAAGGTAACGACTACAAATGCCAAGGTAAAGGATAAGAAATGGGTAACGGCCTCATTAATATTTAAAGCTGCAAGTACAGGATGAAATAGCTTCTCCACCGTCGGTTCGCCGAGCCACCCGAGTCCTAGCGCTGTCACAGTGATGCCGAGCTGGCAAGCAGAGAGATACTCATCAAGGTGTGTGACAACTCTTTGTGCGGCGGCCGCACGGCTTTCCCCTTCCGCCAGCAATTGTTCAATCCGTGATGTTCTCACCTTGACAATCGCGAATTCAATCGCCACGAAGAAGCCAGTTAAGACAATCAGCAGAATGATCATTAATACGTTAAACCACAGCAAAGACCGAACACCTCCCTATAAGAAAAGCGCAAGCGCCTTGGTCAGCCCCGACAAGCATAAGACGAGCCGGCCGAAAGGTTGCTTTTTAACCTTTTGGACGGATTGGCTGTAGACCATCGAGGGGCTAGGCGCTGGAGCTAGACAATTCTCAAAGATAAAAACTTTTATACCTTCTTATCCCCCAAAATAACAATCCGAAATCCCGCTGGATTCCGGATTGCCCTTGTTTATAAATGATTATTCTTATCCAGCTTGTCATCAAGTTTTTCTAAATATTTAGCGGCAAACGATTTTCCGCCAAGGCCAAACGCGAGACCAAATGCGAGTGCCAGCCCGCCTAAGACGAGAATGAAGGCTGCATTTACAATGGAGTGCGCCACACCAAGCTGGTCTAATGCCATAAACACCGTGATCGCAAAAATCGTATATTTCGCAATGGCTGCGAGGGTGCGTGAGTAGTTATTTTTAATGACATTTTGTAAAATACGCTCCAATAAATGGCCGACATATAATCCTACACCTAAGATTAAAATAGCCGCTAGCAGCATTGGCAGGTAAGCAATTACTCCTGTTGCCAGTGTTACTAAGAAGTCTAAATGAACAATTTGTAAAGCTTCGACTGCGAATAGCAGCACAACCACAATCTTAACAAGCAGTCCCACTATTTGTGATAAGGTGAACTTCGGTTTTTCCGGTGTGATTGAACCAATTCCAATTTGGTGGAAGATGTTATCAAATCGTAAACGCCATAGCATTTGGACAACCATTTTTTCAATCCACTTACCTAACCAGATACCAACTAACATCAGAATGATGGCAACTACCATATTCGGGATTAACGTTAGAATGTGATTTAACATCGAGATTGCTGGTTCAGAGATTCCCTTCAAATCTAGTTTCTCCAAAGCCGTAATGATGGTTGGAATTAAGATGAGGATAAACACAATATTCCCGATGATACTTGATAGATTGGCCTCTTCCTTATCCTTGATAATGCCGTATCGCTGCCCGATATGGTCGGCCCCTAGGCTTTTTAAGAAGTTTGTGAGTATTTCGCGGACCAATTTAGCAATCAACCAGCCTACTAATACGATCAATGCGGCAGCAAATAATTTCGGAATAAACGCTAGCATAGAAGTTAGTGCATGTGTGAATGGTCCTGAAATTCCTTCAATTTGTAATGCCCCTAATACTCCTGGTAAAAATAGCAATAGAACAAAATAGAATACGCCTTGTGCGATTCTTTCCACACTATAATGGGCTTCTACTTGATTTTCAGCCATTTTCCATTTAACCATTCGTAATTCTAACTGAAGCATGGCTGCTCCTTTTTTGAAAAGCAGACGCAGCAAGTAAGCAACCACCCAGGCAAAAAGTAGAATAAGAGCCGCTTTTAGTATATTTGGGATTGCCCCTGTAATGGCTGTCATCATGTTGACAAGCGGTGCGGCAATCAGGCTTAAGTGGAGCATGTTAAAAAAGATGATCCAGACGACCACTAATAATGCATAGTAAACTATTTTTCCAATGATGGTTTCTGACGAATATTTTCTACTAGTTCCAAAATTCGAGAACAACTTGTCATCAAATTTTGTTTTCTTTAATAATGATGTTACGGCTTTCCCTATTCCTTTTGCGATTAGCCAGCCTACTAATAGAACGAGAAGGGCTAATATCAAACGGGGAATCTGATCTGTATATATGTACCAGCCAGATAACATGTTAGTTACGTTCATAAACATCGCTCCTTTTTGTAAGTTTGGTAGATGGTATACCCCCTCTTTTTCTTTTCAAACATCCGACGCAAATGGGAGCTCGTTATCCACAAGTTGGAGCCGGCTACCCGCAAATTGAGGCGTGCTTTCCGCAAGTTGGAGTTTGTTATCCGCAAGTTAGAACTGTACCTCCGCAAATAGAGGCGTGTTATCCGCAAGTTGGCACCTCTTATCCGCAAGTTCCCCCCACACCCACCTAAAAAAAGAGGTTTCACAGCCATTTTCCATGGGAATATACTCTACAACCGAATAACAAAAGGAGGAGTAAGATGAGGAGGAAAACCTTGTTAGCTGGTGGATTTGCAGCATTACTGACTTTTGGCGGTTTGGCCGGGTGCGGTGATGGCGTCGACCAGGATAACGGAATAAGTGATGGCCAGAAAAAGGATGCGGTTGATACAAGTACCAAGCAATCAGCAAAAGAGAACTTAACAGAAGCTAAGAATAATTTAGAAGATATTAAGAATGATGTGGAAAAGGAAATTAAGGATAATAACAAGTAAACGATTTTCAATGAAGGAGGATATTAAAATGAATAAGGATGAACTAAAAGGCCGTTTTGATCAAGTCAAAGGGGAAGCAAAAGAACAATGGGGTAAAACAACCGATGATCGTTCCACCGAAACCGAGGGAAAATTTGATAAACTGAAGGGCAAAGTGAAGGAAGGCATTGGGGACGTAAAAGATAAATTATCGGATTAAACATTATCTATATAAATACAATAAAGAAGAGGCTCCCCTAAGCCTCTTCTTTTCTATGTTTACCCCTTTTATTTGACCAAGTTAACCGGTCGGCCGCCTTCCCCAAAGCTTCCGACCGGATCGTTCTTTTATTTCCCGGGGAAATACCCTCTTCCCAGGACAAGCCAAGTTCATAGCCCCAGCTTGAGTTCCTTTTTTAAAAAATTACTGCAGATTATTTAAGAAGTCGAGCGCGATGTTTGGTGCCACTCCGAAAAGAACGGACCCGACCACTGCGACAAGCAGCACGACAACGATGCCGAATGGAATGTTCAGTTTGCGCTCGTCCGCAGCCGGGCGGAAGAACATTTGCGTCATCACGCCGAAATAATAGAAATACGAAACGACAGTCGTCGCAATCATGATCGATGCCAGCACATAATGCGGAGTGCCGTAGAAGGTCCCGACAAAGATATTTAATTTGCCAATAAAACCAGCTGTACCCGGGAAGCCTGCTAAGGAAACTAAGAGAATTCCCATAATGACAGCGAGAACTGGTGAACGTCGATATAGACCAGCGAAATCGGCAATTTTGGTTGAACCGGACTGCTCCGTGATCAGCTGAATTACCGCGAATGCACCGAGGTTCATTAGCATATAGGCAAGCAGGTAGAACCAGATTGAAAAGAGCATATTCGAACTCAAACTGGTTAACGCGACCAGTATATACCCGGCGTGGGCGATACTGGAATAGGCAAACAATCGCTTAATATCTGACTGTTTTAAAGCAACTACGTTTCCGACAATCATGGTGACAGCTGCTATTACAGCGAGATAATCCTGCATTTTGAACAGGATGCCTTCCCCATTTGACCCTGTTGGAGCCGCATTATAGAAGACAGCAATCAATAGACGAATCACGATAACAAAGCCAGCTGATTTAGAAACTACACTCAAGAAGGCTGTTACTGGTGTTGGTGCCCCTTGATAAACGTCTGGCGCCCACATATGGTACGGCGCTGCCGCTAACTTAAACGACAAACCTACAAAAATAATTAAGAAGGAAAGACCGAGCAAGTAAGCATGCTGCGCATCTGTTACCGCAGACAGTGTCTGGGCAATGTCGTACAGGTTCGTTGATCCTGTTAATCCATACACATAGCTCATCCCAAACAAAGTGATGGCGGTTGAAATACCACCATTGATGACGTACTTCATCGCCGACTCATTTGATTGTAAGTTATGCTTACGGATGCCCGCTAGGATATAAGACGAAACAGTTAACAATTCCAGCCCAATGAATAACGTGATTAAATCCCCGCTTGAGGTCATCACCATCGCACCGAGCAAGGCCGTTAAGAATAAGTAATAAAACTCACCGCGGTAATCTTCCATTCCTTCCTTTGCCTCATAGCTGACAGCAAGGAACATGACGAGACCCGCACCGACAAGCAGGATTAATTTAAAGGCTTTGCCAAAGGAATCCAAGGTGAAGCTGTCATCCAAGATGGATGTTGCGTCCGTATTGATCAGCGATACAACCGATACAATGGCGGCCAATATACCGAGAATCCCAATCCAGCCAAGGAAGCGGCGGTCTTGTTTTTTTGGTAAAAATAAATCAATTAATGTCAGCGCAGCTGCTACACCGAGGATGATGAACTCTGGTGTCATGACACTCCAGTTAAATGATTTCAATGTCGATAAATCCATCCTTCATCACCCTCCTAACCCTAACATGATGGTTTCTAGTGTTGTTTGCAGTGGAGAACTTAGAACACTTGGATAAACGCCAATTAACACGATTAATAGCATTAAAACGACAACCGGTACGAATTCGACGCCTTTTAGGTCGATGACACCAGTAAATTCACGCTGCGATTTGCCATATGTGATGCCCAAGACAGCTCGCAATACATAGGCTGCCGTCATGATAATACCAATGGTTCCTACGGCTGCAAGCCATGGAATTTCCTTGAAAAGCCCTAGGAAGGCCATAAATTCACTGACAAAACCGGACATGCCAGGAAGTCCCAGTGAAGCCATCCCTCCAGCAAGCAAGAAGCCAGCTGCCAGCGGCATCCCCTTCGCCATTCCGCCCAGGTTCTCAAGAAGCGAGGTATCGGTACGCTCGTACAGGATGCCGACAATGAAGAACAATAACGCCGATATTAAACCGTGCGAGACCACTTGGAAAATTGCCCCCTGCACTCCAGCTGTATTCATCGCCGCAAGGCCAATGAGCACGATCCCCATGTGAGAAATCGACGAATACGCCAACACCATTTTAAAGTCCGTTTGAATGAACGCCAGGAACGCCCCGTAAAGGAGGTTGATTACACCAAGGACGGCAATCAGTGTCGACAGGGTATCAAACTGGTGCGGGAAAATCCCCATTCCAAAACGAATTAGTCCGTAGGCACCAATTTTTAATAGAATCCCAGAGTGAATCATAACAACGGCTGGCGGTGCCTGAACGTGAACCTTTAACATCCAGCTGTGTAATGGAAAGATTGGTAACTTCACACCAAAGGCAATCAATAGACCGATGAAGAGACCCATTTTCAAGTCACCTGATAGCGGCGCACTTGGGTCTGCCATCATTTGTGTCAACATCTCAATATTGGTGGTACCTGTTTTCGCAAATAGAATCATAATCACAATTAGAAGAACGGCAGAGCCTAAGCCGTTGTAGATTAAGAAACTATAGGCAGCTTTTTCTTTTTCAAAATAGCCCCATTTTCCAATTAAAAAGAACGTTGGAATGAGCGTAACCTCGAAGAATATGAAAAATAAAATTAGGTTTTCAGCCGTAAACACGCCGAGCATACCTACTTCTAAAAGAAGGAACAGCATAAAATAGCCTTTCCATTCTTTTTTAACAAACCGTGCAGCGGCAATCGCGGATAATGTTGCCACTACGGCGGTTAACACGACTAGCAGAAGCTGGAAGCCGCTTAAGCCCAATTCATAGTTGACCGCAAAGTAAGGCTCTTCCGTGTTCATGCCGCGGATGTGAATCCACTCTTTCGCGACATTGAAGTCTGCCAAGTTCTTGCCCCACTGAAAATGGAGATAGCAGGCCAATGACAGAAATAGTGCCGGCAAGGTTGCTAGAAAGCCAACGATTTTGATGGGTGCTTCGACTGTTTTTGGCATCATGGCCAAGACGATGATACCGAGTATTGGGGAGAATACTAGGATTGAAAGAACAGCTGATAAATTCATCGTAAGTACCCCCCTGTTAATGCAAAAATGACAGCGAGCAGTGCGAGACCGATAAAGGCAACCGCACCATAGGTCTGTACCTGTCCGGATTGTAATTTGGATCCGGCTCTGCCGAGTCCTTGGACAATCCCGACCACGCCTTTGACAAGCCCTTCAACAATGAAAACATCAATGAACCGCAAGAAGTAGCTGAGTGCCTTGGAAGCTGCGACCACGGTATATTGATAGAACTCGTCAACAAAATACTTATTTAATAAAATACTGTGCAAGGTGTCCCCTGTTCCGCTTAACCAGTTGCGGGCAAGTGAACGCTTATAGTACATCAAGTAGGCAAGAAAAATCCCTGCTAACGATACGAGCGTTGCTGCGATCATAATCCAGGCAGGACCTTCTGTATGTCCATGCTGGGCAAGTGCTGCATTGCCATCCACGAGCCAGTCGCCAAGGAACGTTCCGAACCATGGTGTGTTCACGTAACCAGCAAGGACTGCGAGTACGCCAAGGATAATCATTGGCAAGGTCATATTGGATGGCGATTCGTGAACATGCTGCTGGTTGCCGCGTGCTTCTCCGGTAAAGACCAGGAAGAACAAACGGAACATATAGAATGCCGTCATGAAGGCAGCCGCGAGGGCAAGTAAGAATAAAATTGGATGTCCGCCTTCCCATGCCGCCGCCAGGATTTCATCCTTTGAGAAGAAACCGGATAATAACGGCACCCCGCTGATTGCAAGGGTTCCAATTAAGAATAACGGCCCGGTCAGCTTTAATTTTTTCCAAAGCCCGCCCATTTCCTCAATGTTTTGCGTGTGTACCGCATGAATGACTGAACCTGCTGCTAAGAACAGCAAGGCCTTAAAGAAGGCATGTGTCATTAAGTGGAATACACCTGCTACATAGCCGGCAGAGCCGAGGGCTAACATCATGTAGCCGAGCTGTGAGACCGTTGAGTAGGCAAGAACCCGTTTGATATCGGTTTGCACTAAACCAATGCTTGCCGCAAAAATGGCAGTAAACGCACCGATAACTGCAATCGTAAGCAGTGCCGTTTTGCTGGCTAAGAATAATGGGAACAGTGCTGCGACCAAGTATACACCAGCGGCAACCATGGTGGCGGCATGGATTAAGGCCGAAACAGGAGTCGGACCTTCCATCGCATCTGGAAGCCAGGTATGAAGCGGGAACTGACCGGATTTTCCGACAGCCCCGATAAATATGAGAATCGCAATCAAGGTAATCATCGATGTTGGGATAGCGCCGGCTTCCACTGAATGGAAAATGACGCTATATTCAAAGCTTTTCGTCTCCCAGAAAAGGAGGATCATTCCGATAAACAGGCCGACATCCCCAATACGGGTCATGATGAACGCCTTTTTGGCAGCCGCTTTCGCTTCTTCTTTGTAAAAATAAAAACCAATTAATAAGAAGGAACCAACACCAACTAGCTCCCAGAAAATATAGGTTTGCAGCAGGTTTGGCGATATTACCAGCCCCAGCATTGCAAATGTAAATAATCCTAAATAAGCATAAAACACATGGAACCGCTCGTCATCATGCATGTACCCTTTTGAGTACGTATGTACTAAGAAACTAACGAGCGAAACGATTACCAGCATTAATGCATTTAATTGATTGACTTCGAAACCCGCTGTAAGATGCAGATCCCCAATCGTGAGCCATTCAAAATTTGTCCCGTAGGTTGGCTCTGAAAAGCGCTGGAATAAGACCAAAATGGAATATATCAGCGATGCGAGCGTGAGGAGAATCCCCACATATGCGCTCGCCTCCTTCAGCCGCTTACCGAATAGAAGAAGGATCAAAAACGATAATAGCGGGAAAAGCGGGATAAGCCATGCATTTTCCAATATTATCAACCCCTTGGATGGTTATGAGGGACCATCCGAATTTTGTCGATTCCACCGATGGACGGTGTGCTTGTCACTGCCCGAAGTTTGGTCGAAAACCTCCCGAGTGCTGCTTGTTACTACCCGGGGGTTGCCCTAGGCCCTTTAGTGTTTCATCGTGTCCATATCGTCGATGTTGACCGTTTTCTTGTTGCGATAAAGGGCAATTAGAATGGCGAGCCCTACCGCTGCTTCTGCTGCTGCGACACTGATGGCAAACAAGGCGAAGATTTGACCTGTAATCGACGGTGTGATGCCATATTTGCTGAAGGTTACCAGATTAATATTAACGGCATTCAGCATTAGTTCAATTGAAATCAGGACAATAACAGTATTTTTCTTTGTCAACGCACCGTATAAGCCGATGCAAAATAGAATTAGTGCCAGTGCCAGGAAGGCTGAAGCGGGAACTGAACTCATTCCTTATCCGCCTCCTTCTTCTTATCATTTTTCGCTAAGATAATGGATCCGACAAGGGCGACCAATAGTAACACGGAAGTTAACTCAAATGGAATAATATATTTTGAGTAGAGCGCCTGCCCGATTTGCAATGTGTTATTTTCATGAAGTTTGGACGGAGCCTGCTCAATATTGAAATTGTAGATGCCAATGTAAACCGCAAAGGCAAAGCCCGCCACTCCAAGGAACAAGAGGAACTTTCGTAACCTGCCTGTTTTGGGTTCACTTTCATCGTTATGCTTCGTCAGCATGATACCGAAAAGCATAATAATCGTGATGGCTCCTGAATAGATTAAGATTTGCACTACCGCGATAAACTCTGCCGAAAGCAGTACATAAATCCCCGCGATCGCAATGAATGTGAAAATAAGAGCGACGACCATATGAATTACCTTATTCAGGTTTAACAGCAGCACGCCGCCGATAATGGCAACGAGTGCGAGTCCCATAAATGCTAGGAATTCGCCTGAGAATGTCATGGTTTATTCACCTGCCGTACGTTTTCGTCGTTTTCATCCAGCCATTCTAGATTTTTAAATAACATATCACGGCTGTAGGCGGCGAGCTCGAAGTTATTCGTCATAACGATTGCTTCCGTCGGGCAAACCTCTGTGCACAGGTCACATAGGATACAGATTTCGAAGTTAATATCGTATGTGTCGATGATTTTTCCCTTTTTCGTTGGGTCCGGATGCTTCTTACCCGTTAGATTAATACATTCCGTTGGGCAGATATTCATGCATTGATTACAGACAATACATTTCTCCGGGTAAAACTTTTGGATGCCGCGAAAGCGGTCCGGCAGCGGAAGCGGCTCATTCGGATAATCGTACGTAACCTTCTCGCGCGATAATTGTTTAAGGGTATATTTCAAGCCTTTAAATACTCCAAGCACGTTTTTCACCCCTTTTGACAGTTTAAATATTGTTATTGGTGTCAGGCACCATTTGTACCACTATCACTTTGTTAATGTCGATAATGGTGACTGCACCCCATTTAAAAGAATAGTGATTTGATGAGAGCGGTAAGGAAGATGTTTCCTAGGGCAATTGGCAATAGGACCTTCCAGCCGAATTCCATCAATCTGTCGACGCGGAAACGCGGCAGCGTACTGCGAATCCAGAAATAAATGAAGACAACTAAACAGAACTTAAGTGCAAACCATACTGCTCCAGGAATAAAGCTAAGGAACGCAAATGGTGCAAGCCAGCCTCCAAGGAAGATGATCGTAATTAGTGTCGACATCCCAAATACATACACATACTCTGAAAGCATAAAGAACGCCCAGCGAAATCCAGCATATTCAACGAAATAACCGGCAACTAATTCGTTCTCTGACTCGGGCAAGTCAAACGGTGTCCGGTTTAATTCTGCAATCGACGCAATAAAGAATACGATAAAGCCAATTGGCTGCAAAAGAATAAACCAGCCATGCTTCTGCTGCATGACGATATCATTTAAATTTAAACTTCCTGCTAACAGGATTACCCCTAAAACGGACATAACCAGCGGGATTTCATAGGAAATCATTTGTGCCGCTGCACGCATACCGCCTAAAAGTGCGTATTTATTATTCGAGGCCCAGCCGCCTAGCAGCATCCCAAAAACGGTTAAACCTGAAACCGCAATGTAATAAAGTAAGCCGACACCAATATCCGCGAACTGAAACTTATCGGTAAACGGTAAGGTTGCCAGCACCATGAATGACGGTGCGAAGGCAATGATCGGCGCCAAAATAAATAATGGCCGGTCCGCTGCTTTCGGGATGACATCTTCTTTTAATAATAACTTTAATACGTCTGCGACAGTCTGCAATAGCCCCCAGCGGCCCCCAAGTTGGTTTGGACCGTGACGTAATTGCATATATCCCATTACTTTCCGCTCGGCTAAGATTCCGTAAGTTACGAAACCTAATACGACTAAAAGCAAGACGACACCAAGTAAAAAGAAGATTCCAAAGTTAACTAAGCCAGGGCTTGATTGGAGCAAATCTTGAATCATTAGCCGTCGACCTCCCCAAGGACAATATCCACTGCCCCTAAAATGGCAATCAAGTTTGCAATATTTTCACCTACTAGTAATTTCGGCAGGATTTGTAGATTATAGAATGATGGTCTCCTAAATTTTAAGCGGTACGGTTCTTTCTTCCCGTCACTGTAAATATAGCAGCCAATCTCGCCGCGCGGTGATTCGATTCGGACAAACCCTTCACCTTTTGGTACTTTGATGATTTTGGGAACCTTAGCCATAATTTCACCTTCAGCAGGAAATTGCTCAACAGCCTGCTCGATGATTTTTAACGATTCAGTGATTTCCTCAAGACGTAAGTGGTAGCGCGCTAAGCAGTCGCCGTCCTCGGAAGTCGGCACATCAAAGTCAAACCGGTCATAAATCGAATATGGCTCATCTTTACGAAGATCCCACTTCACACCTGTACTGCGAAGGTTCGGTCCACTGAGTGAATACTGAAGGGCTTCTTCTTTCGTATACTTACCTACACCTTTTACCCTGTCTAAAAAGATTTCATTTCCGGAAACAAGGTCGTGGTAGCCCTTCAGTTGCTCGCGCAAATAAGGAACGAAATCTCTTACATTTTCAATCCAGCCCTCAGGAGCATCCCATTTTACACCGCCAACACGCATATAATTGAAGGTCAAGCGGGCACCTGATAACTCGTTCAGCATATTGATAATCATTTCACGATCACGGAAGGCATAAATAAATGGACTTGTCGCACCTAGGTCAAGGACATAAGTTCCCCAGGCCACAAGGTGACTCGCAATCCGCCCTAACTCCATCGCCAGTACGCGAAGGTATTCCGCGCGGTCAGGAACCTGAATCCCCATCATCGTTTCAACCGCATGACAGATGACATAATTATTAGTCATCGCCGATAGGTAGTCCATCCGGTCCGTATAAGGAATAATCTGTGTATATTGCAGGTTCTCGGCTAATTTTTCCGTTCCACGGTGTAAATAGCCGATGACAGGCTTTGCTTCGGTGATGATTTCCCCATCAATTTTAACCACCAGACGGAAAACACCGTGTGTACTTGGGTGCTGGGGACCGACGTTTAGTAACATTTCTTCTGTTCTGATCATTGGTTACACCTCCACATCATACTGTTCATAATCTTTACGCAGTGGATGGCCAACCCAATCTTCTCCTAGCAGGATCCGATGTAAATCCGGATGTCCTTTAAAGTTAATCCCAAGTAAATCGTATGCTTCACATTCAGGCCAGTTTGCGCCGGCCCACAGTGGCTGCAAGGAATCGATTGTTGGTTCATCTCGGTCAATTCTCACTTTCAATGCCACCGATTGACGGTTTTTGTATGAGTATAAGTGAACATAGACTTCCATATGGGTTTCAAAATCTGTTCCATGCAGCTCTGACAGATAGTCAAATCCGAGCAGCTCATTAAATTTTAAAAATTGAGCTACTTTAAAATATGTATCCTGCTTCGCCACAAGTGTCGGAACATCCTTGGATAGTTTATTAATATAAGAATCTTCTAAAACATCCGGCCCTAAGTGTTCCTCAATCACTTTTACATACTTAACTAAGTATGGCTGATTGACAGATGGCTTCACTTCGGCTGCCGGTTCCGCTGCAGTGCCGGTCTTCCCGCCTGCTGCTGCTTTGGCTTTGGCTGCGGCCGCGGCTTTCGCCTTTGCTTTTGCTGCTGCAATCGCTTTTGCCTTTTCATCATCGCCGCCTGCATCTGCAGCATCAGTTCCGCTTGCTTTGGCCTTTGCGGCTGCCGCTGCCTTTGCTTTTGCTGCCGCTGCTGCTTTGGCTTTCGCCGCTGCGGCTGCCTTTTTCTTCGC
>NZ_JBALPZ010000066.1:0-10532 GCF_036965645.1 Neobacillus drentensis
TGATTGGAGCGGAAGGCGCTCGACTCCTGCGGGAGTACGGGGCAGGGGAGACCCCACAGGCGCTTTAGCGCCGAGGAGGCTCCCCGGCACGCCCGCGGAAAGCGAGCGACTGGAGCGGAAATCAACCCAATCATAACCATCCTTTTATTTAATAATTTTCCGATTGCTCCTATTAATCCTCTTTTTGAAAAAGTAACTAATGAAATACTTAAATACCTTCCTTGTCGGTGGAAAAAGCATTAGAAAACCAACAATATCGGTAATAAATCCTGGAGTTAATAAAAAGGTCCCTCCTATTAAAATACAGATGCCATCTAAAAGCGCATCCCCAGGAAGCTGGCCCCGGCTTAACTGTTCCTGGACCTTCCGAATCGTTTGCAGCCCTTCCCTTTTCGCTAAATAGGCGCCAATAACTTTCCCTTATCTAAACTCGAGAATCCCGAAACCACTTCTTGTACATAATAGTACCAAAAATACCGGAGGGACAAAACTATGGGGACTTGTGAACTTTGTGGACGGCAACAGGTGGAAACGACGGTCCACCACCTGCTTCCAAAAGAAATGGGCGGAACATTTGGCGCCACCGCAAACCTTTGTATTCCTTGTCACAAGCAAATTCACGCCCTCTATACCAATGAAGAAATTGCGGCCCGGCTGTCTACTTTACCCGAACTGAGAGCGGATGAAAAGCTTGCCAGCTTTATCAAATGGATTCGTAAGCAGCCTCCTACAAAGCTGATGAAAATAAAAAAATCAAAAGAACGAAGACGTAAATAATTGCTAAAATAAATTAAATCGTGTACGATTAGATTGTACACGATTTAATTATTTTGGGAGGGGAACACATGACAACTGTATATGATTTTAGTGTCAAATTGCCTAACGGGGAAACGAGATCATTAAAAGAATATGAAGGGAAACCATTGGTTATCGTTAATACAGCTAGCAAGTGTGGCTTTACACCGCAATTTAAAGGACTTCAAGGATTATATGAAAAGTATAATGACCAGGGTTTAACCATTTTAGGATTCCCTTGTGATCAATTCAACAATCAGGAATTTGCTGACATTGAGGAAACCACTCAATTTTGCCAAGTAAACTATGGCGTAACCTTTCCTATGTTTGCGAAGGTAGATGTAAACGGAGAAAAAGCGGAACCTTTATTTAACTTTTTAAAAGAACAGAAAAAGGGACTGCTATCAAGAAATATTAAATGGAATTTCACGAAGTTCCTGATCGATGCCAATGGCCAGGTCGTTGAGCGTTACGCCCCAACGGTTGATCCAAGCAGGATGGAACAGGATATTAAAAAATTATTTTCTTAAAGGTGATCACTTGAAGGACTTTTTCACGTTAAAAAATCAACTATGTTTTGCCATCTATGAAACTGCTAGCGAATTTACAAAACTGTATTCAACGGTTCTTCAATCTTTCGGATTAACCTATCCACAATACTTAGTCTTATTGGCATTATGGGAAAAGGATGGGGTAACAGTGAAAGACTTGGGTGAGAGATTAAATCTTGGGACTGGCACCTTAACGCCCATGGTCGCTAGAATGGAGGGGAACGGCTGGCTTCGTAAGGAACGTTCCACTGAGGACGAAAGAAAGGTCTTTATTTTTTTAGAAAAGAAGGCCTTTGCCGAAAAACCAGCGATCACTCAAAAGGTCAGTGAAAAAATTGAAACCTGTCACATTGAGCTAAGCGAGTATGAGCAGCTTATGGAGAATTTAAATAAATTACATCACAAGCTAAAGAGCAGCAAAAATCTTAATTAGGAAAGCGGAAGCGCCATGAACAGGGTCAGAGACTAGACAATTCTCAGAGTGGAATCATTATTCTCTTATTTTACGAAATCTGGGCTGCTGCCCGCCTATTAAATAGACAGCTGTCATGCATACCTTACAGGTATTTTTTAAAAGTTTTGTCAATGTGGAAAAAAATGAGGCAGAGGGCTACTCCCTCTGCCGTTTTAATAGTTTTTTATTGAAAAAATGACGATTCACCCTATTATGTCCATTCCTTGCTGTTTGGGAAAAAACTTCGTGTATGTAAATCTTCTTATGCTGTTAGTTCTTCTATTAAACCCATTTGCAGGTTAATTAATCTATCAAGTCTCTCACTAAGTCTTACCGTTTCCGCTGAGGTAAATCCTTTGGAAAGCCCTACTTTGATCATTTTTAATCGCAGATTTTCAATTTGTAAGAATAAATCCTCATTCGTCATGATCGATAACCCCTTATATTAAAAACTTCCTGTGTAATAAGTTTACTAGTTGTAAGCGGATTCAAGGAACTGATTTTCATCATCAAATATCGACACTTTTTATATTGTTTATGTTGAGAATTGACGGGTAAGGTCCGTAGTCCCTAATGATATGATCAATCCCTTTCGAATAATCTCAAATTTTGCCGGAACTTGTGAAAAACTTTTTTACTCTATGAAACACTTTGCTAGAGTGGATGTAGATGGTTTATTACTGCTAGCTTGCTTTCTGGTTGAGCTCCCAAATTTCTCGTCATAATTTAGCGAACGTTGGAATATAGATAGTATCATTCAACTAACAGAAAAGGATGGTATTGGGATGAATATAGAAAATGTACTGTATGACGGGAAGCTTTTTATTGTAATTTATAAATATAGTTCTGGTTATTGGGAAATTAGAGAAAAGGACAGCAAATTTAATGTGCAGCTGGTTCATGAGTCGGAAGTTCAAACAGTTGATGAGACCGTTACCTCTTAAGGTGACGGTCTTTCATTTGTGCCAAAACTTTCATCTTTTGAGCCCTATTTCCAGCTTTATTCACCTTATAATCAAGTTAGGAACCGTTCTTTTCTACTTAACTATGATTATGG
Organism: Neobacillus drentensis; assembly: GCF_036965645.1. GTDB lineage: Bacteria > Bacillota > Bacilli > Bacillales > Cytobacillaceae > Neobacillus > Neobacillus drentensis_D. Next base: position 2,858 of record NZ_JBALPZ010000066.1, read on the forward strand.
AGGATTTATATATGAAAAAACTCTGGGCAGTGGTAGGCTTATCACTTGTATTATTGGCAGGATGTTCATCAAAAGCTGCGGATAAGACAGAAGCATTAGATGGAGAGACGCTTTATGGAAATAAGTGCTCAGCCTGTCATGGCGGTAACTTAAAAGGCGCCGTCGGACCGTCTGTTTTAAATATGAGCAGTAAATACTCAGAAGATGAATTATATAAGATGATTACCGAGGGATCCGATAAAATGCCAGGACACCTTCTAACAGATGATGAATCTAGAATCGTTACCAAGTGGTTGATGAAAAAATAAGTATTTATTTAAAATATGGTGCAAATACGATTAAGAGGCGGACCCAAAAGGTAGTTGATGAATAATTTTTACACACTCTGTTGATTGGATCGGAAAGCGAAGCGCCTGGAGCGGAAATCAACAGACTAGTTTAGTGTATAAAAAAGGGGTGCCCCTAAAAGTTATACTTTAGAGACACCCTCTTTCTAGACTCTATTCCCTTTCAGCACCTTCTGCCGGACGTAATCGAGGTGGAGATACATTTGGTGAAAGGCTTCGAAGGGGTCACGGCTTTTGAGTGCTTCGTAAATCGCCGTATGATGGCGGACCGTTCTCTCCGGTTCTCGGACCTTAATTTCACTATTGATCTTCACCAGGGTCACAATTAAGGAATCAATCATCCCCTCGACGATCGGATTATCAGCACTTAGCGCAATAATGCGGTGAAATTCCATATCCGCTTCCCCATAATTACCATCTTGACAATTCTCAATAAAATCAATCGTCTGCTTTAATCTTGCGAGTTCTTCCTCACTGATTTTCTCAGCCGCCATCGTTATAAGCCCTAACTCCAATGCCATCCTCGCCTCTACCAAGGCCTGCAGGTTATCATGTGCTAACGCCAGCATGACCGAAAAGGGGTGACTGCTGATTTTATTATTAAAGAATGTCCCCTCACGCGTTTTACGGGTAATAACCCCCAGGGACTCCAGCGAACTAAGCGCCTCACGGAGGACCGGGCGGCTGACATCCAAAATCTCCAATAACTCCATTTCTGTCGGCAGCTTGTCCCCTGGCTTCAGCTGACCGCTGATTAATAGCTGGACGATACTTTCCATAACCTGTTTTGACAACGTATTACGACTAACTGTTTCAACATTTATCTTTTTCGAAGGGTCTTTCATCTCCAAGCTCCTCGGGTCAATTTCTAATTTGTCATCTCTTTCCATTATTACCTTAAATGACAAAAGGTTCAAGTTCCCCAACGTAACAGTTCAAAAGTTGTCCTAAAAAAAATAGCTGCCAAGCAATTTGGCAGCATCATCAAAGTTATACTTTTAATACACGGCAGATATTTTCAGCCGCAAACTCAATATTGGTCTCTCCAGCTTCTAGCGCGTCCTCTAAAGAGGTCACACCCTTTAAAATACCAATAATCGCCGTAAACCCGTTCTCATATAAAGGCTCAACACCTGTGCCAATCCGGCCGGCAAAGGCAATCACTGGGATGGAATACTTCTGAGCAATTGTTGCGACGCCATACGGTGTTTTCCCAAACAACGTTTGCCCATCAATACTGCCTTCCCCTGTAAACACATAATCCGCACCTTGGACCTGCTCTTCAAGACTGGTATACTCGATGACAAGGTCAACCCCCTTTTTCAACTGTGCATTTAAAAAGGCCATCAACCCGGCACCCAGTCCACCTGCCGCGCCGGCGCCCTCCATATGGGCGATATCTTTCCCCAGCTGTTCCTTCATTACTTCCGCATAATGAGCTAAATTCTGATCAAGCACTTTCACAATCTTAGGGGTTGCCCCTTTTTGCGGACCAAAAATAGCGGAGGCTCCATTTTCACCAATTAACGGATTGGTCACATCACAAGCTACATCAATTTTGACATCTTTTATTCTTTCATCCAAATCGCTTAAATCAATTGTTCGCAGCCGTTCCAAGGCACCGCCGCCAAATGATATCTCTTCACCACGTTCATCTTTAAAAGAAACACCAAGTGCCTGAAGCATCCCTGCCCCGCCATCATTTGTCGAACTGCCGCCAATTCCGATTAAAAAACGTTTGACACCTTTGTCCAACGCATGTTTAATTAATTGTCCAGTACCATAAGTAGTCGTCAAAAGGGGATCACGGTCCTCAGGCTTAATGAGTTCCAGTCCACTTGCACTTGCCATCTCGATTACTGCCGTTTGCCCTTCTCCTAAGAGACCATATTCCGCAATAATCTCTTCACCTAGTGGACCAAGCACCTCTGTTTTAATGATTTCTCCGTTTGTCATACTGACGAGAGATTCAACCGTGCCTTCCCCACCGTCTGCCATTGGGACAATCACACATTCCGCATTAGGAAAAACTTTACGGATGCCTCTTTCCATTGCAAGGGCAGCATTTTTAGCCGTCATACTTTCTTTAAACGAATCAGGCGCTAGCACAAACTTCATAACAATCTGTCCTTTACGGTTAATTAGAATCAGAAAAGCGCAAGCGCCTTGGTCAGCCCCGATATAGGGCGACTTGTCGACTGGCCGGCGAAAGCAGGGTCAAAGACTAGTCGCCCTTAATGCGTACAGAAAGCGATAGCTTTCTGTAGCCAAGCACAAGACAAGCCGGCCGAAAGGTTGCTTTTTAACCTTTTGGACGGATTGTCTTGTGACCTCGAGGGGCTAGGCGCTGGAGCTAGACAATTCTCGAAGTAAAAAACTTATATACTTTCTTATTCTTATAAGATAAGGGTGACAACAACGTCACCCTATTTTAGATTAGCGAACCAAACATGGACGCTTGTTATCAAACTTCCAGCCAGGAATGTAGAACTGCATCCCAACAGAGTCGTCACGAGAGTTTAAACCCATGTTGTTATATAATTCATGTGCCTTCATGATTTGTTCCATATCTACTTCTACCCCTAAGCCTGGCTTATCAGGTATCGTCAAATGTCCATCAACAATTTGGAATGGATCCTTCGTTAGACGCTCAATGCCCTCCTGCCAAATCCAGTGTGTATCAATCGCCGTGATTTCACCTGGAGCCGCAGCAGCCACATGAGTAAACATCGCTAAGGAAATATCAAAGTGGTTATTCGAGTGAGAACCCCAAGTTAAGCCCCAATCATTACACATTTGCGCCACACGGACAGAACCTTGCATCGTCCAGAAGTGCGGGTCAGCAAGCGGGATATCCACGGATTGCAGAGAAATCGTATGGCCCATTTGCCGCCAGTCAGTCGCAATCATGTTGGTTGCCGTTGGAAGTCCAGTTTGTCTTCTAAACTCAGCCATCACTTCACGGCCAGAAAAACCATTTTCCGCACCACATGGATCCTCAGCATAGGTTAAAATTCCATGCATATCTTTGCAAAGCTCTACCGCTTCTTTTAACGACCAAGCACCATTTGGATCAAGGGTAATTCTTGCATCTGGGAATCTTTCTTTTAGTGCTTTAATCGCTTTGATTTCCTCTTTCCCTTCTAAAACGCCGCCTTTTAGCTTGAAATCTTTGAATCCATATAGCGCTTGGGATGCTTCGGCAAGACGGACAACCGCTTCAGGAGTTAACGCTTCTTCGTGGCGGATGCGGTACCATTCTACTTCAGAATCAGGATTGCTGTAATATGGAAGATCCGTCCGATTGCGATCGCCAACGTAGAACAGGTAACCAAGTGTTTTTACTTTGTCACGCTGCTGGCCTTCACCTAGAAGAGCAGCAACTGGAACATTTAAATGCTTTCCTAAAAGATCAAGCAATGCAGCTTCAATTGCTGTAACCGCATGGATCGTAATACGTAAGTCAAATGTTTGTAAACCACGGCCAGCTGAGTCACGGCCGGCAAATTCGCTTCGTACTTTATTTAAAACATTGTTATAGTTACCGATTGATGAACCGACTACAATCACTTTTGCTTCTTCAAGTGTTTTCCGGATTCCTTCGCCGCCTGGTACTTCACCAACGCCGACATTTCCATTGCTATCCTTAAGGATAACAATATTTCTTGTAAAATAAGCACCGTGTGCGCCGCTAAGATTTAATAACATACTGTCACGGCCGGCCACCGGATATACTTCCATTTCTGTCACAACTGGAGTAGCACTAATTACTTTCTCAACTGTATTCATGGGGATTTTCTCCAATCAAAATGGTTTAGGTTGAGAGAACGCGGAATCTGATTTTGCCACGCTCTCTATATTGTTTTTTCAAAATAAGGAATGATTAACGAGAAATCTCAACATTAGCCAATTTTTCATAGTATTTTAATAGACTGCTGTGATCTTCAAATTCATGACCATCTACTTTCAGTGCATACATCATTTCTAATACAGCTGCTGTTAAAGGAGCTGGAGCACCGAACTCATGGCTTGTTTCCATTGCGTTTGTTAAATCTTTAATGTGTAAGTTGATGCGGAAGCCTGGGTCGAAGTTACGGTCTAACATCATTGGCGCTTTTGCATCTAGAACCGTACTTCCTGCTAAACCGCCGCGGATTGCTTGGTATACAGCTTCTGGGTTTACACCAGCTTTTTGCGCTAATACGAATGCTTCCGATACAGCTGCAATGTTTAAGGCTACGATCACTTGGTTTGCAAGCTTTGTAACGTTACCCGCACCGATTTCACCAACGTGTACAACCGACCCAGCCATAGCGGTTAATACATCTTTCACTTCTTCAAAAACTTCCTTCTTACCGCCAACCATGACAGAGATCGTGCCATCAATCGCCTTTGGCTCCCCGCCACTGACAGGCGCGTCTAACATTTCTACACCTTTTTCGATTAACGCTCTATATACCTCTTGAGAAGCTGCTGGAGCAATGGAACTCATATCCACATAGATTAATCCTTCACGAGCCCCTTCGATTAGTCCGTTTTCTCCTAGAGCAACTGCTTTTACGTTTGGTGAGTTTGGAAGCATCGTGATGACAATATCTGCTTTTTCTGCAATCGCTTTTGGAGTTGTTTCGACTTCTGCACCTAATTGTTCAAGTTCTTTGACTGCCTCTTTATTAAAATCACTAACGATTAACTGGTAACCAGCTTTGATCAAGTTTTTGCTCATCGGCTTACCCATAATTCCTAATCCAATAAATCCAATTTTTTTCATAATCTACTTCACTCCTACAAATTTTTTTATTAAAAGAGAGTACAAGATTGTACTTTCCTTATAAGATGAGAATTGTCTAGCTTCAGCGCCTAGGAAAAAATGAACTACTTTTTTCCCTGGTCAAGGCGCTTCCGCTTTTCTATTTTTGATACCATGGCGGGCAGCAAACTCCCAATTAAATGGGACATATCATGATTTACTGCCCGGTTGACTCAAAAGATAGTAATTATCCGAAGATCATATTGAGAATTAATACACCTATTAAACCAAGGATGGATAGTGCGGTTGTATAAGTTGTTCTTATTTTGATTGCCTCACCAACTGATAAATTTAGGTATTCCTTAAACATCCAGAATCCTGGATCAGTTACGTGAGAGAATGCAATACTTCCGCATGTTACGGCAAGTGTCATTAATTCCATGCTGATTCCTGAGCTTTGAGCGATAGGTAGTACCACCCCAGCAGCAGTCATTACAGCTACCGTTGCTGAACCAAGAGCAATACGTAAGAGAGCAGCGATGATCCAAGCAAGGATGATTGGAGACATATGCCAGCCAGCTGTGATATCTTTGATGTAATCGGCAATTCCACCATCAACTAGGATTTGCTTAAATGCACCGCCGGCACCAATAACCAAAATGATCATTGCCATTGGCTTAACTGCATTAGAACAAGACTGCATGACATCTTTTAGAGGACGTCCGATTCTTGGCCCTAGAAGCCACATAGAAATTAACAAAGCGATTAGCAATGCCATATTTGATTCACCGATGAAATCCATTGCGTGCCTAAAACCATTACCTTCTGGTAAAAATATAGTGGAAATAGCATCAAGGGCCATAAGTACTACTGGAATAAGAGCAACGAAAATACTTGAAAAAAAGGATGGCATTTCTTCTTCTTTAAATGTTTTGTTCGTAATAAGCCCATCTGAAATGGTTGGATTAATCTTTTTAACAAATGGAAGTCTAGGCCAAGTAAGGGCGATAAAAGCAGCTACAGGTATAGCAATAATTAAACCGTATAAAAGAGTTAATCCCATGTCGGCTTTAAAAACGCCAACAACGGCTGCTGGCCCCGGGTGTGGCGGGAGAAAACTATGACAAGTTGATAACCCGATCGACATTGGTAAAGCAACCCATAAAAGATTTAACTTTGTTTGACGAATAATGACAAATACTAGTGGAATTAATAACACGAAAGCTACTTCATAAAACATGGTAATGCCAAGTACAAATGAAGCGATTAATATAGCAAGTTGAACTCTTTTAATTCCCATTTTATCTACTAAACTATTAGCAATTTTCTGTGCGGCTCCCGCATCAGCCATGACTGTTCCGAGCATAGCGCCGAGTCCAACAATAAGAGCCGTGCCGCTCAGCTGGCCTCCAAGACCATCACCAATGGTCTCCCAAATTTTATCCAATGGCATTCCTACAAGGAGACCGACAAATAAAGAAGTTAAGAGAAGGGCGATGAACCCGTTCATTTTCAGCGGAATCATTAAAACTAGTAAAAGGACAACGGCTAAGGCAACATACAATAATGGCATGTTATTTCTTCCTTTCCCTTAGGAAATTAATAGATTTGGTATAGCTCTAAATCTTTTAAAACATTTTCCAATAGCTTTCTGCTCTCCGGATTCATCTCTGCTGCAGGAGCAAATGCATAGCCCACATCTATTCCTACCATTCTTAAACCTTCTTTTAACACAACAGGGAATGTTGCTTTGTCTACAGCTAAGCGTAGCGGTGCTAGTTTAAACTGCAATTCTAGTGATTTTTGATAATCGCCAGCCATAAACGTATTGTATATATCTGCTACCAATTTAGGAGCGATATTTCCTGTGCTTGCGATGGCACCAGTGGCACCGTGACATAGACCTGCATAAATGAGTGTGTCGCGTCCAAGTAACACGGAAAAGGATTCACGAGGAGTTACCCTTAAGTACTCAGCCGTTTTCGTCATATCTCCGCTTGAGTCTTTAATTCCAATAATGTTGTCTACCTTACTGAGTTCTTCGCAAGTCTTTACATCAATCTTCACCTGGGTACGCGCTTCATTGCCATAAAGGATGACTGGTAAGTTAGTTGACTTGGCAATAGCCTTAAAGTGCTCAGCTAACTCCGTTTGGGTTGGTGACATAAAGTATGGAGTTAGGACAGACAATGCCGAAACGCCGCCAATTTCTTCAACCATTTGAGCAGTTTGGATACAATCTCTGGTTGTAATCTCACTAGCCCCACAATAAACAGGAACTCTTCCAGCAGTGTGATCCACTGTCACTTCTACAACGCGGCGTTTTTGCTCAGGTGTTAAACCGTAAATTTCACCGCTTGACCCTAGAATAAACAATCCATGGACACCACCTGCAATGGTGTAGTCGATGACTTTTCTTAATGAGTCCTCCATCAATTGACCGTTTTTATCTAATGGTGTGACTAATGCGGGGATGACCCCTTTTGGTTTAAACATTTGTTAAACTCCTCCCTGCTTTTAAGATCCTTGTTTTGGAAAATAATTGTGCATTTGTGAATCTTTTCACATATTCTATTTC
>NZ_JBALPZ010000066.1:10554-17898 GCF_036965645.1 Neobacillus drentensis
ACGACAAACCCTATTTCCAACTGCGTAATCATAATAACCTATAATCTGTAAACAAATATGCGAATGGTATGACAAATTTAATGACATGTGTTGATTCAAATTCTCGAGTTCGTGAATCACTTCACATATCCATAGTAAACGGTTTCGTTAAAAATATCTTCGTTCAGTTTGATAAATTTTATCTAGCTGTTTTTAGTCATTTGACCAAAAATAATTTAATATGTGTCAAAAAAGTGAAGTTGTATTAGTCAAGTGACTAATTAATGACGGTTTATCAAACCTTGCAAAACTTTTTTGAATTGTTTTTAGTAACCGTTTACATTTTTTATTGTATAATTGTCTTACAAATAAATCATCATTCAAATTGATAATAATCCTTATTTTTTTTTGGGCAAATAAACAAATATTTTTAGGAATACTTTTAGACGGAGGAAAACTTGATGAAAATTAACCAGGCACTAGCACAAGAAATTGCGGATAAAGTCATGAAGGTCATCCCCTATAATGTGAATATCATGGATGAGATTGGTTTAATTATTGGCAGCGGTGCACCAGAAAGGATTGGCACCTACCATCAGGGAGCGGTTTCTGCGATTGAGCAGGGAACCATTGTCTCGGTTTATCATTCGGAGGGAAGCTCCCAGCCAGGAGTCAATATGCCCATTCATTTTCGTAATAAGATCATTGGCGTCATCGGTATCAGCGGGGACCCTAACATTGTCGGGCCGTTTGCTGAATTAGTACGGGTTACCGCTGATCTATTAATCAACCAGGAGTTTCTATTCAGGGAACGCCGTATCCAAGAACAGATGAAAGAAGAATTCTTGTATCAATGGGTGTTCCGCAATGATGAATATGATCCCGCTATGATCAGCAGCGGGGAAGCAATTGGAATTAATCTGAATTTAGAGCGTAAAGCCCTTGTCGTGAAGGGGCGTATCCCAAAGGAACCCTATCTGTTAGAGCAGGAATTTTCTTTTCGGCTTAACCAGAATACCATGCTTTTTGTAGTCCCAAGTGATAGTGATGTGGTAAAACGAATTGAGGCGATCATTTCTCCAGATGAGATAAAGATTGGAATTGGCAGCAGCTATACCATTGTGTCCAAGTCCGTCCATGAGGCCCGCCGTGCAATTGAGATTGTGGAACGGATGGAGTTCCCGCAGGCGATTTGCGTTTATCAAGAATTAAAGTTTATTGACTACCTGACCAAAAAAGATATCTCTTTTAACGAGATCACTGATTTTTATAAAGAACTTGATGAAAATCCGAAAGGACAAGAGCTGATGGAGACCCTGATTTGCTATATAAAAAACAGCGGCGATATGAATGCTATTTCGAAGGAACTTCATATCCATCGGAACAGTTTGGCTTATCGGCTGCAACGGATTGAGGTTCTTACCAATAAAAATCCGAAAAACTTTATGGATTTATTCCAGCTGTTCACGGGGTATATTCTCTATAAAATGCAAAAACAGCCATAAAGGCTGTTTTTTTCATCCGATAAACGATATAATCGCGATTCCAATCAGGGCAAGAATGGACAAATGCAGGCCATTGGCGCGAAGACCAGTTTGAACACCGGAAATTCCTGCAAAGCGGCTCACCATCAGATTTAATCCTGAAAAAGGGCTGAGTGCCGTCGAGATCGACCAGGTTAACAGAAGCAGCAGGGCCAAGCCAATATTACTTATCCCTAACTCGGCAGGATTTAATTGCATCGCCAATGCCCCAACTGCTGCAATTTGGTGGATACCTATATAGGTAATACATAGAACAATCAACATTACAGCAAGTGCAAACAAGATAAAGGACTGGTTCGCCAGCTGTCCAAGGAACCTACTAACCCCATTCGCAGCACTGGTCCCCTTCATGGCAAAGGCCAGCATCCCCGCACTCATGAACAACATGATTTCGTTATTCAACATCGGTACAGTCCGATCGCGGAAGTCCACTAAAGGAGTGACCATTCGCTTCCACCCTTTTGAAATCGCCCCATACCCAGCAGGAACTACAATCGACATCAGGCACACAATGACGATCATGGACCAATGAGTGAGCTTCTCGACCCCTAAGCAGGCACTCATTAATAGGACGACAAATAGAACAAGCTTCATCAACTGCTGACGATGGCCCTTTTCGAGCGGGGCCTTTGGTGCCAACTTTTCAGACAGCGGATTCCGTTTTTCCCATAGGGCAAACAAAAGATTTCCAACGATTAACGACAGAACCGACAAGCCTATTCCGTAAAGAATGTACTCTTCAAAGGAAATATTCAAGTAGTGAAGCACAAGGGAAACCGATGCAAAATACGGTGACCACAGGACCGCTGTTGAAAAGCCGACCAGGTAACTTTTGGCCGACATGGTGGATGGAAGCTTAATTTCTTCCATAAACTCATTTAAAATTCGGACCGAACCTAAATTTAGAACCGGTGCTAGTAAAAATAGCGTACCCGTAATCCCAGCATATAATTTTTTCGGCTGATGAATGAGATTCCTTAATAAGGCAGCAATGGATTGAAAGTAGCCGCTGAGTCTTAACGGAATCGACAGAAGCGGCGCAAGTGTAAGCAGACAAATCAATGGCAGGATTAGGAAAATCCCATCGCTGATTCCTTGAAGGCCGGTTCCTTTTTGCCATTCAATGATAACGCCTGCTGTCATCATGATGATCCCGAGCCAGCGTGGAAACCGGTCTGCTTTAAAGGCACTCCCTAAGAATGCCAATAACGAAAGCCCGACTACGACGAACTGCAGCCACTCGAGCTCTGCAAAGTATTGTACTAAAAATAAGGTGCACATCCCCAAAATGAGGTAACTTCGCATGGTAAACCTCTCCCTGCCCGATGAACTTTAATAGTTTTATATAGTTAAGTCCTATAGTAATCCCAGAAAAATGACAATACAAGAGGCTGAAGGAAGAAAAAATTAAATATTCGTTAACAAAAGAACACGTGCATATAGACAGGATCCTTACCGCACCGTGTAGAGATGGTTTGTAAAACTCTCGACTAAATCCGTCGAAATCGGCCTGCTAAAATAGTAGCCTTGCATTTTATCGCAGCCAATACTGCATAAGAAGTGGTATTGCTCGGGCTCCTCTACTCCTTCTGCCACCACATTCATCCCAAGGTTTTTTCCCATCGCGACCAACGAGCGGCACACTGACTTTTGGGTGGGGTTATGGTGAAGGTCTTGAATAAAGGACTTATCAATTTTGATGGTATTAAACGGATACTGAACTAGATAACTAATGGAAGAATAACCAATACCGAAATCATCTAAAATGATATCTACCCCAAACTCCTGCAGCTCCCTCATCGTCTTGAGGGTTTTCTCCACGTTGGTCATGGCGGTTCGTTCCGTAATTTCTATTTTTAAAAATTCGGCAGACAGCTTGTACTCTCTTAACGCTTGTTTAATGGTTTCTATAAACTGATCCTGATGGATTTGCTGTGCCGGAACATTGATCGAAATATAAAAAGGGGCTAATCCCTGATCCATCCAGCGCCGGCGTTGGCCGCAGACGGTAAATAACACCCAATTGCTCAGTTTAAGAATTATATCAGATTCCTCAGCAATTTGGATAAACTCTCCCGGTGAGATATTCCCCAATATTGGATGCTTCCAGCGAAGTAATGCTTCCAATCCAATAATTCCGTTTGACCCTGCATCCATAATGGGTTGATACTCCAAATACAGCTCATTATGTTCGATAGCCCGATGAAGATATTGTTCCAACAGCATTTTTCTAGAAAGACTTTTTGACATCCCTGTTTGATACTGCTGGATCCCTGTTTTATTCTCTTTTGCCAGGTACATGGCATGATCGGCCTTCATCATGAGTACATCCGCGTCCATCCCATGGTTAGGAAAAATACTGGTCCCAATACTGACACTAAGCCGATATTCATGGTCTACTAGTTTAATCGGCACCGCTATCACCTGACTGATTTTTGCCGCCATTTCATCTAATACCAGGCTATTGGGTAAATTTTTCAATAATACAACGAACTCGTCCCCGCCCTGACGCGAGATAATATCGTCTGGGCGTAAATTTTCTTTTAACCTGCTGGCCATCACTTGTATAAACTTATCCCCCATTTTGTGCCCTAGCGAGTCATTAATGTCCTTAAATCGGTCAATATCAATAAATAAAATACCGACAAAATGATTTTTCTCAGTTGCCTCTATCAGGGCTTTTTGGAGCTCCATATCTAATTTCCTTCGATTTGGAAGCCCGGTAAGGGAATCATGAAAGGCTAAATAACTAAGCTCTTCCTCGGTCTTTTTTTGATGATTGATATCCATGATGACGCGGTCATAGCGGACTAGATGCTTGTTTTCATCGTGAACTGGGGTAATATAATCCGAGACCCATTTAAATCCCCCATGCTGAGTACGAACGCGGTATTCAAGTTTGGCGGGTTGACCGTTTTCTATTAAACGCAGCTGTTGAAGAGCCTCCTCTTTATCACTTGAATAAAGGATTTCCTCCCATAAACAGGCATTCTTGAAAAATTCCCGCTGGGGGTGGCCAAAAATAGTTTGGCACGCCGAGGAAATCTGCAAGGTTCTGCCTGTTCCGGCATCGACGGACCACATACAGATATTATTTTCATTAAGGATTTTTGTCCATTGGGGTAAGGGTGAAAGTGAGGCGCCAGGGCCCGTTTTTTCTGTCTGGTCAAACATGAAGTCCAGGATTCCTTGGACCGCCCCACAGATTTCGATTGGAATGGAGAGGATTTGGACAGGGATACTAAAGCCATTTTTATGTCTTATTGAGATGTTGAATTGAACTTTTTCTCCTGATAGAACTCTTTTGAGATGGTTGATGGCTTGATCAATCTCTTCATCGTCTAACTGGGAGATGAAATTCCTCTTAAATTCGGTTGCTTGTGGGTATCCGGTAAGACGGATAGCTGCATCATTTGAAAGGACGATGGTGCCTTCTAGGTCGAGAATATAAGATGGGAATGGCAAATTGGACACAATGGACGAAAAGGAATCGATAAAAAATGGTAAATCGGAATGTATGCCTGGATTTCTCATAGAGGGCTCCCTTCAAGGAATGTGAATACAACCTTATCATAGCGAAATAGCCGTTTCTTTACTGTTTGAAATGTCACTTTACTGTGTATTTTTTGACAAAAAAATAGAATTTTTTCACTTGATGGTTGACTATACAAACGTTTGATTGAATGTTGGAATTAGCCTATTGATTTGGGGATTATGGTGAGTGGATGATGCATTTCTTGTCGGTAAAGAAGATGGATTTTTATGAGGAAACGACATTATTCCCCAGAAAATGATTAAATCTGAACGGTGTCAAAGGGATTTGACTTTTTCGGAGAATTAATATTGGGGGGCCTACCGGACATTTTTCCATGGAAACGGTGAAATAATGTCCAATAGGTTTATCCACATGAACTGGTTCAAATCCTTCTTCACGCAGATACCGGTTAATTTGCCCTCGATGATACTGCCCATGAAGCGCCACATGTATGAGAATATCTTTGACTGACGTGGAAAACTCTTTTCCAGTACTATTCTTATACACGATTAGGTCCTCCGCTTTAATTTCCGATAACCCCATTAGAAGATTAGAAAAGCCTTGTTTATTTTTTTCCATAAGGTTTGAACATTCTGTAAGACTTAGTTCTGTCCAAATCCCATGTGGATTGTGATCTAATCCTTTTATTCGATTAAACCAAACCTCCTCCGCAAGCAAGGTATGGGACAATAATCGTTTAGCCGCACTGTTTTGTTCCCCAGTTGTTTTTAGCGATTCTAGTATCCGAAGGTTAGCCCAATCTAAATGCTCAAACATTTTAATAATTGTGTCCAAACTAATCCCAACCTTTCCCCTTATATGTTCACTTCATTCTAAATTCATTTAATTCGTAAGCTAATGGAAGGAGTTAATCTTTTGGTATGATCACCTCAACAAGCTCATCCGGCAAAGCTTCGAATCCAAAAATCAATTCCGCTGGTTCCCCAAAGAGATTCGTTTATAAAGTACGCAGGCAACATCCGCTTTAGAATCATCATGCGGTATTTTTGATTCTATCTTGGAAGTGATTTGATTTCGAGGAATAAATCGTATGAAATCTGTCTAAGATTGCAAAAATCTCCTCCAAATTTCTAATTTGAGCGAAATATATACCCGTTACAACCTTTTTAGTTATTCAAATTGAAATTTGTGACATTCGATGATAATCGGTTTTCCCGTTATGGTAGAGCTACCTAGGAATTTGATTGGAACGCGCGCTTATCCCGAAAGGATCTTAGATTGGATAACTTTGAAGAGTTAGTAGAACAATATACGCCGATGATTCATCGAATCTTACAATCTTTATCAATTTACCGTAACCGCGAGGAATTCTATCAAACTGCGTTAATTGGACTTTGGGAATCACAAAAAGGTTTTGACCCTGAAAAAGGAAGCTTCGTGAATTATGCTTATACCTTTATAAAGGGGAAGGTATTGCTTGAATTGACGAAACGGTGCCGGTATGAGGCTGAAAATGTGTATCCGCAAGAAGAATATTGGGATATGGTCGAGGGGGGATACTCTGAAACACCGTTTGAGACAGAGCAGCTCCTATCCTATTGTGATGGTTTAACAGAAAAAGAAACCAAATGGGTTTTGGCCGCCTTTATGGAGGATTTATCTGTAAAAGAAATCGCTGCCCGTGAGAAAGTGTCAGTGTCTGCAGTGAAACAGTGGAAGATGGGTGCTCTTAGAAAACTGCGTACTGGGCTTGAGAGGGTTTAGGTTTTGAGATGCATGAAAGGAATAGAGGCTGATTCATGATAGAATCCGCCTCTCTCCTTTTTAGTTAGAGACCGTGACGGCTTTTCCTGGCAGCGTCGCAACCTTGCCGGTTTTTCCCGTTTCCCTTACCGTGATCGTATGTTTGCCATTGCTAAATCCTGTGGTATTCAACACAAAGTGATAGCCGGCATTCGCATTGTTAAAATCAGGATATACCTTTAGCACATCTGGTCTGGCATCTCCGTAAAATGCCTGGCCGACAACCTTCCCATCCACAAGAATTTCAATCTTCGATACCCCGTTTTCATCCAAAAACCAGCCTGATACCGTTTTGCTTTCACTGATGGTACTGCCTGTTGCCGGCTGATCGAGACTTCCTCTGACATTGGAAATCGTGAATGACTTTGGAGACAATGTGGAAACCAAACCGTTTCTTCCAGTTTCCCGAACGGTAATCGAATGCACCCCATCTCCGATCTTCGTTGTATCTAAAAGATAATGATAACCAGCATTCGCATTATTGTAAGCAGGATAAGCATTTTTCACATCTGGTCTTGCATC
>NZ_JBALPZ010000067.1:0-9499 GCF_036965645.1 Neobacillus drentensis
CCTCTTTTGCAACTGAGTGCGTGTTATTCTTCGCCTCTTTTGCAACTAAGTGCGTGTTATTCTTCGCCTCTTTTGCAAGTGAGATTGTTTTATTCATCTCATCTTGCACTGGCTGTTCTTCCTCAAGCGGTGCGATTTCCTCGCGGCTCGTATATACTTCCTGCATGTTTAAATTAGAAGGCGGCCTTACAAAAGACTGCTGTTGGATAAATAACGTCGGCCTCTGACTCTTATTATTGGACAAGAAATTCACCTCCTTTTTCCATAACCCCACACGTTTTAATATATGGCAGTATGCCTACCTTGGTTCATTTAAGACAACCAAAAAGCCTGCTAAAGAATTAGCAGGCTTTGTTATTAAGATCAATTTCAATAAATTTGTTGCTTTTGGACCATAATAAAGGCATTTACTTTCGAAGAACTTGTGATAAAAAGCCGTTATTAAAGAATATGGTAGCCAGAATCTACATGGATGTTTTCACCAGTAATACCGCGTGAAAAATCACTGAATAGGAATACGGCTGTGTCACCGACTTCTTCTGGAGTAGTCGTTCTGCGTAATGGTGCTTTTTCTTCAATCTCACTTAAAATCGAATTGAATGCTCCAATTGCCTTCGCTGATAAAGTACGGATCGGACCCGCTGAAATCGAGTTCACACGAATGCCGTCTTTTCCTAAGTCTGAAGCCAAGTAACGGACACTTGCATCCAATGAAGCTTTCGCAACACCCATTACATTATAGTTTGGAATAGCACGCTCACCGCCTAAGTACGTTAAGGTAACGATGCTGCCTCCTTCTGTCATTAGCGGACGTGCTTCTTTAGCAACAGCTGTTAACGAATAGGAACTGATATTTTGAGCAAGCAGGAATCCATCTCTGGATGTGTTGAGAAATTCACCTTTTAGATCTTCAGTTTTTGCGAATGCAATACAGTGTGCAATCCCGTGAATGGTACCTACAGCTTCTTTAATTTCTGCAAAACATGTAGCAATCGCTTCATCACTTGTAACATCGCAAGGCAATACTAATGTTCCTTCTGCCTCTAAAGAGTTAGCTAAATCACGAACACTGCTTTCAATTCTTTCACCAGCATATGTAAAAATTAATCTTGCTCCAGCATTGTGAAGTGAACGGGCAATCCCCCATGCAATACTGCGTTTATTGGCTACACCCATAACAACAAAAGTTTTTCCAGAAAGATTCATATTGAAAAAGTCCTCCTACTATAATTACATGATATTAGTACTTGGTACTAATTTTACACTACTTCACCATAAATGAAAAGGTGCGGATACTATTCTTTCCTAAACTCTTTAGCAAGTCTCACAAAATTCTAATTCTCGCTTCAATTCAACCACATACTCCTTTGACCCAGTAACAATCAAACGATCATCCATTTGCAGTTCCGTATCACCATGAGGGACAATGGAATCCTTTCCTCTAAAAATACGAACAAAAATTACATCACCTGTAAAAGGAAAATGGCGCAAATGCATTCCATTAAAATGTGTATTTAACATCTTAATTTCATAAAGACCTGTCTCTTGGTTCGTCAAGATGTTCATTACAGTTGGAGATTCAATTAAGGCGCGGAGAAGAGTTTTGGTCGACATAAACGAAGAGAATACCTCAACATTTTGATCCCGTAAATTTTGTTCTAGTTCCATGCTTTCAATCCTTGCAATGACCCTGGAAACCCCTCTTTCTCTCGCTTCAATGGACAAACTTGCGTTTAATTGCTCATCACCAGTAGAAATTACTACAATTTCTGATTGAAAAACATTTGTTTTGGAAATTGAATCGATGGTGTAATCAGTGATTTCAACAATATCAAAGAGTGAATTTGCAATTTGTTTTTCTGATTTCTCCATTTTCGTATGATAAAGAACCGGAACGTAAAGGCCTGACTTTAATTCTTGCGATAATGCTAGGGTTACCTGATTAGCACCTAAAAATGCTACACTAACCTTTTTACTTGCTGCAGCCTCCATCGGAAAGAGTTTTTTGAATACCATCGGTGTAAAAATGGATGTGATTACAGCCACCAATATCAGGGTTCCACTCATTTTTGGGGTTATTACTTCCATCCTTTCTCCAATTGTTGCAGCTGCGATCACGAGTGAAAGGGTGGAGGTAAGCAAAAAGCCCGACGAAATAACCGTTTTAGTATCATACCAAAGCTTTAAAAGATAAACTGGCACAAGCTTTGATAAAAGCAGCCCAATTAATAATAGCGGTATGAGTAAAAGGAGTTTCTTTTCACTAAAAAGTGACCAAACATCAAGATTAACCCCAACCATGACAAAAAAGATTGGAATTAAGAAGCCGTATCCAAAGGAATCGAGCTTATGGACCAGTTCTTGATTTGGGGATAGTAACGACACTAAAACACCGGCTAGAAAGGCGCCAAGGATATTCTCTGCACCGAGTGTCTCCGATAACCCCACTAATACAATAATCAGTGTAAATACAGCCCTTGTTCCAATCTGGACTGTACTTGTTGATAATGTTTCAATAAAGGTGCGTGTTTTAAATATCCTACCAATAATATAAAGAACAATACCTGCTCCAAATAATATCAAGAGCAGCCAAGTGTTACCATGGCCAGCCTCATTTAAGGAAACAAATACAGCTAATAAAATCATCGTCACTAAATCGGCTATGACCGCAACAAGCAGGATGATTTGCCCAATAACAGTTTTCATCAAATGGGCCTCTTTTAAGGTTGGCACTACTACTCCTAGAGAAATAGTTGAAATAATTAATGTCATCAAAAAGGCATTATCAATAAATCCTGCTAAAACAAATAAATAAGATAGAATTAAAGAGAATATAAAGATTCCAGCAAAAATGGCGGATGCTGCAGCAAAGGTATTAGGCTCCTTTTTTCCGTTCGAAAGTACTTCGCGTTCTTTACTGCCGCTAAAGGCAGTAAAATCAATTTCCAGCCCGCTTAAAAACATAAGGAAAATAAAGCCAAGGGACGAAAGGGTGGAGAGCCATGCATCTTGATGGACAATATCGAGACCGCTCTTCCCAATAATGAGGCCCATGATAATTTCAGCCACCACTACCGGAATGAAATTCAATTTAAAACGATGCAGGATAATGGGAGTTAAAAATGCGGTCGTTACCACAACAAGCAGCGAAAGAACAGAAACATGTTGTTCCATTATTTATTTAACCACCTTTCAATACTAGTTTTCTTTCTTATAAAAGTAACCGATTAAACTAAAAATAAACACGAACTTACAGGAGGTAAATCCCTATGAAAATTGATATTATCGGTGACATTCACGGTTGTTTTGACGAATTGAAAGAACTAACCTTAAAGCTTGGTTACAATTGGGAAACAGGGTTACCAGTCCATTCCGCCGGGAGGACTCTCGGTTTTGTTGGCGACCTGACGGACAGAGGACCTGCATCCATTAGGGTGATTGAGATCGTTTGGCAGCTTGTAATCCATCACCAAAATGCACATTACACACCCGGCAATCATTGCAATAAGCTGTACCGCTTTTTACTCGGCAATAAAGTTCAGGTGACACACGGGCTAGAAACAACAGTGGCTGAATATGAATCATTATATAAACAAGATCAGCAATCCATTCGTAAAAAATTTATGGAGCTGTATGAAAAAGCCCCGCTATATTTAGTATTAGACAATGGAAAGTTAGTTATAGCACATGCTGGGATTAAAAAGGAATATATCGGCCAAACACATGGAAAAGTAAAGGAATTTGTCCTTTATGGAGATATTACCGGAAAGAAAAATCCTGATGGAACTCCGGTTAGATTAGATTGGGCAAAAAATTATCATGGCGATGCCTCTATTGTTTATGGTCATACTCCGGTCAAAGAGCCGCGTATTATCAATAATACGTATAACATTGATACAGGAGCTGTATTTGGCGGTAAATTGACGGCCATACGTTATCCAGAAATGGAACTGGTGTCTGTTCCTTCTACTATGCCATTTATTGAGGAAAAATTTAAACAATTTGACTAAATTAGCTAAAAAATAATACAAAAGGCTGACCCGCTATTCAAACAGGTCAGCCTTTAATATACAAGTCATATCCTCTGGTGGAGAAGCCGAAAATGACATTTCCTCTTTATAGAAAGGATGATGGAATTGAATTCTTTTACAATGAAGGGCCTGCCGTTTGATTAACGCAGTATCTCCTCCATATAAATCATCTCCAAGCAGAGGATGTCCTAGGAAAGACATATGAACTCTTATCTGGTGTGTCCGCCCTGTTTCAAGCCCCAGCTCGATATGAGTAAATGTAGAACATCTCTCTATTACTTGAAAATGGGTACAAGCATATTGACCGTCAGCCCGGACTTCCCGTTCAATAATACTGTCCTGCTTGCGGCCAATCGGTTCGGTGATGGTTCCTTGATCATCTGCCAATAAACCACCCGCAAAAGCTTCATAAGTTCTTTTCACTAATCCATTTTGCTGCATTTTACTAAATAAATGATGAACATGGCGATGTTTGGCAATTAATACAATTCCAGAGGTATCACGGTCAAGTCTTGTAACGATATGAGAAGTAGCCTGTATGCCCACTCGCTGGTAATAGCCCACAACTGCATTTGCAAGACTGCCATTAGGATGTTCACGAGATGGTATGGTGTTCATCAGAGCAGGTTTATTTACCACAAGTAAAAAATCATCTTCATGCAATATGGTTAACGGGATATACTCCCCCATAACTCCCTCACTCGGAATCTCAGGAGGAAAAATCACAGTCAACGAATCACCAACGATTAACTTATATCTAACATTTACTTCCTCTTGATTAACAAGAATAAAGCCACCCTTAAATTTAATATCTGTTAAAGCAATTCGAGAGATTTCCTCTCTTTTTAAAAATTCCTTAATTGATAAACCTGCATTAGTTTCATCAATGATCCAGTGCAATTTAAAACTTGATCCCATCGACATGGTCCTCCGGTTTAATCAGAGATAAATGAATCATGGACTCTTTTCCAAAAAGGAAATGGTCTAAAGCGGGCAAAACGGATTTTTTCTTCTGGCACCCTATATTGGATCGATTTTACATCCTTATGGAGTAATGTCAGGTGATCAATGGTTACCTGAAAATCAGATTTTTTTACTGGCTTAAGCATACAGGTATGATGTGCCGGCAGAATTAATGGTGAGCCCACCGTTCGAAACACCCTGTTATTGATGGAAGCCATTTCTGCAACTTGTAAGGCTGAAATAGACGGATGAATAATTGCCCCGCCAAGAGCTTTATTATAAGCTGTACTGCCTGATGGAGTAGACACACATAGCCCATCACCACGAAACCGTTCAAAATGCTGTCCTCTAATTTCTACATCCATCACCAATGTTCCCTCGACACTTTTCACCGTCGATTCATTAAGTGCTAAGTAACGGGATTCTTTTCCTGCATGTGTGTAACGGATAATGACTTCAAGAAGCGGGTACTCTACGACTTGGAATGGGGTTTTTGCAATCGCAATTACTAATTTTTCAATCTCATCCGGAATCCAATCTGCATAAAATCCGAGGTGCCCGGTATGTATTCCAACGAAGGCTGTTTTACTTAGCCGGCTGCTATAGCGATGGAACGCATAAAGAAGTGTCCCGTCTCCACCTATGGAAACAACAATATCAGGTTGGTCTTCATCATAAATAAGATCAAAATCAAGTAAATAGGTCCTCATTTTATGCATTAATATATTAGACTTTTGATCTCCTTTGGATGTAATCGCAAATTTCATCATAATTTCTCCTTACAAATGGGCTTTCACAGGGCGGATGTCAGTTCTTTTCTTCTTGTGTCAGTTCCTTTTTTCGTGTAAAAAATGCTTGTGCTTCTTGTATTTCACCACGTATTAAAGACATTTCTTCGTCTAAACGAAACGCCGCTTCTGCAGCTCTTAATAATCTCATTTTTATATCGGAAGGGAATATCCCTTTATACTTATAGTTAAGTGAATGTTCAATTGTTGCCCAGAAATTCATCGCCAACGTCCGTATTTGGATTTCAGCAAGTATTTTCTTTTCCCCATGTATGGTCTGAACAGGATAACGAATTACAACATGGTAGGAGCGATATCCACTTGTTTTTTCATGAGAAATATAATCTCGTTCTTCCACGATTTCAAAATCGTTACGAATTCTTAATAAATTAACCACAGTATGAATATCATCGACAAACTGACACATAATCCGCATGCCGGCAATATCCTGCATTTCCTCTTCCAAGCTTTCAAGCGGAATCCCTTTTTGATTCGCTTTATCAAGAATACTTGCGATGGGTTTTACTCTGCCTGTTACAAATTCAATTGGTGAATGAGTAGCATCTAACTCGTATTGTCCCCTCATCCCTTTTAACTTTACTTTCAATTCGGAAACTGCCTGTTTATATGGTGCTAAAAATTGATCCCAGTGCTTCATGATACCACCTCAAAGAAAACAAATTGTTTAGACGAGCGAATTTATTTCGCTTCAGAGAAAATATCAAACATTTATGAATAATCTCTCAACTTTTGTTACCAATTCATCACCGTAATTGCTGTTGCCTCTTATATTACTAAGGATATAATCTAATTCGTCATAAAAATTTATAAGTTCAACTTGTTCCTGATTTGATTTAACGACTACGGGTAATTTTTGTTCGTTAGCTGTTTTTAAATCTGACCAGAGAAATTCCGATAAAACAATATATGTATAGTCATCTTGATCTTCCATAAGGTAAACAAAAGCACTATTATCTGAATCAACAAGTATTTGTTCCCCAGGAATTAACCCGTTAATGGATTCATTCGTTTCTAAAATTAGCTTATCAGCGGTTAATTTCGCTGTCTCTATTATTATTTTCTTCTTCATCATTAGCCCTCCATCTTTCACCTTCCTATTTTAGCATAATCAGACCATTTCTCCCAAGGATTGCTTTTTTAAAACAAGCAAAAATCGGAAACTAGACATTATCCGAAGTTCATCGGTATGATGGAATCATCATATAGGCGAAAGGAAGACAAAGGATGGCACAAAATATCGAAATCGAGTTTAAAAACATGCTTACAAAAGCAGAATATGAAGGTATTTTATTGGCTTTTAACATAGAAAAAAAGCAAATCTTCACTCAGGAAAATTTATACTTTGATACACCTGATTTTTCTTTAAAAAATGCAAAGAGTGCATTAAGAATTCGAAAAAAGGACACAAACTATGAGATGACCCTCAAACAGCCAAGAGAAATAGGGCTGCTTGAAACCAATCAAAAATTAACACAAGAAGAAACCTCTGCGGCTATTCATGACGGCATACTGCCAAGCGGACAAATAAAACAATTAATTGAAGAAAATAACATACCTTTTGCCAAGCTCGTCTATTTTGGTTCACTTATCACCAATCGGGTAGAACTTGCTTATGAGAATGGATTGCTCGTACTTGACCACAGTATCTATCTTCAACACGAAGATTATGAAATGGAATACGAAGTAGAAGACTATCAGGAAGGCCTAAAAAAATTCCAAGCACTTCTATCACAATTTAAAATCCCACAACGTCAAAGCGAAAATAAAGTCCAACGCTTCTATAATCAAAAATACAAACAAACTAAAACTAACTAGCAGCGGCCAATTATATTTCAGGCAATTGTTTTTAATATAGATTGGAGCAGATGACGCGCAGATACCTGAGGAGTACGGAACTGAGTGCCCTCGAACCACCTTCGCCCAGCGCGGAGATCAACAATTCAGTATCAAAAAATTGATAACATAAAAAATGTACCAATCTTAAAAATCTGTCATTTCAAGGCAATTCATTTGAGATATGAAATGGGCATTGATAAAATATGAATACAATAAAGAAGAAAGGAGTTGTCAACTTGATCGATAAAAAGATTACACCATTCGAAGAAATTGGTGAAGATTTACTGCACCGTCTTGTCGACACTTTCTATAGCCTTGTTGCACAACATCCTGACCTTGCGCCCATATTTCCAAATCAATTCTCAGAAATTGCCCGGAAACAAAAGCAATTTTTAACTCAATACTTAGGAGGTCCTCCTCTTTATACAGAAGAACATGGTCACCCCATGATGCGGGCACGTCATTTGCCATTTCCCGTTACTCCCACCCGTGCAAGGGCTTGGTTATCTTGTATGAGGCAAGCCATGGACCTAGTCGGATTAAAAGGGCCGGTAAGAGAAGAATTTTACGCTCGGCTGCATCTTACAGCCCAACACATGATTAATACGCCAGATAATGGCGGGATTACAGGTGAAAATCGTGAATAATTCATCATCACCTGTCCCCAAGAACCATTTTAATAGCAATGAGAAGAAGCCACTTGAAATATATATGTTTATTGATCCGTTATGCCCCGAATGCTGGGCAATAGAGCCGATTCTTAAAAAACTTCGAATTGAGTATGGACGATACTTTTCCATTAAACATGTTTTAAGTGGGAGATTAGCTAATTTAAACTTAAGTAAAAAGAAGAACTATGAGAATCTCGCTCAAGTTTGGGAAAAAACTGCAAGCAGGTCGGGAATGTCTTGCGATGGAAGCCTGTGGTTAGAGAATCCAATTAATAATCCTTATATTGTCTCCATCGCGATTAAAGCGGCTGAGTTACAAGGAAGACGAGCTGGTTTACGTTTCTTTCGCAGAATACAGGAAATGTTATTTTTAGAAAAGCAGAATCCTTCAAACCTAGAAGTTTTAAAGAAATGTGCGGAAAGTTCTGGTTTAGATGTTACGGAATTCATGAAAGATATTCATTCCGACAGTGCTGCCAAAGCCTTTCAATGCGATTTAAAAATTACTTCTGAGATGGATGTAATTGAAATTCCAACCCTCGTATTTTTTAATGAAAATATTGAAGATGAAGGGATTAAAATTGCTGGTTCCTATCCATATGAGGTTTATGTACAAATACTAGAAGAAATGCTTACAGAAAAACCGGAGAAATCACCACCGCCGCCACTAGAATCTTTTCTAAAGTTCTTTAAGTTTGTCGCTTCTAAAGAAATTGCGGTTGTTTATAATATGTCCGTTTCGCAGATTGAACGAGAAATGAAGAAGCTTTTGTTAAAGCAGATAGTCGAGCAAATTCCTGCAAAATACGGTACATTTTGGCGATATATTGATGAATAGATAAGTGTCA
The DNA here is from genome assembly GCF_036965645.1 of Neobacillus drentensis. Taxonomy (GTDB): domain Bacteria; phylum Bacillota; class Bacilli; order Bacillales; family Cytobacillaceae; genus Neobacillus; species Neobacillus drentensis_D. The sequence goes on from NZ_JBALPZ010000067.1 coordinate 9,159, forward strand.
ATCTAAAACGATTGGCACTTATCTTTTTTCAAGTAAATACGACGGAATGAAAATGCCTTGCAGCTTCTCAGCTGCAAGGCATTTCTCTATTAATACGAACAAAGGGGATGGGAGAAATTTTTCACGGTCAAACAAAGGGGTATATGTTTGTTGTGATCAACTTCACGTATAAAATATACCATGCACGACAAGTATGTGACAATAAGTTTGTGTTTTATTTCACATTATTGTCATAAAGTAATAAATTCACGTATTTGACAATAGACATAATAGAAACGCGGAAGCACCTCGTATAGGGCAGGCATAGACGAACTCCTATGCAAGCAGGAGCTGCACAATTC
>NZ_JBALPZ010000067.1:9528-22829 GCF_036965645.1 Neobacillus drentensis
CACAATTCTCATATTCAACTGTCTATACTACGTAATACACTAGTAAAGGTGGAATCTTAATGGGCAAAATACCATATTTCATCATGATCCTTTTTATTGCTATTGCCTTTTTTCTTCATATCCTTGCATTGATTCACATTTTCCCTATGCTGCTGAGTGCACCTATATTGTTTACTTCCATACTTATTTTTATTGTTTATCTAAATGATCGGAGACGTTTTAGAGGTTTTTAAAGGGATGGGGCCATACCGGCTCCATCCCTTTCCTTATGATAGTAACTTTTCTAATTCGTTTAATTTCTGTTCAAATACTTTACAAGCATCAGCAATTGGAGCTGCACTGGTCATATCTACTCCCGCCTTTTTTAGAACTTCTATTGGATAATTAGAACTTCCAGCACTCAGGAATTCTTCTATATAGCGCTTCACCGCCGGCTCACCTTCCTCAAGAATTTGCTTACTTAGAGCTGTGGCTGCACTAAATCCGGTAGCATATTGATAGACATAATAATTGTAATAGAAATGTGGAATCCTCGCCCATTCCAGACCGATTTCTTCATCTATCACAATATCCTCTTCACCAAAATACTTTTTATTTAAAGCATAATAAGCTTCAGTTAAAGAGTCTGCCGTTAACGCCTCATTATTTTGTGCCTTCTGATGAATTAAATGTTCAAATTCAGCAAACATAGTCTGACGGAAAACAGTCCCTCTAAAGCCCTCCAAATAATGATTCAATAGGTAAATTCTCTTTTGCTCATCATCAATGGTTTTTAATAAATAATCATTGAGCAGAGCCTCATTACAGGTGGAAGCTACTTCCGCCACAAAGATTGAGTAGTTGCCATAAGCATACGGCTGGTTTTTACGTGTATAGTAACTATGCACAGAGTGTCCAAATTCATGAGCAAGCGTAAATAAATTATTTACATTATCCTGCCAGTTCATTAAGATGTACGGATGCGTGCCATAGGCCCCGGATGAATAGGCCCCACTGCGTTTGCCTTTGTTCTCATGAACATCCACCCAGCGGTTTTCGAATCCTTCTGTTAGGATATTTGAATATTCCTCCCCTAATGGCGCTAGACCCTTTACCACTAAATCTTTTGCATCCTCATACTTGATTTCCATTTTTACATCTTTCACTAGCGGAGTATACAAATCATACATATGAAGCTCCTCAAGTCCGAGTACCTTCTTACGGAGCTTTATATATCGATGTAACAAGGGAAGATTTTCCGTCACCGTATTTACAAGGTTATCATAAACACTCTCTGGAATGTTATTGGCTGATAAGGCCGCATGTCTTGCAGAATCATATTTCCTAATCCTTGCATTGAAATTATCCTTTTTTACATTCCCGCTTAGCGTACTTGCAAAGGTATTTTTAAAGGCTCCATATGTCTTATAAACTGCTGTAAAGGCGTCACGTCTAACACGCTGGTCGGCGCTTTCCAAGAAGCGGCTGTAACGGCCATGTGTTACCTCGACCTCTTCGCCGTTTTCGTCTTGAATGGTTGGAAATTCAAGGTCTGCATTGTTCAACATACCAAATGTATTGCTTGAGGCATCCATAACTTCACTAGCCTCAGCCAGCAAAGCTTCCTGTTCCGCACTAAGTACATGAGGTCTCTGCAAATTGATTTCTTCAAGGGCATGTTCATATAATTTTAATTCTGTTTTTTCATTTAGAAAACTATTTACCTTTCCTTCATCAATAGATAGGATTTCCGGAACAATAAACGCTAATTGACTAGCGGCTTGAGAATAGAGATTTTTCATCCTGTCATCTAAGCCTTGGTAGAAGGAGTTCGTTGTATCTTGATCGTAGCGCATATGGGAATATGTATAGAGCTTGCCGATTCGTTCTAACAGCGTATCTTGAAACTGTAATGCTTGATAGAGCGTTTCAGCACTTTCTCCTAGTTTTCCTTCATATTGCTTTATCTCAGAAATTTGATTCTTTATTTCTTGAAACTCTTTTTCCCAATCTTGGTCACTAGCAAAAATATCTTCTAATTTCCATGTGTCCTCAACAGAAATTTCACTTCTTGCTGGAAGCTGCTTTACTTTTGTTTCATTTGCCATTTTTCATCCTCCATTCATCTTACTTGGAAAAACTTACTATTAACATATTCTCCTTATTTTGATTTTTTCCTTTAACAAATCTAAATGCCTTCCCCCTATATTATGCCCATATGGCGAATATTAATATAAATTCCCTGCTTTTATGACCGGGTTAGCATATTTTCATATTGAACTAGAAAATTCTGCTTTGCTTCTTCTTTTTCACGGTTTGTATGGGGGAATAAGATCTTCTTTTGCACTTCAAATATCATGTCACCCTTCCTGGTGAGGAAATTAAATTTCTCTAGAAGGAGTAGATATTCAATCATTACAGAAAAGGGGTTCACGTTTTTCACTTGTGGCAGATGGCGAATTATTATCTGTTTTTTAGAGATTCTCTTTTGAAAGGAGGTGTAAATTTCTTTCAGCGTGATTAGTTCATGGGGAGTCTTATGGGCTAAAACATCGACAAACAAATAGGTTTGCCAAATAAACGGAGGTGTTTGGATAAGGACAGAGTGATCAACCGGCAGACCAATTTCAGGTGGGAGCAGAAAGATATTTAATCCTTGATTATAGACTTCCTGCAGAAATGGCTTATGCTCGGCCCTTGGATGAAGTGCCCAGTTAAAGATGTATTTTTCCATTTCCTTACTCCACCTTGCCTGAGTTAAGGGATGGTCATTCTGGGGGTCTAAAATAGAGTCTAGCTCAATGGATTGAATGGGTAGTGATGAAAGATGAGCGAAAGAATTTTTTATGGAGAAGGGAGTAATGGATTCCACTAGTTGAAAGATTTGTTTTTCGGGGCAATAAGCAGGGATATAAAGTTTCCCAGATGATGCAGTTCTTAAAAATGAATATTGAAAGTTTGACAATGTGATAAGATCTTTTCGTTTCTGATGAAGATGACTGCTAGATAAGATCCATAACGGGATGTAACCATTTTCTAAATAAGTACTAGTTCTTTTCGTGAAAACTTTATCTGGTAAGGTAGAACATTGATACTCTAACGCATACCTTTTACCATTATAATTGAACATAATATCGGGCCGCTGCTGGATGTTTCGGTCATAGTATTCAAGAACTGATGCTATATTTTGTTTGATAAGCCACTGAAAAAGCTGCCTCTTCCCTTCTAGATGTTCATAGGTTTCATTTTCATAAAATTCACGGCATTGACCGCCCAGTTTATGGGCGAAGTGAAAAATTCTTTGATCTCCCAGTTTTAACAAGACTCTTTCCTGGCAAACCGGGCAAATAAATTCTTCCTTATCGCGCAGCGACATAAGTGTATCTTTTCTGTATTCAAATCCTAGGCAAATCTTTTTTCCCGTTTTGGTTAATGCAGTTAACAAATTGTTCCCCTCCTTTTCTACCTATCCATTCGACAATCCCTAAGCAAACTCCTGTTTATAGTAAAAAAAACTCGCCGCTTTCGACGAGTTTCAACATGAACACGATTAAAGAAGTGGTGATAATAACCTAGCGGTTGATTCTAAGATTCTAAATCCAATATGCCTTTGCTGAAAGGTTTCCAATTCCAGCTGTCTTGCATACTTTAAATCATTGATATATTCTTCGACAAGCTCTTCGGTACTTTTTGTTCGAAACAAAAACGCATTCACTTCAAAGTTCAAGTGAAAGCTCCTCATATCCATATTAGAGGTTCCAATTGAAGCAAGTTCATTATCGACTATGATAATTTTACTATGCATAAACCCGCGCTGATACTCGTATACCTTTACACCTGCTTCTAGAAGTTCAGGAAAATAGGACCTAGAAGCATGAAAGACAATTCGTTTATCTGGACGGTTTGGAACGAGAAGTCTTACATCAACACCGCTCAATGCTGCTACTTTGATTGCTGAAAATATATCTTCATCTGGAATAAAATATGGTGAAGCAATCCAAACAGATTTTTCAGCTGAGGCAATCATTGAGAAAAAGATGTTTTTAATAACACTCCATTCATTATCAGGACCCCCAGCAATAAGCTGTACACCACCATGATGTTTATTATCTAATTGGGGCGATAAGTATTCAGCTGTTAAAAAGCTATGGTTAGTCATGTAATACCAATCCTGCAGAAAGATTAACTGAAGTGTACGGACGGCCTCACCCTTAAGCATTAAATGGGTATCACGCCAAAAGCCAATTTCTTTGTTTCGGCCTAAGTATTCATCCCCAATATTTAAACCTCCGACAAAACCAATTGTCCCATCGATAACTATGATCTTTCGGTGATTACGGAAGTTAAATTTATTATTTAAGAATGGCAATTTAACAGGCCCAAACGAAACGGCTTCAATCCCGGCATTTCTCAAATCATTTATGTAATTCTTAGAGAGCTGCCAGGATCCTACTGCATCATAAAGAAAACGAATCTTCACCCCTTCATTCGCCTTTTGAATTAAAACATCCCTAATCTCTTGACCTATTTGATCGTGACGAACAATATAATACTCAAGATGAATATGATGCCTTGCTCTTTTTAAATGTTCAATAATATGGTCAAAGGTTTCTTCTCCATTGGTTAAAACCTTTGTAGAAGTATCAAATGAAATAGGACTATTCCCTAATTTTTGGGCAAGCTTAAATAATTTTCCTTGGTGCTGGCCCATTAAACTGATTTTCTCCTGGCTTCGTGGATCGTCGTCACCTTCTACCGTTAAAAACGCTTGTTTATCAAGGAAATATTTTTTCCTAAACATTCTTTCCTTCCGATAATTACGCCCAAATAATAAATAAAAAATAAAGCCGATCAGCGGAAAACTCCCTAATACTACTAACCAGGTAATCGTTTGTGTAGGATGACGATTCTCAAAAAAAATGACAAACCCTATAAAAATAACAGACAGTGTAATTAAAACACTTAAAAATCCGAAGATGCCGCTTTCTAGTTGGTCTTTAAAGTAAAACAATAATACCGATAAAACTGCTAAAAATAAGACCACCCTAACCGTGTTTTTCAGTGTACTCACCTGCCAATATTTTCAAATATCCATAATGATAAAAAGACCGATTTCAAATGTGAAATCGGTATAAGTATTAGCTAAAATATTTACGTATTTCTGAAAAAACATCTTTCGCCATAATCTCTTTTCCATATTCTTGAATCCGATGAATGGTCAACTGTGTTTCATAACCATATTCCAGTAAAACACTTAGAATATCATCAATTTCATCTTCTTCATATAAATCTTCCGGAAATTCAGTATATAAATAATATTTTCCTTCGAAGTGATAAAGCTTTGTATCTAAATTATCTAAACCTTCTCGATTTGATAAGCTAATAATATCTTCAAAATCTTTAAAAGCAAGCAGAAATTCCAAAGAATCTTCCTCTAGAATTAATTCATCTTCTTCTGAAGCATGATGACTAAAATGCTGATCTAAAATCTCGTCAATTTTTTCATCAACAGGAATGTCTTTTATTTTGTCATTAGGGATAGGGAGCTCAAACTTTTGTCCGTCTTTAGAAAGTTGGGCCTTGGTTACAAGGACCTCTAACCCTTTATCAAGTGCTTGGACTTGGATCCATAGTGGGCCTTCAACAACAAAATCCTCCTCACCATGAACTTCATCCATCATTTCCCAAAAGAGTTCCTCGCTGCGTTCCCGATTGTACCAGATTTCTTCTCGATCAAAGCCTCTCTCCTCAATATCACCGTAGGAAATGTAGAATTTTACAGTATATTCATCAATTCGTTCAATCTCCATCATACCCTCTCCCTTCCGTTTCCGTATTGAAGGGACAAATACCCCCAAGCAGATAATACTATTATGATTGACATCTAAAAAAAGAAATACTCTTGTACTTTCATTTTATGACAAAAGTACTTATATGGGAAATAAAAAACAATAAAATCTTAAAAACCATTCGTTTGCCTAATGATTTAATATAAGATATTCCTTTTATAATAGCAAAATGTATGATAATATACAAATTTAACGCGTAAGACAAAAAAAGACCTCCACTAAGAAGGTCTTTTTAATTAATTAACCATTTTTTGCGCTTCACGCAATTGGAAAGTTCTTACCCTTCTAGGCAAGAAGCGTCTGATTTCGTCCTCATTATAACCAACTTGCAGCCGTTTTTCATCGATGATAATTGGGCGTCGCAATAGACCAGGATTTTCTTTTATTAATTTAAATAAATCCTGTAATGGCATTGTATCTAAGTTTACATCTAGTTTTTGAAATGTTTTTGACCTGGTGGAAATAATTTCATCCGTACCATCTTCAGTCATTCGTAAAATTTCTTTAATTTCGTCCATTGATAAAGGCTCAGAGAAGATATTTCTTTCAGTGTATGGAATTTCATGCTCTTCCAACCATGATTTTGCTTTTCGGCATGATGTACAACTTGGTGAAGTGTATAGTGTTACCATCCGTTCTTCACACTCCTCTTTAATTTACATACTTGTAATCTTATATAGTCATGTACCCATTTTTATTGTGGAAGAAACCCTCTTCGTAATTAAAATAATTATAAATAAGTAATTTCTATCATAAATTATACACCACTGCTTCCAAAAAAGGTATCCCTTTTTGAAAAATAATCACAACAGAGGCATTTTTCAAATTCTAATGGCTACATGATATTAGACGAATAATTTTATAAAAGGTTTCATTTATTTTTCATTAATTAAGCTTGTAAATTAGAATAAATATTGCTTTCAATATTTGAATGTTCGTGGCAAGGTTAACTCTATTTGGAGCATAAACATTTAGAATTTATCATGCTCTAAGTGTCTCAAATTTTATATGACTAAGCTTAACTTACTCTTAACTTTTTATTCTCAATTAAAAAAACCTAAATGAAAACGCATTCACTAAATATTGTTCTTTCTTTAATTTTTACTTTCAATAAACTACAAGTTCTTTTACAATAAAATGAGAGGAAGGAATTCTTTATCAAATCATTTACGCCAATAGCTAAAATGGAGGGATTCATGATGGGTGCTTACATAACAGATTTGATGATCGTTGCTGTATTAATTATCGGCATTACTGCATTAATGGGTGTTATAACCAACGGCATTGGAGAAAAAATATTTGGTGGTAAACGCAGAACTGAATTTACTGATGAGAGTGCCAAATACCGGACTGGCTGGAAAGCTGTTGGGGGAAAAAAATAACTTGAACGAACAACGCTTCATGAATCACCTTAATATATATTCATGAAGTGTTGATCTTTTATGTCTATGGCGTATATTTGTGAATTAAAAAAGAGAAACGGTCTCGATTGAGACCGTTTATTTTTTATATTGCGTTTTATATTGTTCAAATTCTTTTTCAGAGCAATAAACCAAGTGCCCTGGAGCAATTTCTCGCATTTCAACTTTTTCATTTTCACCATAATTATGTTGGTTTGGATCATACATAATCCGGCGACGAGTTCTTTCTGATTCAGGATCAGGAAGAGGTATTGCTGATAATAGTGATTTAGTATATGGATGCATAGCATTTTTATATAATTCATCAGCTGGAGCCAGTTCCACCATTTTACCAAAGTACATAACCCCAATTCGGTCACTAATATATTTAACCATAGACAAATCATGTGCAATGAATAAATACGTAAGACCTTTTTCACGCTGCAGTTCTTTCATTAAGTTAACCACTTGGGCTTGAATGGAAACGTCGAGGGCAGATATCGGTTCATCGGCAATAATAAACTCTGGCTCAACGGCTAATGCTCTTGCAATTCCAATTCTTTGTCTTTGACCACCGGAGAATTCATGCGGATAACGATTAGCATGCTCTTTATTTAGACCGACCGTTTCAAGCAGCTGGTATACACGTTCCATTCGGTCTTTTTTGGTTTTAGCTAATCCGTGAATATCAATTCCCTCAGCAATAATGTCAGCTACTGTCATTCTTGGATTTAAAGATGCATAAGGATCTTGGAAAATCATTTGCATTTTTCGATTAAATTTCTTCAATTCTGCAATAGATTTTTTTCCATGAACATTTTCTCCATTAAAGAGAACTTGTCCTCCTGTTGCATTATATAGGCGAATAATTGATCGGCCAGTAGTTGATTTTCCACAGCCAGATTCACCAACTAATCCGAGCGTTTCTCCTTTGTAAATATCAAACGTAACACCATCTACTGCTTTGACCTGATTAGGACGACCAACATTAAAATGTTGTTTTAAGTCTTTAATTTCTAAAAGTTTTTCAGCCATTTATTTCCCCTCCTTAACAATGATCGGTTTTTCAAAGTTAGAGGAAAACTTTCGCATCTTTGTTTTAACCGCTTCTGGTGGTTCTACTTTAGGCGCATCCGGATGTAACAGCCATGATTTAACAAAATGCGTTTCAGAAATTTGGAATATTGGTGGCTCCTCCTCAAAATCTATGGCAAGAGCATATTCATTTCTGGCAGCAAACGCATCTCCTTTAGGAGGATTCGTTAAATCTGGTGGTGTTCCAGGGATTGCATTCAGCTGTGTCTCTTGGTCACTATCTAGACTTGGCATCGATGCCAAGAGCCCCCATGTATAAGGATGACGAGGATCATAAAAAATTTCGTCAACAGTTCCAACCTCAACAATTTGCCCTGCATACATAACTGCAACACGGTCAGCCACATTTGCTACAACACCTAGGTCGTGAGTAATAAATATGATCGAAGTATCCATTTTTTTCTGCAGATCTTTCATTAAATCAAGAATCTGAGCCTGAATGGTAACATCGAGCGCTGTTGTTGGTTCGTCCGCTATTAATAGACTAGGATTTGCCGCAAGTGCAATGGCAATCATTGCTCTTTGTCTCATACCGCCTGAAAATTCATGTGGATATTGATTAACTCTTTTTTCGGGCATTGGAATTCCAACAAGCTTCAATAATTCAATCGCTCGTTCCTTGGCATTTTGAGAATTCATATTATGATGCTTAGTTAAAACCTCCATAATCTGATATCCGACTTTCATAGTTGGGTTTAACGATGTCATCGGATCCTGAAAGATCATGCCTATCTCTTTCCCACGGATTTTTTCCATTTCTTTATCTGTTTTACGTGCAATATCTTGTCCTTTAAATAAAATCTGACCACCGGTTATTTTTCCTGGAGGCATCGGAATTAACCGCATAATTGTTTGAGTCATGACGGATTTACCGGAGCCGGATTCACCTACAACGGCAAGTGTTTCCCCTTTATATAAATCAAAGCTAATTCCTCGTACAGCTTGGACTTCTCCCCCGTAAACCTGGAATGAGACTTTTAAGTCTTTTACTTCAAGTATTTTTTCCATATTCTCACCCCTTATTTCTTAGTCGTGGGTCTAAGGCATCCCGCAAACCATCACCAATGACATTAAAAGCAAAAATAGTCAAAGCAATTAAAATAGCTGGGAAAAATAATCGCCACGGATAATATTGAAGAGCTGGAAGACCGTCGTTAGCCATTGTTCCCCAGCTTGCTAATGGAGGAGTTAACCCCAGACCTAGGAAACTTAAAAATGCTTCTGTAAAAATAGCTGAAGGAATAGTTAATGTCATTGTTACAAGGATTGAACCCATCGCATTTGGGATTAAATGACGGGACATTATTCTTGGAACACTTGCACCAAGAGTTTTTGCTGCTAAAACATATTCCTGGTTCTTAAGAGATAATACTTCCCCACGGACAATCCTGGCCATATTAATCCAGCCAGTAATCGACATCGCTAAGATCATCGTTCCAAGACCAGAGCCCATAACGACCATCAGCAGGATAACAAGAAGTAAATATGGAACGCCATATAAAATATCGGCTACACGCATCATGAACTCATCTACACGGCCGCCTTTAAAGCCAGCTATTCCGCCCCAAGTAACTCCAATTACAAAGTCAATAATAGCTGCTGCAACACCGATAAATAATGAAATGCGAGCCCCCTGCCAAGTTCGGGCAAACATATCACGTCCAAGGTCATCCGTTCCAAACCAGTGTGTACCAGTTGGCGGTTTATTTGTGTTCATTAAATTGTTTGACGCATAATCATACTTTGTCATATATGGTCCAAAGATTGCCATAAATATAAGGATAATCAATAAAATAACACCAAACATGGCAAGCTTGTTTTTTCGAAAACGAATAAATACATCCTTCCAAAAGGAAAGGCTTGGCTTTGAAATTTTTTCAGCATCAGATGCTTTTGAGCCTACAATTTGAAATTTTTCTTTCGATATTTGCTGCATATTTTATTCCCCCTTCTTCCCGCCAGTCAATTTTATACGCGGATCAATTAGTCCATATGCAATGTCGACAAGGAGAATAGACGCTAATAACAAAATACTATAAAAAACGGTAACTCCCATAATTACTGTATAATCTCGGTTTGAGATACTTAAAACGAAATATGATCCTAACCCTGGGATACCAAAGATCTTTTCAATAACAAAACTTCCTGTAATGATACCAGCTGACAAAGGGCCCATATACGATACAACGGGAAGAAGCGCATTTCGAATAGTATGTTTGATAATCATTGCCCCTTTGCTTAACCCCTTAGCCTTGGCTGTTTTTATATAATCATTATTTAATACTTCAAGCATACTAGATCGGGTTAAACGCGCAATAAAGGCCATCGGTGTTGCTCCGAGTGCCATAGCAGGCAAAACGGTGTGGGCAAATGATTCCCACCGGGCAACTGGAAATAAACCTAATTTAATCGCAAATATATATTGTAAAAAAGTCGCCATGATAAATGATGGAACCGAAATACCAAAAACGGCGACTATCATTGCCGAATAATCCTGCCATTTATTATGTTTAAGGGCAGCAATAACTCCTAAAAGGATCCCTATGGAAACTGCGAATAAAATAGCTTCAATCCCTAAAGTAAGGGAAATTGGAAATCCATCATTAATCAGGTCATTAACAGTACGGGATTCATATTTAAAAGATGGACCAAAATCCCAATGAATAATTTTAATTAAATAATCACCATATTGAACATACCAAGGTTTGTCTAATCCAAAATGTGCATTAAGGCTTGCCTCAATTTCAGGAGGTAATTTTTTCTCTGATGTAAATGGATTTCCTGGGGCTGTTCTCATTAAGAAAAACGTTGCAGTAACGATAAGCAGTAAAGATATTATCATATACAACAAGCGTTTACTAATATATTTCGCCAATTGACACACCTCCATTTTTTGCTAAAAAGCTTTAATCAAGAAACGAAGGTATACAGGATTAACTCCCATATACCTTCTTTCTATCATTTGTTTTTTTGTTAGGTATTATTTAAAATATGCCCACTTAAATTGTACGTCACCAAGTCCAGATACTACGACACCTTTTAAGTTCTCATCTTGAACCCAAGTATTTGTGTAGAAGTAAATTGGTGCTACAGGCATTTCATCCATAAAGATAGCTTCTGCATCTTTTAACATTTGTGTACGTTTTGCTGCATCCGTTTCTTTACCAGAATCGATAAGAAGCTGCTTGAATTTAGCATTTTCCCAATTTGTATCATTGTTTCCGCCTTTTTTGTCACGGAACAATTCTAGGAAGTTGATTGGATCGTTGAAATCTCCTAACCAGCCCATACGTCCGACTTGGTAGTCACCACTATGAAGTTTAGTGATATAAACTTTCCATTCTTCGTTTTCAAGCTTTACATTGATACCAAGTGTCTTTTTCCACATATCTTGAATAGCTTGTGCAATCTTTTGGTGTCCTTCATCAGTGTTATAGGACAATGTAATTGCAGGAAGCTCAGAAGCATCTTTTAATCCAAGATCCTTTAAGCCTGCTTCTAAGTATTCTTTAGCTTTCTTAGTGCTATTATCGTTAAAATAACCCTTTTTGTTCTCTTCAAACATTGATGGCGGTACAGCAGCCATAGCTGGAATTTGTCCACCTTGAGTTACATTTTCAACTATTGCCTTACGGTTAATTGCATAAGCGAGAGCTTTACGGATATTCACATTATTCAATGGCGGCTTTTCAGTATTAAATTTATACCAATAAACCCCGGCAATTGCTTGAGTGTGAAGTGAACCGTCAGCCTTTAATTGTGGAAGAACATCTTGAGGCAGTTGTCCAAGCGGCATACCTGCCCAATTTAATTCACCGTTTTTATACATATTAAGCTCAGTGTTGTTGTCATTAATCATGGCCATGTTGATTTTTGTAAGTTTTACAGTATCAGCATCCCAATAATTTTCGTTCTTTTCAAGAACGATGTTGCTGCTGTGCTTCCATTCAGTCATTTTGAATGGTCCATTGGATGTATATTGATCACCAGCATCTTTATACCAATTTGGATTTGCTTTAGCAATTTTGCTGTTGATTGGTGAGTAAGTATAGAAAGCTGTTAACTCCAAGAAATATGGAGTAGGATTTTCAAGCGTTACTTCTAACGTTTTATCATCAATTGCTTTTACACCAAGTGTATCAGGACTTGCTTTTCCTTCGTTGATTGCCTGAGCATTTTTCACGTAGTAAAGCTGGTAAGCATATTGTGATTGGTTTTTAGGATCACTTGCCCATTTCCATGCATAGACAAAATCTTCTGCTATTACAGGATCTCCGTTAGACCATTTTGAATCACGAAGTTTAAATGTGTATGTTTTCAAATCGTCAGAAGTTTTGATTTCTTCTGCCATCGCAGGTTGAGGCTTTCCGTCCTTATCAATACGTGTTAAGCCTTCAAAAGTTTGTCTGATAACCCCGCCTGAGGTTGAATCATTAGCCAAACCTGGATGTAATGAAAACGGCTCAGTCTTAATATTAAGGCTAAGTACCTGATCTTTTTTCTTGCTAGTGCCACCACTACTCTTTTTATCGTCGGTTGCATTATTATTTCCTGAACAAGCAGCAAGGAACATACTTAATACAAGCGATAGAGCTAATAGTAGTGAAATTTTTGATTTCTTCACTAGTAGACCTCCCTTTTCTATTATTCTGAAAAATTACTACATTCTCTATTATACATATTTTCAACTAATTGTACATTACTTTTTGAAAATTAATTTACATTTTCAAAACATAGATTACGTAATGATTACAATTGTCAATGATATAATTGAGACTTATACTTTAATTTTTTGTATACTACATCTTATTTATACCTGTAAAATCAAGCTTTTGTAAGGTAATCTCTCGTATTCCCACTTTAAGAAAAATCTTAAAATTCTCGCAATTTCGTTATTAGTAATATTAATAATCTCATTAATTTTCTACCATAATAATACAATGAATAGTTATATTGATATATCTTTTCTTATTAATAC
>NZ_JBALPZ010000067.1:22878-32215 GCF_036965645.1 Neobacillus drentensis
TTGATACTCTACACCCTCTATATTGAATTTTATGATTTCATGTCTAAGTCCTTTAATCATGTGTCACCATGAGGGAAAAAAAGAAGAAGATTTGACAACGTTTCTGAATAGCCGTTATTAATCACAATCAATAAAGCCTCCTTCTTCTTCATGGACTATAAACTAGTCTGTTTATGGCGGCTGCTTTGATTGCCTATTATGCTTACCTAACTTGAAATCACTGTTTGCTTTCGGCTATAATGTGACTAACCGCATAATATTTGCAAAAGCCTTGAAAAAGAGTAGTACGTATTTCCCTTCGATTCAGAGAGTTTGTGGCCGGTGAAAACAAACGCGAAAAAATACGGAATGGACTTTTGAGCCTCTGCCTGAACTTTTTATCATTTGTGATTGAATCAGTAGGAGCAGACGTTAACCTTGCGTTAAAAGGATTTCAAAATATCTATATATAGTTGTTTTGAAGCTGAGTGACTCATTTTGAGTAATTTAGGGTGGTACCGCGAACCATTCGTCCCTATAGTTTTTTTAGGGATGAATGGTTTTTTTTATATATTTTTAGGAGGAAGAAACACAATGAAAACAATCTTTTCAGGTATTCAGCCAAGTGGAACCATAACACTTGGGAACTATATTGGGGCTATGAAACAATTCGTAGAATTACAACACGAATACAATTGTTTCTTTTGTATTGTGGACCAGCACGCCATTACCGTACCTCAGGATCCACAAACACTTAGGAAAAATATCCGCAGTTTAGCTGCATTATATCTTGCTGTTGGAATTGATCCGGAAAAGGCAACTTTATTTATTCAATCTGAGGTTCCTGCTCATGCACAAGCTGGATGGATCATGCAATGTATTTCCTATATAGGAGAACTTGAGCGGATGACGCAATTTAAGGATAAATCATCAGGTAAAGAAGCCGTTTCTGCAAGCTTGTTAACTTATCCGCCTTTAATGGCAGCTGATATCCTCTTATATAACACAGATCTTGTTCCTGTTGGTGAGGACCAAAAACAGCATATGGAATTAACAAGAGACTTGGCTGAGAGATTTAACAAAAAATATAATGATATTCTTACTATTCCTGAAATCAGCTTACCTAAGGTCGGCGCCCGTATTATGTCACTTCAAGAACCAACTAAAAAGATGAGTAAGTCAGATCCAAATAAAAAGGCCTTTATAACTCCTTTAGATGAACCAAATCAGATTGTGAAGAAAATCAAGAGTGCTGTTACGGACTCTGAAGGAATAGTTAAGTTTGACGCGGTGAATAAACCTGGGGTTTCTAACTTGTTATCAATTTATTCTATCCTTGGTGGAAAAACCATTGTTGAACTTGAAGAAATGTATGCTGGAAGAGGCTACGGAGATTTCAAAGGTGATTTAGCTGAGGTAGTGGTTGATTTTCTAAAGCCTATCCAAGAAAAGTACTACAATTTGTTAGAGTCAAGTGAGCTAGATGATATTTTAGACCGCGGAGCTGAAAAGGCTAACCAGGTTGCCAGCAGAACATTAAAGAAGATGGAAAATGCAATGGGACTTGGAAGGAAGAAAAGATAAATTTTAAAAACTAAAAGCCTGACAGGCAAAAGGTATGCGGGACATACCTTTTGCAGTCAGGCTTTTTAATTTACCTTTGGACCATGCTCCATCTCCCAAAGTTTTTCGAAGAAGGGCTGCCCTTTTATTAGATTTTCACAGAATGTTTCATGGCGTTTTGACCAGCCATACTTTGTTTGTTCAAAAAGCTGTTCCCAAGCTTCTTCAAAATTCATTTCTTGAATGATCGAATATTGCTCCGGGCACCATTCAGTGTACCAATACCTTACTTCTGCTTGATTGTTTGAAGTTAAAAGTTGATCAAGTGCCATAAATAATAGTTGTTTTAACTGTCGTTCTTTTCTGGTTAACCCTCTCATCAAATCCGGTTCAGGTGATAGTATATGAAAGTCTTTCGTTTTAGGCTGGGCGTAAAAATGATATGGTTTTGCTTCATGCTGGCCTATCATTTCGTAAACAAGCTGTTCCTGTCGAGGTATTAATCTGCTTTTTCGAATAGGAATATTGTAACCGATTGTATCAACTGCTAATATTCCTGTCCCGTCCGTAACTACAAAGCAATAGTCCAGTTGAACCCTTTCATGGTTTTTTCTTAAATACGCTTTTTGATAAATATCATCGAGAAGCTGTTGAGGCAGCTCAGAAAGATCATTCTCAATATAATCAAATAGAAGCGTTTCAACCTTAACAAGCGGTACTTGATCTAACAGCTCTACTCCATCATCCTTCCGCCATTCATGAAAGTGGCAAACATTATATCCGTTTTCTTCACCTTCAAACCAATTTACCCAAACATCATGAAGATACAACATTGTACAACCCCTCACTTCAGAAACTATTTGTCAATCAGTATGGGCAGACCTCAGTTAAATTATTCCTATATATATATTTTGCTCCAATTCATTTTTTAATAATTGTTATAATCAAAAAAATCTACCACTTGCTATGGCAGATTTTTATCTCATCGATTTTGGATTGAAGGCGTCTTTTAATCCTTCACCAATAAAGTTAATCGATAGGATTGTAGTCGTAATAATGAGTGCGGGTGGAACCCATATCCAAAGTTTAAACTGGAGTACATCCGGCTCAGTTGCTGAATTCAGCATATTTCCCCAACTCGGTATTTCCTGAGGAACTCCAAAACCTAAAAAGCTTAAGCCAGTTTCCGCAACGATCATCGTGGCAAACGTAATGGTTGCTTGGACAATAATCGTTGATAAGATGTTGGGCAGCAAATGCCTTATAATGATTTCAGCAGGTGAACATCCAATTGAAATAGCAGCGGTAATGTATTCATTCTCTTTTTCTGCCAAGACTTTACTTCTGACTATCCTCGCAATTCCCCCCCAGCTTAAAATGCTGATCGTTCCTATTAAGACCCATAAACCATTCACCTTTCCAAAAAGAATCGCATTCAAAACAATGACAAATACAAGGAAAGGAAAATTTAAAATAAAGTCAGTAAATCGCATGAATATACTATCAACTGCTCCGCCAAAGTAACCTGATATAGATCCAATGATGGTGCCAATTAAAATAACAAAAAACGTACAGCTCAAACCTACCAATAAAGAAATCCTTCCCCCATATAACAGTCTCGTAAACACATCCCGGCCAGCTTTATCAGTTCCCAGCCAATGCTTACTAGAAGGTTCTAATGACATTTGACCTATATTAATCTTAGTAACATCCGCAGTGGTAATATAGGGGGCCAAGCAGGATACAATCGCTACCACAATTAAAAAAAACAGACTAACCATCGCTAGTTTATTCCTGATAAACTTTTTCCGGGCGATTGCCCAGGGAGATAAACTTCTTTCTGGGGGAACGATCATTAATTTAAGATCCCTTTGTGTAACCATTTCTAAGTTCTCCCCTCCTAATCTAACCTAATTCTCGGGTCTACCACACCATATAATATATCTGCAATAAGGTTCCCAATTAGTGTTAAGAACGAGAACATCATTGTCAATGTCATTAATACGGGATAATCCCTTGTTCCAACAGATTGTAAGAAGAGCTGTCCAAGCCCTGGATAAGTAAATATTGTCTCGGTAATAATTGCACCACTGATGATCGCGACTAAATCAAAACCTAAAAAAGTAATAAGCGGGATAATCGAGTTTCTTAAAATATGAACATTGTAAATTTTTCTTTCAGGCGTTCCTTTTGCGCGCGCAGTCCGGACAAAATCTTTACGGCTGTTTTCAATAATATCATTACGTAGAAACTGAGTATAACTGGCAGTACTTAATAGACCTAAAACGATGGCAGGAAGAAATACATGATGGAGCCTGCTAAGCCAATATTCAATTGTTCCTTCAGTCACACCGATATCGACTGAACCATTTGATGGAAACCAGTCTAATGTAAACGAAAAAAGGAAAATAGCAAAAACCCCAGCGATAAAGGAAGGGATAGAGAGTCCTAAATAATTTAATCCTCCTATAATATGATCCCCAAGTGTATAAGGCCTTCTGCCAGAAAAAAGCCCCATAAAAAAGGATAAGAGATAGGTTATAATGATCGAGGATAATCCAAGTAAGATTGTATTTGGGATTTTTTCCGAAATAACCTCTGCCACTGGTATTTTAAACCGAGTGGATTTACCAAAGTCTCCTTGAACGAAATTTGAAATCCAGCGGACATATTGCTGTGGCATTGGGTCATTATAGCCCAGCTTTTCACGCATATCTGCGATATATTGTGGATTCGTGTTTCTAGGATCTATTTCTCCAGTGAGAGAATCTCCTGGCATAAGTTTTGCCAAGGTAAAAACGACAATGGAGATAAGGAATAACATCGGAATCATGCCCAAAATTCTTCGAAAGGTATATTTAAGCATGTGCACTCTCCTTGTTTATAACTCCGTTGGATATGATTGGTATGGTAATCAACTGGGTTTGAAATGGGAAGAACAGAAAATTTCTTCTATCCTCCCCACTAAAGCTTACTCTATTTGGTATATAGACTTATTGCTTAATCCACCATTCATTAGGACGGTTCATACCGGAAACATCGAATTTAACATTCTGCACACGTTTGCTGACTGCCATTGTTTCATCAATCTCTGCGATTGGAAGTACAGGAAGCTCATTCATAAACAGTTTCTGCCATTGAACATAAAGGTCTTTCCGTTTATTGTTATCTGTACCAACTACACTAATATCAAGTGCTTGATCTAGAAGCTTATCACTTTCTTCATTTACCCAGCGAGGGTAGTTCCACATGGCCTTTGAACCCCAAAGAGGAGTTGGATCCGGATCTGATCCAGTCTGCCATCCGCCAAAGAATACCTCAATCGATTTATCCGCTTTATCTAGCATTTCATAATAAAGATTAACATCTGTCATTGTTAATTTAGTTTTCAATCCGACTTCTTCCCAATATTGCGTTAATGCTTTTGCACGTGATTCAAATGTTGGATTTTGTGTTGCGTAGTGGCTGAAGTTTACAACAAATTTCTTACCTTTTGGATCTTCACGGAAGCCATCGCCGTCCACATCCTTATAGCCTGCTTCATCTAATAATTTCTTTGCCTTTTCAGGGTTATATTTGTATTGCTCTAAATCCTTGTTATTTGCAGCAATCCAATGATTTGTTGGTACAGGCCGATTTACAGGTTTACCCACACCATAGAAGAAGGCTTTTACCCATTCATCACGATTAATCGCATAATACATAGCTTCTCGCAGTTTCTTTTCTTGATATTTAGGATAGTTCATGATATTTTTCTCGCCGTCCCAAGTACCCATACGGAAACCAACATAATAATAACTTACCCCTGGATAAGTGACAGCATTGACATTATCGAGTGCCTTCACTTGATCAATGATACTAGGATGGAAGGATGTCATATCAAGTGTGCCATTTTTAAGTTCTCCCACAGATAGAGATGGATCAATTACCTTAATTACCACTTTTTCAATATGAGGCTTACCGCCAAAGTAATCATCAAAGCGCTCCATTTCAACGGATTCCCCAGGTACCACTTTAGTAACTTTATAAGGTCCTAATCCAACGGGCTTGGTCCGAACTTGTGCAGAACCCATCATATCTTTAACTGCCATGCCTTTAAATTCAGTCCGGTTCATTGGATAAGTCCAAAGGTTATCTAGATTATTTACACGTGCTTTATCAAAAGTAATTTGGATATGGTAATCGTCAATCACCTTGATACCGGAAATTTCTTTTGCCTTTCCGTCATGGTAGTCTTGTGCTCCTACGATATTTCTTACATTATCAAAGCGCGGGCCATCATAATCTTTATCAGCAATTACTTTTAATGCAAATTCCCAATCTTTAACTGATAATTCATCTCCGTTATGCCACTTAACACCCTTTTTGATTTGAAAATCAAACACTTTATTATCAGAGGTTTTCCAAGAAGCAATATGCGGCTGTGCCTTTAAGTTTTCGTCATAATCGATTAAATTTTCGTCAAAGAAATCAATAACATATTGGTCAGTGGCATTCCCGTAGAATGCATAGTTAAATTTACCCTCTGGTGCAGAGTCCAAGGCGTAAACAAGTGTGCCCCCATCTTGTGGTTTGTCTGATGCCTCACCAATTTTAGTACCATTACCTTTCTGGTTTGTACTAGTTTTTTCATTGCTGCTGCAAGCTGCTAAAAAAGCTGATAAGACTAACATTAAGGCTGCAAGCAACACCATACTCTTTTTCTTCATTCATATCCCCCCTAAATCATCTTTAGCAATCGCTAGGCACGCTTTCGTCCCCATAAGAGGTGACTGTGCCAAAAATGAAGCCTCCTCTAATAAAGGTGGCAGGCTACTAGATGAGAAGCCTTCACCTCCTTTAATACCGGCTTATTTATTGAACAATCCTCCATTGCTGCAGGACAACGAGGATGGAATGGACAGCCTGATGGAGGATTGATGGGACTTGGGATATCCCCAGTTAAAATGATTCTATTTTTCTTCATTCTTGGGTCTGGGGATGGTATGGCTGAGATTAATGCCTGTGTATATGGATGAAGAGGTTTTGTGTATAGATTACTTTTATCAGCAAGTTCAACTATATTTCCTAAATACATGACACCAATTCGGTCGCTCATATGTTTCACAATACTTAAATCGTGCGCTATAAAGAGGAAGGTAAGTTCGAATTCTTGCTGCAAGTCTTTTAATAGGTTTAAAACTTGTGATTGAACTGAAACATCAAGGGCCGATACCGGTTCATCTGCAATAATTAATTTAGGTCTTAATGCAAGTGAACGGGCAATCGCAATTCTTTGCCGTTGGCCGCCAGAAAATTCATGTGCATATTTATAGTAGGCATCCGAAGGCAGACCAACTTTATCTAATAAATCCATGACTATCTGTTTTAATTCAGACTTACTTCTTTTATAAAAATTATAAATAGGTTCGGCAATTATATCACCGACCATTTGCATCGGATTCAACGAAGCATAGGGATCTTGGAATACCATCTGCATATCTTTACGAATTTCACGGAGATTCCTGCCAGATTGGCGGGTAATATTTTTACCCTCAAAAAAGATCTCTCCTTCTGTTGGCGTTAATAATCTTAATATCGTTCTGCCAGCTGTGGATTTTCCACACCCCGATTCACCAACTAGACCAAGTGTATCTCCTCTCTTAATTTCAAAAGAGATATTATCAACAGCCTTAACATTTCCGATGGTCCGTCTAAAGAATCCTCCTTTCACAGGGTAATAGGTTTTAAGATTATGAACTTCTAATAGATTTTCAGATTTGGAAGAGGCACTTTGTTTCTTGGGAGTTAGGGAAGCAGTAATCATTACATCACCCTTCTTCTGGATTTCTTGTTTCATAGAGTAAACAGGCAACTTCATGTCCCTGCTCAATACTCTTAAGTATGGGGGTTGTTGTCAGGCACTCGGGCATAGCCTTTGGACATCTTTGAACAAATCGGCACCCATTTTTTGGAATATTAGTTAGAGACGGAACAATCCCTTGGATTGTGCTTAATCGCTCACATGACTCGTCCATTTTTGGAATTGCCCCCAATAGTAGAGTTGTATAAGGATGTTTGGCGTGATGAAACAAACGATCTACATCTGTTCGTTCTACAATCTTCCCGGCATACATCACCATCACTTCATTACACATTTCAGCAACTACTCCTAAATCATGGGTAATAAGGATGACCGACATATCATTTACCGACTGTATTTCTTTTAATAGTTCAAGAATTTGGGCTTGTACTGTCACATCTAGAGCAGTGGTCGGCTCGTCTGCTATTAATAATTTTGGCTGACAGGCAATGGCCATTGCAATCATGACTCTTTGCCTCATTCCACCTGATAACTGGTGGGGATATCCATCAACCATTTTGTCTGGGCGAGAAATCCCTACGCTTTTCAAGAGGGCAATTGACTTTTGCCGAGCTTCCCGTTTTGTAATCTTCCAGTGATTAAATAAGACCTCCTGCAGTTGGTATCCAATCGTAAAAACTGGGTTCAAGGAAGTCATCGGTTCCTGGAAGATCATTGAAATATCTCTTCCGCGAATCTTATTAATTTGAGATTCTGTCATCGTTTCTAGGTTTATTCCATCAAAAATGATCTCACCAGCTTTTAATTTCCCGCTTCCTTTTGGAAGGAGCTGCATGATGGAAAGACTCATGACTGATTTGCCGCAGCCTGATTCTCCTACAACTCCAAGAATTTGACGTGGTTTTACTTTAAATGAGACCTGATCGACGGCATTATATTCTACCCCATCTATTTCAAAAGCTGTTTCTAAATTCTTTACTTCAAGCAATGGTGGCTCTGTTAAAAATGATTTCTTTCGGTTCATAATCCACCTTCTTATTTTTACTATTAAATAGAAAGTTCTGTATCTTTCAGATAATTTTCAGCCGGTGTGGTGAATGATAACTTAGTAGAATAAGGATTTTTTTTATAGTATTGTTCAATTAGATAAAATCCTGCTGCGTAGCCTAATAGTTTAGGAACTTTTCCACCTCCATATAGCAATTCATCGTGTCCTTTCTCCTTTTTCTTTAGAGTCAGTTGATTTATAAGATAAATATTCCAGAATTTTTTTAACTCTTTTACTGTATACATACTGCACCAGGCGGCTAAATATTCCCGTCCACACTTTTTTAATACAGTATATTCGGCTAGTCCTTCAATTATTAGAGAATCAAGTAATGTATACTCTTCTATATTCTTATCTAACAAACGCATCCTGCAAACATGATGATATTCATGAACAAAGAGCGCTTCTACGTCTTTCGGATTATCAAAATTCGATAGAAATAGGAACATTTTGTCTGGGAATGATACTCCAGCTTTTCCTTTTTCCTCCCTTCTAAAAAAACCTCCCGTTTGAACAATTGGAAAGAGGAAAATAGGGATATCCGGACCATTCCAACGACTTTTATATTGGTCAAAAATTTTTTCTATCCTATCCCATGACTGCTGTTTGAGCATCTTCACTTGATTATTTTTGGAAGATCGAGACGGCTGGTACATCCCAAAATGAATTAGTTCACGATATATTTCTCTTTCTGTTTGCCCTTTATAATACGGAAGAAGCCTTTCACAAATTTTTAATGGATTATCAAAATCTTCCTCAAGCCATCGATCAGTCCTAATGATACCCATTCCCTCACCCCATTTTACATATTTACGTCTTCTGGTCATTTTATGAAATAGGTTCAAAGACGTTCAACTATAATGGGAAACCACGACAAAAAAGGCCAAACATAGCGTTTGGCCTTTTCTTTTCTTATGGGATAAGTAAGTATAAAAGTTTTTGAC
>NZ_JBALPZ010000067.1:32287-51397 GCF_036965645.1 Neobacillus drentensis
GCCGATAAGCGGGCGCCTTCCGCTTTTCTTATTCGTATTTTTTAAAGACGATTGTAGCGTTGTGACCGCCGAAGCCAAGTGAATTGCTCATCGCTGCCTTGATTTCTTTAGAGCGTGCAGTATTTACTACATAATCCAAATCACACTCTGGGTCAGGTGTCTCATAATTGATGGTTGGCGGCAGGATACTATCTCTCATCGCCAAAACTGTAAAAATAGCTTCTACTCCACCTGCAGCACCAAGAAGGTGCCCTGTCATAGACTTGGTCGAACTGATTGCAAATTTATAGGCGTGATCACCAAAAACTTCCTTTACTGCAAGTGTTTCATACTTGTCATTATAATCCGTACTTGTTCCATGAGCATTAACATAATCAATATCCTCAGGCGCTAAACCAGCGTCATTGATCGCCATTTTCATTGCCCGTGCACCGCCTTCACCGCCTGGTGCTGGAGCCGTGATGTGATAGGCATCTCCGGTTGCTCCGTATCCGACAATCTCCGCATAAATTTTCGCTCCGCGAGCTAGTGCATGCTCTAATTCTTCTAGTACCACGATGCCTGCACCTTCACCAATAACAAATCCATCGCGATTTTTATCAAATGGTCTGCTGGCCGTTTGAGGATCTGGATTTGTTGATAGCGCAGTATTCGCACAAAATCCTGCAACTGACATTCTTGTAATTGGTGCTTCTGCTCCGCCCGTTACCATCGCATCCGCATCTCCACGCTGGATTACCTTAAAGGCGTCACCGATAGAATTAGTTCCTGTAGCACAAGCTGTTACTGTACACGAATTGAACCCTCTGGCACCAAGAATAATGGAAACTTGGCCAGTTGCCATATCAGGGATCAGCATTGGAACAAAGAAGGGACTAACTCGTTTATAACCTCTTTTTTGAAATATCTCGAATTGGTTTTCAAATGTTTCCATCCCGCCAATTCCCGAACCAATCCATACACCCACTCTATGTGAGTTTTCTTCATTAATCGTTAAATTAGCATCCTGAACAGCCATTAAGGCAGAGGCTACAGCAAATTGGGTAAAACGGTCCATTTTTCGTGCATCTTTCTTATCCATAAAGGCTTCTGGATTAAAATCTTTTACCTCGGCAGCCACCTTTGCCGGATATTCGTCGGCATTTACTCTAGTCATTGGACCTACGCCGGACTTTCCTTCTAAGATCCCTTTCCACGTCGTTTCAACATCATTTCCAAGCGGTGTAACAGCTCCAACCCCTGTAACAACAACCCTTCGCTTTTCCATTTAGACATCTCCTTTTTCATTCTATTTAAACATTATAAAGCAATAATGCGTCACTTATTTCCCCCAGCGCATCGCAATCGCGCCCCAAGTTAATCCGCCGCCAAAGCCAACCATTACAACGAGGTCATCCTCTTTAATTCTCCCCGCTTCCACATCCTCTATCATTGAAATAGGAATCGATGCGGCTGAAGTATTACCATATTTGTTTACCGTCTTGGACATCTTTTCAACTGGTAATTCCAATCTCTGTCTTGATGCCTCCATAATCCGGATATTGGCCTGATGCGGAATCAAGAAATCGACATCTTCTTTTGTTAATCCGGCTTTTTCGAGTACATTTATACAGCTTTCGCCCATTTGTCTAACAGCAAATTTAAATACCTCACGGCCATTCATGATAATGAATTCATCTTGATATAGGTGTTTTGCACCAGTACCATCAGCACCTAACTCAAAAGATAATATTCCACGATTTTCAGAGACTGGTCCAATAATGGCAGCACCAGCTCCGTCGCCAAATAATACAGCAGTATTCCGGTCATTCCAATCTGTGATCTTCGACAGTTTTTCAACCCCTACAACTAGTACGTATTTGTAAACTTGTGATTCAATAAATTGTTTGGCTGTTACAATGCCGTACATAAAGCCAGCACAAGCTGCACTAACATCCATTGCTGCAGCTTTAGTTGCTCCTAATTTTTCCTGAATTCGGCAGGAAACAGATGGAAATGGAGAATCTGGTGTCACAGTCGCAACTAAAATTAAATCAATATCCTGAGGGGATATACCAGCATCTTGGATAGCTTTTTGAGCAGCCCAGAATGCCATGTCAGAAGTATTTACATCATCTGCAGCTATTCTTCGCTCTTCAATCCCTGTCCTAGATTTTATCCATTCATCTGAAGTATCCATTACTTTTTCTAAATCATGATTGGTGACCACTTTTTCGGGTAAATATCTGCCCATTCCAACAATACCAGCTCTCATTATTCCATCTCCTTTTAATATTTGATCGGACCCTATCTATTTTTAGGATTAATATCAATTATTATGACTTGGTACTAATTTTATCAAACTCCTCCTCTTTTAAGCAACTGTTTCTTGATAATTATACTCCGCTAATGTACATACCTTTTATTTGTTGATACATATCCTACAATAAGAGGTATTTTTAGGGGGGAAAGAAAGGTATGGCAGAATTTGAAGTTGGGCAGGACCCTGAAAAGCAAGAGGGAAGGGAAGAACAGAATAAAGAAGACCGATTTACTAGTTTCATGTTTGGCCCTAGGCGGAATAACAATAGGCAAAGGGATCATAACCATCCTGAACCTAAACAAAACCACTCTACTATTAACTATGATGAACTTATGACGAATATTGATACCTTGGTTGAGTCTGTCCGCGGTTTAAGGCCATTGTTTAGTAAAGTATTCCCGTTTATTGAACAATTATGGAAAAAAAAATAAGCTGCCAACAACTGGCAGCTTATTTACTTAGACTCTCTTTTAGAGCATCCTCTTTACCTAACTCATAGGCTTCCTGCATGACTTTTGTAAATAAATTCATAAATGGCTGAATGAGTTCCATGGATAGTTCAACACCTGCTTCATCTAATTGCTCTTTTGCTTCCGGCAGGTATTTCATGGCGATTTGCATAAATTGTAGTGTATTATCCTGATTGTTCATGATATGTACTCCTTTTATTAATGAAATTAATTGTTTAGAAAAAACGTCATTTTTTTATTTTAACCTTTGAACATTTATTTGAAAAGTCCTGCTCTCAACTTTTAGGTGTGTCTAAAGGACCCTCTCCTTACCAACACTACAAATCACATTAGTTAAAACGTTTCACAATCTCTAATTGCTTTTCTATTGAGTCACTAAATGGGGTTACCCTATTTACTGTCACTCGATTGATTGTTTTATTTTCTTCAAATAGTTCAGACTGTATCCTTTCTGTCATCACATTATTTAGTTTCAGCTGCGCAGCACAGTTATTCCAATAATCCTCTAGGCCGCTTTCTATCAAAAATTTCATTTCGTCCTCAGTATCTGAGTATTCACTTGATGAGAGTATTACTTTTATTGCATCTTCCACAAACAGAACATCACCAGTCCATTCTCTTTTACTTTCCTTGATATCTTGTTTTTCCATTTTTCCAATTAGCGCTTGCTGAAAGATAAATGTTGATGGCTGCCAAGGACCATAAATAGAGGGTAAATAATAATAAAAGTTTTTTTTCCCCCAGGCACTTGCTTGTTTAATTACCGTCTGCAAAGCTTGCGACTCTTTAGAGCTTAATAATTGAATTGGCAGGATAAATAAGATATTTGTCAGATTTTTATTACTTTCTATAAATTGCTGTAAGCTTGTTACAGTTTGTTTGTGCAAAATGGTTTCAGTATTCGACATATATAAATCATAAAGTGAAAAGATAAACGTTGTTTTTATTGTGTCAGCTTCTCTATACGTATCTAACTCTGATAAGGCAATTTCCTTAAAGTTAGCATTCCTGCCAACTTCTAGCCTTTTCTCCTCAACAAATGGAGCTTCGCCGGCTTCATCCGTATGAATACCAATAACCTCTACCCCTTCATTCAGGAGCGCACGCCCGATATGAAAACTAACAAAATCATAAATGCCAAAAATAACAGCCTTGTCCATTCCCTTTTTCCTCCCCAAAATAACTATATTGAATCCTATGCTTTAATAATAGGAATTATTTGCATTTTGGGGAGGCTTACATTAAAGTACTGATTCATGACTGTTAAAAAACTTGTTAACCATAGCTCCAAGCTGAGGTTTTTTTTCGGGAAGGATGAAGGTTGGATTGATCCTAGGGGTATTCATAATTTTTTGATAGAGTTTTGATTGAGCGTACGATTTCCCACCAGCTAAAACTTGGATGATTTTTATTGGACAGTCAAAATCAAGATTCACCATTTCGTCCATATTAAATATATCGTTTTCGAGGGCAGCCTGGTCGATTTGATGTGCAGCTGTTAATTCTCTCATTAATTTCTTATAAAAAAACTTATGCTCTTTCTCTTGTTCAAGATGATGTTTTAGGGAAAGAATCGGGTTAAGCAGTACTACTGAACGAATGGACCCTTTCATCTTTTCCAACAGCTTGACAGCAACTAATGCCCCCATTCCTTCTGCTAAAACATGAATCTTATTATTAAGAATTTCACTTCTAATGACATGTTGATATAACCTTTGAGCAAGCTCGACAGCATTTTCGCTCCCCCAGTTTCGCCCATACAGATTTGAGGAAAAAATGGTGTACCCGGCATCTTTTAATTCATTGATAATAGCCTGCTTTCCTTCGTTTTGCGTCCAAAAGCATTTGCTCTCATCTACAAAATGCCTTTCATCTCCAATGATTAAAATCCCAAATCCTGTAGGCTTTCCGGGGTAGTGAATGATATTCCATTGGGTATCCATCTGAAAATTACGATTCTCCATCGCTAAATCTCCTTTTACATAATTCCTCAAGGTATTGTATGCCGTTTCACAAGAGATGAGAGGGAGTTTGCCCATTTTTATAGAACATGGGAACATAAATCAGAATATTGTTTTTATATATATTTTTTCACTATTGTATGGTAATATTTAAATTAATGTATAATAAGTAAGAGGTGAAATTGAGTGCGTATTTTTTGGACTTTATTCTGGTCTTTTCTTTTAGTACATATGCTTACATATGTTGTTAGCTCAATGACAGAAGGTGCAAAATATGATTTTGCACAGGGCTCTATTTCGGCTATTGTGGTAACCGTTTTAATTCTTATTGTTACTACAATTATTCCAAACGAACCTGTACAAAAACATTAAGAAAAAAGGTCTTCCAACCCATTTGGAGGACCTTTTTTCTGTTTTATCTACTTATCTCTCACTTTTACAGATACCTCATTATTATCAACCGTAATTTCAACCGTCGACTGATCATGGGCCCTTCCAGCGATAATTTCACGGGCAAGCTTTGTTTCGATATTTCTTTGTATATAGCGTTTTAATGGTCTTGCCCCGTATATTGGATCAAATCCGTTAACTGCAATAAATTCCTTAGCATCCTCGCTGATTGTAATGTCTATTTGCTGCTCCTTTAATCGGTTTTGTAAGTCATGGAGCATCTTAACTACAATATTTTTGATTTCTCCTAAAGATAAAGGTTTAAAGAGGATTGTCTCATCAATTCGATTTAAGAATTCCGGGCGGAAATGTGACCTTAACTGATTCATCACTTTCTCCCTTGTTTCAGTCGAAATTTCAATCTCATTTTCACTTCTATCAAGCAGGAAGTGAGAGCCGATATTGGAGGTCATTATAATGACCGTGTTTTTAAAATCGACCACTCGACCTTGTGAATCGGTAATTCTGCCATCATCAAGTGCCTGCAGGAGAATATTAAATACTTCTGGATGGGCCTTTTCTATTTCATCCATTAGAATTACAGAATAGGGTCTTCTTCTTACAGCTTCTGTCATCTGACCGCCTTCTTCATACCCTACATATCCCGGAGGTGCACCAATTAAACGTGAAACCGCATGTTTCTCCATATATTCCGACATATCTATTCTTATAATATGCTCTTCACTGTCAAATAAGGACTCAGCGAGCGCCTTTGCCAGTTCTGTTTTCCCTACGCCAGTCGGACCTAAAAATAAAAAGGATCCTATTGGACGGTTTGGGTCTTTAATACCGGCCCTAGCTCTTAAGACTGCGTCTGAAACCAAGTTTACTGCTTCATCTTGGCCGATTACTCTTTGATGAAGAATGGATTCTAGTTTAAGTAGTTTTTCTCTTTCCCCTTCGACTAGCTTGGAGAGTGGAATCCCTGTCCATCTTGAAACGATATTTGAAATTTCCTCTCCTGTTACTTCTTCTCGTAACATCCGTTCGCCCTTTTCAGCTTTTTCTTCTAATTCTTTAAGTTCCTTTTCTACTAAGGGAATTTGTCCATGTCTTAATTCAGCGGCCCGATTTAAATCATAGCGGTCTTCTGATGCCTGAAGCTCGCGGCGGAGTTTTTCAAGCTGCTCCCTTTTCTCCTGTAATTTTTGGATACTCTGTTTCTCCTGCATCCATTTTGCCTTCATCATATTTGCTTGCTCTTTTAAATCAGCAAGTTCTTTCAATAAGGATTCGAGTCTTACTTTACTTCCTTCGTCACTTTCTTTACGAAGAGCTGCCTCTTCAATTTCCAACTGCATGACCCTGCGTGTCACTTCATCAAGTTCGGTAGGCATGGAATCAATTTCTGTACGAATCATGGCACAGGCTTCATCAACAAGATCGATTGCCTTATCCGGTAGAAATCGGTCTGTAATATAGCGGTCAGACAATGTGGCTGCTGCCACCAAGGCATGATCGTGAATTTTCACACCATGATGGACCTCAAATCGTTCCTTCAGTCCTCTTAATATCGAGATTGTATCTTCAACATTTGGTTCTTGGACCAGCACTTGTTGAAAGCGCCGTTCAAGCGCCGGGTCTTTCTCGATATATTTTCGATGCTCATCCAATGTAGTTGCACCAATACAATGCAGTTCCCCCCTAGCAAGCATTGGCTTTAACATATTTCCGGCATCCATCGCCCCTTCCGTTTTACCTGCACCAACAATGGTGTGGATTTCGTCGATAAACAGTAAAATACGTCCTTCACTTTTCTTAATTTCATTTAAGACCGCTTTAAGTCGTTCTTCAAATTCACCGCGAAATTTTGCCCCGGCAATTAATGCACTCATATCTAATGAAAATATGGTTTTATCTTTAAGTCCTTCTGGAACATCTTTTCTTACTATTCTCTGGGCTAATCCCTCGACTATCGCCGTTTTCCCAACTCCTGGTTCCCCAATTAGGACAGGATTATTCTTTGTTTTACGTGATAAAATTCGAATCACATTGCGTATTTCTGTATCCCTTCCGATAACCGGATCGATTTTACCAGCCTTGACTTCGGCTACAAGGTCTCTGCCATACTTCTTAAGAGCGTCATACCCTGCTTCTGGATTTTGTGATGTCACTCTTTGGTTCCCCCTTATTTCTTTTATTGATTTTAATATCATTTCTGGTTTAACTCCAAGTGTTTGAATGATCTTTTTCAATTCAGAGTCACTTGTATTGACTGCAGCTAACAGGATATGTTCCACTGAGATGTATTCATCCGAAAATTTTGATGCAAACTCTTCGGCACTTACCAGTAACCTTTGCAGTTTTGCTGTAATATAAAGTTTCCCTTGTTCGACGCCACTCCCTGTTACCTGTGGTTTTTTCGCTAATTCTCCTATTATCAATTTCTTTACCCTTTCAGTTGACAAGCCGGTTTTTTCTAAAATAGCTGATATCAGGCTATCTTCTTGGTTTATAAGAGACAAGAATAGATGTAGTTCATCAATTTCTTGATGATTTTCTTTGACCGCTATTCCTTGTGCATCCATGATTCCTTTTTGTAATCGTTCCGTCATACCATTAAGGTCCACGTTCCTCACTCCTCTTTGACCTTTTTTGACCTATATAAATATATTATAAAAAATTTCCTTGAATAAGTAAAATGATGACAGAAGAAAAGCCATCCTACAATAGATGACTTTTTTCGAACGTATTAAGGTTTTCGAACGTAACTCCAAACCCGATCATCATTGGATGTTTCAGGAAATGAGTCTCCTGCTTTAAGTTTTATTTTTTTTGGGTTTGTTACATTGCTTCCAGAGTCACCGACCTCAATATAAAATCCATTATTGGGTGCCTTTTTTCCCGGTTTAAACTGATGATTTTGTCCCATTCTTATCCCCCCTTTTTAATACAACCTTATTATCTCCGTTCACTTGTATCTGCATTAAAGGGAATTCTTTCAAATTCAACATAAGTCGACAATATTTCCTGGGTAATTTACCATAAGCAAGATTTGACGATTATATGAACTTATTTCACAGATATTGATAATTATTCCTAGTAAACAATATAATTATAGTATTATCTTGGAAATCTCATTAAACATGACTTGCATTTTTGGGGGATTGAATCTGTACCTTTAAAGGTGGTTATAGTATGCAGTCAGTAAAAGAAATGCCTGTAACATTATCACATCTGTTTGAAGCCGTTCACCATATAAAAAAGATTGAAAAAGGGACGTTTCTTTTTCGGGAGGGTTCTCAAGCTGATGAAATGTATATTGTCCAAAGCGGGATTCTTCAAGTCAGTAAAATTATTCCTGACGGAAGAGAGCTAACCATTAGAATGTGCTCTAAGGGTGATTTTGTTGGTGAGTTAAATTTATTTTCATCTTCATCACGGTATTTATTAAGTGCACGGGTTGTAGAAAGCGGCGAAGTTGCTGTTATTATGAAAGACGTCTTAGAAGAGAAGTTATCCCAAAATTTAGCCCTTTCCTTTGAATTCATCCAATGGATGAGCCTGCAATTTCGAAGGACACAGACTAAGTTCCGTGATTTAGTCCTTCATGGTAAAAAGGGGGCCTTGTATTCAACTCTGATTCGTATCAGCAATAGTTATGGGATAAAAACGAATCAAGGAATCCTGGTAGAATTACCTTTTACCAATCAAGAACTGGCAAATTTCTGCGGCACCTCCCGTGAGGTTGTTAATCGTTTGCTTAGTGAGTTAAGAAAGTCAGCTATCCTATCAATTGATAAGGGTACCATCACCATTCATGATATTGATTATTTAAAAAGGGAAATCGATTGTGAGGATTGCCCGGTTGAAATATGTAAGGTAGAATAAAAAAAAATCGGTCATTTGACCGATTTTTTTAATTTAATGTGACGATTTGAATGGCAAGGATTATAAAGATAAGGGCTGAATTAATAATCTCATAAACGCCAATTTGCAGAGGCGATAATTTCTTTCCATAAAAGAAATAAGCTCGAAGTAAACTTGGAATATAAGCAATCGCTACGATCCAAAAGCCAGTTAATAACCATGCAGCCACGACAAGAAGATGGTAAATCCATGAAATCCATTTAAACACACCATTTTTCTTTTCTCTTATCATGGTTTTCACATAAAAGGTGCAGCCCATAAAAAATAGGCTCGATGTTAAAAAGGGAAAAATCATTGTTTCAAGGCTTATTGATCCCTGCCCTAAGTAACTGCTTGCCAATCCAGCAATTGAAAATGCAAAGATTGCACTCATATCATTCATAAACGCACGATCTTTATTTTTAGATGTATAGTAAGCATTTATTGCAAAAAACGGCAGCATCAAGAGACCGAAGAGAATGATAGCAGGCCTTAGGAGAATCGGGAACAATAGAAGCAATAAAGCAGGAATCATATAAATAATGGTCCATTTGGCGTAAAATTGTATTTTCTTTCTTTTAAATAAAAGGAGCATAGGATAGGTCGCTAAATATAAAAAGAGCCAGCCAATAAAAAATGGTATGTCCTGCCATACAAATCCACCTTTGATAACACCCAGCCAAAAGGGAATGATCAGCATTGCCCATGCGCCATGTTGTTTTGGTAAAAATAACTTCATCTTATTTCACTCCTTTTTCCTGATAGCCCTACTATAAAAGAGCTGACCTAAAAAAAAAGTGAAAAGAATCACATTAAATGTGAAAAAAAGAAGGCATTTTACCTTCTTACGTGAGCTTTAGATATGATTGTAAATGCTCGGAACCAATCAGGCTGGTAACATTGTTCTTCTTTAGAGTAGCTATCCACTGATTGGAACCTTGCATTTCCAGTACATAATCAACTACCTATATTAACAAACCATATTACCCCTACAAGCATTATAATGCGATCCAGAATAATGTGCTGTGATAAAAGTAACATATTTGACAATTTTATTAACCTTTTTCATCATTTTTATGAACATTCTTCTGAATTAAACCCACTGTCCAATTGATCAGTTCTTCATTATGAATAGAGAAAGAAGGATGACTATTTCCATTATCTAAATCTTCTGACCAATACCCAATAGCCCGAATATTGGAGATTGTTTTTAATAAATGCAAATCCTCTTTCTTTTTTAATAAAAGAAGTTTGGGGTAATTTTGTTGCTTATAGCCTTCCACTAAAACGACATCAGGCTGATAAAACTTTAATAGCTCTATCTCATCTTCCAAACTTAAGTTCAGATTGTCAGATTGTAAAATCATTCTTCCACTGCCCTCGACAATAGCGGCAAGTGCGCCAGAACTCAGATGCCTTGAAGAGTCCTTTTGTTCCCATACGTCAGGTTTACCGCCATGTCCATGATGTTTGATTGTAGCGGTTTTTATACCTTGAGCGGTCAGAGTTTTAATCAATTTAGTTACAATCGTTGTCTTGCCGCTATTTTGATAGCCTACCACCTGAAATATAAAAGGTTTTACCAAGGCCATACACTTCCTGATTGATCTTCAAGGAGCAATACCTCAACTTCATCTCCTGCCATAAATCCCCTTGTTCCTCCAGGAAGGATCATCAATGAGTTTGCACTGGCCAAGCTCATAATAATATTCGACTTGTCCAAACCGCTAGGTGCTGATTTTAACCTTCCTTCTTCAATATAGGTGGCACTTCTGACAAATCTTGTGAACGGATTTGCCTTCGGAAAATCGACTTCAAGCAGAGCTTTTTCTTTCCGTAAGTGGGGCTGTTTCGAAAAAAGCTGCGTCCGGATTATGGGCCTGACAAACAATTCAAACCCAACATAGCAGGCTGAAGGGTTTCCGGATAACCCAAAGAAGATTTTTCCATTATAAACTGCAAGAGTAGTTACACTGCCAGGACGCATAGCAACTTTGTTAAATAAAACCTCGGCTCCTAGTTTTTCATAAATCGCAGGTAAGTAATCAAAGTCACCAACTGATACACCCCCAGTTGTGATTAGTAAATCCACCTCTTCTATCGCATTCTTTACTGCTTCATAACAAGTATCAAACTCGTCTGGCAGCTTTCCATAATAATGAACCGTTCCCCCTGAACGTTCAATTTGCGCTGCAATCATATAGGAATTGCTGTTGCGGATTTTACCGGGGACTAATTCCTCTTCTACTTCTAACAATTCTGTGCCTGTAGCGAACAGACCGATAAGCGGTTTTTTAGCCACAGGTACTTCTTTATAGCCAAAGGTTGCAAGCATCGCTTGTATTCCCGGGTTAATCAAGGTTCCTTTTTCAACGAGAACCTCGCCCCGTTTAGCATCTTCTCCTATAAATGAAACATTCGTACCCTTGTTTATTCTTCTCTTAATTGACATATACGGAATCCCGTTTTTTTCGAAGTCTTTAGCTACTTCAAACATGACAACTGCATCCGTTCCATTTGGCATCATCGCACCTGTCATAATCCGAACGGCCTGTTTTTCCCCGACTAATTTAGCGGAGACCATCCCGGCACCAATGTGATCAATTACTTCAAACTCGACTGGATTGATGCTAGATGCATCAAGGGTATCAATAGAACGTACGGCAAAGCCGTCATATGGGGCTCTGTCAAAGTGTGGAACATCGCTCGTTGCTATTAGATCTTCCGATAAATAACGCCCATAGCTTTTATTAATTGAAACGTATTCCGTCACACCACTTATTTGATGTTTCATGATTCGTTTTACTGCTTCTCCAATTGAAATCGGGTTTCTTCTTTCAAGCAAATAAATCAGCTCCTGCCTCAAAACAGATAATTTTGTTAGATATGTAATGGATTATAACAGCTACTATCTCATTATAAGTCTATAGAAGACTTGCAAACGTATCAAATGTCACAAATTAGACGAAAAAGAAAAAAACTATGACAATGTGTGATGCAGGTCACCTTTAATATTCAATATTTCTATTATGCTTAAGTCATAAATACTTACTTTATTAACAGGAGGAATTAATCATGACTTTCACCATAACCGCCAATTCATTAGTTAGAGATATTGTCAACGAACTTCCAAAGGCAAGTGATATTTTTAAGCAAAACCGGATTGATTTTTGTTGTGGAGGAAATATTCCTTTAGCACATGCTGCGGCACAAAACGGACTGAACCTAGACAATATAATCGAGGATTTAAAGGCTGTATTTGAAAAATATGAGAATGCTGAGAAAGATGTTGAAGTATGGACAGATTCAGATTCACAGACGATCATTAATCATGTTATTACCAACTATCACCGCGTATCTGAGGAAGAATTAACCATGCTAAGCCCCTATGTTACTAAGGTTTCCCGTGTTCATGGCGAACACCACCCAGAGCTTGTTAAAATGAATGAGCTTTTTTATGAGTTCAAAAAGGAATTGCTGGACCATATGGTAAAAGAAGAGGAAATTGTCTTCCCGCTGATTAAGGAACTTGCCAATGGTACTGCCCGAAATCCTGAAGAAGCCATCAAGTTGATTGTTGAGCTTGAAAAAGAACATGACCATGCCGGGGAGATTTTACGACAAATCCGGGCCGTTACTTCTGATTTTACTCTTCCGGTCGATGCATGTGGTACCTACCGTTTAGTATTTGCCCGGTTAGAAGCACTAGAAAGCTTAACCTTTATGCATGTTCATCTTGAAAACAACATTTTATTTCCTAGGTATATTGCTAATTAAAGTCTCTCATTGACACGAGGGCTCTGAAAAAGTTCCTTAAATGTAAGTTGTGTATGTAAATTGGCTGTTGATTTCCGCTCCAGGCGGCTTCGCTTTCCGCGGGCGTGCCGGGGAGCCTCCTCGGCACGCCCGCGCCTGTGGGGTCTCCCCTGTCCCGTACTCCCGCAGGAGTCTTCGCCGCCTTACGCTCCAATCAACAGAGTTCTTTTACCTAGCTAAATTCTACAAGGTATAATTTCTCTTCTTTAAGAGGATTATACCTTTTTTGTTGTTACTTACGATTCTAAAAAACCGAAGGCTTTTACTGCCCTCTTTCGAGAGTGCAGGTTATTTTTTTGCAAAAAAATAACCCTCTTTTTAAAAGAGAGTTAGCCGCCAATATAGGACATTTCAATTTTTTTACGATTTTTATTAGTCTCTGCTGTTCTTTCATCTGAATATCTGTCTTCCCGGCCATTCCATATCATTGTAATTCGCTCAGCAATTTGTTCATCAGTGGCTCCATTTCTCATAAAATTCCGGATATCATGACCGTTGCCATTAAACAAGCATGTGAATATTTGTCCATTTGCAGACAGTCTTGACCGAGTACAACTGGAGCAGAAGGACTCAGAAACAGACGTAATAAAACCAACATTAACGTCCTTATCTTTATATTTATAGAGTTTTGCCACTTCACCAAAGTATGCAGGGCCAACAGGGACAAGTTCGAAACGGTCCTTTAGCAAATGATAAATTTGCTTTTTGGTTACCACATCATCCATTTTCCAGCCATTTGTTGATCCCACGTCCATAAATTCAATATAACGTAATTCTAGGCCATGGTTTTTACAATATTCCGCCATGGGGATAATTTCTGTATCATTTAAGCCCTTTTTAACTACCATATTGATTTTGACTCCGAGACCCGCCTGTTTAGCTGCCTCAATCCCATCCAACACGGGAGCAGTCCCAACGCCTCGCCCATTAATTTGGCCAAACAATTCATCGTTTAACGTATCGAGGCTGACATTTACCCGTTTAAGACCGGCTGCCTTTAAGTCCTTTGCCAATTTCGGCAGCAGCACTCCATTAGTAGTTAACCCAATATCACTAAGCCCTTCAATTGCTGAAAGCTTTTCTACAAGAAGGGGTAAATCCTTACGAAGCAGAGGCTCACCACCAGTTAAACGGATTTTTTCAACCCCTAAACTTACGAAAATTTTCCCCAGCCGCTCTATTTCCTCATAGGTTAATAATGAACTTCTAGGCAGAAATTCAAAATCAGGTCCAAATTTTTCCGAAGGCATACAGTACTGACAACGAAAATTGCATCGGTCGATGACTGAAATTCTCAAATCATGCAAAGGTCTGTTTAATTTATCTTTAATAATGGTTTTTTCCATTTGTATCAACTCCATTATATAAAAGGAAGCTTTATAGTTCGAGTGTAACAGGATTTCTAGGAAAAGGCTGTTATTTTATTCACTATTAAAATACATTTTCACTATTTTAATCTTAACAGATATTTCTAATTGAATAAACGTTTGTTCTGGAAAAGATTATCCTCTATTTCTTCCAGTGCATCTAATTTAAAATAAAAAGCTTTTACGTTTATTTAGGTTTTCACTATATTGTCATTGTTTACCCATTTTTTTGAACCTGTCATCAGTTAGAATAAAATTACAAACTTAAATACGGATGAAGAACTGTTTAATAAAATATGAGGTGAGATAAATGACATCAACAATGAAACCGACTCATTCCATTGAAATAAAAGAATTACTTACATTTGCAGACCGGAAATTCAGAAGTGAACGAGGATCCTTTCTTTTTCAAGAAGGAATGGTTGCTGAAGAGCTTTACATTATACTTTCGGGAAAAATACAAATCAGTAAGATTACATCCGACGGTCGTGAACTTTCTTTAAGAATCTGCGGGGCAAATGATATTTGCGGCGAATTAACGTTATTTACCGATAATCCTAGATATTTATTAAGTGCTAAAGTCCTTGAAGAAGGCGAAATTGTTGCCATTAAAAAAGATATTATTGAGAGTGAAATTTTTCAAAACAGTAAGCTTGCATTTGAATTCATGAAATGGATGAGTGACCATTTCCGTAAAACTCAAACTAAATTTCGCGATCTCGTGTTATTGGGCAAACGTGGTGCCTTGTTCTCTACCCTAATCAGGATGTCCAATAGTTATGGCATTCACAAGGGGCAAGAAATACTAATTGATTTACCTCTCACCAATCAAGAGCTGGCTAATTTTTGCGGCACCTCCCGCGAAAGTACAAATCGAATTTTAAGTGAATTGAAACGCGATAAAATTATTTCGGTTAAAAGAGGAAAAATCTCCATTTTAGATTTGCAATACTTAAAGGACGAAATCGGTTGTGAAAACTGTTCTGCAGTTTATTGCAATATTGAATAGTCAAAATTCCTATAATGGCTATACGGCTGTCTCACTTTATGAGGCAGCCTATTTCTATCAAGTTAATTTTGTACCTGTTTTTCTCTTAATGATTTAGGAATATAAACACAGAAAGGTTCGCTTTCAAGGTAATCTCCTGTCACCGCATAGGCTCTTGACCTTGAACCCCCGCACACATAACGGAACTCACAAACACCGCATTTCCCTTTAAATCCATCTGGATTTCTTAATGCTTTAAAAATAGGAGATTCGCGATAAATTTCAGCTAAAGGGGTTTCTCTCACATTTCCAGCTTTTACTGGTAAAAGTCCGCTTGGATAAACATCACCAACATGCGAAATAAACACAAAGCCATTACCATCATTCACTCCTTTTGGAGCACGTCCAAGCCCATCAATGGACCCGGTTAAACCTTTTTCTGTTAAAGCATTTAAATAATCAATTTCATTGGTCTTTGCCTTGGCTTCGCGCATTTTTTGCTGAATAACAACACGGCGGTAGTGCATGGCTTCGGTTGTTTTAATATCGAAAGAAACACGTTTGCTTAAGTCATAGAGCCATCTTAAGACCTTTTCATGCTCTACAGGTGAAATCATATCCATTACTTGTCCCCGGCCTGTTGGCACCAGGAAAAAGACGCTCCAAAGCACACAGTTCAGTTCTTCCACCATTTTAGCCATTTCTTCAAGGTATTCAACGTTATATCTCGAGATAACTGTATTTATCTGGATAGGAATTTCTAGTTCATGCAGGTACTTAATTCGTTCCATTGTTAAATCAAATGAACCTGCCGTTCCGCGAAAATGATCATGAATTTCTGCATTAGGTCCATCAATACTAAAGGCCCAGCGTGACAGTCCCACCTCTTTTGCTTTTTTGATTGCTTCTTTTGTTACATTTGGCGTAGCACTTGGAGTCATAGATACCCTTACTCCCTTTTCGACTGCATATTTAGCAATATCAAAGATATCTTGTCTCATTAGCGGATCTCCACCTGTAAAAACGAGGATGGGATTATTCATATTATATATTTGATCAATTAAGTTTTTACCCTCATCAAAAGTTAATTCACGTGGATCACGTGTATACTGGGCATCCGCACGGCAATGCAGACATTTTAGCTGACAGGCACGTGTTAGTTCCCAGATTACAATAAACGGATCTTTATTAAAATCACGATTAAAAGACACTTAAAACTCCCCCTCAATCTGCCATTATTAAATGAAAACAGCATTGATTAACTGTATTATAATGTTGTTTATGGTTTAAAAAAGTGAGCTATCTCACATGAGGGAAATGAAATGTGTACCTTTTGTGACGAATAGATGGTTAATAAAGTGAATTTACTTGCGGATATGAGGCCACAGGCAGATGACAAAAAAACACACGATATATTCCAAAATAGAATATCGTGTGTTTCTCTACTCACTATGTTAACTGCTGTTTAAGATATAGTTAGGACTTCATACTTGGATGCTAAATCTACAAAGTCTGCCATACCACTAATTTTTCCGACCACTAATCGATCTGCTGCCTCATAATGGTCTGCACAAGTTTTACATGCTAAAATATTGACACCTTTTTCCTCTAGCCCCTGCAAATGAACGGAAACAAATGATTCCTCTGTCATTGTTAACACACCGCTGTTCATACAAAAAACAGCCACAGGAAGTTCTTCCTTTTGCTTGAGGACCGTGAAAAAAGTTTCCAAGATATTTTCACCAAGGGACTGATCGCCCCTGCCAAGTTGATTGGAGCTTACCAAAATAACTTTATTTTTCATAAACTATCCCTTACCGGATTCCTAAGGCAATTTTTGCGTAGCGTGACATCATCTCTTTGTTCCATGGTGGGTTCCAAACAATATTAACTTCCGTATCTTTAATTTCAGGAATATCTGCCAATGCTCGTTTTACTTGGTCGACAATGGTACCAGCCAGTGGACAACCCATTGCAGTTAAAGTCATAGTAACCGTAACCAATCCCTCATCGTTCATATCGACATCATATACTAAGCCCAAATTGACAATATCTACTCCCAGCTCAGGGTCAATAACAAGCTCTAATGCGCCCATTATATTATCTTTTAATTCTTCATTCATATAGTAACACTCCCTCTAATTATTAGTTATACTCTTAAAACTACCTTGCACTGCTTTTGGTTCGCTTATTCACTTATGGTAAACTTTAACCAATAGCAATTAAGTAAAATAAGTATATCTTTTTTCATAACCTGTTGGTGTGAATTTTTTTACAGGTTGGCTATTAAATTGTTAACATAGTAACTATGGAATATTTATCCCATTCTTCCAATGAGGCACGCTCGTAATGGTAGTGTATCATGTTGGCAGGATTTTTTCTAAATCAACGCATTATTGAATAAACTTATAAAAAAGAAGGTGTCCAAATGGCGGAGAAGCATTTAATTGCATTAGACTTAGATGGGACATTGTTAAAAGATGATAAAACCATTTCCACAAGAAATAAGGCTGTGATTGAAAAGGCAAGGGCAGAAGGCCATATCGTGATGATTGCAACAGGCAGGCCCTACCGATCCAGTGAAATGTATTACCGTGAATTGGAATTGGATACCCCTATTGTTAATTTTAATGGAGCATTTACCCATCACCCCCTTGACCAAAATTGGGGATTTTATCATGAGCCGCTTGATGTTAAGGTAGCAAAAGACATTGTTGAGGCATGTAGAAGCTTTCAATTTCACAATATTATTGCTGAAGTGATGGATGATATTTATTTCCATTATCATGATGAAAAACTTTTGGAGATTTTTAACTACGGTAATCCTAGGATTACTACGGGAGATTTAGCGAACTACTTAACTGATTCCCCAACAAGTTTGCTTATTCATACTGAAGAAGACCAGCTGCAGAAAATTCGCGATCACTTATCCGCTGTGCATGCCGAAGTCATTGAACAGCG
The DNA here is from genome assembly GCF_036965645.1 of Neobacillus drentensis. Taxonomy (GTDB): domain Bacteria; phylum Bacillota; class Bacilli; order Bacillales; family Cytobacillaceae; genus Neobacillus; species Neobacillus drentensis_D. The sequence goes on from NZ_JBALPZ010000067.1 coordinate 50,452, forward strand.
CAGTTGGGCAGCTCCATGGCACGTTATTGAAATTATTAGAAGTGGTTTAAATAAAGCAGTCGGTCTGAAAAAGGCCGCTGACTATTATGGGATCCCGTCTGAAAGAATTGTGGCATTTGGGGATGAGGACAATGATCTAGAGATGCTTGAGTTTGCTGGTCACGGGATTGCCATGGGAAATGCGATTGATCAAGTTAAAAATATCGCCAACAGTGTTACTCTTAGCAACGAGGAAGACGGTGTCGGAGAATATATAGCGGATTTGTTAAAATTATAAGAGACAAAGTAAAATTTTGATTTTCGCCATTGTTTACCTAAATGAACCGGGGATTAGATGTGCATACTAGTTTTGAGGCAGCAATGCTGTTTCAATCTTAGCTTTGAGCATATTGGAGGGATTCGAATGGGTAAACGAAACAAATCAAAACGCTTTGTCCAACAAGGAGCGGATACCGTCAGTAAGCATGCTGAACGTATTCCTTATCACATGACCTATGCTGAAGCAGAAGCTCAGAAGATGGCCAATGTGCATGAATCCTCGCTTGGAGGAATATAACATGGGAAACCAATTGTTCCAGGAAGCTAGACGATTTGTGGAGATGGCGAAATCCGCCAACCCTGCTGACCTTGATTCTGCTGTTGCGAAAGCAAAGAATGCACTTAGTTCTGCCTATGCCAATTCGACTGTAGCAGAACAAGCCCAGCTCCAACAAATGCAACAAGAGCTAGATCAGATTAGATAGTAATGCCTAAGCGCCCGTTTAAGCGACAAACATCAATCGCTAAAACGGGCGCTTGCTTTTTTTATTAAGTTTGTTCTGTTTAATGTACACTACCAGGCTAAACTGTCTCAATTATATTGCATTATTAAGGTATGAAGGGCTCAATTTGTATTGTCCACAGACATAATGTCCTTCATTGCCTTTATGAAGGACACTTTCTGGTT
>NZ_JBALPZ010000067.1:51660-74951 GCF_036965645.1 Neobacillus drentensis
TTTCTGGTTATCACGCAATCAAACTGTCCTTCATTCCACTTATGAAGGACACTATCTAGTTGTGCCCCCATCAAACTGTCCTTCATTCCACTTATGAAGGACACTATCTGGTTGTCCCCCCATCAAACTGTCCTTCATCACCCTTNNCACCCTTCTGAAGGACACTATCTGATTGTGCCCCCACCAAGCTGTCCTTCATCACCCTTCTGAAGGACACTATCTGGTTGTCACGCAATCAAACTGTCCTTTATCCCGCAAGATTATCACGAACAAAACTTGTAAACCCGCCCGTCCATTATTCTCTTCGAAAAAATCCATAAACCCCTGTCGTTTGAACAATGTTCGTAAAAGCATTCGGATCGACTTCTTGGATGATTCTTTCTAAATCAAAAAGTTCATATCGAGTAATGACAATCATCAGCATCTCTCTGGTTTCATTCGAAAAGGCACCTTTTGCCGGAATCATCGTAATTCCCCTTACAAGAGAAGCATGTATGGCCTTTTTCATTTCATCTGCTTTCTTTGTAACAATCATGGCCGTTAACTTGGCGTGCCTGGTATGAATCGCATCAATTACCCTAGTAGACGTATATAAGGTCACAAGAGTATAAAGCGCTTTTTCCCAGCCATAAAGGAAACCAGCCGTAATAATAATAATACCGTTTAGGACAAACATATATGGACCAACAGGTTTATCCTTCATCCGTGAAAGGACCATTGCTATAATGTCGACTCCACCTGTGGAGGCACCCCATTTTAATGTGATACCTACCCCAATTGCCAGAATAACTCCTCCAAAAACAGCATTGAGTAAAATATCATGGGAAACTTGCTTAATGGGAATCAAAGAAAGAAATAAAGAAGTAAGTAAAACACTAATAAAACTGTAAACTGTAAATGATTTCCCAACCTTTTTCCAGCCAAGAAAGGCAACCGGAATATTTAATAGAAGCAATAAAAAACCCATCGAAACATTAATTGGTGTATAATCGCTTAGTACCTTTGAGAGTAATTGAGCTACACCAGTAAAACCGCTGGAATAAACATTTGCCGGTATAAGAAATAGGTTCATGGCAAGCGCATTTATAAATGCACCAGCAATTACAATAGCGTTTTTTTTAGTTTGGAGCCAAAGCAATGGAACTCCCCCTCACTCATTAAATTTACGAACTGAATACTTCTTCATTTAGAAATTGTAATTTAAAGATGAAACCGATAAACTGTAATTAAATTAATATACGATTGGAAAGCAGGTGAGCTTATGACAGTAAAAATACTTGCTGACAGTGCATGTGATTTACCATTGAATTTTTATAAGGAAAATAATGTTGTATTATTCCCACTTAAGGTTCAAATTAATGACCAAGACTATGAAGATGTAAAAACAATTGATCCTAAAACTGTTTATAATGCGATTAGAAGTGGAGATGTCCCAAAGACCTCTCAGGTTTCTCCTCTTTTATTTGAGGAAGTTTTTACGGAGATGGCTGAAAAAAATGAAGAGGGCATTTATATCGCCTTTTCCTCTGAGCTATCTGGTACATATTCAACTGCTGTTATGATTCTTGACCAAGTAAAGGAAAAATATCCAAACTTCCAATTAACCATTGTTGATACAAAGTGTGCCTCGCTTGGAGTGGGACTCATAGTCATAGAGGCTGCTAAACTTGCTCTTCAAAATTCATCCAAAGAGGAAATTTTAGCGGATGTTAGATTTAGAAGTGAACATATGGAGCATATTTTTACGGTGGAGGATTTAGATTATTTGGCAAAAGGCGGCAGAGTTTCTAAGGCTTCTGCATTCTTAGGGGGATTGCTAAATATTAAACCAATTTTAAACATGGAAGATGGAAAGCTTGTTCCAATTGAAAAAATAAGAGGGCAAAAGAAAGTCTTTCGCCGGATTATTGATATTATGAAGGAACGGGGCTCAGGTTTAAATGAACAAATCATCGGTATTAGTCATGCTGATACTGAAGCTACTGCCATAGAAGTAAAAGAGATGATTATCAACGAGTTCCACCCGAAGGAAGTATATATCTCATCAATCGGCTCAGCCATTGGATCCCATACAGGCCCGGGAACGATTTCTATTTTCTTTTTACATTAAATATGAATTTGAAAAAGAGCGGGAGTCCCCCGCTCTTTCTTTATTTGTGGTCTGTTTTCTTAGAGTATTGATTTTTTCCTGCTTGGCGATTTTTTTCTCGCATCATATTTTTTTCATGACGTAAGGCGTTATTGTCCTGTGCTTTTTTATCGTTATCAGAAGTGTGTGGCATATCATTAGCTCCTTTCTAAATTTCTTGCAAGACTTATTGTCTGTCATTTAGAAAAAGAGTATGTAAGCAGCCTTAATCTTTTTTTGCGTAGGTCCAACTGCCGTCCTGATAGACTTTACCTTCTTTTAACAACTTTCCTAATGCCCGCTTAAAAGCCCCTTTACTTAGGCTAAAACGTTCCTGGATATCTTCAGGCGCACTTTTATCATTATATGGCATCGCACCATTACGACTCATCAAATATTCGTAGATTTTTTCCGCATCCACATCTTGGGATTCCTCTTTTCTCCCTAGTAAGGACACATTGATCGTTCCATCTTCCTTAACGTCAATAATCCGCCCCTCAACCTTTTGACCTAAACGAGGCTCAACCATGCGTTGTGATTCATGGATAAATCCTTTAAATCCCTCAATTGTATAAACCCAGCTGCCGACCTTGGCAGTTCGGTAAATATGACCTTGTATATTCTTGTTAAAATCTTTTCTCGTTGCATCAATCGAAATGGATTGGATTACCTGATCACTTGCCAACCGGGCATAAAGCAAGTTACTGCGATCTACCCGTAAAGTAATATAAACCATATCCCCTACCTTGGGCCATACTGACTGGTGTGCCGGAAGATCATCTGCACCTAATAAAATATCCTTTGGGAGACCGATATTTAGGAACACACCAATTCTTGAATTCGTATCTGTCACCTTTACCCATGCATAAGTACCGACTGAAAGCTCTGGTATTGTCATGGAAGCGGAGATTCTTCCCTGGGAATCAGTAAATAAAAATACTTCTACCTCATCCCCTTCCGCTAATTCTTGCTGTGCTTGATTTTTATGCAATAAAACATCCTCATTACCATCTGTTAAGAAATAACCGAAATCCGCTAGACGGGCAACAGTTAATGTTGTAGCTTGACCAATAAGTTCAGTTAAAGACATCTATTCTAACTCCTTTTTTCTATCACTTTTCTTGTCCAGCATCAGCCCCTGTTCAAGGCGCTTCCGCTTTTCTTTTTGTCTAGCTGCAGCGCCTAGGGGCTCGGGGTCATAAGCCAATCCGTCGAAAAGGTTAAAGAACAACCTTCCCGCCGGCTCGTCTTATGCCTGTCGCCCTTGTTCAAGGCGCTTCCGCTTTTCTTGCTTGTTTGAACTGGTTTATTTTACTATAATGTACCCGTAAAGGGAAACTTTAGCAGGTAATTTATCAATTATTGGAGGTATGGCTATGTCTAAAGACAGCTCATTTGATATTGTATCCAAAGTAGACTTTTCTGAAGTCACTAATGCAATCGCTCAAACCATGAAAGAAATTGGGACCCGTTATGATTTTAAAGGCAGTAAAAGTGAAGTATCACTTGATAAAGAAGAACTTGTTCTTGTTTCAGATGACGAATACAAAATGGACCAATTAAAAGATGTCTTATTTAGTAAATTAATTAAGCGTGGGGTTCCGGTTAAAAATCTCGATTATGGTAAAATTGAAAAAGCTTCGGGAGGTACTGTTCGGCAGAGAGCAAAGCTTGCCCAAGGAATTGATAAAGAAAACGCAAAAAAAATTAATACCATTATTAAAAATAGCGGCGTAAAGGTCAAAAGTCAGGTGCAGGACGATCAAGTCCGAGTAACCGGCAAAAGCCGGGACGACCTGCAAAAAATTATTTCCTTAGTTCGTGAAGCTGACCTAAGTATTGATGTTCAATTTATAAATTATCGATAATTAAAGATCTGGACAATGACGTTTTACTGCTCATTGTGACGGGTACTATTAAAGGCGTAAGGAAATCATCCTTCGCCTTTTTTTATTTTTGACATGAATTTGGCTATTTTTTCTCACACTAACAGTGAATTAACATTGGGAGGTTAAGAGAATGAGTACTAATCAAAATCAACAGAAAAACACGTTTCCACCTCAGCATCAGAATCACCAGCCTGGGGTAGAAAGTGAAATGAACCCTCGTCCCATTTCAGTGGATGCTAATTATAAACCGGGCGGGAAATTAGCAGGTAAAACTGCAATTATTACGGGAGGCGACAGCGGCATTGGAAAATCTGTTGCAATTTATTTTGCAAAAGAGGGAGCTGATGTTGCGATTGTTTATCTAGAAGAACATCAAGATGCAGAGGAAACTAAACAGTTGATTGAAGCAGAAGGCCGCAGGTGCCTCCTATTCTCTGGTGATATTGGGTCCGAAGATATCTGTAAGGATATTGTGAATAAGACGATTAATGAGTTTCAAAAACTTGATATTCTCGTTAATAATGCAGCTGAGCAGCACCCACAGAAAAGCTTATTAGATATTACCTCCGCACAGCTGGAAAAGACTTTCCGAACGAATATATTTTCCTATTTTTATATGACAAAAATGGCACTGCCTCATTTAAAAAAAGGAGCATCCATCATTAATACTGCTTCCATAACCGCTTATCATGGAAATGAACAATTATTAGACTATTCTGCTACTAAAGGGGCGATTGTCTCCTTTACACGCTCATTGGCGATGTCCCTGGCAAAACAGGGAATCCGTGTGAATGGTGTCGCTCCGGGTCCGATTTGGACGCCGTTGATTCCTTCTACATTTCCTGAAGACCAGGTAGCCTCTTTTGGCGCAAATACGCCGCTAGGCAGAGCGGGACAACCGCATGAGCTCGCCCCAAGCTACGTATACCTAGCCTCAGATGACGCCTCCTATGTGAGTGGTCAAATGATCCACGTAAATGGGGGAACAATCGTAAATGGTTAAAAAAAATCGGCGGAACATTTTCCGCCGATAATCATTATTCAACTCTCATTTTTTTCCCACGTTTTAATAATAATAGGAAGATTATAGTTAGGATAACCACAGCGACTAAAGCAGCAATGTAGGTAAAGTTAATCCCGCTTTTATCGGCGAGGACATAGATTTCAGAATTATCCCGGTCTAGAATCAGGATGTAATCATTCTTGTGACTGCGGACTAAATCCCCCGCAAGTAAACCGCGGAGCTCCTTATCAGCAGCTAGTTGTTTGTCTGTTAAAACCACTTTTTGTGATTTTGTAGAATTATTGATCGCAATAATTGCGGTTTCCCCTTTATAGACGCGCTTATATACAACCATCCCGTCTTTGTCATAAAGCATGTCCATAGTCCCTCTTGTTAAGGATGGAAGCTTATTTCTTAATTCAGCCACCTTGGTTGTAAAATCAATCAGGTCCTTCTCAGTCCGGAAGTTCATTTGCCTGCGGTTATCAGGAATTTTTCCACCAATTAAGGCAATGTCTGTTCCATAGTAATAAATCGGAATTCCTGGGGTTGTATAAAGGTAGGTTAAGGCTGTTTTCCAGCGAGAACCTGGAAATTGCCGTTTATTCACGATGTCTGTGGTGAATCTTACTGTATACTCATTATCTAAAAAATGGGCCATTAATTCTGGTTTGCCATCTTGCCCTAAATCAGATTTCAAATCAGAAAACGATTGATTAGTGGTGGCAAACGCCTCTCTTAATCTCTTACTTTGGGTATTATCAAATACGCTGTCAATCCCAGCGGTTTGATACTTCGCTGCATCGAATGCAGAATCTTCTGTTGGAACGCCCATTAAGAAAAAGTCCTTCTTCTCTTTCTTAACTGCTTTTGAAAAATCGGTCCAGAAACTTAATGGAACTTGATTGACCTCCGGCAGACTATACCCGTCAATATTCGTTTTGTTAATCCACCATTTCGCGGCATCAATCAGGTATTTATTCACTTCAGGATTGTCCTGATTTAGGTCAGGCAAGCCATCAACCCAGCTTTTAGTCCCATTATCCATATTCTGTTTTGGATGATACCAGTTCTTTTTTGAAGGATCACTTACCCATGGATGATCGGCAGCTGTATTATTGGCGACAAAATCGATAATAACCTTCATATTCCGCTTATGTGCCTCTATCACCAGCTTTTGAAAGGTCTTGATTGTGCCAAAATGCTCGTCAGTTTTATAAAAATCCTTTACCCAATAGCCATGGTAGCCATTATTGGTATTATCAAAGATGGGAGTTAATCGAAGGGCTGTAAATCCCATCTCATGTATGTAATCTAATTTGTCAATGATCCCCTGAAAATCACCGCCATTATATGCTAAGGGATCTTTTGCATTGACATCAAAATCATTTTTTATATCCCCATCATTAAAGCGGTCAATCATAAGCGAGTAAATGGATTCATCCTGCCATAATCGATTTTCTTTTTTTATTTCTGCATGGGCAGGTAAGCTTGAGCATAGTAAAAAGATTAATAATAAGAACGTTATTTTTTTCACGGCATTTTCCTCCTTAAAAAAGGAAGAGGTAAGGTTCCCTCTTCCCAATAAACATTTTAATCTAATACCGCTTTTATTCCAAATTTTAATGATTATTTTTCCAATCAAGGTACTACATCAAGAATCCTAATTCACGATATTAATATTATAGTTCTTAAACCATGTATGGAACTGAACAAGATAGGCTAATAATTGCGGCCCTGTCATTAGCTGGCCGAACCATGGCTCTTTGAATGAATTCCCACCAGTCTCTACAATACTTTGGAGCTGGTCCTTTTGGAAAAATTCATGTAATACTGAAGATTTATCCTGTAAAATCTCCTCCATCCATTTTTGTATAGCCGCTGTATACTCCGGATTATGGGTTTTTGGATACGGACTTTTCTTCCGATAAAGAACTTCTTCCGGCAGGATTCCTTCAAATGCTTTACGGAGAAGTCCTTTTTCCCTGCCACGATACATTTTCATGTCCCAAGGGATATTCCACAAATATTCTACAAGACGATGATCAGCAAATGGAACCCGTACCTCTAGACTTGCCCCCATACTCATTCTGTCTTTTCGATCGAGTAATGTGGTCATAAACCAGGTCATATTAATATAAAATAATTCTCTCCGCTTGGCTTCTTCAAAGCTTTCGCCTTCCAACTTTGGCGTTTCAGCTATGGCCTGTTGATACTGATCCATACAAAATTCACTTAATTTTAGTTGATCCCGCCAATACGGCTTTAGCAGATTTTGCCGCTCGTTAACCGAACGCATCCAAGGAAAACCAGGCCGCTCTAAATCCTGTTTACGATGAAACCATGGATATCCGCCGAAAATTTCATCTGCACATTCTCCGGACAAACTAACAACAAAATCCTTTTTAATTTCTTTACAAAACCAAAGCAAGGAAGAATCGACATCGGCCATGCCGGGAAAGTCTCTAACAGCAGTGGCTTCTACCAGGTCATGAACTAATTGTGCTTGAGAGATGGTCTTGTTATGATGCTGAGTAGCGAACTTTTCTGTCATCATTTGAATGAACTTCCCATCTGCATCCGGCTGGAATTCATTCGAGGTAAAATGCAGATCATTTCCTTCATAGTCAATCGAATAAGTATGAAGCTGTCCCTTTCCTTGGGAACCGAATCCTTTTGCAGCTATTGCCGTAATAATACTGGAATCGAGACCGCCGGATAAAAAGGTACATAGTGGTACGTCGGAAACTAGCTGTCTTGTGACTGCATCCGTCACTAAATAGCGGACCTTCTCTGCTGTTTCTTCCACACCCTCTTTATGTTCCTCACTTTTTACATTCCAATAACGCCAAATTTTTAAGCCGTTTCTTGAAAAAGTTAAAGCGTGGGCAGGCCGCAGTTCTTTCATCCCTTTAAAAATACCAGATCCCGGTGTTCTTGATGGACCTACTCCAAGGACCTCCGCCAATCCCTCATGAGTGATTTCTGTTTTGATATCCGGGTGAGCTAAAATCGCCTTAATTTCCGATGCAAAGATGATCCCTTTTTGGTGTTCTGTAAAAAATAACGGTTTGACCCCTAGACGATCACGTCCGATAAAGAGTTGTTCCCTTTTTGGGTCCCAAATGGCAAAAGCAAAGATTCCATTTAAATGATTTACGCACTCTTCCGCCCATTCTATATAGGCTGTTAACAGTACTTCTGTATCAGAATGACCTTTAAAAGAATATCCTTTAGTAAGAAGGATTTTGCGAATATCTTCAGTGTTGTATAATTCCCCATTGTAGCAAATGGTGTAATCATAACCCTCTTTGTGTTTGGTCATTGGCTGTCTTCCGCCTTCAGGATCAACCACAATTAACCTTTTATGACCAAAGCCTGCGTGGGTATCATGCCAGATATTTGTTTCATCCGGACCTCTTTTAGCCAATGTATTCACCATTTTTTCAAGGGTTGCTGCTTCATTTTTTATTGTTTTACTAAAATCAATCCATCCTGAGATTCCGCACATTCGCATCTCACTCCCTTACAAATAAATATGAATATCTGAACAGGTATTACATGCTCTATACTATTCAGCCCAGATTAAATGGTTAATTGTCCTAAATAGAATGGTACAAACGGCCGCATGGAACACGGATTCTTCGGGATAAAATTTTTATACTTATGTTTTAAGAAATAACCATTGTTTAAAAAGACAGGAAGATGTCAAAAAAGAAAAAGGAAAGCAACTGTGTACGGAGGTTAGTGATGAATCGACAACAACGATTAAAACTATATGATTATCAACAACGAGCTTATAATATAGGAACAGTCGAACAAATTAATGATCAGTGGATTTTTTTCGATGAGGAAACAGAAGAAGCAACGATGTTAGATGATTTTGTTCATCAAGAAATTGAGGTCTTCCGGCTGAATCGTTGGAAGAAAGGGATATTAGGAGAACCTGGAAGGGTTCATTGTGGGAAAGAAGCGATTATGCTTCGTGATCACGATACGATCAGAATGAGAAAACATTTAATTTACTCTCTTGAGCGCCTTTTGGATGGGGTAAATGATGACGCTTTTTTCCAGTTTGTTACGACACTAAATTCCTTGAATTTTTCGATTTATGATTGTATCTATTGTTATAACCATTTATCTTTTTTATCTGACGAAAATCGAAAAGATGGGGTAAATTTTATGGTTTTTGACAATCAAGAGCAAATTTGTAATGTCCAGCATCATTTTTGCTACTTTGAAAAAGTTAATGACCGGTTTGAATTCACGTTAAACACCGGAAAACGGTTAGTAATCGAAAAAATGATTTCTTAACGAACAAAAGGCTGGAAGACCCCAGCCTTTTGTTTATTAACTTCCTATATACTTTGCATAAAGTTGTTTTGCTTTTAAAACATCATTTGTACCATGAATAAGAACCCGGGCATCTCTAAAGATTACAATAGATACTTCTTCTTCATCCGGAGAAAAGCGAAGTAAAAATTCGTTAACCGTTACTTTTCCACTTTTCCGCAGGTTCTCGGCTGTCTTCTTTAACTCCAACTCTCTAGGACGTTTCGGACTAATTTGCACTGTATCGCGTCCGCAAAGGGTCGTGTAGGCAACTTGATGTCCTGAGGAGCGATCCAAAAAATCAAATTGGCCTTTCGCACAAGCAGGACAATTAGGATTCTTTCCTTGTGAAATATCCATCTGCATGGATGAATGATCCCAAATATCGATTTGTTCTAAATTAGGAGTGGTTTCTGCCCCTAAAAGTAGTTTAATGGTTTCCATAGCCTGATAAGATCCGATGATATCGGTTAATGGTGACAATACCCCAACCGTATCACAAGTTTCTCCATTGCTGCTTGGGACATTCGGAAAGAGACAACGATAACAGGGAGTTACCCCTGGTTTTATAACAGCAAACATCCCCCGTGAACTAACTGCCGCTCCATGTACCCAAGGAATTCTATGTTTTACTGCCACATCATTAATTAAAAAACGAGTCATAAAATTATCAGTTCCATCAACAATAACGTCCATACCTGATAATAGATCCTCGGCATTGTCTAGATTTAAATCAGCAATAACGGCATCCACCGTAACAGTAGAATTGATACCCATCAGCCTTTTTTGAGCAGCAAAGGACTTTGGAAGCTGCATTCGTGCATCTTCCTCCGTATAAAGAATTTGCCGCTGCAAATTAGACCATTCCACTAGATCTCGGTCGATTATCTTTAAGTACCCAACCCCAGACCGGACAAGATGATTGGCGATAACAGTACCAAGAGCACCTGCCCCGATAATGGCAACGCGGCTCTTCAGCATTTTCTTCTGTCCCTCTTCTCCAACCGCTTTAAAAAGGATTTGTCTAGAATACCTTGCTAAATCATTCATTTAGCTACCTCTTTTCTATCCCATACAGGTCCTGATTAATAGTTTCATATAGTATTATCTTATCAAATAAATATAAGGAAGAACGAAAATTTTTAATTTTATTACATTTTAGAAAAGTGTATAATTAGAATTGAATAATTAACAAATTTTGGAGAAATCTTTTAACTTTTGTAAGAAGGATAGGAGATTTATATAAAAAGGATAATAGAAAGAAGGGAAATTATGAGTATTGGCGGTTTCAAAAACAAAGAAGTTCTAGTCGATTTAACTAGTGGAACAGTAGATTACAGAGCCATCAATGAAGAGGATGCAAAAAAATACATAGGCGGCCGCGGGCTCGGTGTCAAATATGTATTAGATAACGGCCCAGAAGTTGAGCCACTATCTGCTGATAACATTTTATGTTTCATGACAGGACCTGTTACCGGAACACGCTCTTCGATGAGCGGCCGTCTTTGTGTGGTAACCAAATCCCCACTCACAGGAACAGTTACAGACTCTCACATTGGCGGTTGGACCGCAGCACGCCTAAAATGGGCTGGCATTGATAACCTTATTTTTAAAGGAAAAAGTGACCGCCCGGTTTATCTTTTTATTGAAGACGGTAAAGCCGAACTCCGTGATGCTTCCAATCTTTGGGGGACTAGCACAAGGGCATTTATCCAGTCGATGAAAGACCAATATGGTGAACAAGACCTAAGTATAATGACGATTGGTCAAGCAGGAGAAAATACAGTTCGTTTTGCATCCTTTATTAATGAACATGATCGTGCTGCAGGCCGTGGCGGTACTGCAGCAGTGGCTGGGTATAAAAAATTAAAAGCAATTGTAATTAAGGCAGCTCAAAAGGGAAATATGCCGGCTCCTAAATTAGAGGCTGAGTATAAAGAGGCCAATAAAAAAGCTGTAAAAGCAATTCTTGATGGCGGATTAACGGCACCAAATAAAGGTGGATTATCCGTCTATGGAACAAACGTGCTTACAAACTTAATCAATGAAGTGGGGGCGCTTCCAACAAAAAACTCACAGCTAACTCACTGGGATGAAGCAGAAAAACATAGCGGTGAATATGTTAACACACATCTTCGTGTTGCAAATAACACCTGCCATGCCTGTCCGGTAGGCTGTAAAATTGAAGTAGAAGTAAAAGATGGGAAGTACAAAACAAGAGTTGAGAGTGTTGAATTCGAATCGGCTTGGTCACTTGGCTCTAACTGCCTTCTAAGTGATGCCGCGGCAATTTCTTATTTAATCGACCGCTGTAATGAATACGGCCTCGATACCATCGAGCTTGGTCATTGCTTCTCCGTAACAATGGAAGCATTTGAAAAAGGAATCATTACGGAAGAATTAATCTGGGGCGATGCAGATTCCATGATTGAATTAACAAGAAAAATTGCCCTGCGTGAAGGTTTTGGAGGTATTCTTGCCGAAGGACCTGCCCGCGCAGCCGCTGCCTGGGGCGCCCCAGAACTTTCCATGTCAGTTAAAGGCCAGTCCATTCCTGCCTACGATCCTCGGGGAATCCAAGGTATCGGACTTGGTTATGCCACTAGTAACCGTGGTGCCTGTCACCTGCGCGGCTATACTGTAGCAAGTGAAATTGCAGGTATACCCGAACCAACTGATCGTTTAAAACCAGAAGGGAAAGGAGAACTTTTAAAAATATTCCAAGATATGCTGGCATTCTCAGATTCTATGAATATCTGTAAGTTCTCTTCGTTCTCGGAAAACGCTGAGCACTATGCTGAGCAATATAGTACGATGACTGGCATTCCAATGACAGCCGATGATGTAATGAAGGCTGGGGAAAGAATTTACAACCTTGAGCGTTACTATAATAACCTTGCTGGCTTTAGTAAACGCGAAGATGACTTCCTTCCAAAACGCTTTACAGAAGAACCAGCATCTGGAAACAGTGCAGGTCATGTAAGCAGGATGGATATTATGCTGGAAGAATACTACCAAGTCCGCGGCTGGAAAGACGGCTTAGTACCAGAGCAAAAGCTTCGCGAATTAGGCATCATTGATTCTGAAAGTCAGCGGGTTTAATAGGACAAAAAGCATCTGCGAAAATATCATTCGCAGATGCTTTTTTATCCGCCAATCCTCGTTGTTTTATATCGATAATTCTTAATCACTCGCACAAGTGTATCCATATCTTTTGCTTCAAAACGGACTTTTACTGCATTAACTTTAAAGATGTCTGTAAAGGAGATTTCTTCCTCTGATAAAATTTGGCCACTCCACTCTTCGGCCTCAAAAATAAAAGGTAAAGTATCAGTAACCTGATTCGCCCCAAGTTCTTGAAAATACATGCCGAGATGATTTATGTTTATACCGCGAAATTCTAAATCTTTTTCTACCATCTTAACCACCGGCTACTGGCGGGAAGAGGGCAAACTGATCTTCATCCTTTACGCTTGTTTCAAGGTCATCAAGATGAATGATGTTTCTTCCATTTACATACACATGAACAAACGGAAGCAGCGTTTGTTCCGACGTAAAAATTTCAGACTGTAAATCTGGAAACATTTCGACCATTTTATTTAAAACATCGATAACGCGATTACCGTCAGGCCTTACCTCTACCGTTACCCCTCCGCAAATTTGCCGGAGATTTGCAAACACTTTTACTAGCATATGTAAATTCCCCCCCTATATAAATATTAAAACCAAACTAACTAGTTGTCACTAGTGAACCCATCCTCATCCCCTTTTAAATTAAAAAAGCCGCCGGAACTCTCCCCGACAGCTTTTTATTAAGGATGTAAAAATGACATCGGCAATTTTACAAATCCTAGATATAGTACTAGTAACCATGCAACAACAAACTGAATCCAAAAAGTAGATACGTTTCGCTTATTAATGACGCGGCTAAGAATCATTTCAAATAAACCAATGATCCATAATCCCACAACTGCTTTTAAAATATACCAGACATCAATTTTGTACACTGAGAAAAGAAGACCTACACCTGTGGCAATAATCAGCAGATATAGTACTCTTAAAATCATTTGAATAATTTTAGCTCCCTTTGCTTTGCCTTTTTTAGTTAATGAAAGGGCCACAAAGAATAAAATGAGAGCTAAAAACCACGCTGTAATATGTGCATGTATCACGATAATTCCTCCCTATGTATGTCCTGCTCGACACTATCATACCATAGGAGAGGTTAAATTACGAAAATTAGTAAGGCTATTATCGTAACAAACTTAGTTATGGATCCATTTATTTTTCAATCTTCATGATTCCATCTGTCGTTGCAAGAACTGTTCATAAATATTATTTGGGCTAATGATTCACATTGCAACTGCCCAGACATAAGATAATAAAGAAATTCTACACATTACAACTAACGCTTGAAGTTACTGCCAATGAAGATATCTAAAAAAAGGGTGTTGTTTATGCCAGCCATTGTTGGAGTTGCCCAGGTTATAACACTTGGGAGTAGTTCTGTTTTCCATATTGGCGACGTCTATAAAATCATGCCGTTTGCCACTGCTAAGACATTTTCTGGAGCTGGTTCCTTTAACACCGGCGAACAATTACAAGTTCATAACCAATTAAGTTCAACTAATACAAGTGACCCAGATGTCATTGATCAAAACAATTTCCTTAATATGTAATGAATGGGGGACTTAATGATGAATTTTTATATTCAACAATCCATTCATATTAATTTTATAAAAATTGGCGGGATTACCAATTCTTCCGTACTGCAAATTGGCAGTGCCGGCATCATTAAGACCCAGTCCAGTTTGTACAATACTGGGGGGTTCACTCAACCGGCACCGGCAGGAATAAAACCCGGCGGGCAAATGGTAACACCTGGTGCACAAATTTTAGCACCATCAGTTCCTTTACAAGCCGCCATCAGAAGGTCATAAGAAACTCTCCATTTTAAGAATGAACTATAAAATAAGCAAATCGATGGGTCCCCCTGCATATAGTTAGAACAAATGGCAAAAATGGCGTCGGGGGTGATTCTTGTGTACCAGGATTTTAACCAATACCTTCAATGGATGCAAATGTGTATTCAAACTCAAGAACAGAGGATTGCTGCATTAGAACAAACCATAAGTAAATTACAAAAAGATCTAAAACAGATTCAAGAAAAGCCAGTAGTTCATGTTGATAGAATTGAATATAAATTTGATCAATTGAAGGTAGAGACCCTCGAAGGCACATTAAATATTGGTCTAAATCCTAATGATTTATCTGGAATTGAAGACTTTGCTGTTCAAAACCAGTCCTTAAACACCCCTTTGTCTTCTAAAGAACAAATGCAGCGATCGATGGAAATTGAAAAAGCGATTTATGAGTATTTAGAAAAGGAGTTGCCACAAATAATTGTTGATGCCCAAAGTCAGTTATCGATTCAGCCAAATGACTCCTATTTTTCCTTTATAAAAGAAGATATTATTCGACAGCTTCCTAACCGAATTGATTTCCATCTTAAGGCTGAAGCCGCAAAAGTTCGGTCGGAAGAAAATAATGTTTCGATTGATGAAATGGTTATACATTCAATTAAGCAAGAAATCCAAAATGGTGTATTGACATTTTTGAGTAATTTACCCGAAAATATGAAAGGAATGAAGCCCGAATGAACTTTGAAGTTCACAACTACATCCTTCATGTTGAAAATATTAAAATTATTGGTGTTGCCAGTTCATCTTTATTTATGGTCGGTGATTGTGAAACAATCCAATTAGCATCTGCCTTTGATACACCAGCGGAATCCCTCATAATTGGACCATTTGTGCCTTTAGAACAGGATGTGACGCCAGGCTATGCTAGCCCGAACCTCTAGTATTGACCATTTGTTTGTTAACCAAGTTGCGTTCTCCTCGATTATTCAACTTGGAGATTCTTGTTTTCTAAATGGGTTCTCACGGGCACTTGCTGTTCAAAGGGAAGTAGAATTTTTCCATGGAAACGAAGGTAACTTTCCTGCTTACAAGATTTTTAGAATGCCTCTTCCGCTCCCATCTATTAATGAAGCAATTTCCATTTCCCGTTATAATCCAACTCCTATAATAAAAGCCAATAACATTCATGTTACCGCGGTCTCAAACTCATCTATTCTTCATGTTGGAAACACTAAACATGTTTCAATGGAAGTAAGGATTAAGCATATCCGCCAGCTTCTTCCCCGGGGGAACGAACAGGATATCAGCTAGAAGCATAGGATATCATAAGGCTTACATCTGTAAGTTCAAATAGAAAAGGATGTTTTTCATGCCAGCAATCCTAGGTCCAGTTCAAATTGTTAATGTAGGCGGAGGAATTGTACAATTTGGTGATACACTTTATATTTCTCCTAAAAGCAGTTCGAAAACGTATTCCGGCTCGGGTGGATTTAACACCGGTGGAATCATTGTGACGAATACCGGCATAAGCGGCACCAATGTACTTGACACAAATGTGATAGATCAGCCTATAGCAGGAAATAATTAAAAATGACATAAACCTTAATGGTCTATGTCATTTTTTTATTATTCTACTTTCAATACGTGCGCACCATCAAAGAAAAATAGATACCTTTCCGTTACATTTCTTTTCCAAATTTGTTCAATGGCTTTCGTATATAAATTTATTTGTATTTTGTAGCGATTTCCTAGAATCGCTTTAGCTTGCTCGAAACCACCTTTATATCGATTGGTTATTCCATCTGATTTATAGTCAATCAACACAAGACCATTTTCATCCTCTAAGATACAGTCAATGATCCCTTGAACAAAAACAGACTCAGCCCCCTCATTCCAATCGGGATAAACCTCTCTTGCCGGGATGGAGACTGTAAAGGGAACTTCTCTGTGAATGGCTTTGGCTTTAAAAAACCTTTGTCCGAGCGGAGAAGTGAAGAATTGGGCAATCAAATTTGCATCAATCACTTCACTTTGTTCAGGCGTTATCAGTTCATTGTTCACCATCCAGTTCAACTGGTCAATAATTGCTTGTTCATTCACTTCTTTTGTCAAATCCACATGCTGCATTACCATATGCATGGCTGTCCCACGTTCAGCGGGACTTAATTGTTTTTCCTGCATAAACTTAGGCCGTTTCAAAATGGATTTACGAAAACGCCCGATAAGTTCCGTACTGCTATATTCATCGGTTAATTCGCGGACACGTTTTATTTCCGAAACAGATTGCTTGGACCGATGGCTGGCTGCACCAAGGAAAGGATACTCCCATGTAAGACGTGCATGTATTTCATCTGCCAGGTTTGATTCAGATGGCACCGGCTCTAAATTTTCAATCTTTTTAAGCAAGTAATCCTCTTCATTCTCACTGGAATTTGTTTGTTTTTTTATTTCATCAGCGTGTTTTAATATGATTTTCCAGGAAGATGGATGATTTGTAATCTCTGAAGGCACCTGCCCATTCCCTTCTCCTTTCGTCCATAATTCGCTGGAATCATGATGACGGATCATCGCAGGTCCAATCCAGTCTATATAACTCATAGCAGAAGCTCGTTCATAGTCCTTCAGCAGCCATTCGTTATGTGCGGAAATATCTTTCCATTTGTCAATTTGTTTAGCGGCATCTTTTAATGTTGCGGTCATATAAAGCTTTTCCTTAGCCCTTGTCATCGCAACATATAGGACACGCATCTCTTCAGCGAGCATTTCCATCCTTTTCTTCTGCTTAAAAGCGATTTGCGGTAATGACGGGTAGGATATCCTTTTTTCAGCATTGACATATTTCGCCGCAAATCCATACTCTTTATCAAGCATATAAGGTTTGCGTATATCGATCATATTAAAATTACGTGCCATTCCCGCCATAAATACAATCGGGAATTCTAATCCTTTACTGCTATGGATCGTCATAATTCTAACAACATCCTCTTGCTCGCCAAGTGCTCTGGCCGCTCCCAGATCGTCTCCTCTTTCCATCATGCGCTCAATAAATCGCAAGAATCGAAACAGTCCGCGGAAAGATGTCTGTTCATATTGACGGGCCCTGTCATACAAAGCGCGTAAATTTGCCTGCCGCTGTTTCCCGCCAGGAAGCCCGCCAACAAAGTCATAAAATTGGGTATCACGATATAATTGCCAGATCAGCTCTGAGAGCGATCCTTGTCTGGCTATCGAGCGCCATTCTTTTAACAAGTCAAAAAAAGCTCGGACCTTTTCATAAAAGGGGTCATTAACTTCAGCCGTTTTACTTAAACAAAAGGCCGTAACAGCCTCCCAAAAAGACCCATGCTTCCTGCCAATCCGTATTTTCGATAGTTCCTCTTCGTTTAACCCAACAATAGGTGAACGCAGTACAGAGGCAAGCGGAATATCCTGATATGGATTATCAATAACCCTAAGAAGTGACATCATTATGGATACCTCAGTCGCCTCAAAATAACCAGTTGATAAATTGGCATATAGAGGAATTCCTTGTTGTTTGAACTCTTCCATAAATTGCGGTGCCCAGGTCATCGAGCGGAGAAGAATGACGACATCCCGATACATTAATGGTCTTTCTGTTTTGGTTTTAGCATTATAAACAGTTGCCCCATCGTTAATTAATTCCTTAATTTTATCGGCAATTACCCTTGCTTCAAGCTGCGACTGTTCCAAATCGGCAGTATCAAATTCTGCTTCTTCCGTTTCATTGCCTGTTTCGAGTTCTTCAGACTTTTGATTCTCAGCGTTTTGGTCAATGAGCATTAACTCCACTGGAAATTTCCTATCTTCAGGATATGGTGCACCATTTCGCAGTTCTGCGGCTTCATCGTATTGGATTTCTCCTACCTTAACCCCCATAATTTGTTTAAAGAGATAATTAGTGGCATCAAGGACCTCTTTCCTGCTTCGGAAATTTTGAGCTAGGTCAATTCTGAGTCCAGAGGAAGACCCGTCCAATGTAAAACGATTATATTTAGAAAGAAAAAGCTGTGGTTCTGCTAGGCGAAAACGGTAAATGGACTGTTTCACATCTCCAACCATAAACAGATTACCGTTTTCTTCATCATCCTTTGCTACTAGCTTTAATATGGTCTCCTGAACCATATTCGTATCTTGGTACTCGTCGCAATAGACTTCCTTAAAATGGAGCCGGTAAGCACGAGCAGCTTCAGATGGAAGGAATTCACCCATGTCAGAAATTCCGTCTGTTAAAATAGCGAGACAATAATGTTCAAGGTCATTATAGTCAACCAGGCCCTTTTCCTGTTTTGCTTTCGCAAAACGCTTTGAAAACTCTTTTACAAGATAAACTAATGTTTCGATTAAAGGACTCATTTCATCCATATCCCGTAAAAAACTCTCAGGCCGGCGTGAAAAGAGTTCATCCTTGATACCTTGAATTTTTTTCTTGGCTTTATCCCGCAGTTTCTGAGCCTTTTCTGTTAGCTCCTTATCAAAGTGATCCCCTTTTACCTGTTTAGCTCTTGTGAAAGACCATGACTGCATGGCCTGGTAAAGCGTGTTCCATGATTCCTGCTCGGCTTTAATAAGGGTGTCAATAACCTGCAAATCATCTATAAAATTTTCTGCACGAGGTGCCGGGCCATTTGGCAGCTTAGTAAGCTCGAGGGCCTGCTCTATCATCTCTTTAGCAGCTTCTAATTGCAGTTTAATATCAAAAAGAAGTGCATCAATAAAGGGAAGCTCCTCAATTGACGCTATTTCCCCCACCTGGTACATAGAAACGATTTTCTCCAGATAACTGTCCGGAAGAGGATTGGACTGAGCAAAGTCGTAAATGGAACGAACAATGTCCATTAACGCTGCATCACTGCGGTCACTTGTAAACGAATCTACCAAATTAAAAAATGCTTCATTATCTTTTTTTCCATATTCCTCTTCAAATAGTTCTTCCATCACTTCATCTCTAATTAATTGGGCCTCTGTTTCATCAGAGATGCGAAAGCCTGGGTCAATATCAATTAAATAATAATATTTACGGATGACTTCCATGCAAAAAGAGTGCAGCGTTGAGATGGTAGCCTTGTTTAAAAGATTAAGCTGTTTTCTGAGATTTCTCGATTCCGGACTTTGGTCAATTGCTTTTTCGAGTGCTTCCCCAATTCGGTGCCTCATCTCTGCCGCAGAAGCACTCGTAAATGTTACGACCAATAATTGATCCACATCAATTGGCTCTTTTTCTGAAAGAATCTTTTGAATAATCCTTTCGACTAGGACTGCCGTTTTCCCCGAACCAGCGGCTGCAGCGACAAGGATATCCTTATCTCTTGCTGAAATTGCCTTCCACTGGTCGTTCGTCCACGTAACCCCTTCTGGCTTTGGAGGAATCACAATCCTATTCATTTTCCAAAACCTCCCTTTTGATCAATTCCAGTACCTCATCCTTTGAATAAGGTGTTAAACTCCGAAAATGATTGTTTTCAATAGATTCATCAAACTGACAAACAGATTTATAGGAACAAAAAGTACAAGGTGTTTTGTCTTTTAATTTAAATGGTGAGATATCAATTTTACCATTTATAATGTCGTTGCCTGTTTTTTGATAGATGGTACGGACATGATTTCTTAACTGATTAAATTCTTCTAAGCTGGCAACCTTTGATTTTTTGGATAAATTCCCATCTTTCTTGATACCGGCTGCTACAATTTGTGAATCTCCAGACTCCAACGATTGGTCCATCAGCTGGATTACACTTTGATCGCTTAACATTAACCCATTCATTTTAAACTTTTTCATGATTTCATTTTCAATTTCATCTATGGTTAGCATTTTCTTTGTATTAATAAAAGGATTATGAACATGAAAATAAAGGACACCTGCAGGACTGGCCTTCATCTCCACCAATTCAGCAGAGTGTGTCATGACGATATCAAGGTAGGTCAACATTTGTAAGGCTAAGCCATAGTATACTTCTGTTAAATTAACATCTTTTTCGCTTGATTTATAATCAATAACCCTTAAAAAGACACTATCATCCTCAGCTTTTGCTTGATCAACCCTATCTATCCGCCCAGCCAGCTCCATTCTTTTTCCATTTTTCAAAGAGAAGCTTAGCGGGGGCAGTTCCCCATTAGATCCAAAAGCTAATTCCAACCCAATCGGTGAGAAACCACTTACCTTTGCATGCTCACTCAAAACGATCGAGGCACGGGTAATGATTTGTTCTAACTTGCGCTGAATATAATGGTGTCTCTCAGAACTTAGTAGAATTTCATTTTGCAGCTTTGGAGCTAAGGTCTTGACAGCTTCTTTTGCTAGCTGTTCACACTGCCTGCGTGTTAACTCCGCCCATGATATATTCTGATTATTGACTGTCTCAGCAATTTGTTTTAAAGCAGCGTGGAATAATTCCCCAATATCCGGTGCTTCTAACCGGAAGATTTGCCTTTCACGAAGCTTTAATCCATGCTGGGCAAAATGAGAAAAGGCACAGCCATTATATAATTCCATTCTTGAAACGCTAGCCTGGATGATCTCACCATATAATGCATCCGCTACCTCAGTTGACAATTGGACTGTCCTGTTTGTATAAAAAAGACTCGAGAATACTTTTGCAGCCTTATTTTTCCAAGTGCTATGGAGATAGTAATTATACACATCCCACCACAAATCAGCGATCGGATAGTTTCTCTTTTTCAATTGCAGCTGTGCGTTTAAATAAGACAAAGTAGTTGAAAAATTAGTCACAAATTCCAGCTGCCCCTTCTCGTCAAGCTCTGACGGATCTGCAACATAACTAATCTCCTGAATATCCGGAAACAAATCCTTAAGACGCTTAATGTAAGTTGAAGGAATTAAAGCTTTACCTTCATCATTGGCAAGTGGATAGCTAACATAAAGAAACTCGGATGGTGCCGTAAAAGCTTTATAAGCAAGGAAGTTTTCATCTAACAGACGGGTTCGGCTGCTTGGTGCCACATTCATTCCTGAGGCTATTAATAGTTCCCGGTCCTCATCCGCGAGAATCCCCTCTTCTGAGATTTTTGCTGGTAACACCCCTTCGTTGACCCCTGCAATAAAAACAATCTTACTCTCATTTAGTCGAGACTTCTCTAAGTCGCCTATTAAGACCTGGTCAAGTGCAGGTGGAATAAGTGAAAAATGTAAGGAATCAAAACCTGCTTCTAAAATAGAAGCAAAGGCTTTTAACGTAATGTGTTCTTCACCCAATATTTCTACATATTGATCGAGAAGATCCACTACAGCGTTCCACACCTGTTCGTGTTCTCGCATTCTTACAAGATTTCCATTTTCCTCTGCAGCTATTTTCCAATGCTCCAGTTTATCGGGTATATCCAATTCTTCTAAATATAAATAAATCGCCTCACAAAGCTTGCGTCCAGTGTCGGCTTTTTTCAAGCGTCTGGACAAACGCAGTATGGGAGCTGTGATGAGGAGTTTTAATTCATTTAATTCATTCTCCATTTCTTTTTCGGCATCTGTCTGGCCGCTTGTTAATTCTAGACCTCTTATCCGCCGGTAAACCCAACGCTCTTTTTTCGTCCATTTGCTTCCATTAACTCCATAAGCCAAACAATAATTTTCCAGCCTGTCCATCTTTTCCCGCATTTTAGCAGGATTCTCCTGGAGCGGATACAGCAATTCTGTTTTAATCGCTCTAAATACCGCTTCATAGCGCCAAAAAGAGTTTATGATTTCTAGAGTGGACCGAATTAACTCAATTAAAGGATGATTAAGCATAGTCCTTTTCTGGTCAATAAAAAATGGAATTTGATAATCAGTAAAAACCGGTTCAATTATTTCATGATAGTTCCCGCCATTTCTAATTAACAAGGCAATATCTCGATAACGGTATCCTTTTGTTTGAACCACATGACGGATTTCCTGGGCTATCCCTTCAATCTCTGCTCTACGATTTACAGCCTGGCTAATCTGAATCTCTGTTACTCCATGAAAGGGTATAGCTGGGCGGGTATCAAAATGTTGTTCCAAATGACGTAAAGAGGAGGAGGGCCACTTTTTTTGATCTGTCAACATAATTGGGTCTTCTATGTCAATACCATTTGTTTTTGCCATATCATAAAGGCTATAACAGGCATCCTCCGAAGCTCGGAATAAAGCAAGTTCATCTGGCGCTGAATGAACGGCTAAGCGTTCTGTCGTCATTGCAACCGAAACTTGTTTACACTGCTTCATTAATTCTAAGATGATTTGATATTCCTGCGGCGTAAAGCTGTAAAACCCGTCTATATAAATCTCTGCTTCTTTTAAGTAGGCCGAAGCTGATATTTTCTCTGCCAACAAGCGAAAATAATCTTCCGAATCAATATATTTTCCAAAGATTTCATCCTCAAACTTCGAATAAATCTTTTCTAAATCTGCTAATTTATCATGTAATGCTTTCGATACCGATTCATTTGTTCCAAGCAGAGTTGATTTTTGGATTAAATCCTCTGGCCGGATGCAATACCGCTTAAATTCGGTAATCATTTGTTCAAGCTGCTGAACGAACCCATTTTTATCAGCGGCCCGCTGATAGAGGTTTAAATTTTCTTTTTGTTCATCAATGATTTTACGGATTAACATGCTCATGCCAACACTGCTTAAATGGTAACGTGTGATTCCGCCTGTCTCTTGCAAAATTCTCCATGCCAAGCGGGAAAAACTGAACACCTGTGCACGGATCATTCCGCCTACAAGCGGATCTGTTGCCAAGCGATATTCTGATACAAATGTCATTTGTTCCGGTACGATATAGATAATCGGTTTTCCTTCTGGATTCTCTAAAAGACGTTCACGAATTTCATGAAGGAACAATGTCGTTTTTCCAGTTCCAGACCGTCCTGTGATGATTCTTAGTGACATAAGGAAACCTCCCTTTCAAAAAACTCTGTATCTCCCATTCTATCATAAAAGAGTACAAACGTTTGTATTTTCAAGTGAGCGGGTTTTAACCAATAATGGTAAATCTACCTAGAAAAGAGGCTGACCCAAA
>NZ_JBALPZ010000068.1:0-2507 GCF_036965645.1 Neobacillus drentensis
AATATAATGTATGGAGAAAATATCTCATTTCCCGATACCTTCCAGGAATATATATACCAAAATAAAAGAACTAAATTTAAAACACCTAATATTTGTATTGTACTTTTATCAGATATATTTATTATCATCAAAAAACAAACTAATATTAAAATAGCCATTAAAATATGACCGAGCAGTAGTTCTGCTTTTTTTCAGTTCATTGTCAAAATGAAATCACGCCTCTAAATAAATTCATGTGTTATAGAGAGAAACTAATTTCTTTACAGCAATTTTAATATCATAAAATTCTTCCTTGAATTTAGTTTCTATAACATTTGGATTAAGTTTCAATTTCTTATAATCTTTAATATAATCAACCCAACCTGATGTTTCATAAATAGGGATAAATTCAACTAAATCTAACCCTAAATCAACTTCCTTTGAAATATTATTAGATAACAAGCACTTTATGCCTGCTGCTTGAGCTTCTACTACTGAAAGAGGTAACCCTTCGTAAAATGAAGGCAGTAGGAATATATCAAAAATCTTCAATAGTATATTAATATCTTTTCTAAAACCGGTGAAAATCACCTTTTCTAAAATACCCTTACTATTTGCATAATTAAGGATATTATCTTTTTCTTCTCCATCCCCTACTATTATCAAACGATAATCTTTATTGGTATTTGAAAGTTCTGCTAATATATCAATTAAAAAACACTGGTTTTTTTCCTTACTTAATCTTGCAACATGTCCTAAAAGAATGGCATTAGAAGGTATATTATAAGTTTTTTTTATGTCCTCAATTAATTCTTTGTCTACATTTAAAAATCTATTCACATCTATTGCATTTGGTAATACTTCGAAAGTTCGATTACCAAACATAAAATGCCCGGCTGATTTATTACATGCTATTAACTTTGTAGCACTTATTTTAGTCAGCATCCTATATATTGGCATTAAATATTTGTTATAATTAGTGCTAACATTAGTTGTATGAGCGTGACACAACCTTGTTTTTACACCAGCTAATAATGCCGCTAAACAAACTATCCCACTTTGATACTCCATATTTGCATGGATTGTATCATATACTCCATTTTTTCTAAAAAAAGAGATTAACTTTTTTAAATACTTAAGTATTCCTAATTCGCCAACTGTCCCTTGATAATGTATGTTTCCACCAAATTTCTTGATTTCTCTTGTAAATGTACTATCAACATTTTTATGGATAAGGAAATCAATTTGAAATTCCTCTTTACTAATATTCCTATAGTAATTCATCAAAACATTTTCAAGTCCACCTATATCCATACTAAATGTTACTATCAGTATTCTCTTCACTAATTAACACCACTTTTCAAAAAGATCTTTCTTAGGAGAAACTTATAGATCTTTGGAGAGAGAGAAAAAATAAAAGCATTTATAGAAATCATCTTATCTGGATATGAGATAAGAGTACGTATAGCATTTCTAGCATTTATTTTTTTTATAGTTTTATTATAGTCTTGGTTATTTGAATATAATGCGAGGTTCTTAATTATAGACAAAATAACTCTTGGAATTATATACTTCCCATATTTTTCAAAATGTTTATTGGTAATGTTCTCTAAATATCCTTTTATTCTTTCTTTTGTGTCAATACTATGGACTATGAACTCATCGAGATTTTCTGAGATGTTTTCCTTAGATGTTAGTGACTGGCTTCTTTTTCTTTGTAAAAATAATTTATTATCTATTTCAATTATATTTCTATTACAATGACATAAATATTTGATTAGAAATTCAAGATCCTCGCCGTATTTGTATTCAGTAGGGTATCGTAAATTAAATGAATCAATAATTGATTTCCGATAAAGCATGTTGCAATGCCCAAACTTCTTTTTCGCAACAGCTAATTCCATAATTACTTTTTCTAAATCCAACTCTCTATACTTGCATTCTTCATTTTTTAGTAAAGTATTAATAGCTTCACTTTGATCTTCAAAATATTTTGTACCACAAAATGAACAATCGGCATCATAACGTTTTGCTACTTGATATAGGTCGAATAAATAATTTGGATGTAATAAATCGTCAGAGTCTATAAAAACCATCCATTCACCTTTGGCTTTTTCTATACCAACGTTCCTAGCAGCACTGGGTCCTGCATTAGATTGAGAAGTAACATCAAAAATCAAATTACTCTTTTTTAAATATTCATTAATTACACCTAGCGATGAGTCCGTAGATCCATCATCTATGATAATTAATTCGATATTTTTATATTTTTGGCTATTTATAGATTCAAGTAAATTCACAATATATTTTTCACTGTTATATACTGGAACTACTATACTTATTAACTCTAAGTTAACCATTTTTATCTCCCTTAATTCTTTAGCTTAATCAATTCACTGTTTGCAATTTTTTTACTTGTACTCCTATACCTTATTGATGAAACTAAATTTCCTTCCTTTAAAAGAGCTATCAACTTTTTGAGAGTTTTTACATTCTTAATAATCTTTAAAAAGATGGAATTGATAAAA
>NZ_JBALPZ010000069.1:0-29344 GCF_036965645.1 Neobacillus drentensis
GACGATATAAGCCCAGTAAGTCTTATTATTGGTCAATCTCTTAATGTGAACGCCGTTGGCATCGTAATTAACGTCCTCATACAATTTATACGGACCCTTTTTCTCCATATCAGAGAGATACAGGGTGTATCCTTTACCATTTGCGGACTTACTGGCAAAGCCGATGTCAGCCTGACCGTTTTTGTTATTCGTTACATTAGAAGGAATGTACGGGAGTTCAAATTTTTTCTCAATTGGCCCGCCGATTAGGTTCCCCGCCGTATCCTTCAGGCGGAAGATAATGAGACCGCCTTTTGTGGCGTCAGTGGTTAGATCACCATTGGCAATGGATAGCGTTACCTGTGTTCCATTTGCATTCCAATTGGTTTCCCATTTCTTAGCCACATTTAAGCCGAAACCAAATTCGCCCTTGTCCAGAGGTTCGCTGAAATTAATGAGAACATCGGTCTTGTCGCCATTAATGACCGACTTAACGCTGGTGACCTCGGCTTTGAAGTTTGTGGCTTTCGGCGCTGGAGCATCAGGACGGGAAACCGTTCCACCTGCTTGCAAAGTGTCTTTTTCTGCTTTTGTGTCAGGGATTATTGGCCACACTTCCGCTGGACCGTTGTTGTATTCTTCCACATTCCAGCTTATCGGCTGAGTAAAATTAGCGGCACCATCCTTGCCTGAGTTTGCTGCCGAAGCGTAAACGTTGCTGAAAGAAATTTCAAATGTATATCCAGGAATAGTGACAAACTTAAGATTTTTAATATCAAATGTCTTGGATGCTGACCAGCCTTCATTCGCGATACGCACAAATAGTTTGTCGTGGAACTGGATGCCGTACTCGAGCAAAGTAGTTTCTTCATCAGGGGTACGGTTTGGTGTAAAACTCATGGTAGTCTGCTTGCCGCCAATATAGACCTCCGGTGGGTTTGCGGCGTTGTTATCCAGCCTGCTAGAGAATCCTATCAAACGGTTTTCTTCGCCCTCGTCACCCTTAGAAGTTGCGTGGCGCAGAGAGTCAGACAGACTGACAGCCGCAAAGAATACATTCCGGTTTGCTTTATCGCCTCCAACAGTCCTCAGCTCATAGCGCCCGTATTTAGCCTGGTCTTCGGTAAGTTGGAAAGTAAATACCTCTCCGTTGTGACCGGCGGCGCTGACATTTGTTCCGTCAGGGAGGTAAAGCTTAACGTCTGGTGCGTTAGAAT
The DNA here is from genome assembly GCF_036965645.1 of Neobacillus drentensis. GTDB lineage: Bacteria > Bacillota > Bacilli > Bacillales > Cytobacillaceae > Neobacillus > Neobacillus drentensis_D. The sequence continues at coordinate 1,197 of NZ_JBALPZ010000069.1, forward strand.
GAGCCGTGATTGTTACTGAATGCCCCACAAGGAAGTTCTCTTGAGTTGTCCATAAGGTGTACTTGTTAGAGCTGGACCATGGCAGGTAGGAACTGTTAATGTCAAATGGATAGGAATTGAATTCGCCTACGTTGTTATAGTCCTTTACTGGGTAAGACATGCTATTCAAAGAGCCGTCGCCTGTCGGGTACAGATCCTGGACGTGCAGCTTTTTGTCATCTGATTGTTTGAATTCACGGTCCATTATGGCCACAACAAACGGCAAATCACGGTTATATAGCGCGTGGTTGCTCTCGCGTGCACGTACGGCGATGTTGGTCTTTTCACTCTGGTCCTTCCCAATGAAGTCGTAAACTTCGGAAGCTGCCTGTACGGACGCCACGCTGCCCTCGTTGCCCAGCCAGTGTGCATCGATGCCAGTTGTTGCGAAGAACGGACGCGGTGCCACTAATGAGATTATTTCGTCTGCATCGAAAGGCAATTGGTTGTCCTTATTGACAAAATTAGCCGCCTGTTCAGGGAACCAGCTGCTGCCTCCTCCGTATGAAACGGTCAGTATTTCCGTCTTTCCATATACCCTGTCAGCTTTGGGATAGGTATTAAAGTTGAATATCTTGCCTTCGACCTTGTAGCGGTAGCTTTGGATGCCAGAGCCCCCTGATTCGCTAGGGAGGCATATGCTGAAGCGATCGTCAAACGCTGCGGCAAATAAAGCTGCTTTGCCGTAGCGGGAATGCCCCGTGACCAGCGTTCTGGCGGGATCAATGCCCAATTCTTGTCCGAATGTTTGATTGCCATCACCGTCCGGTGTCTTTTGCTCCAGCGCACTGATAACCTGGCTCGCAGTCCAGCCCCACGCCATTTCCGCGCCGGACGCATATTCGTATTTGTCTTTGTTATAGGGGTATAGGGTGGTGTATACGCCGCTGCGATTTATTCCGTCTGAAGGATCGGAGTCATCCGCATAGATATCTGTTGGGGTGAAAACGATGTCCGCATACCCCTGCTGGTTCATCGTAGCGACATGGGTCTGGGAAAGCGTACTGCCGATTTCAATAATGGCGGGAACCTGTACGTCCTTGCTGCCCCATACATCAATCTTTTGCTGGTCTGTCGGATTGTTTATGGTAATAAAGAATCTTGCTGTCTTTTGGGTATCCGGATTGGTAATGGTTACAACATTGCGTTTAACCATTTTAGTTGCATCGGGCGCCTTGTTGATCGTACCGCCATTATCCTTAAAAACAACATTCCAGTTTAACCACCCAAATAGTTTGATATTGATCGAATAACCAGCATTCCAAGCATCGATAGCCAGCTGAGTGGCTTCATCCTGGTTTTTTGCCGGTCCAAAAGTGGTATTATTGACAACTACTTGTCCAGCTTGGAGTTTTGCTGACAATTTATCAAACTCATCTCTGAGGTTGATATCTGTCCCCCAAATGTTAATCGAGTTGGGTATTTCTACAACCTTATTATATTCGCCAACCACATCTTTCGCTTGAGTTGGCCAACGATAGCCCAGCCAGTAGTGCTGAACAAGATCTTTAATCTCAATTTTGCGGGCATCCCACTCCGCGGGGGTGGAAACAGAGCCGTTACCGTTTGGGTCATTTTTGGCATTAAAAAACTTAAAAGGATCCGGGATGGTGTTGATAGCGGGGAGCTGGTCAACTCCGGGATATCCCGGCCATATCTCCGACGTAGCTGCTAGACTCGTTATGGGCGCAGCTTCAAACACCAATAATGCACTCAACGCCGCCGAGAAAAAATGTTTGATATGTTTTATTCGTTTGATGTTTTTCATTCGGGTTCTCCCTTAAAACCATTTGGGTAAACGGAACTAATTTTACTTTACACTTTGCCGGAAAGCATTAGTTTCCCGCACCATGCGATTAAATTGATTAACGGAAACTCCCCCTTGTACGATTATTTAGTTATTTCATCAGTGCTTTTGGCCACTGGACAGCCCCAGTTACATCTCAGAGTAAGAGATCGTATTTCGTATTACCTGTTCATTTAGAAAGCTAGGATAAAAGTCTGATATGAAATAAGCGAAATTAGTACTTTTATCTAGAGGTTTCTTATTTTGAGATGATTGTATAATTAGTTAATAGAGAAATCCATGGACAAACCAAAGCCGATTTGTATTTTTTAAAGATTAATTTAAGTGGGGGACTTGAAAATTGATGATAGAGTATGAGGAAATGGTGCCGCGAATGGGTTATTTTATTAGCCGGAGCTGTATGCCTAACTGGGCTATAGGGGAAACCATGATTGATTTTATAGATTTAACGTATATCATCGAGGGAAAAGCAACGTATGTAATTGACGGACAACCATATGATGTTGAAAAAGGAGACCTGCTTTGCATACCCAAAAATAGCCGCCGTGCAGCCATTACCGATTCTGGTAACCTGATGGTCAATTTTGCCGCTAACTTTCAGTTCTATGACTTAAAGGGTGAGGAGGCAAAATTGCCTTTTCCCGTGGTTTCAAAAGTTGGCGTTCATGATGAATTGATTTCACTTTATAAAGAACTGAGTGTCGAGTGGCTTAGAAAAAGCCCCGGCTACAAAATAAAGGTACAAGCAATCTTTCTTTCCATCCTCCATCGTTATTTCACCATGATCTATTACAAAAGTTATCCTGATCCAATCGACTCCCGCATCCAGAAAGCAATAACCTTTATCCATGATCACTACGTCAAACCCATTACACTCGATGATTTAGCCAGCCTAACAGGATTAAACTCTATCTACTTCGGAAATCTATTTAAAAAATACATGGGCGTATCCGTCAAAAGATACATTAACCAAGTCCGAATAAACCAGTCGGAAAATATGCTATTGAGTGGAGAATTCTTAGTCAGCGAGGTCGCACTAAAATGTGGCTTTGAAGATATGTTCTACTTTAGCAAGGTTTTTAAAAAGGTGAAGGGCTTTTCTCCATCTAAAATAACAACACACAGAAAATCTTAAAATTAAAATAGGCTGAAATTTAGTTAAAACTCCCTTCATTGGATGGGAGTTTTTGGCTAGGTTTAAGGTTTTCAATCGTATAGACTTTACCTCTTTGATTAATAGAACTAACACTGTGAACAGTAGGAATGGAAAAATGGTAGACTACAAAAATATTATGTAAACTAACCATAGATTCATATTCGATGAAAAAAGTTGAACATTATGGGTAACAAACTCACCAAAAAATATCATCCATTGGTGGAATCGGTCTAATTTCTATTTCTTTTACTCTAACTCATTTTCTATTTGTTCCGTGATTTGTTCTTTAATTGGCCACCCGTACTGCTGGTTGATTTCTTTCACTAATTCATCTATAAATTCATCAGATAAAAAGGGACTCTTTTCTTTAAACATGTAAATCCTCCTTTGCATGGACCTAAAAATTTTCAAGAGTATACCTACGGTACTAACATATCCGTTTTCCTGGTTTTTAAACTTTTTGAAAAAAACTCATTTACAATTGCTGAACATAGGAGTACTATAATCACAGTTTCAAATTTCTAAATCGCTGAAACCATTTGGTACGGGGGAACCATTTTGTGAGTTGTTACAAAACTCAAGGGGTGAATCCTTTTATGGTAGGGCTACTCAAAGGTCCGAATCCGACAGCTAACCTCGTAAGCGTCATATGAGAAGGAAGGTGGAGCTTGTGACATTAGAGCTTAATGTGTCTACAGGTCTATTAAAATATGACTTGTAGACACTTTTTTTATGCGTGTAAAATTTTCTCTTTTTTTTGAGAGTTTGCACTTGTTAAGGGTACAAATAACTTATTGACACTTTTAGGCGGTGTGTAATTAATGTTTTCATCCATAAAAAGGCTTTTAATTGGAAGACCTCTAAAATCACATGAGCTAGGGGAACAGAAACTAAACAAAACGAAAGCATTAGCCATCCTTTCATCAGATGCTCTATCATCGGTGGCATATGGTCCCGAACAAATTTTGATCGTATTAGTTACGATAAGTTCAGCAGCATTTTGGTATTCAATTCCTATCGCAGTTGGTGTGTTAATTCTTTTAACAGCCCTCATATTGTCATACAGGCAAATTATCTTTGCTTATCCACATGGCGGAGGAGCATATGTGGTATCAAAAAGCAATTTAGGTGTCAATGCAGGTTTAATAGCTGGAGGGTCACTATTAGTAGACTACATACTCACTGTTGCAGTAAGTGTGTCTGCTGGGACTGATGCGATAACATCTGCTTTCCCCACCTTACATAACCATAATGTCACCATTGCGATTGCATTTGTCATTTTTATTACCATTTTGAATTTAAGAGGGGTAACGGAGTCTGCTTCGATTTTGGCCTACCCCGTTTACTTATTCGTTTTAGCTTTGTTTATCTTAATTGGTGTAGGACTATATAAAATTGTAACAGGCGGGGTTTCGCCTCAATTACACACCCCCATTGGTACACCTGTAGCAGGAATTAGTTTGTTTATTCTATTAAGAGCTTTTGCTTCAGGAAGTTCCGCCTTAACAGGGGTGGAAGCCATATCGAATGCCATTCCAAACTTTAAAGACCCAGCTCCTAACAATGCAGCTAAAACATTAATGGCAATGGGAGCATTACTTGCCATACTGTTTTCAGGAATTATATTTTTAGCCTATTATTACGGGATTTCTCCAAGTGCAGAAGTGACAGTTGTATCACAAATTGCCGAAGAAACTTTTGGGCGAAATTTCATCTATTTCTTTATTCAAGGAACCACGGCATTGATATTAGTCCTGGCTGCAAACACAGGCTATTCCGCTTTCCCATTGTTGGCCGTTAATCTTGCAAAGGATAAGTTTATTCCAAGGATGTTTCTTATTAGAGGGGACAGATTAGGATATTCGAATGGCATTATTATACTTGGAATTGCTTCTATCCTTCTAATCCTTGCTTTTCAAGCACAAACAGAGTCTCTTATTCCGCTTTATGCAGTTGGAGTGTTTCTCCCATTTACGCTGTCTCAGTCAGGCATGATGGTTAAATGGCTGCGAGAGAAGCCCGAGGGATGGGTTCCAAAATTTATTATTAATACAACGGGCGCCCTAATTAGCTTAACCGTCACTTTAATGTTTTTGGTGACAAAATTCTCACATGTTTGGTCAATCTTAATTTTTCTGCCTATCATTGTATACCTCTTCCATCGAATAAGAAAGCATTATGAAGCGGTTGGAGATCAGCTTAGCCTTAAAACTTGTGAACCACCTGTGGCCATTGAGGGTAATGTTATGATAGTGCCTGTTGCAGGAATGACCCATGTTGTAGAAAATACCTTAAATTATGCTAAATCTCTTTCGCCTGATCAAATGATTGCGGTATACGTTGCATTTGAAAGAGAAGACGAGAAGAACTTCGAAGAGAAATGGAAGCAATGGCAACCCGACGTAAGACTGGTGACACTGCACTCTCACTACAGGAGCATCATCAACCCACTTACAAAATTTGTAGATATTGTAGAGCATAAAGCTAGAGAAGGGAATTATCAGGTAACAGTTGTCATTCCACAATTTATACCTAAAAAAGGGTGGCACAATATTCTTCACAACCAATCAAGTTTACTGATTCGAACCTTCTTACTCTATCGAAGACATGTGGTAGTATCAACTGTGCCTTATCATTTAAAAAAATAATTTCAAAAATGAATGACTGTATTAGACTAACGGGTTCCGTTAACTATCACAAACAATAAAAATGTAATGGGAAATGACCTTCAAATTGTATAGTAATTTGGAGGTCTATTTTTGTTGATATAAAGTGATTTTAATAATTATTTTGGGAGAATTTGAAGTGCTATTTGTATATTAAAATGTGGGGTACAGTAGCCAGTGTACCGCAGCTTTCATGGTGGGATTTACTTTTTCAAACCAGCTGGAAAGAAGGCTCCATTAATATTCCACAGCATTTATATATAGTCATTTATGAATAAAAACTTGGGTACCAATTGGAACACTAGAAGATAATTCCAGAACATCATGATTAAACATTCTAATACATCCATGTGAGACATTCTTACCGATGGAAGAAGGGTTATTTGTTCCGTGTATACCATAATGAGGTTTTGATAATCCCATCCAAAGCACACCAAATGGTCCGCCGGGATCGCTTTGTTTATTAATTATGGTGTATGTCCCGGTTGGGGTTGATGATAATATTTTCCCCACTGCGATGGGGTACGTTTTTATTAGCCTATTTAGATCAAAAAGTCTTAATTGATGTGTTGAAATTGATACGTCTATCCATCTCGCCATGAAGTTCAACTCCATTTTTTGATTATTGTATGGAGAAACTTAGGTTTTTGTTTATTAACGATATGATAGATTGAGAATATACGAATAAATAAATGACCAAATAATAATCCAATTTAAATCAGGACCCGAGATAAATACCCAAGAACTTTTACCCAAAAATGCATAAACTCTACAGTAAAAATAAAAAGAGGAGGATGAATATGATTTCTAATTATGATGCATATGGAAGAGTTGGTTTAGGTGGACCGGGATCAGGTTTTGGTTTCTCTACGGGTCTTGGTTTAGGTGGACCAGGTTCAGGGTTCGGTTTTGGACCAGGTCTTGGATTTGGAGCTCCAGGGCTTGGTTTTGGTTATCCACACTACCATCAATACTACCCGTACCACCATCACCATTATTACCCATACCACCACCACCACTATTACTACCCATATTAAGATTTGCTGATAAAAGAATCCAACGGAACAGGGGTTTCTACAAAAGTAGAAACGCCTGTTTCTTGATGGAAATGGTGAAGGTTTTGGTTTTTGAATTTCTAACTGGAGGATACTGAATTGACAATTTGATCAGATACACTTAATTTTTTAGATTTAAAAATCCTTTAATTTCTTCAACATGTTTATCTTTTAGATAGTTTTTGTATAAATTACTGGATAATCGAATAGGATCCCCAAAAAAGTATCTTTCATATTGGGTTTGCCTTGTACCAAACGAACTCATCGTAAGATCCCATGCCAAACGGAAAAGTTTCACACGTTCCTCGGCATTCATCCCATCTGCTTGAAGATATTGATCGAGTTCTGAACGAATTTCGGAATCAAACGCGCTTTCTGTCGGTAACGATATCATTCCGCTCGCACCAATTATTTGTATAATTTCGCTGAAACGGGGATAAATTTTAGGAAAGATGTTACTAGCAACTTGTAATGGAATCATACTTGGACGCATAGATCCCCATTCATCCAATTCTGCATCATTTTCTGATTTCTCTAAGAGTGCTTTCATGGTTTCAAGACCAATGATGATTTCGGAGAGTTTTTCATGGATATGTTGATACTCCCCAACATTAATTGTCTCGACAAGAAGTTGAGCAACTCCAAGAAAAAATTCTGTTTTTACAATTTGTCTGGTTATGACTTGATGATAGGCAAATTGGTAAAAAGAGCTTTCAACCAGGAAATCTGTTGCTGCATCTACATTATCGTAATAAAATACGCGGTCCCAAGGAACCAAAACATTGTCAAAGACGACGATGGAGTCCATTTCTTCATATTTTGAACTTAACGGATAATTAAACGAGGATTCTCCCCCCACAAAGGATTCCCTGCAAAAAAATTTTAATCCTTTCGTATTAGAAGGAATGGAAAAGGCGAACGCCTCGCTAGGGTCAAAAAACAATCTTGGTGCAGAAAAAACTAAAACTTCATCCGTTAAACCACCTTGAGTGGCAAGTAAGCGGGCACCTTTGATAACCAATCCTTTTTCATTTTGATCTATAACCTTAGCGGAGATTGGCTCATTGGAAAAGCCTAAATAGACTTGTGAACGATTTACCTGCGGAGTAATAAAGGTATGGGTAAACGATAGATCGTGTTCCATTGCCCTTTCATATAGAGATTGAATATTTTCGGGAAAACAATTTTCCCTGTCTTTTAAAACGTTAGCGGAGGAGGCAAAACTCATTATGACCGTATTCATATAGTCAGGGCTTCGTCCCATCATTCCATGAGTGTGTCTCGCCCAATGTTCCATCATTTTTCTTCTTCTTTTTAAATCCTCTTTCGTTTTGGGCTGTAAATAAGATAGTCCAATAGGATTTTGGTTTTCTGGAAATAGGAAAGTCATCTCATTTTTTATATTCTGAGAATTTTGCAAATCATATAGGGAAGCCTTTGACATAAGAATACCTTTAAAGGCAGGATGTTCTGAAATTTCCCCCTTGATTTTTTCACCATCAAACCAAATTTCATTTTTCATTTTATTTAAACGGTCAATAAAATCCATACCATTAATAATACTCATCTGCTACTATCTCCTTATTATGAAAGTCTAAAAGAATGTACGAGTTTAGTTAGTATCATTTTATTAGATTACTTAATTGCTTGTTCTTATTGGAAAAGCCCTGTTTTAAATTGGGCAAGATGTATCGAACAATTGGGTATAAATAAAAAAATCGTCTTAAGAAGGAAGACGATTTTTGGTGCCAGGCATTTTCTAAAATAACATTTAACACAAAACGATTATCCTATAGGGTGTGGTTTGGGCGGGGATACTTTTTGTGGATGGACCATAGATAACAATGAGATCTCGGTTCGCGGGGGTTCTTGTAAAGAGTTGCCCATTTTTCAAAACAACTTGGGTATATGGAGAGACATTTAATCGTAATTGTCCATCACTACTCTCCAGCTGGCTATTAAAATAATCTACTTTTACATTTTGATAGGGGCTATTCTTTACCATGACAAGTGCTTGATATTGTGGAGGGTATATAAGAAGAGCAGGTGCATTCCCATCATAATATCCAGTCACTCGATCTCCTACTGCCACCATTACATGGTCAACAAAGTAAGTTGTAGATGATATTTCAAAATTTACGATTGTGCCCATTCCGTTTTCTACAGATATTAACTTTCTACATCCATCTCCTTCACCATTATGCCCCATAAGATCACTAATCATGGTGACGGTCCCATGAAAAGAATAAAATTTTGTCATCCTTATACCTCCAATACTTATAGCTATTAATGTTATGGAAGCCAGACATTAGAAGATACTGCTTAACTTTGTTCCAAAAATCTCTGTTGTCAATCCTCCTCCAAAACACATGAACTACCTTTATGTACAATATGTAGGTTAATACCTATTAGAGTGTGTGGTTGCCCATAAAAGATAAGGAAATGTTCTGTAGCATTAGAAGAGTGTGAATTTAATGGTGCTAAGATATTAATTCCATTAACTGGGGGTTTAGTTTATCTCTGAAATTATATTAAACGACAAAAAAGCGAGGTACTACCCCGCCTAGTTTTATATTTTTGGAACATATTGATCATGGTGCCGCAGTCCGCGATCATCCTGTCGACCTTTTGGCACCAGGTCGAGAAACTGATAGGTTATATTTAGCATATCAATGCCACGCGCATAAGTCGAGTATGTATGATATATATTTCCACTTTCATTTTTGTAAAAAACACTTACGCCTTCCCTGTCGGTACTCATAGGATTCTGCATTGTATAATTGTAAAATGCTTGTTCCTTTTCTACTTCTTCTTCGCTAAAAGAAGCTTGAAAATCATAATTAAAATCCGTTTGCCCTGATGAATACCAAGGAAATGTCCAACCCATCCGTTTTTTGAATGCTTCCAACTTTTCTAAGGGCGCACGGGAAATACAGACAAAAGAGACATCACGGTGATTTAAGTGCGGAATCATCCCACTGTAGTGATCTGACCAAAAAGAACAATGTTTGCAGCCTTGCTCCCAACTGGAATTGAACATGAAATGGTACACTATTAGTTGACTTCTGCCTTCAAATAAGTCTGCTAGTGAAAATTTACCGTTTGGGCCGTCAAATGTGTAAGATTTGCTGACTGCTTCCCACGGCAGATCTCGTCTCTGTTGCGTGAGTTCATCCCGCAGCTTCGTAAATTCCTTTTCTTTTTGTAAGAGTTCTTTTCTGGCTTCGATCCATTCATTCTTTGGCAGAACTGTATGTTCCATAACAACACCTCATATCTCATTTTTCCCCACTTATTTTATCCAAGATGTACTCAAAGAACCGGGCAAGTTTATGAAAAAAAGGATTATCTTCTAAACAAAGTGTATTTTTATTTTCATAAGTTTGAAATAGGAAGGAGAACTAAAAAAATGGATAAAGGAGCACGAGATAAATGTGTCATGACATATGTAAATTTTTTTCTGTCCAGAACCAAACTAAATAAAAAAACATATTTTAACAGTAGGTGCTACACCATAATAAAACCGTGGCTCAAAGACCACGGTTCCTATTGTCTGGAATTGAATGAGTAATCCATCCTCGTCGGCAAACACAGATGGATTATTCTTTTTTATTTTGACTAAACATGTGGACATCACTCTTTCTTTTTACTTAATGTTGAGTGAATTAATATCTCAAGTTCTCACATCGTTCTTACGGTAATTGTATCGTTTTGATATGCTCTAAATTCCGATAAACTTTTTCCCCTTCTGCGGTGATCAAAATGGCTTTGTTATTTCGGACCTTTTGGAGTAAACCTATTTTTTCTGAATGATCTCCACCATCTAAAATAACTAGTTGATTTTCTAATTTCTTCAACTGCTCCTCAAACGATCTGGCTAGTGAAGAGGGAAGTGGACTTAATTGGAATTTCTGATTATCTAAAGAATACGGCGTTGTATTGGGTGGATACGGAATGACCCATTTGACATGATTCATCGAAATGAACATGGCTTTATACAAAGGGGAGTGAAAGATAAAATAGTCGTTCATTATGCTGGTTAAATAGCCATGAATGGATTTATTTCCTGTCACATACACCTGGACAAACAAACCTTTAGCAATCGTTAATGCTTTCCGAAAGGATATTACATCCGTTTCAATCGGTTTTTCTGAAGGAGGTTGATAATAATATTCTTCTTTGTCTAAACTGGTTTCTTTCAATCTTTGAACATGAATAAAAGGAATGTAGAGGAAGTGTTGTCTTTTACCATCGTACATAACGATAATGTCTAACCCACTATCTACCAAGGTTCCCTTGTGAAAAGTGCCTCCTGAAATTTCCACCTCAATATATTTCCCTAGTAAATCTTCAAAATCTACAAACATTTTAATTCTCCTTTATTTCATATAGTCTTATCGTTGAAGTACGCCGCCAAAAAGCCAAGAAACCCAATAATATAAAACAACTAAGGTGAATAACACAGTAGGTGGAATCACAACAACCGTGACTTTTACATACTCCAACCAAGTAATCAACACTTTTCCTTTTCTAACAATGTGCATCCACATCAACGTAGCCAGCGTTCCCATAGGAAGAAGTAACGATCCTATGTCGCTGCCAATCACGTTGGCTAAATAAGCAACTTTCAATTCAAGTAAACTGAGCTTCATATGCGTTAACGTGAGTGTTCCAACCATGAGTGCTGGGTGATTATTAAAAATATTGGAGAGAATGGAGAGTAGTACACCCATCATGACACTCGCATGTAGAAGACTTCCAGCAACAATCGGTTCCATGAATCCAATCAACCAGTCTGTTAAACCAATGTTATTCAGACCGTAAATGATGGTATACATACAAAAGGCGAAAACGATAATATACCACGGAGTTTTTTTCAGCATATCGGCAGGGGATATTTTTAAATAGGCCCACCGCCATCCTAAAAGAACAAGAGAACCAATGACAGCCATTACAGAGACTGGAATATTCATAAACGAAGCTACAAACAGGCTTACACGGACAGCAAATACGAATAGTAGAACGTTTCGCATAAATCTTGAACGAGCTTTTTCTGAGGCATATTCAATTCTATTTTGTGATTTAAGAGGGTGGTAGTTAGCACTTGACAGACCCGAAACATTCGTTGGAATGGTTTTCGGCAAGATTCTTCTAAAGCGCAGGAACAGAAGTCCTACCAGCAAGAGCAGACCAAGTGTTGCTGGAACAAACATCATTGCCGTATGCAAATACAAACTCATATGCACAATTTTTAAGGCGATTAGATTGACGATATTGCTGACTCCAATTGGAGCACTTGAAGCGGTGGCGACCAAGCCCCCTGAAAGTAAATAAGGGATTTTTTGATGATTTTTTAAGCCCATGTTGTTTAATAACATAACTAAAATGGGGGTAGTAATTAAGATACTTCCATCGTTATTGAAGAAGAGTGTCATGAGAAAACATAAAAGATTGACATACCAGAATAAACGAATTCCTGACCCCTTTGCCATGGCAGCCAGTTTTTCTGCGACCCAATTAAAGAAACCAAAACTTTCTAAAACAATGGCCATGACAATCGTTGCCATAATCGTAATGGCGGCACCACTTATGGTGTTTGAAATGATACCCAGGTCTGATAATGAAACACTACCACTAAGTACGACAATGATCGCACCTATTGCGGCAAATACAGCCTCATTAATGCCTCTGGGTCTCCAAAGAATAAAACCGAGGGTAACCAAAAAAGTTGCAATAGTTATCCAAAACATTGGATATTTTTCTCCTTTCATCTAGCTTGTAATTCAGGATGTCCCTGAGTCGACTTTACCTCCACTTGTCTGTGGCTCCGCTGGTGTCCCTCCCTTCCATCTATCCCTCTGTTTTGTTGTACTGTATCTATATGTATCCCGAATGAGACAGGCTTTAGGTTTGTACCCTTTTTTTAAAAAAATCAACTAGAGTCTAAAAAACTATGATTCCGTAAATACACAAAGAAGATGGAAGAACATGCCTAGTTGTGTATCTAAAAACGATCCCTTTAATAGCGTCTAGGATGAAACAGTTTATTATGAACCCTTTTTTCTGATATAATAAACACCTAAAAAGGCGGGCCTTTTTTACAATAGGAAGTTCAAAAATACATTAAACTATTATTTTCAGAAGGTGAACCACTTGAATACCAGCAGCATCGATAAAGAAACTTATGAAAAATTACAAGGCGCTTTAGAAGATTTAAAAGATATGTCGTGGAAGAATCAGCAGAAACGGGAATTAAAAATGTGGAGTGAAATTTCTGTTCCTTTAACAATAAAAGATGCACTTACAAGATATTCTAAAGACGAATTAAGTGATATTAGGAGACGTTTAGAGATAAAAGGCGCCAGTCAGCTTAAAAAAGGGGAACTAATTGATTTATTAGCTATAAAGATACCATTCTCGCTTGAAAAGATATGCATGTACCTAGACCAAGAGCGTTTCAACTTAATTAAAAAATTAGTCCATCATAGTGGGTATATGGAAGCACCAAAATTAACGGCCAATCAACTAAACTACTTTTTCAGCATAGGGATCATCTATACAGGAACTTTCCAAGGCAAAAAAATCATAGTCATACCTGAAGAATTGGTTCAGCATCCGTTTATCCGCGACAACCACAAGCCATTAATCACCATTAGCCGGCGCAATACAGAATGGATTAAGCTTACACAAGGATTGCTTTACTATTATGGTAGTTTGACCCTCACTGAACTGCATGAATTGCTAGAAAAATACATGAATGAACCGATCAGCCTTTCCGATTATCTTTCTGTCATCGACCATGCAATCTCCTATTACGAGCAAATAAGAATGGATAAGTTTGGCTTTTCCAATGTACAAGTGTTTGATTCTGAAAAAGTAATGCGTGAACACAAAGACAGAAAAGACTTAGCTTTTTTCCCATTTTCAAAAGAGCAATTGCTTCGAGCTGGTGAAATTGACTATATCGAACGAAATGATCACTATCGTCAATTTGTTCATTTTTTAACTCAAAACTTTGAAATGAGCAGGCATGCAGCGGATGAAATGGTACAAGAATGCGTCTATGCGACTAACATTGGAGAAAGTCCAAAACATATTCTTCAATTTTTGCAAAGTAGACTTGAATTTGAAAAGATCGAGGTGCTGCAAGCTTGCATGGACCACGTGATCAATCTCATGAATAACACGAAACAATGGTTCCTCAAAGGATATTCACCTAATGAGCTATTGCCGCATGAGCAGAAAACAATCCGGAAGCTGTCAGAGAGTAAAGAGAAAATTGGCCGAAATGCCCCTTGTCCTTGTGGTAGTAACAAGAAATATAAAAAGTGCTGCGGGAAATAAATGAGTAATTGTTTAGTCTGCCTACAATGACGGGGCAGACTTTTACAATTAAATGTACATGTACAAAATATAGGTACAGAAGAACGTTTATCAACCAAAATATCAATGTGTAGCTTGAGAGGATTTTTTCGATGAATACTTCATTAGAAATGCTGATTCATTTATTTGAACGAGCAGCCTTGCTGTTGATTTGTCTGTTTTTTATGATTCGGATCCCGAGATTCAAAGAATCCCTGCAAAAAGACCGTCATTCTCCAATAGAGCGGTTTGTGATTACCATCTTGTTTTGCTTATTTGCTATTTTTGGCACCTACTCTGGGATCAATGTCGAAGGATCACTGGTGAATACGAGGATCATTGCGGTTGTGTCGGGTGGTATTTTGTTTGGACCTTGGGTGGGTATCATCTCAGGTGTCGTTTCGGGCTTACACCGGTATTTAATTGATATTGGCGGGGTCACTTCGGTCCCATGTTTAATCACAAGTATCATTGCGGGGATTGTTTCAGGTTATATTAACCGAAAAGTAAAAAGGTCGTTACGTTGGATTTATGGAATTGCCGCTGGGATGGTTTGTGAAGTATTGACCATGCTATTGATTCTTGCCTTGGCAGAACCATTTTCACTTGGTTTGGATATCGTTTCGAAGATTGCCTTTCCGATGATAGTGGGAGAGGTTACCATTGGTTTAATCGTATTATTGGTCATGAGTGTAGAAGGTGAAAAAGAAACGATTGCGGCAAGACACGCCAAGCTGGCATTAGATATCGCTAATAAGACCCTGCCTTATTTTCGTTCGATCAATACGGATTCCTTAAGGCAAATCTGCAGTATTATCAAGAATGATATCAAGGCCGATGCGGTTGCCATTACAGATAATGAAAAAGTCCTAGCCTATGTTGGTTTTGGGGAAGAGAGGTATGTGACCGGTCAGGAAATTATCAGTGATTTGACCAAAGAAGCAATCCGAACGGGCAAATTCATCATTCGGAATCATATTGCCGATCACCATACACCCCAAATTCACTCACTGCTGATTGTTCCTTTTGAGGAACATGGCGAGGTGACAGGAACATTAAAAATATACTATCGGAAAGCCTATAAGATGACGTATTCGCTTCAGACAATGGCAATCGGACTTTCTCAAATCATTTCTACCCTTATGGAGGTTTCACGGATTGAACAGATCAAGGCAGAAGCAAATAAGGCAGAGTTGAAGGCCCTTCAAACAAAGATTAATCCGCACTTTTTGTTTAATGCCCTCAATGCCATTGCCTCCACGACAAGAAGGAATCCGGATAAGGCTCGTGAGTTGATCATCAATCTATCTGGTTATATGCGCTACAATTTAGAGGTAAGTGATGAATTGATTGATATTCATAAAGAATTGGAGCAAGTCCGTGATTATGTAGAAATTGAAAAGGCCCGTTTCGGCAGCCGTCTAGCGGTTGAATATGATATAGATGAAGTGAATGTAAACATACCAAGTCTGCTTATCCAGCCGTTAGTGGAGAATGCCATTATTCACGGCATCCTAAAGAAAAAGGGCCCTGGCGTGGTGACCATTGCAGTTAAAGATTTGGGAGAAAAAATAAGGGTAAGCGTGAATGATACGGGGGCAGGCATTAGTGAAGAGGTCATTCACCATGTACAGCATGATACGGTACCGGCTAACAAAATCGGCTTGTATAACGTTCATCAGCGTGTCAAACTCATCTATGGAAATGGTCTGGTCATTCACCGCCTGTCACCTGGAACAGAAGTTTTTTTTGATATGATAAAGGAGAAGTTATGAGAGCAATAATTGTGGAAGATGAAATCCCAGCTCGGGAAGAATTGGAATATTTAGTTGAATCCTATAGTGAAATTGAAGTCACTCATTCCTTTGATGATGGCTTAGATGTTTTAAAATTTCTGCAGGAGCAGGAAACAGATGTGATTTTTTTGGATATTAATATTCCTTCCCTTGATGGGATTCTGCTGGCTAGTACGATTAGCAAGTTTACCAAAAGACCTTATATTGTTTTTACCACTGCCTACAAAGAACATGCCGCACGGGCATTTGAACTTGAAGCCTTTGATTATGTCCTTAAGCCATACGATGAAAAGCGGATCGCCGCGATGTTAAGCAGGCTTGAGGCTGCTTATCAACGAGATCAGACAGAGGCTAACATACTAGATAACAGGCCTAATGCTCCATTACAAGAGGGGGAGGTGCATGCAAAGTCTTCAAACCGAATCAATTTAAAAAAGAACGATAAAATTATTGTGACGGATGTAAATGACATTTATTATGCGGAAGCAAGTGAAAAAGTGACACTAGTTTATACGATGAATGAAGAGTATACCATGCAGATGAGTATTACGGAGTTTCAAGCTCATCTCCCGGAGGACATGTTTTTTCGCTGTCACCGATCGTTCACAGTAAACTTAACGAAAATCCATGAAATTGTGCCCTGGTTCAATCAAACATACCTCCTGCGTCTGAAAGATTTGAAGGCAGAAATCCCGGTAAGCAGAAGTAAAGTAAAAGCGTTTCGACAAATTATGCAGCTATAATCTCCATTCATTCCAAATAATAAGCATTTCATTCTGAAAACGATTTCGTCTCTTTTTTCAATGGTATGATGATCACATCAACAAGATAATTAAAAATTTCTAATTAGAAAATGATCATTTTTATTGGGAGAAAAGAGGAGATCAAGATGAAAGCAGGCACAGATCGTCGTTGGTTAATTGTAATAGGAACCATTATCGTACAAATGGGATTAGGGACTATTTATACTTGGAGTCTTTTCAACCAGCCCTTAGTGGATCACTTTGGCTGGAAGTTAAATTCAGTTGCTTTTACTTTTTCGATTACCAGCTTAGCGCTGGCACTGTCCACATTAATCGCCGGAAAACTGCAAGATAAATGGGGGATTCGCCGCTTACTAACAGGTGCTGGCATAATCCTCGGCGCAGGATTAATCATTAGTTCTCAAGTTTCATCTTTATGGATGCTTTATATCTTAGCAGGCGTCATTGTTGGGGCAGCCGATGGTACTGCTTATATTACATCTCTGTCGAATTTAATTAAATGGTTTCCGGAAAGAAAAGGACTTATCTCTGGTATTTCGGTTGGAGCCTACGGTACAGGTAGTTTGATATTCAAATTCATTAACGGGTCATTTATCCAATCGGCCGGAGTGACGCAAACTTTCTTTTATTGGGGATTAATCGTCATGATTATGGTTGTAGGTGGTTCATTTCTAGTTCGGGAAGCTAAAGTAATGAATGAATCAAAAATTCAAAATGGCAGCCTTCAAAAAGACTATACTGTTAAAGAAATGTTAAAAACGAAGGAAGCTTATCTTTTATTCGTGATCTTCTTTACAACATGTATGAGCGGACTATTCCTGATTGGAATTGTAAAGGATATCGGTGTTAAAATGGCGGGTCTTGATATTGCAACAGCAAGTAATGCGGTGGCATTAGTAGCGATTTTTAATACAAGCGGCCGTATCATTCTTGGAGCCTTATCCGATAAAGTGGGCCGTTTACGAGTGGTTTCTGGTGCATTGCTTGTTACAGCAGCAGCGGTTACGGTATTAAGTTTTGTTCACTTGAATTATGGATTGTTCTTTGCTAGTGTGGCAGCAATTGCGTTTTGTTTTGGTGGGAATATTACCGTATTTCCAGCTATCGTAGCTGATTTCTTTGGTTTGAAAAATCAAAGTAAAAACTACGGAATCATTTATCAAGGCTTCGGAATTGGTGCAATTTCCGGATCATTTATTGCTTCCTCATTAGGCGGATTTATTCCTACCTTTAAGCTGATTGCGGTTTTAAGTATTGTATCTGTTGTCATCGCCATGATGATTAAGGCACCAGGCAATGGAACACCTAATGCGAAGGATAAAAGGAATACTGGGAAAATTCGCAGTCTTTCACCAGATACACGAGCAAGCTAATAAGAGTTGATCATCTAAATAGTAATAGAAAAAAGGCAGAGTAATCTGCCTTTTTTTCTGTTACAAGTGTTTTAGACCAATTCGACCAGCTGTTTTATGCTAAGTTCGCCCTTCACTTTAGTACATTCCCATTAAATATGCATACGATAATTTGTATAAAACTGTGAAGGGATGAAAAAAGATGTACTATACCCCTTGGGTGTATCCATACCCATATCAACCGAATGTTTATTATACTAATGTCCCAATGTATCATCAAAATATAAGACAGCCAGATTACTGGAATCATTATGATGATACAAGGGTAAAAGATTATGGGCGGAAACCATTTGTAATCAATATTAATGAGGCTGCGAAGCATAACAATACCTATCGTACAGCTTTATGGACAGGAAACCATTTACAAGTTACATTAATGAGTATTAATGTTGGTGATGACATCGGTTTAGAAATTCACCCTAACATTGACCAATTCTTACGGATTGAACAAGGTCAAGGGCTTGTGCAAATGGGCAAAAGAAAAGATCAATTAAACTTTGTTCAAAAAGTTCATGATGATTTTGCCATTATGATACCTGCTGGCACTTGGCATAATGTAACCAATACAGGTAATACCCCTTTAAAACTTTATTCTATATATGCTCCTCCACAACATCCATTTGGCACGGTTCATTTAACTAAAGCACAGGCATTCGCGGCGGAAAATCAATGATAATTTATAAATGATAACTAAAGGCAGGAGTAATTCTGCCTTTTTGTAATACCTCGTTTACATACATAATGTTTTTGAAAATTGACGATATTAAACCTAAATTAACAAATTATAGGATGGAAAAATGAATACACATTCGGATCGATTAACCTCACCAGAAATAGCCAATTTATGGACCCATTACATACGGGAGACAATGGGGATTTGTGTGATTAAGTACATGCTAAAGAACATTCAAGACTCTGAGATTAAAAAAGTTTTTCAAAATTCTCATGAACTTGGACAAAGGCATTTAAATAAACTGAAGGACTTATTGGCCAAAGAAGATTTTCCTGTTCCTAAAGGTTTTAATGAAAAAGATGTTAATTTGGATGCTCCTCCCTTATTTACTGATCGCTTTTGCCTAAATTATATCTATACCATGACCATGTACGCAGCCCAATCATATAGCCTGGCTTTTACACTTTCCATTCGTCAAGACATTAGAGATTTTTATTACCAGTGTAATATAAACACCATGGATTTATATAACGAATCATTGGCAATCCTTGAGCAAAAGGATTTTCTAGTTAAACCTCCAATGTATTCAACACCAGATAAAATTAAATTTATTACTACGATGGATTATGCAACTGATTTATTTGGTAATAAACGAGCGATGAATTCGCTCGAATGCGGGAATATCTATTTTAATCTAGAAAAAAGTGCGCTTACAAAAGGCCTTTTGATTGCTTTTAAACAAGTATGTAAAGACAAAGAAGTAAATAAGTTTTTAGAAAAGTGCATTCAAGCAGCTAATAAACACATGAGCAATTTTTCAAATTTATTACTTAAGGAAGACCTTCATTTACCTTCAACCTATGAATTGGAAATAACAAACTCAATTGTATCACCCTTTTCTGATAAATTAATGTTGTTTCATGCGGGTTTTTTATTCGCTGCCGCTATTTCCTATTACGGTACCGCGGTGATTTATAGTATGAGAGCAGATATTGTAACACTTTGTGAAAAAGCCATACTCGATGATCTGCTTGTATATGGTAGTTTTGGTAAGTTACTCATTAAAAAAAATTGGATGGAGCAGCCACCAAATGCGGATGACAGAAAAATAATAAGTAACTGAATAGTAGTGAACAAACTATTCTTATGATTGTAAAATAAGGTGCTAAGTAAATACCTAAATGGAGGTTTACCTAGCACTTTTTGGTTTTATATTCTAATTAAGAGCTTTGAAAATAGAGAGACAAAGAAGATGTTTTGTAAGCATAACTTATTCTATGACTAATTTATTGGCAGGGAATATGGATTGAGTATAGAAAGTGTATAAGATACTATCTATATACAAAACTCCTTGAGTACCTTCTAGAAAAAATATGCCATAGAAAGGAATTATGTTATGCGTAACCGTAGTACCTCCAGATTGAAACCGCTTATTTTTTTGACTTTTCCACTTGTTATTTTTCTAGTAGCTGGCATTTACTTTTTCGGTGGCGATAGAGATGAGAAGCAGCCAGCCAAGGCAGTTCCTGTCACCACACCTCCAACTAAGAATACACCATCAGATTCAAATGGAAATCAACCTTCGAGTCTAGATGCATTAGTACGTGACACCTTCTCACTGTCTAAGGAAGGGAAGGTAGTAAACTCTCCGTTCATTTCCGGTAAAACTCAGAAAATAGACGTAACCGATCAATGGGGAAAACCGAATCAATCAACGAAAACTTCAAATAGCAGGTACGAAGAATATACAGAGCACCATGTCGTCCTTGGATATCTAGGAGATATAGTGAACGATATCAGGTCCTATGATGCGGAATTACAGACAATACCATTAAATGAGATCAAGAAGGCAGGTGGTAAACCTAATCAAATTCGGTACTATCAAGATCAGTTCAATAACCAAATCATCCTAGTTTATCATGTTAATTCTACTACTTATTTAAAGTGGATATTACCCAAGCCTACCGAAAAGGAGCCGAACCCTAAAGTGGATCATATCTCAGTCTATACCCAGGTTGAAAATCAAGCCGATCAACAAAAAAACATTGATGACATCATTTCGGATATGAGTATAGATGAGAAAATTGGGCAAATGATAATCGCTGGTATTTCTGGTGCAAAAATGGATATACAAACCAAAAATTTAATTACAAATGACAAAGTTGGAGGGATGATTTTCTACCAGGAGAATCTAGTCAATCCCGAACAAACGATTCAATTGTTAAATGAAATAAAGACTGAAAATGTTCACAACCGTCTGCCGTTATTTTTAAGTGTTGACCAAGAAGGCGGACGCATTAGCAGACTGCCTGGAGGACTTTATAAATTTCCTACCAATAAAGAGATTGGGGTTATCAATAATTCTCAGTTTTCTTATAAAGTCGGAACGATTTTAGGGAAGGAGTTAAATGGATTTGGGTTCAATCTTGATTTCGCTCCGGTACTTGATGTCAACAGCAATCCGAAAAACCCGATAATAGGGGACCGGTCATTCGGAAACAATCCTGACGTTGTTAGTAAGCTTGGGATCCAAACCATGAAAGGCCTTCAGTCGCAAAATATTATCGCAACGATTAAGCACTTTCCTGGACACGGGGATACATCGGTTGATTCCCATCTCGAGTTGCCGATCGTATATAAAAATCTGACAGAACTAAAAAAGCTCGAATTAATCCCGTTTAAACGTGCGATTGATAACGGGGCCGATGTGGTCATGGTCGCACATATCTTACTGCCAGAATTGGATGCTCATAATCCAGCTTCTATGTCCAACGTAATCATCACGGATATCCTTAGAAAACAGCTTGATTTCAGTGGTGTGGTGATCACGGATGACATGACCATGAAGGCGGTCACGGACCATTATAAAATCGGCGAGGCTGCAGTGGATTCCATTAAGGCCGGCAGTGACATTATTTTAGTAGCCCATGATTATAACAAAGTAGCTGAAGTCATTACATCCTTAAAGGCCGCTGTTCAAAAAGGGGAAATTTCTGAACAAATGATCAGTGATAGTGTCAGAAGAATTATCATGTTAAAAAGGAAATATGGAATGAACAATACAAAAATAGATGACGTGAATATTGAAGAGCTGAACCATTCAATAAAAAATCTCCTTGATGAGTACAAAACAGAACAAAATTAAGGGGGCAGCGGACTTTGTTGAGGTAGATTTAAAAAGAAACTTCGTTAAAGTAACGGGTTCCGTTCCCTATCAAGAATAAAACCTAATCATTTCCACTCATACTTCCTAATTATTAAAGAAAAAATAGATGTGTACTTCAATAAAGTCAAGGGTGGAATGGAAAAATGACGGTAGTTACTCAAGTAAATCAAACGTTAGCTGGATTAAAAAGTGCGCAAGCCAGTTTTGAAACATTTGCCTTACAAACTGAAAATAAGAATGCAAAGCAATTGTACCAGAATGCCGCACAGCAAACTCAATCGATCATTGACAGTTTAGAACCACGTCTTAAAGAAATTCAAAATGAAGAACCTCAATATAATCAGTAAAAGGAAGAGGTAGCCATGTGCTACCTCCTTTTCCAGTAATCCCTTCATATAATAAATTATTAATGATAGGAAGATAATGATGACGATCTATTCCAACGTAAAACAATGCTTTGTATCTATTAAGGGTATTGAGGCACAACTTTCAAATTTCGCTTTAAATTCGCAGGATGAACAAGCTCAACAAACCTTTCACAAAGCAATGTTAATAGTCGGAGAAGTAAAAAATGATTTGCAAAAGCGAATAACAGAATTGGAAGTTCAGGAACCTCAATATAAACCATCTTAAAATCGAGGTGAAAGAATGTGAATGACTGGGTTGAGATTGCGTTACGATCTCTTTTGTATATTGCTGTATTATTTTTTATGACCAAACTTTTAGGGACCAAACAAATTTCCCAGCTTTCTTTTTTTGAATATATTTCAGGGATCACGATTGGGAGTGTAGCTGCTGAAGTAATTACAGGCCTAGATGCAAATATTATGCACGGAATGATTGTATTAATTCTATTTGGCGCGATAACCTATGCGGTTGATGTTCTTTCTTTGAAGAGCAAAAAATTCAGAGATTTCGCTGAAGGTAATTCAACGGTTTTTATTAAAGACGGAAAGATCATGGAAGACAGCTTAAAAAAGGAATTTTTCACGGTTGATGAATTAAATTCCTTACTTAGGAAAAAAAGTGTGTTTAATGTGGCGGATGTGGAATTTGCCATTTTAGAACCAAGTGGAGACTTAAATGTACTCTTAAAGAAAGAAAATCAACCTCTTACTCCTAAGGATTTAAATATCAAGGTTGGAAATGAAAAGGTACCACAGACAGTCGTCATGGATGGAAAAATTTTAGATAATTCCCTTACAGAAGCCAATAAGAACCGCCAATGGCTTACTACTGAACTAGAAAAACTTGGGGTTACCTTGGAAAATGTGTTTATGGCACAAGTTGATTCGTATGGACAATTAACAGTGGACATTTACGATGACAAAATCAATGTCCCATCTCCACAACAAAAGCCTTTATTAATGTCATCATTAAAAAAATGCCAAGCGGATCTAGAATCTTTTGCATTACAAACAGACTCTAAAGAAGCAAAATTGTTATATAAAGTAAATGCTCAAAAATTACAGGAAGCCATAAATTTACTTATCCCATATTTAAAAGGTTAAATCGCTTATTTGGTAAATATTTAAAAAAACAGGGCTGAGGATTCTTTTCTCCTCAGCCCTATATTATTCCTACTCGTTTATAGAACTCCCATTATTGCCTCTGGGGAAAAATAGCAAGGATATATATATGTCGAAATTTGTTGTTGATTGTCAATAAACCTCATATAATATAATTTTATAGATTCATATAAAATTTATCATAATCGAGGTCAACTATGGACAAAATTGTCATTACAGGTTTTGGAGTTAAAGCCCCGGGGATCAGTAATATCCACCAATTTAAAGACGTTCTAGAACAGGGTATCTGTACACAGGAAATACTCCCCGGCCGTGGCAATAACGGTTCTAATATAGTATGTGGAGTAGTTCATGAAGATTTGGAGATGATCTCTGGTCAAAATTATAAAAGGTACCCACGTGCAGCCCAGTTGGGAATTGCAGCAGCTGAGGAGGCTTATAAGATGGCCAACCTACCAACTGATGATTTTGCACGTGTTGCTGTCATAATGGGGACATCCGGAGGAGGAATTTTAGAAGTTGAAAAGTTCTCTAAACATGGAAATAACCTTAAAAAGGTACCGATTCAATATGTACCTATAGGAGATCCGCATACATTATCTTCCGGGATCACTAAGCATTTTGGAATTAATGGACAGGCGTATACCATCTCTACTGGCTGTACGGCAAGTTTAGATGCAATCCTTATGGGCAAATTATTCTTAGAAGCTGGACACGCGGATATATGTATCGTTGGCGGTTCGGATGCTCTTTTAGGGGATTGGATTACCTATGGATTTTTAAAGACGGGTACGATTGCCGAAAATGTGGAGATAGAAGAAACCGGGGTACCCTTTTCCACCTCTCATAAGGGGTTTGTTAAATCAGAAGGTTCTGCCGTTGTGATCATGGAACGGAAGAAAGACGCAGATTCAAGAGGCGCCAAAATATGGGGGCAAGTCCGCGGAGGGGCTTCTAACAATGAAGCACTTTCCATATTAAAGTCTGATACAACAGGAACCCTGATGACAGCAGCCTTAAAAAGTGCAATAGGCGATTTTTCTCCCACCTATGTAAACAGTCAAGCGCTAGGATTAGTACAGAATGATATGATTGAGTACATAACTCATACTAACCTATTTGGATCCTCTGTCCCTATCACTTCGATAAAGGGAATGACCGGCCATACCTTTGGCTCAATGGGTGCTATCCAAGTCATCTCTTCGTTATTAAGTATGGAATATGGATTTATACCACCAACCATTAAAACGACTGGAGACGGTTTTAATGACTTGCCAATTGTCTTTGAGACCAAGTATCAAAATGTCGAAAGTGTTGCCATAACTAACCATGGGGTTAGCGGAAATAATACTTGTTTATTCATTACAAAAGAAAATTGAGGAAGAGCAATGATTTATTTATTAATGATTTCTTTTGCATTATTTCCTTTAGCAGCTGGAATTACAACAATCTATATTTTGGGGAAAACAAAATTATCAAAGCTTTTATTTCTCTTTTTTATTTTTACCTCGTTTTGGCAAATAGATGTTTCGTTTTTATATGCTTGTGAATTTTTTTCAAATAGTGTGATAGAGTTTCTATTTCAGTTATTTCGTTTTGGCTCCATCATGTTGGCTCCAACTTTATTTTCCGTTATCTATACAGCGATAAATCAAACACAAATGGTTGAATCAAGAATGGTAAAATATACAGTGAATAAAATGACTGTCATTACTCTTTATATTTGGTCAACCTTTGTCTACTTGATTGGATGGAGTCAAAAAGGCATTCAAAGCTTTGAGTTGGTAAAATCGCAGGGACCAATAAAGGCAGGATTCTTATACCCCGTCTATGGAGATTGGTCATGGATCTTTAACTTTAATTTATTCATATTCATTATTATCACCGTATTATCCCTTGCATTAAGTAAAAAACTGAAGGAATCAGAAACCAAGACGTTTGTCTTTTATTTTATTATTATTGTAACAGTAGGATATTGTATTGGAATCTTAAATATGATTAAAAGCTATTTGTTATTACCAAGCAGTATCGCTGTTTTATTTTTATCGATTGGGATTCTCATCCCTGTTATTAGAATGCACCAAAAGATCATTGCGAAGATGAATAATGCACTTTTAGATCAAAAAGAATTTCTGCATAAAATCATCGATATGAATCCCAGTTATATTTATGCCAAAAGTCAGGATGGAAAATATACATTAACCAATCAAGCTTATGGTTTACTATTTGGGGTGAATTCCGAAGAACTTATCGGAAATTTTGAGATGGATTATAATCCTGATTTGGATATGGCAAAACAGAATATACGTTTAGATCATCAGGTATTATCCACCTTAGAAGAAAAGCATATACCGGAAAATGAAATTATGGATTCACAAGGAAATAAAAGGTGGATACAAACCGTTAAACTGCCCATCATTTCATCTGGAGATAAGCAAGTTCTAAGTGTAGCGACTGATATTACACAACGAAAAATTAATGAAAAAAAGAGAGAATGGGAAGCTCTTCATGATCCTCTCACCGGATTACCTAACCGGCGGGCATTTCATCAAGACTTAATCGAACAGATTAAATTAGCAAAACTCACTCAAGAAAGTATAGCGGTCATTTTTTTAGATTTAGATCGTTTTAAAATTATCAATGATACCCTCAATCATGAAAATGGAGATCTTCTATTAAAGAAAGTAGCAGAACGGTTAAGTAAAGCAGATGATAAAAGGGTCACCGATTTTTCTGTTTATAGACTCGGCGGTGACGAGTTTACCTTTATTTTATCTAGTGTAACGAAGGATGAAACAACCATCTTTGTAAAAAGAATTTTAAATATATTCAAGAAATCATTTACTCTAAAAGATCATGAACTATTTGTCACTTCCAGTTTGGGAATCAGTCTGTATCCAATGGATGGTGATCAATCAGATGTATTAATTAAAAATGCGGATATTGCGATGTATTCATCCAAAGAATCGGGAAGAAATTCTTATTCCTTCTTTTCGCAGGAGATGAATGATAATTATCAGGAAAAAATGGTATTAGAAAAAGCTCTGCGAAAAGCATTACATTCCAATGAACTCAAAATTGTATACCAGTCAAAAATGGACATAGATACAAACAGCATTATTGGTATGGAAGCATTATTAAGATGGGAGAGTTCTGAATTAGGAATGATTTCACCTGCTGAATTTATTCCTTTAGCAGAAGAAACTGGAATCATATTACAGCTAGGTGATTGGGTTCTAAAATCTGCATGTCTTCAAAATAAGCTTTGGCAAGAAATGGGTTACACTCCTATACCAGTATCCGTAAATATCTCATTGCGGCAATTTTATGACGGGAACTTTGTAGAATCTGTTATGAATATCTTAAAAGAAACAAATCTTGCCGCTTGCTATCTTGATTTAGAAATAACGGAGAGTATTTCAATGGCCAACATCAATTCTGTGATTTCCACGCTGAATGAATTAAGGGCAATAGGGGTTTCGATTTCAATAGATGATTTTGGAACAGGATATAGCTCATTAAGTTATCTGAAAAAGTTTCCAATTAATAATCTAAAAATTGATCGTTCCTTTGTAAGAGATATCACAAGCAATTCTGAAAATAGGGCAATTGTAAAAACTATTATTTCAATGGCCAATAATTTAAATCTTGATGTGATTGCGGAAGGAGTTGAGACTGAAGAGGAGTTAAAATTCCTAAAAGCAAATGGCTGTATGGTAGTACAGGGATATCTGTTCAGTCCTCCGATATCGGGTGAAGAATTTGAAAGAACCTTCTTAGAGCAACACAATGAACCTGCAACAACATAAGCCTAATATGAAAGGGCGCACAGTATTTTAAACTGTTCGCCCTTTTTCAACCGTACATTTTTCTTTGAAGTTGCAGCTTAGGGATCTATTTTAAGTATCTTCATCGCTTTTGTACTCTAAAATATCTCCAGGTTGACAATCCAAAGCCTTACATATCGCTTCTAACGTTGAAAAACGAATCGCTTTTGCTTTCCCGTTTTTCAATATGGAAAGGTTCGCCATTGTAATCCCGACCCTCTCGGAAAGCTCCGTGACGCTCATTTTTCGTTTAGCCAGCATCACGTCAATATTGATTATAATTGCCAAGTTAACCACCTCACACTATTCAATCATTTTCAGATATTTCTATGTTCACTACCTTAGACCGTTAAATCATTTTCTGATTTGATATCAATCGCTTCTTTTAAAAGTTTTTGGAGAACAGCAGCAAAAACGGCAATTACTAGTGAAGCAAAGGGAACAACCATTCCGACAAAAATGACACCAGGCGCATCGTCTGCTTCTGCAAAGAGATAGAAGAGCGGCAGGACAAGCACATGCAATGGACAGATTGTGAGCGCACAGTGTTTGATTTTCTTTAAAGCATTTACCGATAATTCGGAGAAGGCTTTATTTTTATCAATATAGCGCAATAGTTTGAAAGTCTGATACAAAGCAAAGTAAAAAGGGATTGCCGATGCATAAAAAACGATGAAAACGAGATATTTAAGAAAAGCAAATCCTGGAAGCAATTTTACGGTAACATTCGCTATCTCAGGAACTAAAAAGATGCATAGGGCAAGAACGGGGATTCCAATAAGAATATCAGCGATCTTTAAAAATAATGTTGTTCCTTTTTTCATAAAAGCACCTCTCTAAACCATTATTAATTGAATTATAATTTAAAATTTATCGTTTTTCAATAAATTTTTATT
>NZ_JBALPZ010000070.1:0-50819 GCF_036965645.1 Neobacillus drentensis
TTCCTAAAGCGTGGTGATATTTTTTTTGCTTATTTTTAGTGAGTAGAGACAAAAAAATAAAAAATGATTATTGTAAGAAAATAACGGGATAGCAGCATTAAAATTGTAATATAGAAATTAGTAGCAATATAGATAAATAACTAGGACAAATGAAAACGATTGCCTCTTCTTCTTCAATATTTCTTCCAAATGACAAACCCAATAGTCATCTTAATTACGCCTTCCATACTAATAAAACTTTGAGTATTAAGTCGATCCTTCCTAACGTTATTTTCATGTTTATAGTTTCACATATAAAAATTTTTCAAATCTCTTCCATGGAAATCGGCGCCTAATTTTTGTGTTGATTTCATAACATTTCATGTTAGAATATTTAACATGAATAAGTTTTCTGAATTTTATATTTAAAGTTTCAGGAAAAATATCCACAAAACTGAGTGTGTGGGAGTCGTTTGATGTTAGGAATTGTAACAAAAGATAATTAGAAAACTTTTTAATCATCCTAGATAGGAGGGATATTGTTGGACAATAATCAATCATATCGTGATAAAAAGGTGATGGGAATCGGAATTGTAACTGAAATAACGGGATTATCCAATCGCAAAATCCGCTATTATGAATTGCGGAAATTGATTTTTCCGGAACGAACCCCATCAGGGACTCGTAAGTATTCTTTTTCAGATGTAGAAAGACTTATGGAGATTGCCGAGAAGATTGAAGATGGTGTTCAGACGCATGAGATTCGCAAAGATATAGTCAAAAAGGAAAAGCATAAGATGATCATTGGTCAAATCAATTCCCATTTTCAGCGTAATGGGTTTAAGTAATTAGAAATGTGAAGGTTGTAACAATTATCAAAACAAAAAAAGGCTTTAGGAGGATTGGCATGTTTTTTGATTACGAGCACCTTCCGTATTTTGATGAAATGTTTAATGAAAATGGAGCAGTAAGGGATCATTATGAACAAGTGTATCAACAATTATCCCGGATAAGCAGCGATGAGTTGAACAGCCTTCATGAATCGATGCAATTCCAAATGATGAAACAAGGAGTTACGTTTACCTTGTACAATGAAACTCAACAAGATCCCTTAGAAAGAACGATCCCAGTGGATGTGATTCCGAGAATCATTCCAGCGAATGAATGGGAAGTGGTTGAACAAGGGATTAAACAGAGGATTACCGCGTTAAATCAATTTATCCGGGATATTTACCATGAACAAGCAATCCTGAGGCAGGGAATCATCCCGCGGAAAATGGTTGTATCCAATCCCTACTTTTTACCAGGAATGATGGGAGTGGATGTTCCTGGAGATGTTTATATCTCACTATCAGGTGTTGATTTAATCCGGGATGATTCTGGTCAATATTTTGTGTTAGAAGATAACTTGAGGACACCTTCTGGTTTATCTTATATCCTGAAAAATCGTTCTTGGATGATCCGTTTATTTCCAGAGCTGTTTTTTGAACATAAGATCCGCCCGATGGACGAAGTTCTCAACTTGCTTTTATCTAATCTGAGAAGCTTAGCACACCCTTCTCAAAAAGATCCTGTTATCGTTTTACTTACTCCGGGAAGCTATAATTCTGCCTATTTTGAACACGCCTTTTTAGCGCAGCAACTGGGAATTGATTTAGTAGAAGGTACTGATTTAGTTGTAATAGAGAATAAAGTCTATATGAAAACAATGAAGGGCCTTAAACAAGTGGATGTGGTTTACAGGCGCATCGATGATGATTTCCTGGATCCCCTTGCCTTTCGGCCGGATTCATTACTCGGAGTACCTGGTATTATGAATGCTTATCGGGCTGGGAATGTCGTCCTTGCTAATGCGCCGGGGACAGGTGTAGCAGATGATAAAGCTATTTATTCTTATGTCCCGGAAATGATTCGATTTTATTTAAATGAAGAACCTATTTTAAAAAATGTCCCGACCTATCTTTTATCTAAGAAAGAGGATCTCGAATATGTATTAGCACATCTCTCGGAGATGGTAGTAAAAGAAACTTCGCTTTCAGGCGGATATGGCATGTTAATTGGACCTCATGCTTCTAAAGAAGAAATACAGCAATTTCGAGAAAAGATCATAACCTCTCCTGAAAAATATATCGCCCAGCCGACCATCCAGCTTTCACGTACACCATCGTTAGTAAATGGCCAAATTGTGGGGAGGCATGTCGATCTTCGTCCTTTTACTTTCCTTGGCAAGGATAGGATGGATGTAACTCCGGGTGGATTAACGAGGGTGGCGCTTAAAGAAGGTTCTCTTGTTGTTAATTCATCACAAGGTGGCGGAAGCAAGGATACGTGGGTTTTATATTAATCTATGAGAAAGAAGGATAAAGCATGTTAAATCGAATCGCTGAATCGTTTTATTGGATTGGACGCTACATGGAAAGGGTAGACTTTACAGCCAGGTTACTCGATATAAACTACCATTCACAACATGTACTGCTAGAGAACGAGCATAACCTGGAATATTTTAAAAATAGAGTAATAGGCTCCCTTGGTGACCATCCTTTTACCGAACAGCTATCAGCCATTCATTATAATGATTTTCTTCACTATATAATATTTGAGGATACTTATAAAAATTCAATTCTTTCCTGTTTAGGGAAAGCAAGGCATAATATCCGGATCGTAAGGGGGCAAATTCCGGAAAAGATATGGGATTCGATTAATTCTTTTTACCTCTGGCTTAAGGAACAAAATGTCCAAAAAGGCAGGAAGCAATTGCCTTATTCCTTTTTTGAAAAAATCCTTCAACATGTATCTATCTTCAATGGTATAACCGATTTAACGATGCTTCGCGGGAATGAATGGAACTTTATTCAAGCTGGCAGATATATGGAGAGAGCGGGCAATACTGTGCGCACGCTGCAGCTATCCTTTGAACAGAATAAAGTAGAAACGGAGTTGGGGCAAAAACGCGATGAATTTAATCAGTTCGCTTCTATTTTAGAGAGCGTAGATGGTCTTGAAGCCTTCCGGAGATATCACGCTGACGAGATTAAAGCGGATCATTTAATCGAGTTTTTGGTGCTAAACAAAGCCTTTCCAAGTTCGCTTTCTTTCTCCTTTACTAACCTAGAAATGTTTTTAAAAATCATTCAAAATGATTTCTACACTGTCAGGTATACAAAATTAAATCGCTTGATGACGGACATGAAAGTCAATTTGTCGGCCAATCTTCACATAGAGGCAAAATCAAGCAGTGACTATCCATCTTTGCTAAAGGGACTTCAAGGGATGGTGAACGAGATTGGGGCGGAAATTGAGTATTGCTTTTTTTATGGAGGAGGAGAAGAGTTCTCCGAAAGCTCATTACAAAAGAAGGTCGCGGTGTTATGAAACTGAAGATATCCCATTATACTCACTATACCTACGAGGAGCCCATAAGGTACAGTGTCAATGAAATTCGGTTGACTCCTCAGACCGACTCGCGGCAATTTTGCTATGAACATTCAATTAGTGTGAACCCTGAAGTATCACTTTTTTCTTATGAGGATTTTTTTGCAAATAAGGTCCATTCCTTTTCTGTTTCTGAACCGCATCAGGAATTATTAATCAAGGCTGAATCGATTGTGCTCACAAATGAAAAGGAACTCCAGCAAGGCAGACCATTGCCTCTTTCGACTGAAAAAAAGATTATTCGAAGCAACACCTTTCAAAATCACTTTACAGAGTATTTGAACGGGACTGCGTATACGAAAATGTCACCAGAATTAAGTGCCTTCGTTCAAGATATGGAAGATTTAGATTCATCTGGGGGAATTTTTCTCCATTTAAAAAAGATTTCGGAATGCATCTATTTGAATTTTACTTATGATCCGAAAGCAACAGACGTACATACCACGGTCGAAGAGACTCTAAGGCTGAGACGGGGAGTTTGTCAGGATTTTGCTCATCTAATGATTGCTGTGTGCCGGTCAAAAGGAATCCCCGCCAGATATGTCAGCGGCTATCACTTTATTGGTGATTTACAGGGTGGACATGCTGATTACGAGCAGGCTTCCCATGCATGGGTAGAAGGATATATACCTGGTAAAGGGTGGGTAGGATATGACCCAACAAATAATGGGATGGTCAACTGGCGTTATGTCAAAATAGGCCATGGACGTGATTATCGCGATATTGTACCGGTAAAAGGAGTGTATAATGGCACAGCCGCTCAAGTCTTAACAGTAGAGGTAGACGTGAAGGTTTGGGACGGGCAAGGAGAGTGAAAACTAATTGATAAAAAACGGAAAACAGTGTTGAAACAACTTCAACACTGTTTTTATATTTTTGGATGTATAAGGTTATTGTTGATTTGAAACGATGTTGATTGGAGCGGAAATCAACATCCAAATGTAACACAGCCATTTTTTTAAACGTTCCCACGCAGTAGAAACCAAATTATTTAACACGAAAACCTTTTCATCGTGTAAAATAATTATGGAGGGGTGGGCATGATGGATTTAAAAGCCGGTTTATGGCAGCAGCAAACATTAAAATTGGCTATGACACAAGAATTGTCTCAGGCGATTGCCTTATTACAATACTCAGCACAGGAGTTGTCTGCTTTCTTAGAAGAAAAAGCATTGGAAAATCCTTTGCTTAAAATCGAAAATGTCAATATCAAACCGATGAATCCACTGATGGACCGTAACCGCCGGAACCATCAGAAATCGGAAAAAGATTGGATTGAACAGATTGCCGACAAACCATTTTCGATGGAAGAATACCTACTTTCTCAACTTAAGATTACTAACTTAACAGCACAGCAGATGAAAGTGATTCGCCATTTAATTAAAAATTTAGATGAAAACGGTTACTTTAAAGGGGAGCTTATTGAAATTTCACAAAACATGCGAGTTGAGCATGATGTAGTGGATGAGTGTTTAGCTATTATTCAAACCCTCGAGCCAGCCGGCATTGGGGCAAGGGACCTGCAAGAATGCTTACTAATGCAATGTTATTATAAAAATCCGAATAACGAACTAGCGCAAACGATTCTTTCAAACTACTTCATTCCATTTGCGGAAAAGAAGTGGAAGCCGATTGCAAAAGAATTGGGTGCAAGCATGAAGGATTTACAAGATGTGTTTGATGAAATTCAGCAGTTAAACCCAAAACCAGGAGCATTACTGCGAAATGAACCAACTACCTACATTATTCCTGATGCCATCGTGGAACAAACGATTGAGGGACTAACCGTTCGTATGTTTGACGAATCCTTGCCAAGGGTTCGCTTTAATGATTCCTACTATCAAAAGTTTCAAAATCAGAACAAGCAGGTCAGTCGTTTTTTACATGATAAAGTTCAAGACTATCAATGGATTTTAAAAAGTATTGAGCAGCGAAAAGAAACCCTTACAAAGGTAGTGGCTAAGATTGTTGAGAAGCAGCCAGCTTTTTTTCAAAAAGGAAGCCAGTATCTAGTTCCCATGACCATGAAAGAAATAGCAAGCGAACTTGATGTTCATGAATCGACCGTTAGCCGGGCTGTTCGTGAAAAATATGTGCAAACACCAATCGGAACTTATCCTTTAAAAACCTTCTTCACTAGCACGATTCAAACTCTTACAGATGAAGAAAGTACATCCTCTACCCAGGTGAAAAATGAAATCCAATCATTAGTGGCTGAGGAAAATAAACAAAAGCCGCTGTCGGACCAAGAGATGGTGGAGCAATTAAAGCTGCAAAAGGGAATCCTGGTCTCGAGGCGGACGGTAGCTAAGTACCGCGAGCAGCTTGGTATTCCATCGTCATCGAAAAGGAAACGGTTTGTCTAGAAAGGATAGAAAAAATGCATACGATCACGTTATATACGAGGAATCGCTGTCCGCTTTGCGACAAAGCGAAGACGGCTATTTTAGAAATGCAAGAGCAATGGAAGTTTCAGCTTGAAGAAATAGATATTGAAACCAGCGATGAGTTAACAGAGCGCTATGGTCTGATGATTCCAGTTGTTCATTTGGACGGCGAAGAGGTAGGATATGGATATGTTGACAAAATGGACATAAGTATTCGTTTACAAAAAAAAAACAAAATTAAATAAGTTGAAATCGATTTTCACTCCTGTTACAATAAAAAACGTAATAGGGGTGATTTTTTTTAGCGTAGGTGGGACATAATATGTCTAGGGTGGACTTTTTGTGACCAACTACATATAATAAAGGAGCATGAAGTTCATGCAGTCATTTATTGATATACAAAAAAGATTATTACCCGATCTCCTTCTAGTCCTGCAGAAACGACACACGATTTTACGTTACATAGGATACATGCAGCCAGTAGGAAGAAGGAGCTTAGCTGTCAGCCTTGGACTTACCGAAAGAATACTTCGCAGTGAAGTAGACTTCCTCAAAGAACAAAATCTTATTCAGACAAATAATGTGGGAATGAGTTTAACTTCGGAAGGGAAAAATTTACTTGAAGATTTAGAAGGTTTAATGCGTGAGTTAAAGGGTATTGACGTGATGGAACTAGAATTAAAACACCGGCTCGGCATTAAAAAGGTAATCATTGTCCCGGGTGATGGTGACGAATCACCGATGGTTAAAGGTGAACTTGGCAAGGCGACAGCAATCTGCATGAAAAAGCTTCTTGGCGGAAAAAATATAATCGCTGTGACTGGCGGTTCAACCATGGCTGCCGTTGCGGAAAGACTTTCACCCGATTTAACCCAAAAAGATTTACTATTTGTACCAGCACGTGGAGGGGTTGGTGAAGATGTGCAAAATCAAGCAAATACCATTTGCTCGAATATGGCACATAATACTGATTCCCGACATCGAGTTTTATATGTTCCTGATCAGGTTCGTTCGGAAATTTACGAATCCCTGATTAAAGAGCCAGATATCCACGAGGTCTTAACTTTAATTCAATCAGCCAGCATGGTTCTCCATGGTATTGGAGATGCTATTACAATGGCTGAACGGCGAAAAACCAACCCTGAAATCAAGAAGAAGCTTGAAGAGGGGAAGGCTGTCGGCGAGGCATTTGGGTATTATTTTAACGAAGAAGGCGAAATTGTCCATAAGGTTCTAACCATTGGACTGCAACTCGAAGATCTTGAGCACATCCCAAATGTAATTGCGGTTGCAGGCGGGACATCAAAAGCCAAGGCGATTAAAGCTTATTTAAAACAAGCACCGAAATCGACCATTTTAATTACCGATGAAGGTGCAGCAAAAAAGTTATTGAAAGGGTAATTCCTTTTAAAAAATATAGCTTTACCCAAACAAAGGAGGAA
Organism: Neobacillus drentensis; assembly: GCF_036965645.1. GTDB lineage: Bacteria > Bacillota > Bacilli > Bacillales > Cytobacillaceae > Neobacillus > Neobacillus drentensis_D. The sequence continues at coordinate 7,241 of NZ_JBALPZ010000070.1, forward strand.
ATTTATCATGACAGTAAAAGTTGGTATTAATGGATTTGGACGTATTGGTCGTAACGTATTCCGTGCGGCTTTAAACAATAGCAATGTGGAAATCGTTGCAATCAACGACTTAACAGATGCAAAAATGCTTGCTCACCTTTTAAAATATGACACTGTTCACGGAACACTAGCTGAAGAAGTAACAGTTGACGGTGAATACCTAGTAATCGGAAGCCACAAAGTAAAGGTTATCGCTGAGCGTGACCCTGCACAACTTGGCTGGGGCGACCTTGGTGTAGAAGTTGTAGTTGAATCTACTGGCCGTTTCACAAAGCGTGAAGATGCTGCGAAACACCTTGAAGCAGGCGCTAAAAAAGTTATCATCTCTGCTCCAGCAGACAACGAAGATATCACAATCGTTATGGGTGTTAACGAAGATAAATATGATGCAGCTAACCACCATGTACTTTCAAACGCATCATGTACTACAAACTGCTTAGCTCCATTTGCTAAAGTATTAAATGATACTTTCGGAATCAAGCGTGGTATGATGACAACTGTTCACTCATATACAAATGACCAACAAATCCTTGACTTACCACACAAAGACTACCGTCGTGCACGTGCAGCTGCAGAAAACATGATCCCAACTTCAACTGGTGCTGCTAAAGCTGTTGCTCTTGTATTGCCTGAATTAAAAGGTAAATTAAACGGTATGGCAATGCGTGTTCCAACTCCTAACGTTTCAGTTGTTGACTTAGTAGCAGAATTAGAAAGAGACGTTACAGCTGATGAAGTTAACGAAGCATTAAAAGCAGCTGCTGAAGGTCCATTAAAAGGCATCCTAGCATACAGCGATCTTCCATTAGTTTCTACTGACTACAATGGTGCAACTGTTTCTTCAACAATCGATGCATTATCAACAATGGTTCTTGAAGGAAACATGGTTAAAGTATTATCTTGGTATGACAACGAAGTTGGTTACTCTAACCGCGTAGTTGACCTTTGCGATTACATCGCTTCAAAAGGACTCTAATCCTTAAGATTAATAATTTAATGTTTTCCAATGGGGAGCGGGGAAGATTCCCCCTCCTTTTTTCTTTGATTTATGAGCTTTCGACAATATTCGAGCGGCTGCCATGACACCGCGCATAATGGAGGTCCTTTACACATGAACAAGAAAACACTTAAGGATATCGATGTAAAAGGCAAACGCGTATTTTGCCGGGTAGATTTTAACGTTCCCATGCAGGATGGACAAATCACAGATGAAACACGTATTCGTGCAGCAGTTCCAACCATTCAATACCTAGTAGAACAAGGTGCAAAAGTAATCTTAGCAAGCCATTTTGGCCGTCCGAAAGGTCAAGTAGTAGAAGAAATGCGCCTTACTCCAGTTGGCGTAAGACTTTCTGAAATTCTTGGCAAAGAAGTGAAGAAGGCTGACGAGGCATATGGTGATTCTGTTAAAGCTATCATCGATACCATGAATGAAGGCGATGTTCTTCTTCTTGAAAATGTTCGCTTCTATCCTGGTGAAGAGAAGAATGATCCTGAATTAGCAAAAGCATTTGCTGAACTTGCTGATGTCTATGTAAATGATGCATTTGGTGCCGCTCACCGTGCACATGCATCAACAGAAGGTATTGCTCATAACTTGCCTGCAGTTTCCGGCTTTTTAATGGAAAAAGAACTTGATGTTCTTGGTAAGGCTCTTTCTAATCCTGAACGTCCTTTTACAGCGATCATCGGCGGGGCAAAGGTAAAGGACAAAATCGGCGTTATTGAAAACCTTCTTGAACTAGTTGATAACCTAATCATTGGCGGCGGTTTAGCTTATACATTCGTTAAAGCACAAGGCCATGAGGTTGGTAAATCATTATTAGAAGCAGACAAAATTGATCTTGCGAATTCTTTCATTGAAAAAGCAAAGCAAAAAGGTGTTAATTTCCTTATGCCGGTTGATGTTGTAGTAGCGGATGACTTCTCTAATGATGCCAATAAAAAGGTCGTTTCAATCGAAGAAATCCCAGCTGATTGGGAAGCTCTTGATATCGGACCAAAAACAAGAGAAATTTATAGTGATGTTATCAAAAATTCAAAGCTTGTGATCTGGAATGGACCAATGGGCGTATTTGAAATTGATGCATTTGCTGGCGGTACAAAAGCGGTGGCTGAAGCACTTGCTGAATCAGAAGGTACATATTCTGTCATTGGCGGCGGAGACTCAGCAGCGGCAGTTGAAAAGTTCAACTTAGCAGACAAAATGAGCCATATCTCTACTGGCGGCGGCGCTTCTCTTGAGTTTATGGAAGGTAAAGCACTTCCTGGCGTAGTGGCATTGAACGATAAATAAGTCTGACATCTCAGGAAATGAGATAGTAACAAATTTTTTAATATATTTACAAATTTACGATAGATATTAACAATTTTTTGATAGATATTAATAATTGGCGACGAACGTAATTATGAAAGGATGTGCCACAATGCGTAAACCTATCATTGCAGGTAACTGGAAAATGAACAAAACCCTTTCTGAGGCAAAAAGTTTTGCTGAAGAAGTAAAAGGACTTGTACCTCCAACTGACACAATGGAATCTGTTATTTGTGCACCGGCTTTATTTTTACAAAGCCTTGTCGAAGTAACAGAAGGTACGAACGTAAAAATTGGTGCTCAAAATATGCACTTCGAAGAAAGCGGAGCATTCACAGGTGAAATCAGCCCGAACGCTATCGCGGACCTTGGTGTTCAATATGTCATTATCGGACACTCTGAACGTCGTGAAATGTTCAACGAAACAGACGAATCTGTTAACAAAAAAGCTCTTGCAGCTTTTAACTATAACTTAACACCAATCATTTGCTGTGGTGAAACACTGGAGCAGCGTGAAAATGGTGAAACAAACCAATTAGTTGGCGATCAAGTAGCAAAAGCGCTTACTGGTTTAACAGATGAGCAAGTAAAGCAATCCGTTATTGCTTACGAACCAATCTGGGCCATCGGAACAGGAAAATCTTCTACTTCTGCAGATGCGAATGAAGTTTGTGCCCATATCCGTCAAGTTGTGGCACAGCAATTCTCGCAAGATGTTGCCGATGCAGTACGTATTCAGTACGGCGGTAGTGTAAAACCAGAAAACATCAAAGAATACATGGCACAGCCGGATATTGATGGTGCGTTAGTAGGCGGAGCAAGCCTTGAAGCACAATCATTCTTAAAGCTACTGGAGGCAGGTCAGTATGAGTAAATCTCCAGTTGCGCTGATCATCCTTGATGGTTTTGGATGCAGAGGCGAAACAAAAGGAAATGCGGTTGCCCATGCGAAAAAGCCGAACTTTGACCGCTTTTGGAGTAATTATCCGCATTCCCATTTAACTGCATCTGGTGAGGCTGTTGGCCTTCCAGAAGGACAAATGGGTAACTCAGAAGTTGGCCACTTGAATATTGGGGCTGGCCGAATTGTGTACCAAAGCTTAACACGTGTTAATATTGCGATCCGTGAAGGCGAATTTGAAAAAAATGAAACCTTTACTGGAGCAATGGAGCATGTGAAAAAGAATGGCACTGCGCTGCACTTATTTGGTTTACTATCAGATGGCGGTGTTCATAGCCATATTCAGCATATGTTTGCCTTATTAAAATTGGCAAAAGAAGAAGGTGTGGAAAAGGTTTATGTCCATGCATTCTTAGATGGCCGTGATGTTGGTCCAAAAACAGCTGAATCATATATTCAGCAAACACTGGACAAAATGAAGGAGTATGGCGTTGGTGAATTTGCAACCATTTCCGGGCGCTATTATTCAATGGACCGTGACAAACGTTGGGAGCGTGTTGAAAAATCATATCGCTCAATGGTTTATGGTGAGGGCCCTGCTTACACCAATCCTTTAGACGTTGTCAAGGATTCCTATGAGCACGGAATTTTTGATGAGTTCGTCATCCCATCTGTGATTACAAAAGAAGATGGACAGCCTGTGGCTACGATTCAAGACAATGATGCCGTTATTTTCTATAACTTCCGTCCTGACCGTGCCATTCAGATCTCGAACACATTTACAAATGAAGATTTCCGCGACTTTGACCGCGGACCTAAGCATCCAAAGCATTTATTCTTTGTCTGCTTAACACACTTCAGTGAATCTGTTGACGGATATGTGGCCTTTAAGCCAACGAATCTGGACAACACAATAGGTGAAGTCCTTTCACAAAATAACTTAAAGCAGCTTAGAATTGCTGAAACGGAAAAATATCCGCACGTGACCTTCTTTATGAGCGGCGGACGTGAGGCAAAATTCCCTGGCGAAGAACGAATTTTAATCAATTCTCCAAAGGTTGCAACCTATGACCTTAAGCCAGAAATGAGCGCTTATGAAGTAACCGATGCGTTAATGAATGAAATCCAAAATGATAAGTTTGATGCTATCCTGTTGAACTTTGCTAACCCAGATATGGTTGGACACTCAGGAATGCTTGAACCTACTGTTAAAGCGATTGAAACCGTTGATGAATGTTTAGGTAAAATTGTTGATTTAATCCTTGAAAAGGGCGGTACTGCCATTATCACAGCTGACCACGGTAATGCGGATGAAGTGGTAACACTCGAAGGTGAACCAATGACAGCCCACACCACGAACCCAGTTCCTGTGATTGTAACAAAACAGGGTGTCGAACTACGTGATGGCGGTATTCTTGGCGACTTAGCGCCAACCATGTTAGACTTATTAAATGTAGAAAAACCAGCTGAAATGACTGGAACTTCATTAATCAAATAAATTATTATTTTTAAGGAGAGAAATTAAATGCCATATATTTTAGATGTATACGCTCGTGAAGTATTAGATTCCCGCGGTAACCCTACTATCGAGGTAGAAGTAACAACTGATTCTGGCGCATTTGGCCGCGCTCTAGTTCCAAGTGGTGCTTCAACTGGTGAATACGAAGCAGTTGAACTTCGTGATGGCGACAAAGAACGTTACCTTGGTAAAGGTGTTCTTAAAGCTGTTGAGAATGTTAACACAATCATCGCTCCACACTTAGTTCAAGAAGAATTAAGCGTTCTTGATCAAGTGGCTGTAGACCGTGCGTTGATCGAATTAGACGGTACTGAAAACAAAGGTAAATTAGGTGCAAACGCAATCCTTGGTGTTTCTCTTGCTGTAGCTCGTGCTGCTGCTGACTACCTTGGCGTACCTTTATACCAATACCTTGGCGGTTTCAATGCGAAGCAGCTTCCAGTTCCAATGATGAACATCGTGAACGGCGGCGAGCACGCTGATAACAACGTAGATATTCAAGAATTCATGATCATGCCTGTTGGTGCTCCAAACTTCAAAGAAGCACTTCGCATGGGCGCTGAAATCTTCCACACATTACGTTCTGTATTAAAAGGCAAAGGCCTTAACACTGCTGTAGGTGACGAAGGTGGATTTGCTCCAAACCTAGGTTCAAACGAAGAAGCTCTTCAAACAATCGTTGAAGCAATCGAAAAAGCTGGTTACAAGCCAGGTCAAGAAGTATTCCTAGCAATGGATGCTGCTTCATCTGAGTTCTACAACAAAGAAGATGGCAAATATCATCTTGCTGGCGAAGGTGTTGTAAAAACATCTGCAGAAATGGTTGACTGGTACGAAGAGCTTTCTGCTAAATACCCAATCATCTCTATTGAAGACGGTTTAGATGAAAACGACTGGGAAGGCCACAAGCTTTTAACTGAGCGTCTTGGCAAAAAAGTTCAATTAGTTGGTGACGATTTATTCGTAACGAATACTAAGAAACTTGCTGAAGGTATTGAAAAAGGAATCGGCAACTCCATCCTTATCAAAGTTAACCAAATCGGTACGCTTACTGAAACTTTTGATGCGATTGAAATGGCTAAGCGTGCAGGTTACACAGCTGTTATCTCTCACCGCTCTGGTGAAACAGAAGACAGCACAATCGCTGACATCGCTGTTGCAACAAATGCTGGTCAAATCAAGACTGGTGCACCATCACGTACTGACCGTGTAGCGAAGTACAACCAATTGCTTCGTATCGAAGATCAATTGGCTGAAACAGCTCAATACAATGGTCTTAAATCTTTTTATAACTTGAAGAAGTAATTTTATAGACATGCAAAGCCCCAGTTCACTCAGTGAACTGGGGCTTATTATTTTCAATCACGAAATTCTTGGATAAATCAAGCAGGGAAATCACACCACTGTGTTTAATATTAAAAAAAACAACCAAGAACTGAGGTAAAAATATGAAAAGGTATTTTAAACAATTATCATGGCCACAGCGTGTGATGATTATTTTTGCAGTTATTGTTTTGGGGGTCTTCTACTATTATCAGACTACAGGATCGTTGCCTTTGCATAAAGATACTGTAATGGTCTCGGTACAAAAATCGGATGACGGCCAATCCGTAATTAAAATGGATGACCCAAACAGCCAAGAAATTGAAAAGGAATTTCCTATGAATATGACAGAAAAAGAGGTAATGGATGCAATCCATCAGATGTCTCATCAAAAAGTGGAGTCCAGAAAGAAGTGGGGGGCGATCCCACTGACACCTGGACGTGTCAATCAATTACTCAAAGTAGTCAAAAAAAATGAGAGGGACTATGTTCATTCCTCTGTCTATCTAGACATTTTAGAGCGCTGGTCTGAGGGCGACTTTTCCTCTGTAGACAAAGATCATAATAAAATCTGGAATCTGCAGGGAGGGACGGTTGGAAAGGCAGTAGGGATTTTATCGGCAGAAGAGGAAAAGGCGTATATTGAGGATCATTTTAGGGTTAAACAAGAGGATTAGGGGGACTTTCCCTTCGATCTTTCACAATTACGACTATTGTCTAAAGGTCAATAGTATGGTAAATTTAAGATACTGTGAACTGTACGTCTAACAGGAGGTGGCTTACATGCATGCATTAGTCGTAACATTATTAGTGATCGTAAGTATTGCTCTTATTGTAGTGGTTTTATTACAGTCTGGTAAGAGTGCTGGATTATCGGGTGCCATTTCTGGTGGTGCTGAAACATTATTCGGTAAACAAAAAGCTCGAGGAATTGACTTGATTCTACATCGCATTACGATTGTATTATCTGTATTGTTTTTCCTGCTTGCCCTTGCGGTTACTTATTTTAAAATTTAATCAAACAAGCATACAACCTGGCCATCTGGCTGGGTTTTTTGTTTTTATATAAGGATCGTTGCCGATTAATTTGTTCCAGGGACGGGGTTGGCGGAATGATCGTAGAAACTGGCGGAAATAATAGAGAAACAGGTGGGGAAATTAAGAAAAAGTGCGGATAAAGTGCTCAATTTGACGGTATTAATCAGAAAACCGGCGGAAATGCTAGGTCTCTTGTCTGCCAAAATGAACAGTTCCCTCCCAATTAAAACAGCAGCAGACCCTAATGAAAATAGAGTTGGCGGAATTATCATAGAAACTGGCGGAAATAATAGAAAAACAGGCGGATTAAACTAGGAAACGTGCGGAATTCCTCTCTCACTCCGCCGAATTCCATACTCATCCTTCACCCCAATCTCCTAAATCACACCACACAAGGCTTTTTTCTGGAATGTTACCTCCTTTAATGCTTAAACTAATAGAAGCTAATCGAATGAAAAGGAGTTTTTAAAAATGAAAGTTGCACCACCAAAACCATTTACCTTTGAAGGAGGAAAACGGGCCGTCCTGCTGCTCCATGGTTTCACCGGAAACTCAGCAGATGTCCGAATGCTGGGCCGTTTTTTAGAAAAAAAAGGCTACACTTGTCATGCCCCTCACTATAAAGGCCATGGAGTCCCCCCAGAAGAACTCGTTCACACCGGTCCCGAAGATTGGTGGCAGGACGTTATAAACGGCTATCATTTTTTAAAAAATAAAGGACATGATGAAATTGCAGTCGCCGGCCTTTCACTTGGCGGCGTATTTTCCTTGAAATTGGGATACACTGTACCTATAAAGGGTATTGTACCTATGTGTGCTCCCATGTATATAAAAAGTGAAGAGGTCATGTACCAAGGAATTCTTGAATATGCCCGCGAATATAAAAGATATGAAGGAAAAACAGACGAGCAAATCGAAATGGAAATGAAAGAATTCCAAAAAACACCGATGAATACATTAAAAGCACTCCAGCAATTAATTGCTGAAGTACGTGAGCATGTTGATATGATCTATGCCCCAACCTTCGTTGTTCAAGCACGTCATGACAAAATGATTAATACAGACAGTGCCAACATCATCTACAACGAAATTGAATCTACCATAAAGGAAATTAAGTGGTATGAAGAATCAGGACATGTCATTACGCTAGATAAAGAGCGGGAACAGCTTCATGAAGATGTTTATGCTTTTTTAGAGAGTCTAGATTGGCAAGTTCAATAAAGCACCCAAAAAGGAGGGAATAGCTTGGAAGAAAACATTCAAAAGCACATAGATAAGCTTTTGCAATATATGAGAGACGAAGCCTACAAACCATTGACGGTTCAGGAATTGGAAGAAGCATTTGGGATCCAGGATTCCGCGGACTTTAAAGAATTCGTCAAGGCTCTCGTTCAAATGGAAGAGAAAGGTCTTGTTGTACGAACACGCAGCAACCGTTACGGGCTTCCGCAAAAAATGAATTTAATCCGCGGTAAGTTAATTGGACACGCCAAGGGATTCGCATTTGTTGTCCCTGATGAACCAGGGATGGATGATATTTTTATCCCGCCAAATGAAACGAATACCGCTATGCATGGGGATACGGTCCTTGCCCGTGTATCGACGGAATCATCAGGAACTCGCAGGGAAGGCAGCATTATCCGGATTATTGAACGAGGCGTTCAGCAAATTGTTGGGACCTATGTCGAAAGCAAAAGCTTTGGTTTTGTGATCCCGGACGATAAAAAGTTTGCCAGCGATATTTTTATCCCTAAGAATGCCTCTAAAGGGGCAGTGGAAGGGCATAAGGTGGTCGTAAAACTTCTTACGTATCCAGAAGGACGAAAAAGTGCGGAAGGCGAAGTTATTGAAATCCTTGGGCATAAAAATGACCCGGGCGTAGACATTCTTTCAGTAATACATAAGCACGGGCTTCCAATGGCATTTCCGGAAGATGTTTTAGAACAGGCCAACGAGACACCTGATACGATTGATGAAAGCGAACTAGCGAATCGCCGTGATTTACGGAATGAAACCATCGTGACAATAGATGGGGCAGATGCTAAAGACCTAGATGATGCGGTCACCGTTACGAAATTAGAGAACGGCAACTATAAGCTTGGTGTCCATATTGCTGATGTTAGTTATTACGTTAAAGAGGGTACACCCATTGACGTGGAAGCAGAGGAGCGCGCGACAAGTGTTTATTTAGTAGACCGAGTGATTCCGATGATTCCGCACCGCCTCTCTAATGGAATTTGTTCCTTGAATCCTAAGGTGGATCGCTTGGTATTATCTTGTGAAATGGAAATTTCATCGGAGGGTACCGTTGTTTCGCATGAGATTTTTCAAAGTGTCATTAAGACAACGGAGCGGATGACGTACTATGATGTAAATCGCATCCTTACTGACAGAGATGAAGAAACACGTGCAAGGTATGGGTCGCTTGTGCCTATGTTTGAATTAATGGAAGAACTTGCAGAAGTTCTCAGAAGCAAACGAATGAAGCGCGGCGCCATTGATTTTGATTTTAAAGAATCGAAGGTTTTAGTCGATGATGAGGGAAAACCAACTGACGTTGTCTTACGTGAACGTTCTGTTGCTGAGCGCTTAATTGAAGAATTTATGTTAGCGGCTAATGAAACCGTAGCGGAGCATTTCCACTGGATGGAAGTACCGTTTATTTACCGTATTCACGAAGACCCGAAGGAAGATAAATTACGAAGATTTTTCGAGTTTATCACAAATTTTGGCTATATCGTAAAAGGAACTGCTAACGATGTTCATCCTCGTGCACTGCAGGAAATTATTGAAGAGGTGCAAGGCAAACCAGAAGAAATGGTGATTTCGACTGTTATGCTGCGTTCCATGCAGCAGGCAAAATATGACCCTGAGAGCCTAGGACATTTTGGCTTATCGACTGAGTTTTATACTCATTTTACCTCACCGATTCGACGTTATCCGGATACGATTGTCCATCGCTTAATCCGTACGTATTTAATTGAAGGAAAGCTGGATGAGACCACGAGGGAAAAATGGAATGCACGCCTGCCTGAAATTGCTGACCATTCTTCGAAAATGGAACGACGTGCTGTGGATGCGGAACGCGAAACGGATGAACTGAAAAAAGCGGAGTATATGGAGGATAAGGTTGGTGTCGAGTATGATGGGATCATCAGCTCTGTAACGAACTTTGGAATGTTCGTGGAACTTCCTAACACCATTGAGGGCCTTGTTCATGTCAGCTATATGACGGATGATTATTATCGTTTTGACGAGCGGCATTATGCAATGATTGGAGAACGTACCGGAAATGTGTTCCGAATTGGTGATGAGATTACTGTTCGTGTCGTAAAAGTGAATAAGGACGAGCGATCGATTGATTTTGAAATCGTCGGGATGAAAGGGACTCGCCGTGAACGATCTGATACAACAAGAGTCTTCAGTACTGGCAGTGATACACGCAAGCCGCGACGAAATAAGCAGCAAGGCGACGGTAAACAAGGACAAGGTCGCAGCCGGAATGGTCAAAAATCTGAATCTGGCGGAGGTCAGGGCGGCAATTCGAAAAAGAAACGTAAATTTTACGACAATGTACCAAAATCCAAGAGCCGGAAGCGCCGAAATAAATAATAGAAGGGGCCTTAAAGCAAGGCCCCTTTTCATTGTACGACTTCAGTAATTCTGCTAAAATATAGTCCATAGAGTTGAGGTGAAACCAATGCCAAAAGGTGAAGGAAAGGTAGTCGCGCAAAACAAAAAAGCGTATCATGACTACTTTATTGAAGAAACATACGAAGCGGGAATTGTTCTTCAGGGGACAGAAATTAAATCGATTCGCGCCGGGAAAGTCAATCTGAAGGATGCGTATGCACGTATCCAAAATGGAGAAGCAATTCTGTTTGGAATGCACGTTAGTCCTTATGAGCAGGGAAACATTTTTAATCACGATCCATTGCGAACACGCAAATTGTTACTTCATAAACGTGAAATTAATAAACTGCTTGGAGAAACAAAAGAAGCAGGTTATGCCCTTGTGCCGTTAAAGTTATATTTGAAAAATGGTTTCTGTAAGGTTTTAATTGGTTTAGCAAAGGGTAAAAAGAATTATGATAAGCGTGAATCGTTAAAGCAGAAAGAAGCAAAGCGTGAAATTGAACGAGCTTTCCGTGATCGGCAAAAAATGTAACTGGAAATTATTTTACAGATAGTTACAATTGAAAAATGCTCTGAGTGTGTTATAATAAGTTTGTCGCTGATGAAGCGGCACAATCTTTTGCTCTGTACCTGAGCAATTCCTAACGTCTGCTGCTAAATCTTTAAGTAGATTTTGCACATTTTATAATGGGGACGCTACGGATTCGACAGGGGTAGTTTGAGCTTAGGTTGCGAGTCGAGGGGATCGGCCTCGTTAAAACGTCAAAGCCATAACTGGCAAAACTAACAAAACTTTCGCTTTAGCTGCTTAATAGCGCTTAGCGGTTCGCCCCTCCATCGCCCATGTGGTAGGGTAGCGGACTCACTTTAAGTGGGCTACGCCGGATTCCACCGCCTGAGGATGAAGGAAGAGAACAACCAGGCTAGCTGACCGGACGCCGGTCGATAGGCAAAAGGATCAGTGAAACGCCAATATATCGACTACACTCGTAGATGCTTAAGTGCCGATATCTTTGGACGCGGGTTCGATTAATTATTAGTCGCCTTGTATGGTAACATACAAGTGATAATCTGGCTTTATCGGTGAAACCTAAGTCGCTTTAGCGATAGGGCAATGCCGAGCGGTATGTGAAGTAATTCAACAGCCGTGTATCGACTTATAGGCTGCCTTGAAATAAGGTAGTACTAGGATGCGATTCCTGCCTTGTAGAGGTAAATTTATGTTTCGCATAAGACGCCAGAGGGCCTGTTAAAGGACAGGTTCAAGATATAGTCAGTGCCATGTCGAAAGCATGGAAGAGCACGTCCCGCCGTCTCCACCATACATAGGTGGATAACAGACCAGCAGATAAATGCTGGTCTTTTTTATATTTGAAAAAAACATTCCTCGAACATTAATTTCCTCTTTAGTAAGTCTTCGTTGTATTTTCCATTACGTGGCGTAACCTTTTCGTAATTCTCTAATATCAAAAGAGCACGATTCTTTTTCTTATCTACTCTTAAAAAGGGAGTAACATCCATTAATAGATTTAGAACGTTTTCTTTGTTCTTTATAGTTAGAGTATAGGAGTCTTTATGGCGTTTGGGATTATAGTTCTTCTTGTTATTAATAGTTCCTTTAGTTAATTTTTGAACATAGTCTAAAAGTTCTTTATCTGTTGACGCAATAGTAATACAGGGGCGGCGATGTTCTTTTTCATGCAATCTAGTAAATGTTACGGTTCCTTCTCCATCAATAATTCCTGCGATATATGCTGCTTCCCAAGTTTCCATAAAAATCCTCCTATTCTAAATTAGAACGTATGTTCCTTTAAGCTTATTATATTTGTTAATTAAATACAAATCAAAAAAAACCCTCTTGAAAAATCAAGAAGGAGTATTATTATTTTAAATTTTATTATATACGGGTTCTCTCCCGCCAATTACTTCCATTATCCTTTTCGCTGCTTCTTTGAGTTTTTCTCCACAGAATGAAATATGTTCTTCACTAATGTTTGAAGCAAAGCCGATACAGGCAATAACCATTTTTATGTCACCATAAAGGTCAAAGATCGGTGCGGCCACACCGAAAACATCCGATGTATGCTCTTCGTAGCTTACTGCATACCCCTTTCGTTTAACCTCATTTAAACTCTCCTGAAATGTTTCAAAATCAGTAATGGACTTATCGGTAAATTGTTTAAAATTAACTTTCTCAATAATTTCTTTCCTTCTTTCTTCTTCAAGAAATGCTAAGTAACACTTACCAAAAGAAGCACTGGTTACCGGGAAATGCTGTCCTAATTTTACTGTCACTTGAACAGGGTTATCCGGCAAATCAAGTTCCTCCTTGGCAACATACATTAATCGATCATTGGATAAAGGTTCAAGCAAAACACTTGTTAGTCTTGTTTGTTCGCATACCCACTTGAGGTATGGTTTAGCAAGATTGAGATAATCGATAAACTCTGAAGCTCTAGATCCCAAGATGATGAGATATGGCCCAAGATTATACTGTTTAGAAGCCTCGTCGTATGAGACATAACGATAATGATTTAATAGTTTTAGTATTCTATGACAAGTACTTTTATTGATTGATAAATTCTTAGAGATTTGGGACAGGGAACGTTCCTTACTTTTATAACGACTTAAATATTCGAGAATTTTAATGGATGCTTCTAGAGCAGGAACCTCTGATTTTTCTTTTTCATTTTGTTTTTGCATGAGCAAGCTCCTATCCAAAATTCCTGTACACTTTACAGGTTTTAGTTGGGTTATATTATAATTTTCACCATACTGTTTGTCAATATTGATAATTTTCTAAAAATTCTATTGACATATGGAGCAAATGGATAGTATTATTGTTTCAAACAAGGAACATCGTTCCTTATGTGGAACATAAAATAGAGACTCATTCCTAAATGCCTAAAAGTAAGAGGAGGATGAAAATTGAGAAATGTTGTTATTATTGATGCAGTACGGACTGCGGTAGGACGAATTGGCGGAAGCTTGAAGGATGTAGAAGCAGACTTCCTTGCTGCAAAAGTCATCGAAGAAATTGTATCACGAACAGGAATTGACAAAAATCAAGTGGAAGAGGTGATTATGGGACAGACCAAACAAAGTGCGGATACCCCTAATCTTGCCCGATTAGCTCTTTTGCGTGCAGGACTTCCTGTTGAGGTCCCGGGTTATACCGTTCACAGACAATGCGGTTCAGGACTTCAGGCCATTAATAATGCAACACTGCAAATTATGAGTGGGTTATCAGATGTAATTATAGCTGGCGGCGCCGAATCGATGAGTACAGCATCCTACTATATAAGAAAGGCACGCTATGGATTCGGTTCAGGAAATGGAGAGATTGTCGATCCTAATACAGAAAGCCAACCTCGTTCACAGCCAATTGAAATCTATGGGAATCTCACCATGGGTTATACAGCGGAAAATTTAGCAGAGCAGTATAAAATATCGAGGAAAGAACAGGATGAATTTGCTTTTCGCAGTCAGGAACTTGCCCAAAAAGCAATTCAGAATGAGCGGTTTCGAAAGGAAATTGTTCCTTATGAAGTTAAGCAGCGAAAAGAAGTAAAGACTTTTGAGATCGATGAGCACCCGCGATTAACTAGTCTGGAAAAGCTAGGGAATTTGAAACCAGTGTTTAAAGAGAACGGTGCAGTAACGGCAGGAAATAGCAGTGGACGAAATGATGGAGCTTCAGCCGTTTTAATGATGTCAGAGGACGCTGCAAACAAGTATGGTTTTATACCAAAAGCGAAAATTATTGCTCAGGCTGTTTCAGGGGTTTCTCCAGAAATTATGGGAATCGGCCCAGTGCAGTCTACGAAGAAAGCGCTGTCTATAGCTGGACTCACTATGGACGAGATCGGTTTGATTGAATTGAATGAAGCCTTTGCGGCTCAAGCTCTTGCAGTGATAAAGGAACTTAATTTGGATTTGGAAAGAGTAAATGTCAATGGCGGGGCCATTGCATTAGGTCATCCCCTTGGAGCTACAGGTGCTATTCTAATGACAAAACTATTGCACGAAATGGAACGAAGAGAAGAAAAGTATGGATTAGTTACACTCTGTATCGGAGGAGGTCAGGGGATCACAACGATCGTGGAAAATATGCAAGTTTAGTGTCAATTAATGATAGAAGTGGAAGATCTGCAGCAAATATGCCAGGCCGAGATAATATAAATAGTTAGGATAAATTTTTTTGGAAATATTGTTCCGTATATGGAATTGATATATTATATACGGAACTGATTGTATAAAGAAATACAGGGAGGGTTTAGAATGATTAATCATATCACAGTGATTGGCGGTGGCACTATGGGACGAGGGATCGCCTATACCGCTGCATTAGCTGGGTTTGAAGTAACTTTACAAGACATATCAAACGAGTCGATTGAAAACGCAAGAGAATATATCGAAGCTTTGTTAAAGAAAAACGTGGAAAAAGGATATGTCCAATTCGAACAGGGCGTTGACGCAAAGAAAAATCTTTCTTATACCACGGAGCTGCAGGAAGCCGTAAGTCAAACCGACCTGGTCATCGAAGCGGCCTTAGAAATTATGGAGTTGAAAATCAGTATTTTTAAGCAGCTAGATGAATTGGCACCTGCACACGCTATCCTTGCAACCAATACATCCACAATGAGTCCGACCGAAATTGCAGCCGCAACGGGAAGACCTGATCAATGTATCGCCATGCACTTCTTTAACCCAGTTCATCGAATGAAATTAATCGAGGTTATTCGAGGATTGGATACATCTGATGCGACAGTTGAGATGGTCAAACAAGTAGCGGAAAAGCTGGGAAAAGTAACAGTTGAAGTTAATGAGTTTCCTGGTTTCGTAACAAGCCGAATGAATTGCCTAATTGGAAATGAAGCCATGAACATGTTAATGGAAGGCGTGGCTTCAGCTGAGGACATTGATAAAGCTCTTAAGTATGGTTTAAATCATCCGATGGGTCCACTGGAATTGGCAGATCTTGTAGGATTGGACAGCCGCTTACGAAATATGGAATATCTGTATCATCAATTAGGAGAAAAGTATCGTCCATCCCCTTTGCTTGTGAAATATGTTAAAGCAGGACGATTAGGAAGGAAATCTGGCCGGGGATTTTTTGATTACTCTAATAAATAGGAAGGAAAGTGGAGATTATGGATTTTCAATTATCGGAAGATATTAATTTTTTAAAACAAAGTATTCGTGATTTTGTTGATAACGAAGTAGATCCGCTTGCAATGGAAATTGAAGAAAAGGATGAAATTCCTGAAAAAATTATGAACATGTCTAAGGAAATGGGCTTGTTTGGATTAAGCATCCCGGAAGAATACGGCGGAACGGGAATCGGAATGGTTGGCAAGTGTGCGATTTACGAGGAATTAGGAAGAACACATAATGGCTATACCACCGTCATCGGTGCTCATACAGGGATCGGTTCTGTGGGGATCGTAGAGATGGGAAATGAAGAACAAAAGCGAAAATATTTGCCAAGAATGGCAAGAGGGGAATTGATCGGTGCCTTTGCTTTGACAGAACCTAGTGCAGGTTCCCATGCAACGAACCTGAAAACAACTGCGGTAAGAAAAGGAGATAAATATATCTTAAATGGAAGCAAACATTACATTACAAACGCGCCTATCGCAGATGTATTTACGGTTATGGCAGTTACAGATCCATCCAAAGGAGCAAAGGGCATTACCTCTTTTATCGTAGAAAAAGACTTTCCTGGGTTCACAGTCGGGAAAAAGGAAAAGAAAATGGGTCTTCACGGGTCCCATTCCGCTGAAATTTTCTTTGAAGATTGTGAAGTCCCTGTTGAAAATGTGCTTGGTCAAGAAGGACAAGGATATGTCAACGCTTTGAAAATACTTGCCAATGGCCGGGCAGGACTTGCAGCAAGAAACTTAGGTTCTTGCGATAAGCTTTTAGAGATGTCTATTCAACATGCAAATACTAGAATTCAGTTTGATAAACCGATTTTTGAACAACAAATTATTCAACATTATTTGGCTGACATGGCTCTTGATATAGAAGCCTTAAGAAGTATGACCTACCGAGTTGCCTGGATGGTAGACCAAGAGATGAAGGTCATTAAGGAAGCGGCCATGGTAAAACTGCTTGGTTCCGAGGTTTATAATCGTGTCGCAGATAAAGCCGTGCAGATTCATGGAGGAATTGGTTATATTGCTGAATTCCCTGTGGAACGTTTCTATCGGGATGCAAGAATAACCAAAATCTATGAAGGAACATCCGAAATCCAAAAAAATATTATTGCAGCGCAGTTAAAACGGGAATATCTCTAAATTGGTAGAATAGGAGGATTTCAGAATATGAATATTTTAGTTTTAGTGAAACAGACCTTTGATACGGAAGAGAAAATTGTGATCCAAAATGGACAAATTAATGAGGAAAATGTAGGGTTTATCCTTAATCCTTACGATGAGTATGCAGTGGAAGAAGCCGTCAAAATCAAGGAAGATTCAGGGGCAGAAATAACTGTATTAACGGTTGGACCGACTCGATCTGAGAACGTTTTGAGAACAGCACTTGCTATGGGAGCAGACAAGGGGATTATCGTAGAATTAGAGGAAGCGGCAGATGAGTATGCTATCGCCAAATTCATTAAAGCGGCAATTAAAGGGCAGGAGTTCGATTTAGTGCTCGCTGGAAATATGGCGGTCGATTCCGGATCCGGCCAAGTCGCCATTCGGGTGGCGGAAGAATTAGGTATCCCTCAAGTAGCTGCGATTACCAAACTCTCTCTTGATGGCAGTAAGGCAATCGTTGAACGTGATATTGAGGGAGACTTAGAAGTGATTGAAGTGAATCTTCCATTCCTGGCAACAGCTCAACAAGGATTAAACGAGCCGCGTTATCCCTCCCTGCCTGGAATGATGAAAGCAAAGAAAAAGCCTCTTGAACGTTTCACATTAGAGGATTTGGAGTTATCTGAAGATGACTTAACTACTCGAACAACTGTTCAAGATCAATATTTGCCTCCCAAAAAACAAGCAGGAAAAGTGTTAGTAGGCGAAATGGGCCAACAGGTTCAAGACCTTGTGAATCTGCTTCGCAGTGAAGCAAAGGTAGTCTGATTATTTATTAAGGAGGGTAAATCACATGAGTAAAAAAGTACTTGTTTTTGTAGAAAGCAACGATGGAAAGCTTCGCAATGTCTCTTTTGAAGCCTTGACATCAGCCAGGAAGCTGGCTGATGGAGGTGAAGTCATTACTGCATTATTTGCTACAGAAGCAGCTGAATTTATAAAGGAAGTTAGCCAATACGGACCCGATAAAGTATATGTTCTGGAAGACGAATCCCTAGTAACCTATACAATCGATGCATACACCCAGGCATTATGTCAGGTCATTGAGGAAGTGCAGGCCGAGGTCATTCTCATGGGACATACAGCAATCGGGAGAGACATGGCCCCAAGAGTGGCTGCAAGATTAGGTGCTGGACTCGCTTCAGACTGCACAGGGGCAGATTTGGAGAATGGCGAGATCATCTTTACTCGTCCCATTTATGCAGGGAAGGCTTTCCAAAAGAAGGCATTTAACCAGGGGAAGGTGTTTGCCACACTAAGGCCTAATAACTTTGAAATACAAGAAAACCCTGTCGTTGCTGAGGTTGTTCCATTCCAACCTGTTATTAAGGATTTAAGAACTATTGTTAAAGAAATCGTCCGCAAAACGACAAGTGGAGTAGATCTGAGTGAAGCAAAAGTGATCATATCCGGCGGCCGCGGCGTGAAAAGCAAGGATGGCTTCCAACCTCTTCAGGAATTAGCTGAAGTTTTAGGCGGCGCAGTTGGAGCTTCCCGAGGAGCATGTGACGCTGAGTTTTGTGATTATGCTTTACAAATTGGACAAACGGGAAAAGTGGTAACTCCCGATTTATATATCGCTTGCGGGATTTCCGGTGCCATTCAGCATTTGGCCGGAATGTCTAATTCTAAAGTGATTGTGGCCATCAACAAGGATCCGGAAGCTCCAATTTTCCAAGTAGCGGATTACGGAATTGTAGGCGATTTGTTTGAAGTAGTGCCTCTTTTAACGGAAGAATTTAAAAAAGTATTGCTTCCCTGTTAACTATCAAACTACAATATTTGAATGTTAAAATATGCCGGTTATCTAGGTCCTCTCTTGAAAAATAAGAGGGGGCCTATCCTCAGGCCTAGTATCTCCTTACAATATGATATGGGAAATAGAATAATTTCCCACCAATAATATAGTTCTAATCTTTTATTCTATTATTATTAACTCTGGAACGTAATCGAACTGACTAAGAATTTACAATGGAGGGAACAGGATGTTATTACTGCTGAATTTTCTTGCTTTCCTAGCTGTGACAGGATATGCGGTTTACTTGTTTGCTCAACTCGTTTACAGCCGGTATTTATTTGTGAAGCTTGGGAAAAAGGTTGATTTTGAGCCGAGCCTCAAAGAACGAATCAATGCGGTATTAGTGAATGGGTTTGGCCAGCGAAAATTATTTAAGGACAAGAAAAGCGGTCTTATGCACTTAATCTTGTTTTATGGTTTTTTTATCATTCAGGTAGGACTCGTTGAAATCATTATTAAGGGATTTATCAGAGGTTATGAATTTCCTTTCGGCGGCGCCTATAAATATTTCAGTCTCTTGCAGGAGTGGACTGTATTCCTCATGTTGTGTGCGATGGTATATGCTTTTTATCGCCGTTATATTGAAAAGTTAAAGCGGCTGCAATTGAAACGGGATGCCAAAGCTGCGTTTGTAATTATTGCCCTCATTACGCTGACATTAGCGATCCTGCTTACGTTGGGATTTGAAAAGGTTATGCTGGGGCAAAGCCCCGATTTCTCCCATGCTCCATTCTCCGGAGTGATTACTGCAGCTTTCTCCGGTATTGGTAAAACAGCGGGTACAGTATTGTTCTACGTATTTTGGTGGCTGCATCTGTTAACCGTGTTATCATTCATGGTGTTTGTACCCCAGTCGAAGCAAGCACATGAGTTGTTCGCGATGTTTAACATCTTTTTCAAGAAGGTCGGTCCTGTTGGAAAATTGAGTAAGATTGATTTTGAAGACGAAGCAGTAGAGGAATACGGGGTCGGGAAAATTGAGAATTTTACCCGGCAGCAGCTGATCGATTTGTATGCATGCGCAGAATGCGGGCGCTGCACAAATATGTGCCCGGCTTCCGTCACCGGGAAGACATTATCTCCTATGCATCTAATCGTTAAGATGAGGGATCATTTGACAGAAACAGGGGCCTCTATTACTTCCCGTAGTCCATGGATGCCTAGTCTTGTTTCCGGCACTTCTGCATTAGCCCCTTCATTAACTGCCGGGCCCGCTGTACAGGAAACCGCTTCAACGGTTGAAATGCCTAATTTGATCGGAGATGTCATTACGGAGGAAGAATTATGGGCTTGTACAACATGCCGAAATTGTGAAGACCAATGTCCGGTGGCTAACGAACATGTGGATAAAATCATTGATTTGAGGCGTTATTTGGTTATGACTGAAGGCAGTATGCCTCAAGAGGCTAATCGTTATTTTCATAATATTGAGCGGCAAAGTAATCCATGGGGGATTAACCGGAAGGAGCGTATCAAGTGGCGCGAGGAACGTAAAGATATCAATGTTCAAACGGTCAATGAGGTAGAAGAATTTGAATATCTGTTTTGGGTTGGATCGATGGGATCCTTTGATCAACGAAGTCAAAAGATTGTGCAGTCTTTTGCCAAAATTATGAACACGGCTGGTATCAGTTTTGCCATTCTTGGTAATGAAGAGCGAAATTCCGGAGATACGGCACGCAGAATGGGGAATGAATTCTTATTTCAACAATTATGTCAGGAGAATATCGCTAACTTTCAGGCCTATGGTGTGAGAAAAATCGTCACCATCGATCCTCATGCTTATAACACCTTTAAACATGAATATCCCGAGTTTGGTTTGGAAGCAGAGGTTTATCACCATACTGAGTTGATTTGGAAGTGGATCCAGGAGGGCAGGATTAAGCCAGTGAAGGAAGTCAAGGAAGCAATTGCCTATCATGATTCCTGTTATCTAGGCCGATATAACAATATCTATGAGATCCCACGAAAAATTCTTAAATCTGTTCCCGGTGTAGAAATACTAGAGATGGGACGGAATAAAGAAAATGCCATGTGCTGTGGAGCCGGCGGAGGCAGGATGTGGATAGAGGAAACCCAGGGGAAACGGATTAACGTAGAACGAGTGGAACAAGCGCTTCAACTTAGTCCAACGATGATTGGAAGTAATTGTCCGTACTGCCTGACCATGTTAACCGATGGTACGAAAGCAAAAGAAGCAGAAGATCAAGTTAGAACAATGGATATAGCGGAGATTGTGGAACGTTCATTAGCGGGATAGAAGTTTGCAAGGAGTGTTCAAATAAGGATGAGCAGCAATTTTTATCAATACAACAGGAAATGTGAACTTGTTGGATTGTTCTAAAGTCCCTTTTCAATCAAGGAGTGGAAATTAAAATGGTATATCAAAATATTTTAGTAGAACTAGAAGAACAAATGGGGGTTATTAAGCTCAACCGGCCGGAAGTCAGAAATGCATTGGATGCTCAAACCTTGACGGAAATAAGGATTGCCTTGGAAACTCTGGAAAATGATGAAAGAGTAGGGGTAATCGTTATTACGGGAGCTGGGGAAAAATCATTTGCGGCTGGAGCTGATATCAGGCAGCTACGAGAAAAGCAGCCCTTAGATGCTCTTATTCCGGGGATGTCCGGAGTTTACCGCAGAATCGAAAATTGTAATAAAGTAACGATTGCCGCTATTAACGGATTCGCATTGGGTGGGGGATGTGAACTGGCAATGGCCTGTGATATTCGTATCGCTGCTGATCATGCAAAATTTGGGCTTCCGGAACTTAATTTATCCATCATTCCCGGAGCGGGAGGAACGCAGCGTTTAGCCCGGATCATAGGAAAGGGAAGAGCAGTAGATATGATTTTGACTGGCGAAATGTTAACAGCAAAGCAGGCTGAGGATTTTGGTTTAGTTTCAAGGGCCGTTCCGATGGAAGAATTGTGGAAGGCGGTAAAATCAAAAGCGGAAAAGATTTTATCAAAGGGACCGTTTGCTGTCAGAATGGCCAAACTCGTTATTAATCATGGATTTGATGCAAATATGGACACGGCGCTTATGATTGAAAAACTGGCACAGGCAGTCTTGTTTGGGTCTCAAGATAAAAAAGAGGGGACACAAGCATTTCTTGATAAAAGGCAGGCTCTCTTCAAAGGAATGTAAGAGGACCATAACATAAAGGAAAGAAAGAAAACAAAGAGCAGCTCCGAAAACAATTTTTAGATTGTATTTGGGGCTGCTTTTTCGTTTACTGTTTTTTTAAGTAGATAAGGTGGTTCTAGTACTTGGTTACAGTAGAATTCCATTAATTCCTAATTATTTAACTTCTGGTTTCTCTTTCCCCATAGAGTCAAATAATTGTGTAGATGATAAGGCATTGAATGGTAAAGTTACATTGTGTTTAAGTCCTTCGTTATAAGCCGCCTTTAAGTCTTTAAGTAAAACAGCCAAGGCAGTGTCTGCTGTCCATTCAGAAACATCCTTCCAATTTCTAACTACCCAGCTATCACCTGTGCTAACTTGTAACAAGTTTAATAACTCTTGTTGAGGTAAGTTATAGTGTTTTCCTAATTTAAGTCCTTCAGCTAGAGCATTCATGTTAATACCTAGAATCATATTATTAACTAATTTAGCTACTTGGCTGTTTCCTGGCTGACCGCCATAGTAGAATATATTGGACCCAATGGCATCAAAGTATGGTCGGAAAGATTTCACAATTTCTTCTGAACCGGATGTCATAATCGATAATGTTCCAGCTTGAGCACCTGAAGCACCACCACTTACCGCAGCGCTAATTAATTTGAAATCACTTTCTTCTTCGACTTTTTCACCTAATTGATTCATGGTATCAGGGTCTAGTGTACTCATGACAATGATGGTTTTATCTTTAGGTTGGGCAGATAATAGACCGTTTTCACCAAATATAACGTCTATATTTTGGGCATAGTCACGAACCATGGAGATAATCGCTTCGTCAGCTTGTTCCGCTACTTCTTTTAAAGTTTCCACCATTGTTATACCAGCAGCTGTTGCCTTCTCATAAACACCTTTAAAGGCATCATAACCGATTACTTCAAAACCAGCTTTCTTTAAGTTAACGGCCATTGGGAAGCCCATTGTTCCTAATCCTACAAAGCCAATTTTTTTACTCATGATTCATTCCTCCTATATTAACTTGTTGGTTGAAATTTTATATTTTTGTTCACATTTTGTTCACACTTAGTATACCTCGCACTTTTGTATGAGTAAAATGAATAATATGAATAAAACGTATGTATATATTTCATGGTTCGGAGATAATATTCATGCAAAATTATCACCCAACTTATTTTATTGTCTCTAAATATAAAAGCTTTACTAAAGGTCCGAAATTAACCTTTTATGAAAAAAAGGAATGCATTTTATGAGTTATATGTATTTTACGAATAATAAAAGCTGCGGTATAGTTATTAATGTTTCAAAAACAACGGACATTTTGGGAGGAATAAAACATGGAAAAAGATCGTTACCAAAGAGGATTAGATATTATAAATGAGATTACTGTAACAGATAACAAGGAAATTGGAACACACATGGATATTGTAGCCGCATTTAAAGAGCTTGCACCTGATTTAGAAAGTTATATTGTTGAATTTGCCTTCGGAGATATTTATTCAAGAGAGGGCACAACTCCACAACAAAAAACGATTGCTACAATCGCTTCTCTTGTAGCTCTAGGTACTGAGCCGCAATTGGAATTGCATATCAACGTAGGAATTACAATTGGATTAACTCCACAAGAAATTGTTGGAACTGTCGTGCACTTGATTCCCTATACAGGCTTCCCTAAAGTCTTGAATGCTCTAAAAATTGTTAAAAAAGTTTTTGCTCAAAGAAATGTTAAAATGAACGTTAAAGAAATGCAGCCACAGCAATAAAACACCTAAAACACCTAAAACGACCACCTGCTAACGCAGGTGGATATATTTTCTTTGATATTGTGAAAAAATGCACAAAGATTTAAAAAATATAGCAGAGTTTAATTAAGAGAGCAGGAGGATATTAAGTGAGGAATGCAAGTGAAAAACTATGGACAAAAGATTTTATTATTATGTCTATCATTAACTTCATCATTATGATTATTTTTTATTTATTAATGGTTACAATGGCTTCATACGCTGTAAAAGAGTTTCATGCTTCTGTTTCACAAGCTGGTCTTGTAGCTGGAATTTATATTGTCGGAACCTTATTAGGCAGAATCGTTACAGGCCGAATTATTAACAAAGTCGGCACAAAAAAAATATTAATGATTGGTTTAATTCTATTCCCGATAACCATGTCATTCTATTTTATTCAAGCGGGGATTATCGTACTGATCATTAGCCGCCTGATAAATGGTTTCGCAGTTGGGATTGCTTCTACCGCTGTAAGTACAGTCGTAGCGCAAATTTTACCAACTTCTCGTAAAGGTGAAGGAATTGGTTACTTCAGTATGAGTTCAACACTTGGAACAGCCATCGGACCGTTCTTCGGTTTGTTGTTGAGCCAACACACTACTTATTTTGTTATTTTCATGTTATGTATGGTTTTTGCCATTTTAGCACTAGTCAGCGCCTTATTTACAAAAATATCGAAAATCCAAGCTCATTCGCTTCAAGAAGAAAAAGGCTTTCATATTTCTCAATTTATTGATAGAAAAGCACTTCCGATCGCCATTTTGACGTTATTTTTTGCATTAGGCTATGCAAGCCTTATTGCTTTCCTTAACTTCTTTGCAGAAGAACGTGATTTATTAAGTGCATCAAGCTTTTTCTTTTTAGCATACGCTATAGCAGTTCTACTCACACGTCCATTTACAGGGCGTATTATGGATACAAAAGGTGCTAACTTGTATATCCATGTGCCATTTTCTTTGGAATTGGTTTACTTCTTTTAAGTATCTCGCATAGTGCTTTCCTTCTATTACTTTCTGGCGCTATCATTGGTATTGGTTTTGGTAATATATCTTCTGCCTTTCAAGCTCTTCGATTAAAGTAACGACGCCAGAAAAAATTGGATTAGCCACTTCCACCTACTTTATCGGATTAGATGTAGGACTTGGCTTCGGTCCTTATTTCTTAGGATATTTAGTACCGGCCCTTGGCTATAGCAATTTGTATGTATGGTTAGGTATTTTAATGTTTGTCCTTATTATTTTTTATCTACTTTTACATGGCCGAAAAGACCATTTAGTCTTAAATAGAAATGAAATTCGTTTAAAAGAGGTATCGCCTAATTAATTTCAAAATGTTCATTTGGAATAAAGTTTTGATTAAAAATAGATCCCTCCGCGATTCACTTTCACATTCAAAGCTCTCGATTTGATTAATCAAATCGAGAGCTTCTTTTGCTTCTATTACATTTATCATTTTCATGATTCGGGAGGTAATTCAGTTGAAATGTACTGGATAAATTCACGAACCGCAGGTGAGGCGTACTTCTTTTTTTTGAAAATTAATCCTAAGTTCCAAGGGAAGCTTGGATTGACGATGGGTATCGCCTTGATTAAATCTCGATCGACTTTACCTGCAATGGGTCTTGGGAAAATCGAAATCCCTAAGTTTTCGCTAATCATTCCACTAATGAAATCCCACTCAGAACTTTCATAAGCAATTTCCGGACGAAAACCAGCTCGTTCACATTCTTGAATAATGATGTCATGTATAGCAAACTCTTTATTAAATAGAATGAAGGTTTCATTTTGTAACTCTTTCATTTCGACTTTTTCCATCTTCGCTAATGGATGGGAACGATGGACGAAGAGGGACAGTTCTTCATTAACAAAGGGAACAACATCAAACTCCTTTTCATCGACCGGCAGCATCACCACACCAAGATCTAATATTCCATCTCTGACTTCCTGTTTAACCTTTCTGGAATCATCTTCAAAGAGTTTTATTTTGATATCGGGATAAAGATTATTAAACCCTTTAATGATTTTTGGAAAAAATAAAAAACCAATGATTGGCGGTACGCCGATTTTTATTTTGCCTTTTTTTAAGTTCATTAAATCATAAAGGTGGATAGATAAATCATTTAACGATTCTATAATCTTCTCCCCCTCGGCTAAAACGATTTCGCCTGCTTCCGTTAATTCAATGTTCTTTGCGGAACGGTCAATCAGTTCTACGTTTAATTCTTCTTCCAAACTTTTGACTACTTTACTTAGTGTAGACTGTGACAAATGGAGGGATCTTGAAGCATTCGTAAAACTTTTGTATTTGGCAACTTCAATAAAGTAAGTAAGGTGACGTATGTCCATGAATGTAATCTCCAATCTATGAAATATATACATATGTTCTATTCCTAAAATTCATTTTACTCATATAAATAGACAATGTATACTAAGTGTGAACGAATTGTGAACGATAACATAAATGATATTGGTTTTGTAAGCTTAGGTGGGTTACCTATGGCTTTCATTTTCAAATCTCCATCATTCTCCATAAATCGAGATAGTTGATTTTCCCTCTATTAAAATATAAATTAATAATATTCAGAATAATCAAGAGGTGAGCGCTAGATGTCCCATGTTCCTTTCACAGACCTGGTATCAAAAGAAGATATTGTTCTACACAGAAGAAAATTTCATGAAGGATGGAAAAACTTCTTCTTTAGTCCATTTCAAATCGAGCAGCAGCCTACGGAAAAATTGGAAGTAAGAGATGTCATTTTACAATCTTGGAATCGTAGTAAGCAATATAAGGATCTGAATCCGATGATTCAAGGGTCAGTAAAAAATATCTCGGATGTAGAGCTCAAAGAAATAAGGGAGAAAAGTGAAGCTTTTCATCTAGCGCAGCCAGTACTTAAACAGGCGGGACAAGAACTTTCTGATGATAAACATGTACTCTTGTTTTGTGACAGTGATGGCATCATTTTAGATCATTATGGGGATGTGCCTGTAGCTCGTCAGATAGGAAAATCAGTAAATGCGAATAAAGGGGCTCAGTGGTCAGAGCGTTGGGCCGGAACGAATGCAATTGGTACCTCAATCCTTTTAAAGCAGCCTGTTCAAATTTTTTCTTCCGAACATTTTTCTCATAGTTGCCATGAATGGGTATGTTCAGCAGCCCCTATTTTGGATCCGCTTACAAGTGAGTTGTTAGGAATAATAAATCTCTCTACAACTAGTGATAGTTACCATACTCTTAGCATGATGAAAACCGTCGGAATCGTGAATCAAATAGAAAGGCATCTATTTCACAATTACTATCAAGCACGTGAAATGATGCAAAACATTTATATTGAAGCGATTAGTAAATGGAAAAACCAGATCGTTATCTTATGTAACCCAAAAGGGGAAATTGTAAGGATCAACAGTAATTCTCAGGTCGAAGAATTATCAATACTAATGTCACGGACAGTAGAAAACAATGAATTAACCCTGAATAAGGAATGGGAGGAAGAAGTAACGCTGCAGGGCAGTCCATATCGGGCATTATACAAAAAAATTCATTGGTACGATAGATTCATAGGTTTCATTTGTATTTTAGAGAAAAAGAATAGAATAAGTCATTCAACAGCTAACCACAATCACTATGCAAAGTACTCTTTACAAAGCTTAGTTGGCAAATCTGAAGCATTTAAGAGCACCATTCAATTAGCACGTGTTGCGGCCACTAGTGATTCTAATGTTTTGATTACCGGAGACAGCGGCACGGGGAAAGAGTTAGTTGCTAGCGCCATACATCAGGCAAGCAGCAGATCTGATTATCCTTTTATTGCTTTGAATTGTGCTGCTATACCCAAGGATTTGCTTCCTAGTGAGCTTTTTGGATATGTGGCGGGTGCCTTTACAGGTGCTAATCCGAAAGGAAGCATAGGGAAGTTTGAATTGGCGAATAAAGGAACACTTTTCCTGGATGAATTAGGGGATATGCCGCTGGATTCACAGGTACAACTGCTTCGGGTGATTCAGGAGCAAGAAATTATCCGAATCGGTGATAAAACACGTATCCCTATAGATGTTCGCGTCATTGCAGCGACCAATAAAAATCTTCCTGAAGAAATACAAGCAGGGAAATTTCGTAATGATCTTTATTTCCGGCTTAATGTTTTTCACATTGAATTACCAGCATTACGTCATCGTTCCGAAGATGTTCCATTACTAGCTGAAAATTTTGTGCAAAAGTTTACCATGAAGAAACACCACGGTCCATACCATATAACTAACGAAGCTATGAGACTATTAAGAGATTATTCTTGGCCTGGAAATATTCGTGAGTTGGAAAATGCGATGGAATATGCAGTCAATTTTTCAGCTAACGGTGTCATTACCCCTGAGAGCCTGCCAAAACATATTCATAAACAACAGACATTACTTAATAATAACGTGAAGAAAATTAATCCCGTCAATCAGGCTGAATTAGACTGGATTAAGCAAGCGCTAAAACGTTCACAGATGAACGTCACGGATGCAGCGAAAGAATTAAACATGAGCCGCAGCACCCTTTATCGAAAATTAAAAAAATTGGGTTATGATATCAAAAGTTTAAAGTAAGTAAATCTTTTTAATCCTACCATAACAAAAAGGAGGCTTTTCAAAAGCCTCCTTTTTGTTATGGTTTGCAATTGTCCTCATACATCGCTTATATGGAGCAAAATTGAGAAAAGTTGTCGCAAAATTAGGAATTGCTGAATATGTAATGGGTTGCTGACCTTATTTCCAAAATTCATTGTCTCAAAATTACTACACTTAAACACACACACATAAAGAAAAAGTGGAAAATACCTCAAAATTTAGATTGGCACGGTACTTGCATATTAATTAAGTGATTCAGCTAAGAAAACTTCAAATTGAAACCGTATTCAATAAAAAGTTAAAATTAGCCAAAAATTGAGGGAGGAAAACAATTATGAATTCAATGGAGCAAAAAACTAAATTTGTATCAAAGGAAGCGGATTATTTGCGTGCACTGTACCAGGATTGGAGCGATCGTATGGAGGCCAATCCGAACATGACGCTGGCAGACTTGCGCAGTCTTTTTGACGAATGGGAAAAACCTACGTTAGAGCCTGAAGATGTGACGTATAAGAGCGACACTGTCGGCGATGTTGATGTGATCTGGGCCTACCCAATCGGATGCGACAAATCAAAAGTATTAATCTACACTCACGGAGGCGGGTTTGCCGTAGGATCTTCCACAAGCCACCGCAAGCTGGCTGGTCATATGGCCAAAGCACTCGGCGTGTCCTCTGTGGTATTGGATTATCGCCGCAGCCCGGAGAATCCTTTCCCAGCACAATTGGAGGATGCTGCTGCTGTTTACGAAGCTTTGCTCGCGTCTGGCATTAAGGCAAAGGATATTGGCACCATCGGCGACTCTGCCGGAGGAAACCTTGCTGTATCATCGGTGTTGAAATTCCGTGAATTGGGTCTTGAACTTCCAGGTTTCGTCATTGCCTTCTCGCCGTGGCTCGATATGGAACTAACCGGCAGCACGTTGGAGAGTAACGCCGCTACCGATGCGCTAATCACTGTCCCATTGCTTCAAGGGATGATTGAAATGTTCATTGGGAATGACAGTACGAAGGTACGTGATCCATTAGCCAATCCGCTGCACGCTGATTTCAACGGCTATCCGCCGCTCTACATCGCCGCGGGGGGGGCTGAAATGCTGCTTGATGACGCGCGCCGTCTGCATGCCCGAGCCACTGAGGCCGGTGTACAAGCCACACTGTCAGTTGTAGATGGAATGCAGCATGTTTTCACATTCCTAGCCGGACGTGCTCCTGAAGCGGATGAGGAAGTTAGCAGAATTGCAGCTTGGTATCGGGCATTGCAAAAATAAGGAAAAATCCTTCAAATAATCATGAATGTGATCCGATGAAAAAAAAACTGAAACTCAATATTAGGGGGAACCATTATGAATCAACTCAATAATCATAAGACAAAAGGGCTAGAATTTGATGCGGTTGTTGTTGGGGCAGGGTTTGGCGGCCTTTACGCTGTTCATAAACTCCGCAATGAACTAGGCCTAAATGTACGCGCCTATGATAATGGCTCTGATGTCGGCGGCACTTGGTACTGGAACCGTTATCCGGGAGCACTTTCTGATACAGAAAGCTTTGTCTACCGTTATTCTTTTGACAAAGATTTGCTTCAAGAATGGAATTGGAAAGAAAATTATGTGACACAGCCTGAAATCCTATCCTATTTGGGTCATGTGGCAGACCGTTTAGACTTACGGCGCAGCTACCAGTTCAACACAAAGGTTACAGCGGCCTATTTCAATGAAGAGACTAACTATTGGGAGGTAACCACTGACAAGGGTGAAACTGTCACTGCGAAGTTTCTAGTTACCGGGCTTGGTCTTCTTTCAGCAACGAATGTGCCGAATTTTAAGGGCCAAGAGACCTTTAAGGGTGAACAATATCACACTGCTAGATGGCCAAGATCAGGCGTTGATCTGAAGGGTAAACGAGTAGGCGTAATTGGTACAGGTTCAACGGGGGTTCAGGTAATTATTGCTACTGCCCCTGAGGCCGAGCATCTGACAGTCTTCCAGCGTACGCCGCAATACAGTGTACCAGTTGGAAAACGGCCGCAATCTGAAGTAGAAATTGCTGAGATAAAGGCCAACTATGATGAGATTTGGAAACAAGTCAAATCTTCGGCTGTCGCTTTCGGCTTTGAAGAGAGCACAGTGTCAGCGGTGTCGGTTTCGAAAGAGGAACAAGAGCGCGTGTTTGAGGAGGCATGGAATAAAGGAGGCGGCTTCCGCTTCATGTTCGCTACCTTTAGCGACATTGCCACAAATCCTGAGGCCAACGAGGCTGCCTGCAATTTTATACGTAAGAAAATCCATGAGATTGTAAAGGATCCTGAAACGGCACGCAAGTTGACACCAACCGGTTTATATGCCAAACGTCCGCTTTGTGACAATGGCTACTACAATACATTTAACCGAGACAATGTCTCGCTCGTCGATGTAAAGGAAAACCCAATCGTGGAAATAACACCAAAAGGAGTGCGCACCACGGATGGCGAGTATGAATTAGACGTACTGATCTACGCAACCGGATTCGATGCGGTGGATGGGAACTATACCAAGATCGACATTCGCGGACGCGATGGTGTCACGATGCGCGATAAGTGGGCGGATGGACCGGCTGGGTATCTCGGCATGACAAATAACAGTTTTCCAAATCTTTTCATGATTCTTGGTCCAAACGGCCCTTTCACAAACCTGCCGCCAAGTATTGAAACTCAAGTCGAATGGATATCGGACACCGTCAAGTACATGGTCGATAACGCCATTGCCACCATCGAACCAACACAAGAGGCGGAGGACGAGTGGATATCAACATGCCGCATGATCTCGGACCAGACGCTGTTTTCGAAGGGGGAATCGTGGATATTCGGTGCGAACATCCCAGGCAAGAAGAACACGGTCATGTTCTATCTAGGAGGCTTAGGAAATTATAGAAAAGCCTTGGAAGAGGCTGGTTATAAGGGTTTTGTTTTCGACCGTGCCATCGCTAACGTCAAATAAATTAGTACTACTAACAGAGCCTGGAACGGCCCAGTCCGGCCCGGCTCTATAACACTCACCAGATATTACACAGCTGATTGCTGTGATTGAACTGTTATTTCACCCAATAAATTTCTGTTATGAACTAATTATACCCAAACCTGCATGATAGTTATGACTGAATTAAGCCTAAAGGTGCCGCAATCCTGAGAATAAAAATGAATCCCCCTGATTCCCGGTCCCTGCTTAACTATCAATCAATAAACGAGTGGAATAGGAGAATAATTATGTATTTGAGTCAGCAAACCTTTAATTCTGCTTTACCTACAAATGTGATTTTTGGAGTAAACAGTGTCGAGGAAAGCTTAACAGTAAAAATTAAAGAATTCAATAAATCAAGCGTTTTTATAGCCACTGATCCAGGGCTTGTTCAAGCTGGAATTCCAGATAAAATACAATCTCTTTTAAAAGAAAACGGAATTAATGCAATCATCTTTTCAGAGATCGAGCCAAATCCTCATGCAGTAACTGTAATGAAAGGGGCTCAAGTTTATAAGGCTGAATCGTGTGACATGATTCTCGCAGTTGGTGGAGGAAGTGCGATGGACTTCTCAAAAGCTGTTGGAGTAATTGTCAGTCATCCTGGCCATATCCTTGATTATCGCCGTGGTGAAAAACCGGTTGTGAACGAAATTCCAACCTTGTTTGCAATTCCTACAACGGTCGGTACTGGCTCTGAAGTAACGACAGTTTCTGTAGTCACTGATCATGAGGCAGGCAGGAAATATGTTGTTGCTTCACCAGTATTGGCTCCCAAGATTGCATTTGTTGATCCATCGTTAACAACTTCACTTCCACGACATGTAGTTGCATCTACAGGCATTGATGCATTGGTTCATGCGTTAGAGGCCTATACTTCAGTGCGATCAACCCCCATAACGGATGGTCTTGCACTACAGGCAATTAAAATGCTCAAAGATCATTTGCCGCCAAGTTATGCACATTCTAATAACCTTGAAGCAAGATCACAAGTACATCTAGCAAGTACCATCGCTGGCATGGCCTTTGGTCTTGGGGGTGTTGCGCTTGTTCACTCTTGTTCCCATCCGATGTCTGCAATTTACCATGTTCCACATGGTCTGGCGAATGCGATTCTATTACCTTATGTTATGAAACATAATCTAATCTCAAACTATAAAAAATATGCAGATATTGCTAGAATCTTTGATCCTTCTTTAACGTTTGAAAATGATAAATCAGCAGCGGAACGACTAGTAGACTTACTAAATGATTTTAATCAATCATTAAATATACCAAAAGATTTTAGTTATTTAGGAATTAAATTTACAAAGGAAATGGTCGATCGTTTAGCGCATGATGCAATGGAAGATAAAGGGACAATTCCAAATAATCCGCGAAAAGTTTTCAAAGAAGATGTTATTAAAATCTATAATAAGGTTTTACCATTATATCAAGAAGGGGAATCAGCTTAATAATGTATATTAATGGAAAATGGATAGAAACGGAGCACGTATTAGAAGTCAAAAATCCTGCAAACGGTAAAGTGGTGGATAAAGTATTTTTAGTTGGAAAAGAAGAAACACAACGCGCTATTGAAGCCGCCAAAAATGCCTTTCCGGCATGGTCTGGTCTAACGGGGGAACAGCGGGCTGCTTACCTGCATAAAATAGTTGATATTTTAGTAGAAAAAAAAGAGCACCTTGCCCAAACGATTACGAAAGAAATGGGGAAGACGATTCATAATGCCCGTTATGAAGTAGGAAGTACGATTGCTTTCTTTAAATGGTATGCGGAAGAAGCCCGCCGTGTATATGGGGATCTGGTTCCTGCATCTGCACCAAATAAAAGAATTTCTGTTCTAAAGCAGCCAATTGGGGTTGTTGGGGCAATTACACCATGGAATTTTCCATTATCAATGGGAGCAAGAAAATTAGGTCCCGCATTGGCGGTTGGTTGTACAGTTGTTTTAAGGCCTTCTCGTGAGGCGCCATTGTCATCACTGGAGCTTTTTAAAATTTTTGACGAAGCAGGTCTTCCTGCAGGCGTTGTAAACCTTGTCATGGGGAATTCTTCTGACATTGTTGGAGAACTGATGGCCAGTAATGATGTACGAAAAATTACATTTACGGGCTCTACAGAAGTTGGCAAGAAATTAATTCGTCAATCTGCAGACACTGTAAAACGAGTGTCGATGGAACTTGGCGGACATGCTCCGTTTATCGTATTTGAAGATGCAGACATCGACCTTGCCATTGAAGGCGCTATTAGCAGTAAGTTTTCAGCTGCTGGTCAACAATGCGTTTGTACGAATCGTATTTACGTACATGATTCCATTTATGACACATTTGCACGCCGCTTTGCGGATAAAGTTGCCTCTTTGAGAATTGGTGATGGATTAAACGAAAATACCCAGTTAGGTCCATTAGTGAATCAGGAGGGTGTTGATAAATCACATGATCATGTAATGGATGCTGTTGGTAAAGGTGCATCCATTCTTTGCGGCGGTAAAGCACTAACTGAAAATGAATATAATGATGGTTATTTTTATCTCCCAACTGTCTTGGCTGAGGTAAACGAAAAGATGAAAATTACTTATGAAGAAACATTTGGTCCTGTAGCGCCAATAATTCGCTTTAGCAATGAAGATGAGGTTGTCGAAAAGGCCAATAACATAGAGTTTGGGCTGGCTTCTTATTTTTATACGAATGACCTGTCAAGAGTGCATCGCGTTTCAGAGAGACTTGAGTATGGAATGGTAGGTGTGAATGACCCGGCACCATTTGCTGTTCAAGCGCCGTTTGGAGGAGTTAAACAAAGCGGATTAGGAAGAGAAGGCGGTCGGTATGGTTTGGAAGACTATCTTGAAACCAAATTAGTTTCAGTAGCAATTCGTAGTGAAAATCGGTAAAAAACGAATGATTTTAATAAGATAAGTTGGCAAAGGAGAGAAAGCTAGATGAGTTTTTCAACAAAGCTTCATGAAAATGCAAAATACTCCGGCAGCAAGATTGCTTATTACTTTAAGGACCAATCAAGTACATATGCTGAATTGAATCAAGCGATTACACAATTTGCCTCGGGGTTAGAAAAATTAGGGATCAAGAAAGGAGACCATATTGCATTATTGTTGGATAACTCTCCTCAATTTGTGATTAGTTTGCATGGGGCGTTCCGATTGGGTGCGACTGTTATTCCGATTAATCCTATTTATACGGCCAACGAAATAGGATATATCCTAAATAATGGTGATGTTAAGGCTGTTGTTGCCTTGAAATCGCTTATCCCATTACTGGAGCAAAAGCAAACATTACTGTCAAAAGTAGAGCACTATGTCTATGTTGAGACGGAGCAAAAGACAGAGAATTTAGAAAGCCTTTCTATTTACTCTAAATTGAAATCGTTTACTAATCTAATGGCTTCCGGGAATTTGAACTTTCAAGAACCTGAAATTCATGGGGAAGATGTAGCTGTTATTCTTTATACATCCGGAACAACTGGAAAACCCAAAGGTGCTATGCTGACCCA
This sequence comes from Neobacillus drentensis, assembly GCF_036965645.1. Classification (GTDB taxonomy): domain Bacteria; phylum Bacillota; class Bacilli; order Bacillales; family Cytobacillaceae; genus Neobacillus; species Neobacillus drentensis_D. The sequence continues at coordinate 42,166 of NZ_JBALPZ010000070.1, forward strand.
TAAAAATTTGTATAGTAATGCCATGGATGTAAGCCATGATTTAAAAATGACCAGCGATGACCGAATTATTACAGTACTGCCAATGTTTCATGCTTTTTGTTTAACTGATTGCTTGAATGCACCGATTGTATGCGGGGCAACTATTCTGATTGTACCGAAGTTCAGCCCTAAGGAAATTTTTCGTTTAGGTAAAAAGTATAAACCAACTATATTTTTTGGCGTACCAACGATGTATAGTTTTCTCTATCAATTCTCTGAAGGAAACCCGGAGCATCTTGAAGCACTAAGGTTCTGCTTCTCAGGCGGAGCCTCCCTTCCTGTCTCCTTGTTAAGGAATTTTGAAGATAAATTTAATGTGGTTATTTTAGAAGGATACGGATTATCCGAGACATCGCCAACAACTACCTTTAACCCTCTTGATCGTGAACGTAAGCCAGGTTCGATTGGGACATCCATCATCCATGTGGAAAACAAAGTTGTGAATGAGCTAGGCGAAGAAGTTCCTGTTGGAGAAGTAGGAGAGTTGATTGTCCGCGGTCCAAATGTCATGAAAGGCTACTATAAAATGCCTGAAGAGACAAAAAGGGCGATTAAAGATGGCTGGCTTTATACAGGTGATCTGGCAACAATGGATGAAGATGGATATTTCTATATTGTCGATCGGAAAAAGGATTTGATTATAGTAGGAGGGTATAACGTTTACCCGAGGGAAGTCGAAGAAGCCCTCTATCATCATCCCGACATAGTGGAAGCAGCGGTCTTTGGGATACCTGATTCCGATCGCAGTGAGGCAGTGGTAGCTTATGTTGTCACCAAAAACCCTTTTATAACAGAGGAACAACTGCATGCCTACTGTAAGGAACATCTAGCAAAATATAAACTTCCTTCGGTCATTGAAATGATCGAGGAACTGCCGAAAAGTGGTACGGGGAAAATTTTAAGAAGAGTTTTAAAAGAACAGCAGGTTGAAAAAATGAGAGGTGCGATGTTAATTGGCTAAATTAGATGGTGACTAGGAGCAAATTAATCCTAGACCAAAGAAGAACTTTCCCATAAGAACCTCTACAAAAAAAGACTGGGTAAGGAGTAGACATCGATGCATGCATTAGAAGGAATTAAAATCCTCGATTTATCAAGAACATTAGCAGGTCCGTTTAGTACCATGCTGCTTGGAGATATGGGAGCCGATGTGATAAAGGTTGAGCAGCCTGGGCAAGGAGATGAGTCAAGGCGCTTCACTCCTCCTACATGGAATGATGAAAGTTGCTATTATCTTAGTTCAAACCGAAATAAACGAAGCATTACGGTCGATCTAAAAAGTGAAGAGGGAAAAGAAATTATCTATAAATTAGCGAAAGACGCTGATGTTCTAGTAGAAAATTTTCGAACAGGCACACTAGATAAACTGGGTTATGGGTATGAAACTATGAAAAAAATAAATCCCCGTTTGGTGTATTGTTCTATCTCAGGATTTGGCAGAACAGGCCCGGAAAAGAATAGGGCCGGCTACGACCTTCTTTTACAAGGGTTTGGGGGGTTAATGAGTATCACAGGTGATGCTAATTCAGGACCGGCAAAAGCAGGTATGTCCATTGTCGATTTAACAACAGGGATGTTTGCAGCTTATGGGATTTTAAGTGCATTATTCTCTGCACAAAGAACAGGAAAAGGACAATTGGTTGATGTAAGTTTGCTTGATGGACAAGTGGTCTTGTTGAATCATTTGGCAACTGGATATCTGGCAACGGGTAAGCCGGCTGGAAGAATGGGATCAGCTCATCCTTCAATTGTTCCATACCAATCGTTTAGGGCAAAAGACATGGATATCATTCTGGCTGTAGCCAATGATCGATTATGGACAAAGTGCTGCCAGGCTTTCGAGTGGACTGATATAATGGAAGATGCTCGTTTTGAAACAAATGCGAAGCGAGTAGACAACCGTCAAGAACTTATTCATAGTATGTCGGAGAGACTGATTACGATGGAAAGCAAGGATATTTTCGAAAGGATGGATCATGCTGGGGTTCCATGTGGTCCCATCCACACGATTGATCAAGTTCTCAATCACCCTCAGGTTCGTGCAAGGGAAATGATGATTGACATCGAACATCCTAATGTAAAGAATTTGAAAGTGCCGGGATTTCCAGTTAAATTATCGCATACTCCGTCTAATGTTCGACGCCACCCGCCTTTGCTTGGAGAACACACAGACGAAGTTTTAGAGGAACTTGGTTACTCCAGAGCACAAATTGAAAACCTAAAAAGTGGGAATGTAATATAATTTTGAAAGTAAGACATATGGCGGGTTTTGATCATGAAAGGTCTAGGCGAATGATATTACTATGAAGAAGTGCAGCCATGAGAGGATAGAAAGGAATGCTGCACTGCTAAGGACGGAAAGTGACCATTTAAGTAGCCCCTTTTTAATGAACAAGAACAAAAGCGATGTCCAAAAACTAAACCAGATAACAACTGTAAATATAATTAAGATATCTATTATGTAATAAGGAATATAACTCCCATAAACTAGAAAACCTATAAGACTACAAAAAATCAGTGGCACTAAAATATCAGTCGTGTTTTTTACTACTGGTTTACTACCAGGAGTAAGAGACTTTCCAAAAAGTATAGGAAAAATGAAGTAAGGGAGTATAAATCCGAATCCAAGTCCTGTTAGTAGACGCCGTTCATTATTACTTTCAAATAAATGAGCATAAGACCCTAATCCGTCAATCATCATTGGGACCATAAATAATAGAAGAAAAAAGCTTACTTTTATAGACGGAATGGTAATAATCTTATTCCGTTTAAAAAGAAATAAATAAACAAGAGTCGAAAAAATTCCTAAATAAATACCCGTATCACGTGCGCAGACGGAAAGTGTCTTTCCCGATGCCAAAAGTGACCGATCTTTTATTTGGTGGCAAATCGCACCGCCTAGAAAATGCAATAGTTCATCCAGCAATCCAATATCACTCCTTAAAAAGAACCCAATTCAAACCGCCTGAATTGGGTTCTTAGCTTTTTGGCGACAAAATGAATTAATATCCCGAAAATGCCGGCATAATAGACAAGGCCGATGCAGCAAACCAACAAATACAGCTTAACACCATCACAACAATTGAAATTATTAAACAGTTCTTCCCCACAACTTTCTTTTCCGGATCCTGATCATTCATCCAAATAATCCCGACAATAATCCCAACAATCGGAATAAGTATCGATAGAATATAAAAAAGTGCTTTTTGTCCACCTGACACTCATTTCACCTCCAGCAAGATGCATATGATTAGGGAATAGGAGAAAAATCTTGTTTCAATGATATGTATGTTAAACGATAGTGTAATTTGCCTGTCTTCCTTTAAGAAAATTTCTTTTCTATATATCTCCTCTTTTTGAATTTTAATTGGTATAATGTGTTGGTAAAACCTGTAATATTCAGAGTGACAAATTACCTAAGACAAAAGTGCGATTTAATAGAAATGTAATATTTTTAATAGAATTGAAACAAATAAATGGAAATTTCGTCTATAATGGGGGAAGTGAAAAAAACATCAAAGAAGGGTTGTAAAATGGGGAATCTAAAAAGAGGTTGGTCCAAAGGGACACTTGTCGTCCTGCTGGCTATTGGATTCTTATGCACAGGGGTATTCTTGAGCCATCATTTTCAGGAAAGAACGGTAAATAAACCTATTAATCATTCAAAAAATGAAACTATTAACCGCGCTAAAGCAAAAGGACCAGCACCGGAGGAAATTAGTAAGGACACCGATGATTTTAGACTTGAAAAGGAACGAATGCACAAGCAGCAAGAGCAAGCGATTGCTTGGAGAAATCAACAAGAACAAGAGAAAAGTAATGTAAACGAAACGACATCTACAGAACCTGCCGCGGCAATACCTGCCACAAACGCTAGAGCTTCTTCCGAGCAGCCAACAAAGGAATCAAAACCAGCACAGTCTGAACAACCAAATACACCGCCAGCTAATCCAGTTCCGCAGAAAACCGTTTATTTAACATTTGATGACGGCCCGTCCGTATATTCCGCTCAGATTATTGCTCTGTTGGAAAAATATCATTACAAAGCAACCTTTTTTATGATAGATGGCAATATTCGCCGTTATCCAAATGCAGTAAAACGAATGGTGCAGTCCGGAGAAACGGTAGGCTTGCACAGCGTATCACATAATCCGAAGATTTTCTATGCATCTGCGGCATCAATCATTGCCGAATTAACGCAAAACCGTAATACGTTAAAAGAAATTTCCGGGGTAGATTCCTATATCATGAGAACCCCATATGGCAGTGTTCCGTATATGACGGAGGAATACCGAAAGGCTGTCCATGATCAAGGATATTTGATGTGGGATTGGAATATTGACAGCAGGGATTGGGATTATAAAGATGCAAGATATGTAAACAGTGTCATTTCACAATTAAATCAGCTGGTTAACCATAAAGGGCCCATTGTTATTCTTCTGCACGAAAGGCAGCAAACGCTAGCTCATCTGCCGCAGCTGCTTGATATTCTATCGAAGCAGGGCTGGATGAGTAAAGCTATTGACAGTTCGATGACACCGGTACAATTTAAACCATAAAAGAAGACTAAAACCGACAAAATACGGTAAAGATTTGATATAATTAAAAAAAGTGTAAAAACTTTTACTAGTAAACATAATGGGGTTCGATCAGTATCTATGATAAATAAACTTATGCAGAGCAGTGGATTTAAAAGAATTTCTATATTTGTCCTCATTGCCCTCGTTTTATATGCAATGAGATCGATGATTAATTTAATATTACTTACCTTTATTTTCACCTTTTTAATGAATCGTTTAGTTCAATTCATTGAAAAAAAGATTCCGCTGAATCGGCGGTTAATCGTAATCCTATCTTATGCCTGCATTGTCGGGCTGCTTTCCTATTGTGTAGTCATGTATTTACCGATGATTATTCAAGAAATTACGGCCTTAATCAAGCAGTTAACCGCTTTTTACACATCCAAGCACGATAATATTATCCTGAATTATATCGTGAACAGGATGGAAGAAATTAAGATTTCCAGCTATTTAGAGCAAGGATTTACATTTTTGATTAAGTACTTTACCGATATTAGCAGTGTGACCTTACAAGTCTTATTGGCCTTGCTGCTCAGTATTTTCTGCTTACTGGAAAAGCCGCGTTTAATTGAATTTACCAAGAAATTTAGAAACAGTAAAATCTCTTCCATTTATGAAGAAGTAGAGTTTTTTGCCCGGAAGTTTGTTGGGACATTTGGTAAGGTGATCGAAGCACAATTAATTATCGCGGTGGTCAATTGTATTTTAACCACCATTTCCCTTTGGCTGTTGGACTTTCCTCAGTTAGGCGGCTTATCTATTATGGTTTTTATCTTAGGATTAATTCCAGTTGCCGGGGTTATTATTTCACTCATTCCGCTCGTGATCATCGCTTATAGTATCGGCGGATTAATGAAAGTTCTTTATGTTGGGATCGCGATTTTTATCATTCATGGAATTGAGGCCTATATCTTAAATCCAAATTTAATGAGTTCAAAAACGAATCTTCCTGTTTTCTATACCTTTATTGTCCTGATTTTTTCTGAGCACTTTTTTGGTGTTTGGGGATTAATTATTGGTATTCCAGTCTTCGTTTTCCTTTTGGATGTATTAGAAGTGACCGATCATAAAAAGGTGTAACCAAAAGTCCATTAAATGGGCTTTTTTTTTAGGCCCATTTTGCTTTGTCGCTTTGGTTCAAGGTGCTTCCGCTTTTTGTCTTTGAATCTTTTCTGTTATTCTAAACGTACATACATACGGAAGGGGAAGAGAAAATGAGCGAATGTAAACTGAATCACACACAGGAAGATGTAAAAAATAAATACGAATCCCAAATGGCTTTTTTACCCGGGGACATGAAAGAATTATTCCAACGGTTTTTTTCGCAAGAACATTCACAGGAACTGCTGAATGAAGTGTTCCATTTATTGAAAAAATATGATTTAACATCGGCTCCAGAAAAAAATGAACGAAACAACCGTTTATACTTGGTGTTAAAAAACGTATAAAGAAATGAGGATGTAATGGGAGAACTATTTCAGTTATTAAAACGAGGAAATAAATCAGCCTTTCTTGCAGCAATTATCAATACGATTATTGCCATTATCAAAGGTGCAGCCTTTCTTTTTACAGGAAATGTGGCGATGTTTGCCGAAACGATGCACAGCCTTGGCGATGCAGCCAATCAGTTTTTTGTGTTTGTGGGGTCGGCACTAAGTAAAAAGGCACCGACAGAGAAATATCCAAATGGATTTGGCCGCTTAGTTAACCTGGTTCTTTTAGGGGCAGTGTTAATTGTAGGGGTTATGGCATTTGAAACCATAAAAGAGGGCTACCACCATATTGTTCATCCAACGGAGTCCAGTGGTTTTCTGATTAATATTCTTGTGTTGGTGTTAGCCACCTTGCTTGAAACCTTTGTCTTGTTTAAAGCGATGAAAGAAATTTTACACGAAATAGAGATCGAGGCAAAAGGTCTTAACGTATTTACGATGGCATTTGCAAATCTGGGACGAGCCAAGCCGGCCACGAAGCTCGTGTTTATGGAGGATATGGTAGCGACTTTAGGCGGCTTGTTAGCCATAATTGCTGTAGTTATAGCCCACTATACCCCTTTCCATCAATCAGAAGGTGTTGCCTCTGTTCTAATTGGTGTGATGATGCTCTTTGTAGTTGGAAAGGTGTTTTTAGATAATGCAGCCGGGGTTATTGGGCAAGCTGATGAGGAAATGGAAAATAAAATCGGTGTACTCGTGATGGAGGACCCGGATGTAAAGGATATTCAAGATATAACAGTTATCAAAGAGGGAGAAGACTTGCATGTGGAGCTGGAAATTGAGATTGACCCTCAATTAACGGTTGCCGCCGCCGATGATATTAAGGACAGAATACATGAGAAAATTATGGCAGAAAAAGGCGTCGTTGATGTCACAATTGAAATTGATGAAGCAGATGACATCATGACGTGGCAAAAGCCAGAACCCTCAAAACAAACATAAAAAAGGTTCACGAGCCGATCGTGAACCTTTTTTAAATGTTGCGCTTCCGCTATTCTTATTCCCATGGTCTATGTGTGGTAAAGACGCTGGCCAATTCTTTGCTGCTTTTTCGATGTTCTTTCCGCTTTTCGGCTCTGTCTTTACCAGTTTCGTAAAGCTTTTTCTCTTCTTCCGTTTCAGGGATGATCGCGGGAACTCTTGTTGGTTTTCCATTTTGGTCTAAGGCAACAAAGGTTAAAAATGCTGTTGCAGCGATTTTTCGATCGCCGGACATAAGATTTTCAGCAATCACCTTAGCAAAAACCTCGATTGAAGTCGTTCCTGTGGACGATACAAAGGTTTCAATGCATACAGAATCTTTCGGTGTAATTGGACTAAGGAAATCCACTGAATCAATGGAGGCCGTTACACACTCTGCCCTGGAATGACGTACCGCTGAAATGGATGCAATCATATCGATATCACTAATCAACTTGCCGCCAAACAGGGTATTATGGTTATTTACATCGTTTGGAAAAATTCTGCTTGTTCGAACCACTCTTGTTTCATTACATGTTTTTGCTTCCATATGATCCCTCCAAGTTTGTCCTATTTATTTTATCCACAATCTGATTTTTCTTGTTTCATTTTAGTGAAATGAAGTGAAATGTGGTACATTACATATATCAATTAATTGGTTAGGAGGTCAACAAATGAGTTTACAAGCAGAAATTATGAAAGAATTACATGTGAATCCCAGCATCGAACCAAAGGAAGAAATTCGGAAGCGAATCGACTTTTTAAAAAGTTATTTAGTCAAAACGAAGGCAAAGGGCTTTGTATTGGGAATTAGCGGCGGACAAGATTCCACATTAGCGGGTCGTCTTGCTCAGCTAGCTGTCGAAGAATTGCGTACAGAAGGAACAGAGGCTGCCTTTATTGCTGTCCGCCTGCCATATGGAGTTCAACAAGACGAGGAAGATGCTAAGCGTTCATTAGCTTTTATTAGGGCGGACCGCGAGGAAGTATTTAATATTAAAAGTGCAGTGGATGAGGTCCAAACGGAATATAACGCCAGTATTAAAGGAAATCCATTAAGTGATTACCATAAAGGCAATGTCAAAGCGAGAATGAGAATGATTGCCCAATATGCGGTTGGCGGCATGGAGGGTCTGCTCGTCATTGGCACAGATCACGCTGCGGAAGCCGTAACGGGTTTTTTTACTAAATATGGAGATGGAGGTGCAGATCTCCTGCCGCTAACCGGATTAACTAAAAGGCAAGGGAAGGCTCTCCTTAAAGAGCTTGGTGCAGATGAACGTCTGTACTTAAAGGTACCGACTGCCGATCTTCTTGATCAAAAACCAGGACAAGCAGATGAGACTGAATTAGGAATTACTTATGATGAACTCGATGATTATCTGGAAGGAAAGCCGGTATCGCCGGAAATCGCCGATAAAGTCGAGAAGCGTTATATTCTCACCGAGCATAAACGTAGACTCCCGGCCAGCATGTTTGATGAATGGTGGAAAGAGTAATTATCAGAAAAGCGCAAGGCGCCCGCCTATCGGCTTGTGACCTCGAGCCGATGGCGCCTGGAGCTGGACAATTCTCGAAG
>NZ_JBALPZ010000070.1:50916-57285 GCF_036965645.1 Neobacillus drentensis
CAACTTAGAAGAACCAACTGCCTTCAAATAGTAATGTAACTATTTAGGATACTTAATATTTTTTTGCTCTAATACTTTAGTAAGATAAAAATTTCCCATTGACTAAGACCTTCGAAGGTCCTATATTAAGTGATGTCCATTAAAATTCAATCAAAAAACGTTATTTTAATATAAAAGATACTTCGAGGAGGATAACCGTGGGGAATTCAAATAAATTAGGATTTTGGGTATTAACTGCCCTTGTCATTGGGAACATGGTTGGCTCAGGTATTTTTATGCTGCCTCGCTCTCTATCAGAAGCAGCCAGTCCAGCAGGTGTACTATCTGCTTGGCTCGTTACAGGTCTCGGAGTTCTGATGCTGGCCCTAGTTTTTGGTAACTTGGCGATTCGCAAACCGAATTTAACAGGCGGGCCGCAAATCTATGCAAAAGAACTATTTAAGCCAAGTTCTCATGCATCTGCTTTATCAGGTTTTATGACTACATGGGGTTATTGGATTGGAAACCTAGCCGGTAACGTTGCGATGATCACCACGTTTGCCGGATATTTATCCACCTTCTTTCCCATCTTAACAAGCAATGCCAACTGGTTTACAGTCGGTACTTTTACCATTAAAGTAGGGAATGGTTTAACGTTTTTAGTGTGTTCCTTATTGCTTTGGGGTACACATTTCATTATCCTGCGCGGCATGGAAAGTGCGGGGAAATTAAATTTTCTAGCTACTGCAGCAAAAGTAGCTGGTTTTGTCTTCTTTATTATTGTTGGTCTGTTTGCATTTCAAAAGAGTAACATCCTTCCGTTTATCGCACCAAGAATGGATGATGCAGGGCATGCTATCGGTATTATGAGTCAAATTAACGGTGCTGCTGTTAATACCTTATGGGCATTTATTGGTGTAGAATCAGCTGTTGTATTTGCTTCCCGTGCAAAAAAACAATCGGATGTCAAAAGAGCAACGATCCTTGGGTTGTTTATTGCGCTGGGGATCTATGTAGGAATCAGCGCCCTAGTGATGGGGATGCTGGATCAAAATACGCTAATTCATTCTGATAAACCATTAATTGATGCCATTCAAATTATGCTGGGACCAGTAGGCGGAAAATTATTAGCAGGCATTGGATTAATTAGCATTTTTGGCTCAACAATTGGCTGGTTAATGTTAACTGCAGAGGTTCCTTATCAAGCAGCTAAACAAGGATTATTCCTTCCAGCTTTCTTAAGAGAAAATAAGAAAGGCCTGCCTGTGTTTTCAATGATTGTATCGAATGGATTAGGTCAGGTGTTTATTTTTTCTACTGTATCAAAATCCATTTCAGGAGCGTTTGACTTCGTCGTTGTCATCGCGACTTTATCCTATTTAGTGCCTTACCTTATCTCAGCTGTCTACCAGCTGAAACTAGTGATGACAGGAGAGACCTATTCGGTAGGAAGACAAAAAATAACTGACGGTATCATTGCTATATTGGCAACGGTCTATTCGATTTGGGTTATCATTGCTGGTACAGCTGATCTTAAAACGTTTATGTACGGTATGATTTTACTTGCGAGCGGTATTCTTTTCTATCGACCAAAAACAAAAAAGAAAAAGTCTTCCGATCAGAAAACAAAACGTGCCCTATCTGCTTAACCTATCAGAATTTTTCTGATAGGTTTTTATTTCTTATTAAAGGGTAAAATAAGCTACATAAAATGGATCATTTCTTTTGACAGTTGCTAGAGGTTGTAATAAAATAAGTAAATCCGATAAAAATAGTAAGAATTAGGGGGATTCACAACATGAAAAAACTTACGGTCATTTTTGCACTGCTTTTAAGCTTTATGTTCGTGCTTTCAGCTTGTGGCAAAGATGAGAAAAAAGATCAAAAGACAGCAGTTAACACAGAAGAAAAGAAAACTGCGGATAATCAAGATTTATTGAAAAAGATTCAAGACGATGGAAAAATCACGGTTGGTACTGAAGGTACATATCCGCCATTCACTTTCCATGATACAAGCGGTAATTTAACTGGATTTGATGTCGACTTAACAAATGAAGTGGCAAAACGGCTAGGTGTAAAAGTAGAATATAAAGAAACGCAATGGGATGCTATGTTTGCTGGTTTAGATGCAAAGCGTTTTGATATGATCGCGAACGAGGTTGGTATTCGTCCTGACCGTCAAAAGAAATACGACTTTTCTGATCCATATATTACCTCATCCGGTGTTCTTATTGTTAATACTTCAAACACTAAGGTGAAAAAATTTGAAGATATCAAAGGCTTAAACGCTGCCCAATCACTGACTAGTAACTACGGTGATATGGCCAAAAAATATGGAGCTAATCTTGTTGGTGTAGAAGGATTCCAGCAGGCCGTTGAATTGCTGGCACAAAAACGTGTCGATGTGACAATTAACGATAAGCTTACCTATTTAGACTATAAAAAACAAAAGCCCGATGCACCAATTAAGGTTGCCGCAACAGCAGATGATGCTTCTTCAAGCGGTTTTATGTTTAGAAAGAATAGTGACAAACTCGTTGATGAAGTCAATAAAGCCTTAAAAGAGATGGTTGATGACGGCACTTATAAAAAAATCTCTGAGAAATGGTTTGGTGAAGATGTACTTAAATAGTATTTTTGCTGATCCTGAAAGAACAGCAAGGTTAATTGACATAGCAAAAAGTTCCCTCCGGCCGCTGCTGGAGGGGGCTGTTTTTTATACGATACCGCTCACGCTTATTACCTTTGTCGTTGGCTTGGTTTTGGCCATTCTAACGGCTTTAGCCCGAATTTCAGAGGTGAAAATATTTCAAATCATCGCTCGGGTGTATGTCTCTGCGATTCGTGGTACTCCGTTACTTGTGCAATTATTTATCATTTTTTACGGACTGCCTAATCTCGGTATCACGTTAGACCCGTATATTTCAGCGGTCATTGGTTTTTCTCTTAGTGTCGGTGCCTATTCGTCTGAAATTATTAGAGCGGCGATTTTATCAACACCCAAGGGACAGTGGGAAGCAGGTTATTCGATTGGCATGACCTACTGGCAAGTACTTAAAAGGATTATCTTGCCACAGGCAGCAAGGGTATCAATTCCGCCTTTATCTAATTCCTTTATTAGTCTTGTTAAAGATACTTCGCTGGCTTCACTGGTATTGGTTACGGAAATGTTTCGGCGCGGTCAAGAGATTGCTTCGACCAACTACGAATTTTTATTAGTCTATTCAGAAGTAGCACTCATTTATTGGGTTATCTGCTTTTTCCTTTCCATCCTGCAAGGGTACTTGGAAAAGAGACTGGGCCGCTACGGGGCTTAACTAGGAAAATGGAGTGTTATGCATGATTAAAATCAATGGATTATATAAGCAATTTGACCAGTTACAGGTGTTAAAAGGAATCGATCTAGAAGTGGAAAAAGGCAAAGTGGTTGTCGTGATTGGGCCGTCTGGTTCTGGTAAAACAACGATGCTCCGCTGTTTGAACATCTTAGAAACACCAACGAAAGGTGTCATTTCGATCTCAGGTAAAAGTTTAGATTTTTCAAAAGCGGTTGCGAAGAAAGATATTGCTGCTTTCCGCCGTTTAACCGGTATGGTATTTCAAAGTTATAATCTATTCCCTCATAAAACAGCCCTTGAAAACGTGATGGAAGGGCCAATTGTTGTGAAGGGAGAAAATAAGGAGACCGCACGGAAGAAAGCACAAACCTTACTTGAAAAAGTAGGGCTAGCTGATAAGCAAGACTATTATCCGGCACAGTTATCTGGCGGTCAGCAGCAGCGTGTCGGGATTGCCAGGGCTCTGGCGATGGAGCCTGAAGTGATGTTGTTTGATGAACCTACCTCTGCACTTGACCCGGAATTGGTCGGTGAGGTGTTAAAGGTCATGAAAGATCTCGCATCGGAAGGAATGACGATGATTGTAGTCACCCATGAAATGCGCTTTGCCCGGGAAGCGGCAGATGAAGTGATTTTTATGGACCAAGGTGTCGTTGTAGAACGTAATAAACCGGACCAAATTTTTACGAATCCAACAGAAGAACGGACAAGAAAGTTTTTGAATATGATTCAATAAGGTGCTGTAGCTCATGAAGCTATGGCACTTTTTTTATTGAAAGGAAAATTTAGCTAAAAAATTGTGAAACTTTTCCTTTTGTTAGTCCGTATTACATATTACAATGGTCAAATAAGGAAGGATATGTATATTAAAACCTACCTTCCTTTGTACATTAAAATAAGGATGGATGCCAATGGAACCTTTCAGCATTCCTTTAGAAACCATTTATTTCTACGCCTTAATTATTTCAGGTGTCATAACTGTTTTGTATGTATTGTTCGCGGACGTTTTTCATTTTCACGGGGCAGGGGAGGGGCTGGATTTTCTCAATCCAGTATTAATATTTGCTTTTGTGACGATTTTGTCTGCGAGCGGATACTTATTTGAAAAGTTAACATCCATACATTATCTGCTTATACTCGGGATTTCAGCAATCATTGCGTTTATGCTTGTCACCTTACTAAATGTATTTGTTCTTGTACCGGTATCCAGGGCCGAAGAATCACTTGTCTATAAAGAGTCAGATTTGCAAGGAAGAGTAGGTACTGTCATCACGCCAGTTCCTGCTGATGGGTATGGAGAGGTCTTGATTGAAAGCACGAGCGGCCGGATTGCCAAACCTGCAAAAAGTTTTGACGGTGATTCCATTCCGAACGGTACAAGGGTACTAGTCGTCCAGGTGAAAAACGGTGTACTTGAAGTGACCGTTTATCAACAATTAGAGAATTTTACTTTATAGGGGGGTTAAAGAAGATGGGAATGATTTGGATCATTATTGGTGTTGTTGTACTTATTCTGCTGGCGTTAATTGGTGTATTCATTACTAAATATAAAACAGCAGGACCAGACGAAGCGTTAATTGTAACAGGCAGCTTCCTTGGGAACAGGAATGTCCACGTCGATGAATCAGGTAATAAGATCAAGATTATCCGCGGCGGTGGTAGTTTTATTTTACCAGTCTTTCAACAAGCCAAACCACTAAGCTTGTTATCTAGCAAATTAGAAGTAACCACTCCGGAGGTTTATACGGAGCAAGGGGTGCCCGTCATGGCAGATGGAGTCGCCATTATTAAGATCGGCGGCTCGATTAGCGAGATTGCAACAGCTGCAGAACAGTTTCTTGGAAAACCGAAAGAAGACCGTGAAAACGAAGCAAGAGAGGTACTTGAAGGACATTTACGTTCGATCCTCGGTTCAATGACCGTTGAAGAAATTTATAAAAACCGCGATAAATTTTCGCAAGAGGTCCAACGTGTTGCCTCGCAGGACTTAGCGAAAATGGGGTTAGTAATTGTTTCATTTACGATTAAAGATGTTCGGGATAAAAACGGCTATTTAGATTCCCTTGGGAAACCGCGGATTGCTCAAGTAAAACGGGATGCCGATATTGCCACAGCAGAGGCAGAAAAAGAAACAAGGATTAAAAAAGCGGAAGCGGCTAAGGAAGCGAAGCGCAATGAATTAGAGCGGGCCACGGAAATTGCGGAAGCCGAGAAAATTAATCAGCTGAAAATTGCCGAGTTCCGCCGGGAGCAGGATATTGCCAAAGCCCGTGCAGACCAAGCGTATGATTTGGAAAGTGCAAGGGCCAAGCAGGATGTAACGGAGCAGGAAATGCAAATCAAGATTATTGAGAGACAGAAGCAAATTGAACTAGAGGAAAAAGAGATCCTGCGCCGTGAACGTCAATATGATTCGGAAGTGAAGAAAAAAGCGGACGCTGATCGTTATTCAGTAGAGCAATCGGCTGCTGCTAACAAGGCAAAAGAAATTGCCGAAGCTGAGGCTAATAAATACCGGATTGAAGCAATGGCAAAGGCGGAAGCAGAACGGATCCGTCTCGATGGTCTGGCAAAGGCGGAGGCGCAAAAGGCACAAGGTTCAACAGAAGCGGAAATTATCCGCTTGAAAGGTCTGGCAGAAGCGGAGGCAAAAGAAAAAATCGCGGAAGCCTTTGAACAGTTTGGTCAGGCGGCTATTTTGGATATGATTATCAAAATGCTTCCCGAGTATGCGAAGCAAGTGGCTGCCCCGTTATCCAATATTGATAAAATTACCGTTGTTGATACAGGTGGTGCTTCAGGTGTTAATGGCGGTGCCAATAAAATCACCAGCTACGCTACCAACTTAATGGCAACATTGCAGGAGTCCTTGAAGGCTTCGAGCGGTATTGATGTGAAAGAATTAATTGAAAATTACTCTGGTAAATCTAATGTAAGAAAAAGCATTGAGGAATTAACGGAAGAAATTAAAAATAAAGCTGAATAGGTTTAAAGAGCCTTATCGCCATGCTGATAAGGCTCTTTTGGTGTGATTTAATAGAATCTATTAGTT
>NZ_JBALPZ010000071.1:0-8435 GCF_036965645.1 Neobacillus drentensis
CCTTATTTAGCTCTTCATCGCTCACATAATTGTCAAATGCTGCATCGAACTGAGCTAATGGAGCCGCAAACTGATTGCCCGCCTGCACTTCCGCTTCCATCATGAGGATTTTTTCTTCGGCACGAGCCACGCCTCTAGCAATATCATCCGTATTGAAAGAAACTGTTACTTTTTGAATTTGTTTCATCGACTGAGCGACATTCGCACGTGATGCTAGTAAAATTTTCTTTTGCTGCATTTGGTTATAGGTTTCCTTGAGCTGGTCCAATTTTTCAACAAGGATTTGAGTTTGTCCTTTAATAGAAGCTAATTGGTCTACGTATAGCTGCAGCTGGTTTTCCTTGCTGAGCTTTTCTTGTACAGCTAGTTTGGCCATTGCCTCATCGCCTTGCTCAAGTGCCAGCTTCGCCTGACGAGTACGCTTGTCCACTAATGATTTGGTCTCAGAAATGAGCGCTGCTTGTTTTTTCTCTACAAAAATTTGCCGAGCTAGTGCTTGCTGACCTTTGACAATTTCCTGTTCCATTTCCCTTGAATACTCATTCAGCATTGCAATTGGATCTTCAATTCCATCTAGTAATCCGTTAATTTCTGCCATTGTAATTGTTTTTAATCGTTTAAAAATACCCATTTTTATTCATTCTCCTTTTTAGTTAAAATTGTTTTTTCCCATTGATCCAAAATGTTCGCATTTTGGTTTGTTACTGGTATATGTGAACCTGCAAGTGATGTGTCAATAAACTGTTGCATCGAAGAAGCTTTCGATTTCTTTCTAAGCCATCTTACTAATAGAACTAGAACTGCTAGTCCAATAATAAGGAACAGCCAAGGGAATCCTCCTCCATGGTGAGCACCATTCATCATTTGATGACCGTCAAATCCGCCGCCGTGTCCCATTCCACCAGGACCATGTCCGCCCTGTGGGCCTCTAGCATAAGCGCTGCTTCCTCCTACTAGAAAGTGGAGAACATTAATGACTAGTACCGTTGAAGCAATGATAACTCCCCAGAAAATACCTTTTTTGGCTTTTGTATTCATCTCTTTTATCCTCCTTTCGTTACCTGATGTAATGAATATTAATAGAGAATGGTGAAAACTTGGTGAAAAGAAGAAACTATTTAAAAAAATAAAAGAAGACTGTTTTCATAAAGAAAACAGCCTTCTTTCACTTGATATCATGATCAATACACCGTTACAGTTCTTGTTGCGCTTACCTTTCCAGATGCATCCTTTGCATATACAGATACTTTCGTTCCTGCCCGTTGAGCTAAAATAGTCAATTTATAATCTCCATAAGCATTAGCCGTTGTGGTATAGGTCTTCGTTCCGATTTGAATCAATACCGCTACATTTTTCTCCGTTTTTCCTGTTACGGCTGTAGTAGTAGTTCTAACAGGATTAACAGTCGGCATGTTCGGCGCAACACGAATGACCGTAGCACTTCTTGGGGCACTTACACGGCCCGAACTGTCTTTTGCAGTGACAGATAGTGTTGTTCCTGTATTTTGCACAGGAATTTTCACATTATAATTTCCATATTGATCGGCTTTGACCGTGTAGGTTTTTCCCGCAATGACGACCGTCACGGTTACATAGGCTTCTGTTTTCCCCGTCACTGACACAGCCTTATTATTCACTGTATTCACACTTGGCATATTCGGCGCAGCTTTTACGACTGGAACCGTCCGAACTGTACTGATATTTCCCGCACTATCTTTCGCTGAGACTAAAATAGTGACTCCTGCATTTTGAACAGGAATAAGAACTTTGAACAGTCCATTTACGTCCGCTTTTTGACTATACGCCTTTCCCGCGATCGTCACTGTTACAGTGGCATTGGCTTCGGTTTTCCCTGATAGTACTGAAGACTTATTAGTAACAGAATTCACTGTCGGGGCTGCTGGAGCTGTTTTATCGGCTACTGTAATGGTAACAGAAGGACCTTGCGCGTTCAGCTTGTCTTTGTACGAGATCGTCAGTTTTGTTCCAGCTTTTTGAACAGGAATCGAAGCTTTAAAAGATCCGGTTGAAGTAGCTGTTGTACTGCGAATCAACGTTGTTCCATTCATGACTTTTACTATGGCATTTGCCGATGCCTTACCAGATACAGATGCATCATTATCATCCACAGGAATGACCACTGGAGACTCTAGCTTCTTTTTAATATAAGCAGAAGAAATGTAGCCGGCTAGTTTTTGATCCTCGGTTTTGACTGGATACCAGACAAATTGATTTCCCGTACTTTTAGAGTCATAGACAAAATTCCCGTTAATGATGAGCGTTGTATTTTTGCTTAACATTTTTAAAATTGTAGAATCATCCGTATAAGGTGCTGACCTTAAATTTGCCGCAGCTAGGGTGACGACCTTGTTCCCTGTTTGAAAAAGAGACATAGAAGCATGCATCTCATCCGTAAGCGTATATTCTAGCTTTTTAAAGACAATATTAGCAGTACTGTTTGTTGAATAGACAAAGTCAGCTCTACTGAAAGGGTACTGCCCTAATATGATATTTTCTAAAAAACTGTCATTTACAAGACGGGCAAAGACCTTTTCTTGATAAGCGTTCGTATTTATAGTGCCATTAGCAGGATCTTGATAAAGAGGACTGTTTACAGGCTTTGTGCCGTTGTAAGCCATGACTGAAAAATACCAATTTTCAATGACCTCTGGCCCAGCTGCTTTTATTTTAGGAAGATCGGTACGCTGGTAATTGCGGCTTAGAATGTCAACGCCTGCCTGGATATTGTAGGTGATATCATTTTTCAATTTCTGCTGATCATAGCCTGATTGATTGGTAATTTGCATGATCCCGATTCCCCCGTCCGAGGTAATGAGAGGCTTGCCACCCTCAAATTGCCGCCAGCTGCTTTCTTGTGCAGCAACAGCTTTGACTACTTCCGGAGGAATGTTTGCTTGTAACGCTGCGTTCGTCAGCAAGCAGTTGATGTGCTGAAAGGATGGATTTTGATTTGGCTTTATTTCCCCAAATGTTGCACATTTAGCTGGCCATGTCATTTCCGCCGAGGCATTTTCATGGGTCCAAACCGGGAGGATGAAACAGGTTAAAAGGACTGCTTTTAAAAAGATCGATTTCATTCTTTGATTCTCCTAACTATTATTTCCACTATTTATATCATTCATTTTATCATGATAGATTATCAGATTGGTAGGATTTAGATATTAAACATTAACAAGAGAAGCGTCGGTATACTTCTATTTACAGAAGCTTTTAGATTCTCCACGCATCCGAGCAGAATGAGTTGAAAATTCCCCTTATTCTACCAACCAAAATTTCCACTTATAGTTGCTTGTCCATTACCAAAATGACATACGTACATAACCTATTTTAAAAGAAAGGAGGTGGAATAATTGGGATATAACTATCCTAGATGGTCAAAACTCCCCTATACCGGAGAAAATAGTCCCCCGAATAACCCTGAAGAACCACTAGCAGGCTCTTGGCCGCTGATATTTTTAAAAAGAGATGGGCGAGGATGGTTTACCGATCCATTAGGAAATCCAATTCCAAACGTTAAAGATCCCAATACTATTGATTGGCACAGCCAGCTTAGAGCAGTCCAAGAAACGCTTAGTCATTTGACCGTCGAGGAACAAGTCATAGCGGATTATTGGGGAACTGGACAAGCTATAAAGCAAATCACACCGATTATCGATGGTCTCATTGATACCTATACCGTCTTTATGACAGGCATTCCACCAGAATCTCTATCACAACCGAGAGCTTCACGGATCCTTGCGTTAACACAAGCGGCCATCCAAGATGCCACTATTGTATGCTGGGCGGTCAAATACCGTTTTGACGTCGCTAGACCCAATCAACAGGATCACAACCTGCCAACCTATTTATGTACTCCACGCCATCCATCTTATGTTTCGGGGCATGGTGTAATTGCGGGTGTGGCTGCCGAGGTGTTAAGTTACTTTTTTCCAGCTGAAAGGGATCGATTAAATGAACTAGCAGATGAAGACGGCATATCACGTGTATATGCAGGCGTCCATTTTCCAATTGATATTAGCGAGGGCCTGAAACTTGGACGGGCGATTGGGAGAGGTTTGGTAGATTACTTTAGAACACAAGTAGATGCAGTTGGCAACCCGGTTGATCAACCCTTCACGGATAATCGAAATCCGAAGCTTCCTCCAGGCTGTTACCCCTATGAACAAGCCATTCCATTTGACTTTGAAGTAGCTTGTCAATCTACTATATTAAAAGTCTCTATAACCGATAAAATAAAAAAATTTCTTTTAAGGCTCGCTGCATGTAAAAGGATTTGGACAACTAAAACGAGCTGTAATTGTAGTGAAGAGTAAGTTTTTCTATCAACCATTCAAAAAAGCCAGCATAAAAATATGCTGGCTCCTTGTTGTGCTTAGATTAGTTTAATCCCACTTACAAAAATTAATACCGCAACTACCGCCCGCAGCGGTCTCGTTGGCACCTTTGCAGAAATCGTACTGCCGATTAGTACTCCCGGAATCGAGCCCATCAGCAGATTCCCTACCAACATATAGTTAACCGTACCAAAACCAATGTGAAGCAATCCTGCCACTGTCACTAGAAAAAAGGCATGTGTAATGTCCGTACCCACCATCTCGGATGTCTTCATTTTATAAAGATAAATCATCGCTACTGCGAATAAAGAACCGGAACCTAATGAAGTCAGTCCGACAATAAATCCAAACACGCAGCCAATAAGAATGGTTAGTCCTTTTTTCTCACTCAACGGTTTGGCTTGGATGCGATTAGGCCGTAATCTTTTTTCAAAAAACGTTTTGATGATGATCGCTATTGAAACAAATACGAGAACATATCCAAGGGCATTGCGAATGATTTGTTCCTGGTTATGGTAGGAAGCTTCAAAGAAATGAAGAGCTCCTATCGCAATGGCGGCACTCGGTATACTTCCAATCGCTAAATACTTTACCATTTGAAGATTCACGGTTTTTTGTCTCCAATGCCCCATCACACCGAACAATTTGGTAATGGAGTTGTACACTAGGTCTGTTCCAACCGCAATCGAAGGATTAATTCCTATTAAAATGAGCACTGGTGTAAGCAGCGCAGCCCCGCCTACTCCCGTTAACCCTACTAAAAAGCCGACCAATAAACCCATCAATGCAATCCCTATCGTCATATTTGCACACGCCCTATCTAATTCCAAGTATTTATATAGGATTATATATAATTGCGCTGAGTTTGTAAATAACAAACTTTTTACTAGATTCTGAGAATTCCTCGTACTTTTTTGGGTTTGCATCTTTTCGAACAATAAAAAAGAATAACAGTCTGTCCTCATCTCATTTTCAGTGCCAGTCTGCCCCTCTAAAAAACAAGTAAATTAGGCCTAGTTTAATTAAGACAAGGTTTGAATATAAATTAAGGAATGCTATAAATTTCCATATAGTATAAGTTTTTTTAGGAGGTCAGCATGATTGTATTTAACCAGGTTAATAAGTTCTATGGGGATTTTCATGTCTTAAAAGATATTAATCTCACAATCAATCAAGGGGAAGTCGTAGTAGTAATAGGACCCTCTGGTTCAGGAAAAAGTACCTTACTCCGAGTAATCAATCAACTTGAAACCATCTCTGACGGGACACTCACCGTAAATGGGCTATCCGTCAGAGATAAAAAAACGGATATCAATCGGCTAAGGCGCAATATTGGAATGGTTTTTCAACAGTTTAATTTATATCCCCACAAAACCGTCCTTGAAAATATCATTCTTGCTCCAATGAAAGTTCTAGGCCAATCCGAAAAAGAGGCTAAGGATACAGCCAGACATTTTCTCGATAAGGTAGGGATTTTAGACAAGGCTGCAGCTTATCCTTCCCAGCTTTCCGGAGGCCAGCAGCAGCGTGTTGCCATAGCCCGCGGCCTTGCAATGAAACCGGAAATCATGCTTTTTGACGAACCAACCTCGGCTCTTGATCCAGAAATGATCGGAGAGGTTCTAGATGTGATGAAAGCCCTAGCCAACGAAGGGATGACGATGGTGGTAGTAACCCACGAGATGGGCTTTGCTAAAGAAGTGGCCGACCGAATCGTATTTATGGATGAGGGGCGGATATTAGAAGAGGCAATTCCGGCTGAATTTTATAAGAACCCGCATGAAGAACGGGCTCGTTTATTTCTCAGCCGTATATTAAATCATTAATGGGAGGTAATGGAATGTTCAAAACAAAAACTTTCGTAAAAGTGGCGTTCGTATCATTAATGGCGGCCATTTTTCTTGCTGGCTGCGGCGGGGACAAGGAATCTAAGGAAAACAGCAAGGATGTACTTGCCCAAATCAAGGAAAATAAAAAAATCGTGTTTGGCGTAAAAAATGACACTCGTTTGTTTGGATTGAAAAACCCTTCGACAGGTAAGGTGGAAGGATTCGATATTGATCTTTCCAAAGCATTGGCGGAAGAAATGTTTGGCAAGGATGTAAAACCAGAGTATGTTGAAGTGACTTCAAAAACCAGGGTTGGCCTCCTCAATAATGGTAAGGTGGATGCGGTAGTCGCGACAATGACCATCACGGAAGAACGTAAAAAAGAAGTCGATTTTACGGATGTATATTTTGAAGCTGGTCAATCCTTACTTGTGAAAAAAGGCAGCAAGATTCAAAGCATTAAAGATCTGAAGAAAGGCACGACGGTTCTTGCGGTTAAAGGCTCGACATCTGCCATCAATATTCGTGAGAAAGCACCTGAAACCACTGTACTTGAATACGAAAACTATGCCGAAGCCTTCACCGCCTTAAAAGCAGGTAAGGGTGATGCCCTGACAACAGATGATGCCATCCTTTATGGAATGGCTGAAGAAGATCCGTCATTTGAACTGGTCGGAGGAACGTTCACAGAAGAGCCTTATGGGATCGCTGTTAAAAAAGGCAATCAAGAGCTTGTCGATGCGCTGAATAAAGCATTAAAAAGCCTGAAGGATTCAGGAAAGTACGATGAAATTAAGAATAAATGGATTAAAAATTAAGGATGGATACCGGGTTTCCCGTCAGGATGAGCAGTGAGTTGACAGACCTGCTCATCCTGATTCATGAGGAGGAGATCACTTGCTGGATTTCTCGATACTAACCACTCATATAGATTCGTTTTTACAAGGATTAAAGATCACTGTTTTTTCCAGTTTAATCGCTTTATTAGGCAGCTTTATTTTGGGAACACTTCTTGCTGTCATGCGGATTGCCCCGTTTAAAATGCTTAACTGGATTGGGACGGCCTATGTTGAATTTATTCGGAATATACCTGTACTCGTGATTGTTTTTTTCACTTATTTGTCTGGAAACTTAGGCGGAATGGCGGCAGGAACCATTGGATTGACCATCTATACTGCCGCTTTTATTGCTGAAGCAATCCGTGCTGGAATCATGTCGGTTCCAAGCGGACAAATGGAAGCAGCCCGCTCTACAGGACTAAGTTACGGCCAGGCAATGAGAATGGTTGTACTCCCCCAGGCCATCAAGATCGTCATCCCTCCTCTTGGCAACCAATTTATCAATTTAGTTAAAAATTCATCTTTATTAGCGGTAGTCGCAGGCGGGGATTTAATGTATCAGGGGGATCTAATATCTGCAAAGACCTACGTAACCTTTGATACCTATGTTTTTGTTGCTTTATTCTATTTAATTTTAACGATCCCATTAAGTCTTGGTGTAGGACTTTTAGAAAAACGAATGGCTAGAAGTAATGGAGGAGGTGCTTAGATGGATGTGCTAGCACCGTTCATGGAAGTATATAAACTGGACAATGTTAAATTTTTGCTAGAAGGATTTGGTGTCACCCTTAAGGTCGCAGCCATTTCGATTGTGCTAAGCTTCCTGATTGGCGGTCTTATTGGCACGCTCAGATATGCGCGAATCCCTGTTGTCTCTCCATTCCTTGCCGTAGTGGTTGAGACGATTCGCAACCTTCCTTTGCTGCTAATCATTTTCTTCGCCTATTTTGCCTTGCCCGAAATCGGGATTGAAATGGAAATTACGACTGCGGCCATCGCAGCATTGACGGTTTTTGAATCAGCGATGCTGTCAGAAATTATCCGAAGCGGTTTAAACTCGATCGAAAAAGGGCAGATGGAAGCAGCACGTGCGTCTGGGCTGAATTACATCCAGACCTTACGTTATATCATCATGCCCCAAGCTCTGAGAAGAATGGTTCCACCTATTGTCAGTCAATTTATTTCCCTGCTTAAAGATACATCGTTAGCTGTCGTCATTGCGCTGCCGGATTTATTGCACAACGGACAAATTATTTACGCGCAAAAGGGATCGTATGTAATACCTGTTTTTATCATGGTGGCGTTCATGTATTTTATCGTGAATTATGCTTTGTCATTAGTTGCACGAAGGTTAGAATTAAAGCAAACATAAGAAATCCGGCTCCTTCATTGGGCCGGATTTCTTATGTTTG
>NZ_JBALPZ010000072.1:0-6613 GCF_036965645.1 Neobacillus drentensis
GATTATGCTACTTGCTTATACAAACAATTCTTCACTGATTAATTAATATAAAGTATTTCAAAATAACTATTAAATATTCCATAAAGTATAGTAGGTATACCACCATACAAAAATTGAGCTTTAATTCCTGTATAAGTTAGCATTTATCAGTTTATAAAAATAAAAGTGTTGCCGGATAGAAAAAGTTCAACCCAACAACACTCTGTATTTTTTTAAAATTATCTTGATAAAACCATTTCCTTTTTAATAGAGTTATAAAGATTCCCAAAATTAATATAATCAAAATCAGCAGGAACATTTTTCATTATATTTCTTGTATCAAAGATTCTCTTGTTATTCATTTTTGTCATTTTGCTGAAGTCAAGTTCTTTAAATTCACTATGGTCAGTGAGAAGAAGAATTAGATCGGATTTATTTACTGCCTCTTCCATATCATTAATAACGATATCTCCTTCTACATGTGGATCAAAAGCTCTAACCTCATATTTACCTTGTTCCTCAAGCATTTCATAGATTTCCATTGCAGGACTCTCACGAATATCATCAACATTTCCTTTATAGGTTAATCCGAATACAGTTATAACTTTACCGTCAACATTTTCCATTAAAGTATTCACGTTATTTACTACGTACTCAGGCATTGAAGTATTAACTGAACGTGATAAATTAATAATTTGAGCCTGCTCTGGAGCTTTTGCAACAATAAAATATGGATCTACAGCTAGACAGTGTCCTCCAACCCCTGGTCCTGGATAATGAAGGTTTACACGTGGATGTTTGTTTGCCATTTCAATAACGTCTAATGCGTTAATTTCTAATTCATTACATACCTTTGTTAACTCATTAGCAAGAGCAATATTTACATCACGGAATGTGTTTTCCATTAACTTGGACATTTCTGCAGTCTTAGCAGTCGTCTTAATGATTTCCCCTTTTACAAAAGTACTATAAACCATTGCACCAGCTTCGGTACACTCAGGAGTGATTCCACCAACAATACGGTTGTTGTATATTAACTCATGTAGAATTTGTCCTGGTAAAACTCTTTCTGGACAATGCACAAGGAAGATATCTTTACCTACAGTAAAGCCAGCTTCTTCTACTAGAGGTTTCACATAATCATCCATACTTCTTGGAGCAATTGTAGATTCTACAATTAACACATTCCCTTTTTCAAGGTACGGAATAACGCTATTTACCGCACTTAAAACATATGTTAAATCACAAGATTTATATAAATCATCATTATTCGGTGTTGGTACAGCAATGATAAATGCATCAGCCTTTTCAGGTGAAAGTGTTGCACGGAACGTACCTTTTTCAATTACTTCATTTAATGCCTCTTGTAAACCAGGCTCTTCAATGTGAATTATCCCTGAATTCAACAATTCAACAACTTCTGGTCTGATTTCTACACCTACTACATTAACATCATGCTTTGCAAACATAATTGAAGTTGGTAATCCGATATATCCTAATCCTACAGTACAAAGTTTCAAATTAATTTCCCCCTAATAATTAAATAAATTTTTATTATTCTATCAGTTAATCTATAACTCTCATATACTAGTAAGATAACGATCTTACAATAAACTTTTCTTCTAAATAATCTAAATAAATATATAATTCCTTCAATCTATTCTATTAGAAGTAATCAACGCCTTGTATTCTGACGCCTTAGTCATCATATCATGTGTTTCTTTATTCGACAATATTTACGAGCTGGTAAATAACTGGATACTCCACCAAAAACAACTAAATACCTATTGGATTCTAGCCTGAACTCCATCGGAATACTCACTAACCGGGAATCTACTAGCGTTATATACATTAAGGAATAGGTTCTTTTCATTTTCCCAATTGTATTTTCCACTTGATGCAATAGACTTCTCTTTCATTTCTGTATGAGCACGTGGATTGGTTAATAACCAGTTAACACCAGCTGCTATAGATTCAGGGTCATGTGAATCAATACAAATCCCTGTACCGTCACTTTCAACAACTCCCTTAATTTCGGGGAAATCACACGCCACTACAGGCACACCTGCCATCATATATTCAAACAATTTATTCGAAGAAGCGGAATAATGATTGAAACATACATTATTTAAAACCTGAAACCCTAAATAAGCATTTCTTGTATATTTAGGAAGTTCCTTTAGTGGTACCTTTGGAAGGAACTTAATTTTATCTTCAAGCTTCATTTCTTGGACAGTTTTTTCTAATTCCTTTTTTATTTTTCCATCCCCTATTAATACTAGGACTCCTTCGTTAAAAAGCGGAGCGGCTTTGACTAATTTATCTAATCCTCTACCAGTTTGAATACCACCTTGGTACAGTAGAATTTTTTCTCCTTTAGGTATGCCTAAAATCCCATGCAAATCAACTTTTTCATCATTAATGTCCTTTTGCTTAAAAGGGTAGTTATGAACTACATGAGGATAAAACCCATATAAGTCTTCGTTATATGCAGCCCGTGTATGATTCTCTACGATCATTTCGTCCATTCTCTTAATAAGGAACGCCTCTAGCTTTCCATAAATTGGACTTTGATATCCCGTCCGGCTCGTTTGAACCTCATGTGAATCATATATTAACTTTTTGCGTTTTAAGCGCCATTTAGCGCAAATATAACCTTGTGGGAGAGTATTTAAATCATTGGAATGATAAATATCGTAATCCTTTTGAAATCCCTTCATAATCATTCCGAGAATAAGACTTCCTCGTACCCATACTACCTTTAATTTTGTTTTCAATAAAACCACTGCTAATACGGTTAGTATTGAAAAAACGATCGGTGCCATATAGATTAGTAATGCCCAAACAAGCAAGAAAAAAGCTCCAAACAATTTATTCTGCAAGGAGTACTTGTAAATTTTCTGCATTAATTCTAATACAACAGGATATCGTTTCAGCCTGTATACTTTAAACCGTTCATTTCTTTCTTCGTATCTTGGTAACGATGCATCTTTTGGATCGTGGATACATAATAAATCTACTTCATATCCTGCTTCTGATAATGCGGTGCACTCACGCAAAACCCGTGCATCATTTGTGAAGTGATTCCATACGAACATGCAAACTTTCTGTGACATCTGTTGTATCCTTCCTTTGTAGAGGTAAAGTACATTCATTCATATATGCTATTAAACTAGTAATATTTTTTTCCCAATTGAAATCGTTAAGAATCAATTGCTGACACTTTTTTGCCATTTTGTATCTTGTCGAATTGTTATCTAAAAGATTCATAATATGTGATAGGATTTGCTCAGGATTATTATCATGTATAGCAATTCCTACACCATGATTATTTACTAAATCCTTTGCGTACCCATCAATAACGCCAACAATCGGAACTCCACAAGTCATGTAATCAATAATTTTGCCTGGTAGAACCGTTTTAAAGACATCCTTGTCTTTTAGGGTAACCAAACCTAAATCATGCTCCGCAATAATTTCTAAGCATTGTTTCTTTGTCACCGGGTTAATAATCGTCACATTCTTATGGTTTTTAATGGATTCTACAAGTTGCTTCTTGTTTACACCATAACCAATAACGGTTAGTTGAATGCCCTTCTCTTCTAAAAGAGGAACCAATTGGTAGATAATATCCGTATTTTGAGCTAGTCCTAGGTTCCCGGCATATATAATTTTTTTACTTTGCTCTTTTTTATGTTCAATTGATGCCATTTCCTCTTTTATAACACTGTTAGGAATGAACATTATTTTTGATTCTAGGATCCCTGCTTTTCGTTGGATATATTCTTGAAAGCCTAAACTATTTATGACGATTTTGTCGGATTTTTTATATAATAACTTTTCCAATGCACCAAAAATATTCAAGATCACGGCATTGTCAAAGACACCGACACCTTTTAAGGATTCAGGCCATAAATCCCTAATATCTAAGATAAACTTTGTTTTATATCTATATTTAGCAAACAAACCAACAAATCCAGTAAAGATTGGTGGTGAAGTAACAAAAATATAATCATACTTGTACTTATCCTTAAGGATGATCATTATAAATTTGAACATTATTTCTAGATAGTAAAACAGGCGATTCAAGAAATTGGCAGAATACTTTCTGTTCCTTATTCCAATCCTAATAATGTGCTCATTGTCGAGATTTAAAGACTCCTCATCCCAAAATTGACCATCTTCGTACATTTTCTTATTCGGATATGAGGGTTGTGTTGTCAGAACTGTGGCCTCAAAGTTATTTTGGGCTAACAACATGTATAGATGTTTAATCCGGTTCGCATGACTTCCAATTTCCGGATAAAAATGCTGCGTAATAATTAAAACACGTTTCACTCCCATTTCCCCTTTGTTTCATATCTATCTATCTATATTCACTCACTCTAAATCTAAAATGGGATCACATATTTCTAATATAATATTACAAGTAATTTACTCTGAATTAAATAGGTCTTGGTAATTTACATTTCATTACCAATTGATGTTTATTTTTCATATAAGTATTCAACTAATAGGCAAAAATAAATATCTAATAGAAAAATAAGAGCCTAATTACCCATCCTCCCTATTAGATATTTTGATATACAAAGACAAAAGTACTAATAAAATTACAAAAAACACCCATGATATTTAGCTTACATTAGTTTACCACTAATTATTTTGACGGTAAAGAGTATAATTTGTCGAATATTGTTAAAATAATAAAAAAAGCAATTAGTAACTCTGTACACTACCTTGCCACTTTCTCAACTAGTTCTACACGGAAACCAAACAATAACAAGTATTATTGAATACGTAAAGAAAGGGAAGCTAATTAAAGCCTCCCGGGAAAGTCCGGAAGGCTTAGGTAAGGTTTTTAGCTCTAGTTTGTGTGACAAAGTGAATTTAGTATATAGAAACTGCATAAAGACACTATTTTCACTTTAGTAACTAGCTTTCAAAACATACACCTTAGAATTAACGGTATGCGGATAATAAAAAGCCAAGATACTATTGTATTTTAAGCCAGCATTCGCCCGGTTGTTGGCACCATGCTGACTCATCCCCACTCCATGACCTTTTCCTGATCCTGAAATGGTATAGGCAGAACTGGTTTGTGCCATATTCGTGATTAACGTACTTGGAAACACACTTTTTCCCATAATGTTTCGATTTTTATCAGCAATCGCACCTGTATAGCTGATGGTTTGAAGCTGCAGCTTCCCCGTTGAATCAACTTTCCCCTTTACATAAAAGGTAAACTGGATATCCCCTCTTGAGACCCTGCCGCTTTTCGTCTTTTCATAAAAAGACAATTTTGGGATACTAACGATCTTTATTTGCTTGTTACTATACCCGTTCTGGGATAGCCATGTTTTCATATTACTAGCGATGGCTGAATCGGCCTCCACCGTTTTATCCCACCATTTCGCAGGATTACGGAGATCTAATCCGGTGGTATTGATTTGTTGTTTATGTATGATGGAGCTCCACTTTATTTTTGTATCATAGATGTCTTTCTGAATTGGGAAGTATGGAAGTGGAGGAGTGCCGAACTCATTGTAATTGCTCTCGGTCATTCCTCCGTTCGAAGCAGAAAATAAGGTATCAATGACTTTTCCGTTATAGGTAAGGATTTGCCCGACCGTTTCTTGGGTGGCTGCCGTAGAGTTAGGATGCAGTTTGGCAGTTCCCTCGTAGAACTGATAGGTAGTTGTATCGTTGATGACCTTGTTGATTCGGTAAAAGGCATAGGTTCGTGCAGCAACCGCCTGTGTTTTCAGTGCTTCCTTATTCCAAGAGGCGTACATCTCAGACGGAACGACACATTTTAGATAGTCTTCTAGATAAATCCTATTTGTTACTCCTACATAGCGTCCATTGTCCACTGCAAAATTAAAATTCCCTAAATATGTATGGTTATTGAATGTAGCGGTATCTTTCCGGCTGCTGGTTTTGATCGCCAGGTTGGCACCTATGGCGAGTCTTGTAGAACCGTCGTATAAACTTATGTATGGCTTGTTACTTTGGGTTACTACTTTTACCGTGTACGTTTTGGCGGTACTTAAACGGGTGGCTGTGGCTGTCCCATTTAGGTAGTAGGTTCCTGATACTTTTAATGAAATACTTGGTTTGTTAGCTAGATAATTGACTAGTTTTACTTGCATTTGAGGTTCTTGGGCAATAGCTTCCCCACGGTTAGGCAGGTACGCTAACCATAAAAAAGCAATGAGTACCGTTATTACTAGTTTCTTCATTCGTAACTCCTTTCAACTCATTTTATGGAAGTTTAGTGCTTTCATACTATATTTTACCATAGTGCTATTTTTAGAGAATAAGAAGTTAGAAATTTTCAAAAAAATAAGCCGCCTGCTAGAGGCGACTGTCATTACATGGTCTAATTTTATTTAATGGTTACAGAAACCGGCGGCACTGATAAATCTCCCAGATTGGAATTAGAGTCGAAGCGGATCTTATACGTTCCTACTGCAGTATAAACTGGAATAGTACTAATAACTCTTCTCTTTTTGCCATAAATTTCTCAAAATCACTCGTTTTATTGTTTTTGCACCACTCAATTACCTACCATTATTACTGTGTACGGACTATAATTTCCTCCGCTATCTCTTACAGTTACACTTACTCTCGTTCC
>NZ_JBALPZ010000073.1:0-20054 GCF_036965645.1 Neobacillus drentensis
TCAACTAAAAAGTGTCCTTCATAGCCCGAATGAAGGATACTTTTACCGTGCCAAAGTAAATTATTGTCCTTCACCAAACGCGACACTCCCGTTCCCTAAGGCTATTTCATCATTTTTACAAATGAAAACGCCACCACGCCAAATTAGTCAAATCTAATCAATAAATTGGAGTATAATATGAAATAGATTCTAGCAACAGGAGTAGTGAATAGTGAAAAAACAAACTAGCAAATATAGATGGGTCGTTTTTGCCTCGGTCTTGGTTACCTATTTTTTAATCGTCAGTCAACGGACAGCACCGGGTTTAATTTCTGACCAATTAATGAAGGACTTCAACTTAACAGCGGCAACGATTGGATTGCTGACAAGCATACAATTTCTAGCCTATGCGGGATTTCAAATCCCCATTGGAATTCTATCTGACCGGTATGGACCAAATTTCTTCCTTATCATCGGTGCTTTGTTGAACGGAATTGGTACCTTAGTCTACAGTCTCGCTCCCAATGCGTTTTTTCTTCTTTTAGCGAGATTGATGGCAGGATTAGGAGATGCCACCATTTGGGTCAACCTCGTCTTGATCCTAAGCCAATGGTTTAAAGTTAGAGAATTCGTCGGTTTACTGGGAATCGCGGGAATGGCCGGAAGCTTTGGCTTTCTGCTGGCAACCGTTCCTTTCTCAGCGTGGATTTCGTTATCAGGCTGGCGCACGCCCTTTTTTATCACAGGAATTGTCCTGGTTTTAAGCGCCGTGCTGCTATACTTTGTACTCGAAAAAAAATCAAAACAGTTATTTAAACATGATGCTGCCAAAGTGAAACAAAAGAAACCGCGCGAAAAAACAATCATCGTTCTGCGGCGGATTTTTTCGAGCCGTCAGGCTTGGGCTGCGTTCTTCTGTCATTTTGGCTTAGTAGGGACCTACGTGGGATTTATTGGGTCTTGGGCGGTTCCTTATGGGATGCATGTGTATGATATGACACGTTCGCAATCAAGCCAGCTTGTGATGATAGGATTGATCGGCGCACTCGTTGGAGCGCCGCTGACAAGCTGGCTCTCAAGCAAAATTGATTCGATTAAGCGTCCATTTATCGTGGTCCATGTGATTGCTTTTATCAGCTGGCTCGTTTTATTTTATAGTGGAAAGCCGCCATACTATATGCTCGTGATTATCTTTTGGCTGATTGGTTATGGGAATGGTTCGAGCTCCTTAACGTTTGCGATCGTTCGGAAGTCATTTGATATGAAGGAAGTCGGTGTCGTTTCGGGCTTCGCGAATACAGGGGGCTTTTTAAGTGCGGTGCTGCTGCCAAGTATTTTTGGTAAGGTATTAGACCATTTTCATACTTCTGCCGTAAGTGTTGGGTATCATTATGGATTTCTCATACCAGTCATTTTCTCACTTCTCGGATTAATCGGCGGAATCTTTATAAAAGAACAACGCCACGAAGCAAAACAGCCAAGTGAAATAACAGCATAAAAAAAGAGTCCGGATTCGGACTCTTTTTTTACGTCTTTCTGCTATTAGAACTGCAAGAATGCTAATTGAATAAAGAACAATACCGCAAACACATAGAGTAATGGATGAATCTCACGCCATTTCCCTTTTACCAATTTTAGAATAGGAAAACTGATAAATCCGAGCGCGATTCCTGTTGAAATACTAGAGGTCAGCGGCATACTTAAAACGGTAAGGAAGGCCGGAAACGCTTCATCTAATTCATTCCAGTTAATCTTAGCAATACTGCCCATCATTAAACTGCCGACAATAATTAACGCTGGTGCGGTTATCGCAGCAATTCCCGACACGGCACTAACAAGCGGTCCGAAGAAAGCAGACACCAAAAATAAAACTGACACCGTTACTGAGGTTAAACCAGTTCGTCCGCCTGCGGCAACGCCGGAAGTCGATTCAATAAACGCAGTTGTCGGGCTTGTCCCAAAAATCGATCCGACCAATGTCGCAAGTGAGTCAGAGAGCAGGGCCTGTCTAGCACGCGGCAGCTTGTCGCCCTTCATTAAACCGGCTTGATTGGCAACCCCGATCATCGTTCCTGTTGTATCAAAGATCGTCACAAGGATAAACGAAAAGACTACAGCATAAAGACTGTGTTGAATAACATCACCAAAGGCAGTGATCGGATTTCCGATCATCAGCCCTTCCGGAAGAGATGGAAGTGACATGAATCCCTTATCAAAGGAAAGCTGCCCGGTAAAGTAAGCAATCACCCCGGTAACAATCATTCCAAAAAACAAGGCACCATTGACTCTAAGGACCATCAAAATCAAAGTAACAGCCAACCCTACAATGGCTAATAGGGCTGAAGACGAATGCAGGTCACCCAAACCGACTAAATTAGAAGGATGAGCAGTAATAATTTTAGTTTGACGCAAGCCGATAAACGCGATAAATAAACCAATTCCAGCGGTAATGCCGTGCTTTAAATTCTCCGGAATCGCCTCAATCAATTTTTCCCGAAACGGTGTTAACGATAAAATAACAAAAATAATTCCGGCTACGAACACAGCGGCGAAGGCAGTTTGATAGCTAATCCCCTGGTGGCCGCCGACAACTGAATAGGCGAAGAAGGCATTCAATCCCATCCCCGGTGCGATAGCAATCGGGTAATTAGCGAAAAGCCCCATCCAAAGGGTACCAACCAAAGCGGCGATAATGGTTGCGGAAAAGACCTGTTCAAATGGTACGCCGGCATCAGCCAGAATAACAGGATTGACGACCACGATATAGACCATAGTGAAAAAGGTCGTAATCCCAGCCATCAGCTCTGTTTTTGTATTAGTATGATTTTCTTTCAATCTAAACATATAGGATCCTCCAAAATACGAACAATTTTTAGCGACTTTACTATATTATTCGTTTTTAAGTTGACTATCAATAGGTAATCTTTATTTTTTCCTATATTACCTTAGACTAAGCAAGGTTATTGTCAAAAAAAATTCATAGTTGGCAAAAGAAAAAGCCCCTCACTATGGTAATGAGTGACTATTTCAAAAAATTATTCGGCGATAATAAACGCATCGGTAATACCTGCCCGCTTCAGCTCGTCTAAACGATCTTCAGCATTATCCCGGCTGGCATAAGCCCCGGCTTGTACACGGTACCAAGTTTTACCTGAAATCGTGATGGTTGTCACAAATGAATCGATTCCTTTTGAGGAAAGGTAGGCGACCCGTTCATCGGCATTTTCTCTTGACTGAAACGAACCTGCAATGACCTTGTATAGAGTGCCTGTCCCAGGATCGGCCGGTTTTCTTTTAAGATTAAATGCTAAAGCGATCCCGTTGGCATGGCCTTGAGCGACATTCTGACGCCAGCTGGATTGCTTCATTAACGCGGCATCATGGGAATTATCGATAAAACCATTTTCTGATAAAAGGGACGGCATGTTCGATTCACGTGGAAGTTGGCCTTTTTCTGGCCGCGGTCTATTAATTGATTTAACTTGATGTTTTAAAGGTTTTGATCATCCAGACGAGTGTAATCAGGCAAGCTCCAATCGAAAACACATTAATGCCTAGATCAGCCAAGGTCTGGTGATGATTTGTCAAGTAAAGCAATAAGAAAAATAAACTGCTATATAGTCCGATAAAGATACTTTTTATACGAAGTGACCGTTTCATGGTTCCTTCCTCCTGGCGGCATGTTCACATTTGATAACGCTATTTTAATAGGTAAGCCTTACGTTTTTATTAAATTTTTGACCAACATTTTTCAGAAAAATTCAGAATATAAAAATTGGTTAAAAATATTAATTGACGTTGAGGAGGTAAATGTTATATATTTTATCATATTGATGTAAGGAAATATAACATGGAGGTGTTTCCATGAAAAAAATAGAGGCAATCATTAGACCTGAACGGCTCACAGAGACGATTAAGGGATTAAAAAGTATCGGCATCACTGGTTTTACGGTTTCCCAAGTTGTAGGGCGCGGGAAACAAAAGGATACAAAAGGTGTGTATCGCGGGAAAAATTATCAAGTGACCCTGCACCCTAAGGTGAAATTAGAAATTGTTCTATCCGATTATTTAGTAGATTCGACCATTCAGACGATTGTCAAGGCAGCGCAGACTGGAGAGGAAGGCGATGGGAAAATCTATGTCTATCCGATTCTAGAAGCCTATAACATTCGCACTGGAGAATTTGATGATGATATTGACGATTTAGTAAACCGGGAGGAAGGACGATAATGGTACTGACGTATATCAATACAGTTTGGATTGTTTTGGCAGCGGCAATGGTATTGTTTATGGAAGGCGGATTTAGCTTACTTGAAGCCGGTTTTGTCCGCACGAAAAATGCAGTGAATGTGACGATGAAAATTTTCGTGGACTTAACAATTGGTGCCTTAGCATTTTGGATGGTTGGATTTGGCGTTATGTTTGGGAAAGATGCTTTCGGATTCATTGGAACAAACTTATTTGGAAGCCCTGAAAAAATTCATCTTGCCATTCATTTGCCTAGTACGGCCTTTATTCTTTTTCAAATGGGATTTGCGGTTGCGAGTATTTCGATTATTTCAGGTGCAGTCGCAGAACGCATGAATTTCAAGGCCTATGTGGTGACGGCAGCACTTATCAGTATAGTGATCTATCCGATGAGCGGACATTGGATTTGGAATAGTGACGGCTGGTTAGCGAAGCTCGGTTTTAAAGATTTTTCCGGATCGGCGGCGATTCATGCAGTTGGCGGCTGTGCAGCATTGGCGATGGCCAAATGGCTCGGACCAAGGAAGGGCCGATTTAATTCAGATGGCAGTGTGAATGTATTTGCGCCAAGTAACATCCCGTTAGCTTCGGCAGGAGCGTTTATCCTTTGGTTTGGCTGGTTTGCTTTTAATGCCGGCAGTACATTGGATGCATCAAGTCCTGTACTTGCACCGGTTGCGATTAATACGATGCTTGCTGGAGCGAGCGGAGGAACAGCTGCTTTATTTTTAACCATGAAGAAGTTTGGGAAAGCAGACCCGAGTATGACGATTAATGGCGTGTTGGCTGGATTAGTTGCGATTACCGCCGGGTGTGCCTATGTTTCGGAATGGTCTGCTGTTATCATTGGGCTGGTTAGCGGTATCTTGGTCATTTATGCTACGCTATTTGTTGATTATTTAAAGGTAGATGATCCGGTTGGAGCGGTTGCAGTCCACGGTTTTAGCGGGATTTTTGGAACGATTGCAGTAGGCTTGTTTGATAAAACGGACGGTTTATTGACCACTGGTCATGTTTCACTCATCCTTGTTCAGCTATTAGGCGCGGTGGTTGTGCTGGCTTGGGGTTTAATTGGCGGGACGTTTATGGCGAAGGTATGTGAAAAGACGGTTGGCCTCCGCGCTACTGAGCGGGAAGAAGATGAGGGCTTAGATATGTCCTACCATGGTATTCCAGCGTATAACGAGTTGGAGCGGTTTACGGATATACCGGCAAGCTTGTTTAATTTCGAGGAGACAACGGGGATCACGGTGGCCTCGCCCTCTAGTACCAAAGTAAAAGCGGGCAATTCATTTTAAGAAAAAAGCTGGATTCGCAGGAATCCCGCTTTTTTGTTTTTAAGGAAATTATTGTTAAATCCTAACTGAGGGCTGTTTTTTCTGAAAAATGCTATAATAGGAAAGGTTTTTAATTCTAGCTAAGGGGAAATGAATATGATTCTCGTCGTTGGCGGAGCTGGTTACATTGGTAGCCATCTCGTAAAGGAATTAGTAGAAAAAGAGGATGTTGTCGTACTGGACAATCTATCAACCGGTCACCGTGAAGCGGTTGATAAGCGTGCCATTTTTGTTAAAGGGGACCTCGGTAACGAGGAAGACCTGCAAATGGTGTTCAGAAGTTATCCTATTAAAGCCGTTATGCACTTTGCTGCTTATAGCTTGGTCGGAGAGTCTGTTATAGACCCATTGAAATACTATGAAAATAATGTGGCTTCTACCTTAACGTTGTTAAAAGTGATGATTAAATTTAAAGTCAAAAACTTTATTTTTTCTTCTACTGCTGCTACATATGGGATTCCTGATGTGAAGTTAATTGATGAAGAGAGTAAGACTGCTCCGATTAATCCTTATGGACAATCTAAGTTAATGGTTGAGCAGATGCTGGCTGATTTTTCAAAATCCTATGGGTTGAATTATGTTGTACTTCGTTACTTTAACGCGGCGGGTGCTCATCAATCAGCGGCAATTGGCGAAAGCCATGAGCCGGAAACGCACTTAATTCCAATTATTCTTCAGCAGCTGTTAGGGACTCGGGAAAAAATCTCTGTGTTTGGATCGGATTATGATACAGAGGATGGCACCTGCATCCGTGATTATATCCATGTAACCGACTTGGCCAAGGCTCATATTCTTGCCCTAGAAGCCTTGTTATCAGGGGAAAAAACCGCTGAGACCTATAATTTAGGAAACGGTCATGGCTATTCGGTTAAGGAAGTCATTGAGACTTGTGAACGAGTGACGGGAATTAAGGCGAACGTAGAAATGGCGGACCGCCGTGCAGGGGATCCTGCTAGATTAGTAGCTTCGTCTAATAAAATTTTCATGGAACTTGACTGGAAAGCGGAGCGCAATCTAGAGAAGATTATTGCCGATGCCTGGAAATGGCATCAGAATCAACTATATTAATTAGTAAAAGCAATGCACTATATTAACGGTGCATTGCTTTTTTTAAAAGAATTTTCTTGGTATATTTCATTCGATCTTCTCGTGTTTCAAGGGTGGAAATTTATTATGATTATTGTTGTATCGGATATAGCGGTATTCAAATCTGAGAAGCAGCAATATTAGGTGTTGGCTTCTAATTAGCAGGTGAAATAGTGAATATCATTTCGTACCGAAAATCCTCCGTTTTTCTCCGGTTCATTGTCTCCGGCGTATTTGTGATTGTGGCAATTTTGCTAATGTTAGCAGGTTAGTTTTTTGGATGCCAGTTTATTTCGGAAGGTCATTTCCGTGATCGCCGGCATTGCCGGTATTGGCTTTTTTGGCAGGCTGTTTATCTTAATGACAATTCTAATGGTAAAAAAACCGGTATTGGTTGGTTATGATGAGAATCATTTATTTGTAAAAGGACATTCGATTAAAAGAAAGAACATTACCAAATTAGAACAAGTTTCGAGCGCTCCTGTTGGTATGTTAGGGATAAAGACGCCCGCATTTGTTATAAATTACGGCAGTGCAGGAAAGGTCGTCATCCCAACTTACCACATTTTATCCGGAAAAGAAGAAGCCGAAATCAGGAAACGCCTAAACAAATACATTAACGAAAGATAAAGCCCAAGTTGGTGCCTGTCACCATAAACAATGTCAATGAATAGTTAATGGTGCCTGTCACCATTAACAATGCCAACAACTAGTAATTAGTGACAGGCACCATTTACTATATTGATTACTTAATAATGCTGTGAGAATTGATTGTTCTCACGGCTTTTTTTGTTTCAAGGGCGGTCAATTGAATTGGGTTTTTGAACGATTATGTATGGTATAATTAATTTAGTTAATTATGGTGAATAGATAAAAATATTGTTATTATATTACATAAATTGAAATTGTGTGAAGGAGAGAGATAGTTGTGAAAAAAGTTCGTAAGGCGATTATCCCGGCTGCTGGGCTGGGTACACGTTTTTTACCAGCGACGAAAGCCATGCCTAAGGAAATGCTGCCGATCGTGGATAAGCCAACGATTCAATATATCGTGGAAGAAGCGATTGATTCAGGGATTGAGGATATCATTATCGTAACGGGTAAAGGGAAACGTGCGATTGAAGATCACTTTGATTTTGCCCCTGAGCTTGAGAAAAATTTAATGGAAAAAGAAAAATGGGATCTATTAAGTAAAGTCAACTATACGTCTAACCTTGCTGATATTCACTATATTCGTCAGAAAGAGCCTAAAGGGCTGGGCCATGCCGTTTGGTGTGCGCGTAATTTTATTGGGGATGAACCATTTGCGGTTCTGCTGGGTGATGATATCGTCCAAAGTGAGACGCCTTGTTTAAAGCAGTTAATTGATCAATATGAAGCGACTTTCTCGTCTATTATAGGTGTACAGCATGTACCGATGAATGAGACACATCGATATGGTATTGTGGACCCTTTTGAACCGGAGGGCAGACGTTATCAAGTTAAACATTTTGTTGAAAAGCCAGCACCGGGGACCGCTCCATCTAATCTTGCAATTATGGGGAGATATATCTTAACTCCTGAAATCTTTATGTATCTTGATCAGCAGGAAGCAGGTGCAGGCGGTGAGATCCAGTTAACCGATGCGATTCATAAACTCAACCAAATTCAACGCGTGTTTGCTTATGACTTTGAAGGAAAGCGGTTCGATGTCGGTGAAAAAATCGGCTTCGTCAAAACGACCGTCGAATTCGCCTTGCAGCAAGAAGAACTCCAAGACGAACTCATACAATTCCTAAAAGACCTCATCAAAGAACATGAAAACAATCCGAATATCAACATCCAGGAAGTGTAAATGGTGTCAGGCACCAGCCGCGGCTTATTGGGGCAACCCCGATAAGTCGCGGCTTTTTTGTATGGTTGGCCTTGCGCATTGTTTGTAAAGGCAGACACCTAATTGGTGATTATTCATAGGATGGATAATGATGAAATTGGGAGGGTTCCTATGTATCCATATACAAATTATTATGATGCGGTATATAGACAGTCGAATGCCTTAATACAAGAAATTGAACAGGCAATAAATGGTGAATATAGCGCCATTGAATGTTATACAAGGTTAGCCAATTTAGCTTCAAATAAGAAAGAGCGGGAGCAGATCTTGGAGATTCGTGAGGATGAGGTCAGGCATTATCAGCAGTTTGTCCATCTTTATCAAAGATTAACTGGGCATCCGCCTCAGCCGAAAATCACGGAAGAATGTCCTGACAGTTATGTAAAAGGGTTAAAATTTGCGATTGAGGATGAACAGAAAACAGTCGATTTTTATATGGAAATCGCCGATAAGGCCACTGATCCAATGGTTCAAGCGGCATTTAGGAGAGCGGCGGTTGACGAACAAAATCATGCTGTGTGGTTTTTGTACTTTTTTACAAAAGGTAAATCATAGATGTAACTGCCCCCAGTGAAAGAATATGGGGGCATTTTAGCGGGCTGAGTGCTAGGCTGGAAGGGAATCAGTCCCCGCTGTCCCCGGTTGAATTGCTGCTTTCGTGTGAATGATTATGGTCAGAGGATGATTCAGTATCGTGGTTATAATCATCATGATGAGTACTGTCGGCATTGCTTTTCTTGTTGTTTAGGCTTGGGAAAATTAAGAAGGCCAAAATAATTAATATGGTACCAAAGAACTCCTGTGTACCGAAAATTAGGTAAATACCGTACACCAGAAGGAGAACACCGATTATTCGCTGAATCATTCTTACCATTTCCAGAGACATTCCCCCTTTCGTTGAAAGTAGTTGTGAGTAAAACTTCCTTTACCTTATAGATAAATATTAAAACTTAGGACCTTTTATACGTTTATAGAAAAATCAAGCTTGGCCGTTTTTTAAGGACAAAAGCCGCCAAAAGTTAGACAGGATGCTAATGATACTTAGCCCCAACCTTTGAACATTTTGTTACATCCTCATAAATCAGAGTCTAGAATGGAAAATATTAGTATAATGGGAAAGAGGGAAAAGGTGCCTGTCACTGTATGTGCTATACTCATTGTGTAAATCGAGGAAAAGGTGCCTGACACCAAATCTTTTTATCAAGGATAAGGGAGTGATTTTATTGGTAAGAAATGTCCGTATGTGGTTTGAAGGGGCGAAGTATCATGTGACC
This sequence comes from Neobacillus drentensis, assembly GCF_036965645.1. Taxonomy (GTDB): domain Bacteria; phylum Bacillota; class Bacilli; order Bacillales; family Cytobacillaceae; genus Neobacillus; species Neobacillus drentensis_D. Next base: position 9,798 of record NZ_JBALPZ010000073.1, read on the forward strand.
TGCAGGGGGAACCGGAAGAGCTCGTTGTTTTTGGAAGAGGAGGATTATCAGAGGTATCTCAACCTTGTTGAAGAAACACGAATGCGTTATCCCTTTCAGCTCCATACTTTCTGCTTGATGACCAACCATACCCACCTCCAGTTGAAAACACTTGAAACTCCTCTAAGCGTGATCATGAAAAATCTCAATACGAAGTACGCGAAATATTTCAACAAAAAATATGAGTTCACCGGCCACGTGTTTGAAAAACGCTATGGTGATGAGCTTCTCAACTCTCGCGAATATGAGATTGATGTCAGCAAATATATTCATCTAAACCCGGTAGAGGCCGGAATGGTCTCATCCCCCGAAGATTACCCCTGGAGCAGCTACAGAACTTATGTGTATGGTGAAGTTCATCCGCTCATTGACCCCCAACCGATTTTATCTTACTTTCCTGATCCTGCATCCCAATATTATCAACAATATATAAATGCTCCTAAGTCCGATAAATTTTTCTGGGAAGACGGAAAACTCCTCAGGCGGGAGGGGGAGTGGTATCGATGTGGGCTCGAGTAACGAGTATCGGCTTAAAGGAATGGACGGCTACCTTGAGAGTGTAAGATAGCTGAAAAGAAAAATGGGAGTAACCGTAGCTAAATAAAATTATAAGGCTGGCCCGGACCATTGCAGACCTCCAAGGGAGCCCCATCATCAACGACCAAACCACCATCCAAGAAGTCATCCATCTCAATATGGTGTAAACAGTGACAGGCACCATTTGTAATCTCACTATAGTGCAATGAGTCACAGCCTCCAATCATGGACAAAAATCTACTTGGCAAAGACAGAGAGGGCATTGCTGCCTTCTCTGTCTTTGCTTTTCTTTTTATAAATAGTAGTAAGCTGAGTGCCATGACGGCTATTCTCCAATCAAGCTGTATAAAGAAAGGAACGGAGGCTGCCAATTCCTGTTGCGAGGACAGCTAATAACGTTAATCCAAAGGTCATGAACAGATTTTCAGTCACCTGCCCATCACTCCATTTTATCAATAACCATCTCAAATGAACCGCAGAGTCGTAGTTATACTTTATTTGCACTAAGTCGTCGTATTTCCACAAAACCAATGGCGATATTGATAGCAACGACCGAAATTAAAGGGATGCAGTGAAAACACTGCACCCCAGTTATAAATGGTGACAGGCACCATTTCCATTATCAACAGCTACTTTATTCTTCGTCTTTCTTCTGTTGCTTTTTCTGGTGTTCTTCGAGGGCGAGGAGGATGTCTTGGACGTCAATTTTGCCATCGTTGTTTAAGTCTTGTATGGTGTTTTCAGGTGCGGCCGGTGTCGGAGCAGGCCCGGCGGCAGGTGGAGCGACAACTGCAGCGGAACTCCTGGATTTACCCCCGACAAAAGTAAACACTAAAAGGATGAGAACGAGCAATCCTGCTACGCCATCGACGATATAGAAGGTTGTAGCATAATCGGACCATAGCGTTTTACTGCTATCAACTTTCTTTTCCGCATTGGTAATATATTGTTTGATCTCCGAATGATTTGGATAGATCCGCTGAACCGCCTCGAATTTTTCTAAAGCATGTTTATAATAACCGCCCCAATATAATTCCAACCCTTCCTGGAATAGCTGATCGGTTTCACTCTTCGTATTTCTTACCCCTGCCTGATTGACAAATTCCTTCACTGTATTGACTGGTACAGCAAAATTAAAGCCTTGGACCTCTTGGCCGTTGACTGTATCGCCTCTAAAGGTTAATAGTCCAATGATTTGCCCTTTATCATTAATGACTGGTCCGCCACTGTTCCCGTGGGTTGCTGCCGCATTAATTTGAATAACCGGACTTCCCTGTTCCGTCTTTTTCGACGTAGCAGAGATTTGACCAGCCGTCATCGAAGAAACTAATGATGAATCTGGTGATAAAAGATCAGAATCAGCTGCGGCAGGGTATCCGCTTACCCAAATATTTTCTTGGTTTTGAATATCATCTGAATTTCCAAGCGGGATGGTAGGCAGGTTTTTTCCTTCAATTTTTAAAACGGCGACATCTTTTCCTTCATTAATAGGGGCACCATAGCTTTTAACCTCTCCATCGAGGACATCTCCACCTGGTAATACCACCTTTAATACTCGTTGAATATCCGTGTATTGGGTATATGCCACCATGTAATTATAGGCAGTCTCGTAATCTACTTTAAAATAATCAGCCACAATAGAAACTAATTGTTCAAAAGCTTCATTAGCTATGTCTTCATCTTTCTTTTGAGTCGCTTCCACTACGTGGGCATTGGTGACAATATAGCCATCCGAGCTGATGATGGCCCCAGACCCAGATCCTCCCACTACCGATTGATTTTTTAATTGTTCAAGTATGGCCATCACTTCAGGATCATCGGGATTGTTAAACTTCCAGCTGACCACGGTATAATCGACAATTCTTACAACTGCCGGTTTTGTAAATTCAGCAAGCTTCTGCGCCTTCGCAATTTTTCCTTCGTCTGGTTTTATATTTATTAGGAAAAAGGAGGCAATAATTACCGCTATAAGCAGTAAACTAATCGGTATGGTAAAAAGGGCCTTTTTTTTCAAAATATCACCTCTTGGTTGATTTTAAAATTTACTCTGCAATATATTCCTTGGTATGGGAATGGGAAATTGTCTTATGTTAAATTATTAAAATTTGATGAAAATTTTCTAGGTCTTAAGAACTATAGAGGTGTGTAAAAGTCGCCGGGCTGTTAGGATGAAATTTTTGTTTCAATAGGCAAGGCTCAAGGTGATTTTGATGGAAGGGAGCAGCCGAGCCACTTTACTGCCTTTTAGCTCAATGAAGAATTTGTTATCATGTAAGTCATAATGGGTGTAAACATGATGGTGGCTTGACAGCCTCCATGAAAGGGGAGTTAATCACATGAAGTTAAAGAAGATTCATCACGTGGCAGTTATTTGCTCGAATTATGAAAAATCAAAGGATTTTTATGTGCGGATTTTAGGGTTAATGCCCATAAATGAAGTGTATCGTGAGGAAAGGGATTCGTATAAGCTGGATTTAGAAGTAGGAGGACACTACCAAATCGAGTTGTTTTCTTTTCCGAACCCGCCAGCAAGACTGAATCGTCCAGAAGCAGTGGGGTTAAGACACTTAGCTTTTGAGGTAGAAAACATCGAGGAAGAAGTAGCTGAGTTAGCGAAGCATGATATTTCAGTAGAACCCATCCGGGTCGATCCATACACAAACAAAAAATACACATTCTTCACAGACCCGGACGGCCTTCCCATTGAACTTTATGAAGGCTAAAAGTTAAAAACGGTGCCTGTCACCATTTCTACTACGCTCATCTTGGAATTCCATATTCACTTGGTGACCAGGTACCATAGCCGCCGCTGAAACTTGAAAATGGCTGCGGATAGGAAGTTAAACTAGCTGGTGATAATCCTGAATAGGGAGCTGGGACTGTCCCTGGAAATCCGCTACCAGCACTTCCGAAACCGTAGCCATACGGCCCTGGATTAGGTGGTGGGAACCCTCCATCACCTCCAAAACTACCTGGCAGCGTTCCTTTCATCCCACCGGCACCCAGATAGCTTAATCCAAATCCAAGTAAACTACCCAATGCCCCAAGACCAGCCCCTGAGTGTGATGGATGCCCATGGTACCCATGATGCCCGTGCCCTCCATTCTGAAATAATCCTCCATCCCCGATGGGAGAAGGGCTCCCAAAAGAATGATTGTGCTGGTAATGTCCTCCATTAGTATGCTGATAATCGTGGTGGTGTTGTACCTGATGGTGGGATTCCCCAGAGTGAGATTTTTCGCCAAAATAATGATGATTCCTAGGCTGCTGGTTCATTCCAAGATGATGCATAGGTTCCTTATAATGAAAATACAATGTTCCATACTCCTTTCTAATTTTCACTATCTTCACTATAGTCTTTGAGCTAACTCTAATAATTCTTGGGTATCAGCCCGTACTTGGTCAAATAACCAAAAACAGGAAGAAAGCTCCCGCTCGTTCACTGGTGGTGCCTGTCACCATTAGCACTGCAAACACAATGATTACAGTTTGAAACCGACGAACTTCAAATTGCAACCTTCTCAATAAAAAATACGTCTTAAGTCTTAGAGTTCTTTCCGTTTGTGGTCTATGGCAGGGAGGAGTTTTTTCGTGTATTGTAGAAGTGTAATTAATGTCATATTCTGCAAAATTTCAATGAAATTTTCATGTTTGTGAAACATTCATTTACTTCATTCGTATCAATATAAAGGATTATTAAGTCAGGAGTCGATCCATTATGAACCCAATAGTTGCATTCCTTATTCGCTCGTTTGTGGCCGTTCCCGTCACTGTCATTACATGGCTTGTCTGTTACATCCCGCTCGATTTTACTTTCTGGTCATCAACCTTGATCGCGATACTTGGCGGGGCTCTTACCCATATCATTCTCTCGTTATTTCAAAACACCAGCTATTTAAAAAAGCATCAGCTCACGAGGAAGGAATACCGTTATATTAAAAACAACCTTAAAGAAGCAAAACTAAAAATTAAACGATTGAATAAAAGCATCTTTAAAATTCGTGATATTTATTCAGTAAAGCAGCGAATTGACATAAACAGAATTACAAAAAAAATACACAAGATGACTACGAAGGAGCCAAGGCGATTCTACCAGGCGGAAGAATTTTATTTCTCGCACCTCGACTCACTCGTTGAACTGACAGAAAAATATAGTTTCCTTTCTTCACAGCCAAAACAAAATAGTGAGATGGGCCAATCCCTCATTGAAACTCGTAAAACATTAAATGAATTATCTAAAGTAATAGAAGAAGATTTATACCGGGTCATATCCGATGATATCAATACCTTAAATTTCGAAATAGATGTCGCGAAACATACGATTCAAAAGAAAAAGGAATTAAAATTTCCTGAAGAAAATAGGTGGCTAAAATGAGTGAACAAAATTCAATTCCCAAAACCGGGGATTTATTAGATGATATTCTTGCCAATCCTTTTGGAGAAACCGAACCAGTTAACCTTGCTAAAAAGCAGACACCGCAAACAAGTGAAGCACGGCCAGTCAAGTTGATAGATGTCATTCCAGAGGAAAATCGGGCCAAGGCCTACCAGCTTGCCCAACAAATTGACCCGGCCAATCATCAGGCGATGATTTCTTACGGTACCCAAGCCCAAGGAAAGCTATTATCGTTCTCCCATACCATGCTCGAGCACGTACAGAAACAGGATGTTGGGGAAATAGGTGAAATCATTAATGATCTGATGAAAAGGTTAAATGAGGTCAATCCGGATGAATTAAAGGATGGGAAGCCATCCTTATTTGCTCGTATGTTTGGAAAAATATCGGGCTCCATCCAGGAGGTTCTATCTAAATACCAAAAAACTGGAGCGCAGATTGACCGGATTAGTGTAAAGTTGGACCGGAGTAAAAACGTGCTGCTTTCGGATATTAAACTGCTCGAACAGCTTTATGAAACCAATAAGGAATACTTTCATGCTCTTAATATTTATATAGCAGCCGGGGAAATCAAACTCGAAGAAATGGAGACGAAAATCATTCCGCAGTTGAAAAAAGAAGCCGAAGCGGCCAACGACCAAATGAAGTTTCAAGAGGTCAATGATATGATTCAATTTGCGGACCGGTTAGACAAGCGTCTGCATGATTTGAAATTAAGCAGGGAGATCACGATTCAAAGTGCTCCGCAAATTCGATTGATTCAAAATACCAACCAAGCCTTGGTGGAAAAAATCCAATCATCGATCATGACTGCGATTCCATTGTGGAAAAATCAGGTGGCGATCGCGCTAACCCTAATCCGTCAGCGTCATGCGGTAGAGGCCCAAAAACAGGTTTCGAAGACGACCAATGAGCTTTTATTAAAAAATGCTGAAATGTTAAAAACCAATACCATTGAAACGGCGAAAGAAAATGAACGCGGTCTCGTTGATATCGAAACATTAAAGAAAACCCAGGAAAGCTTAATTTCCACTTTAGAGGAAACCATGCGAATCCAAGAAGAAGGCCGTACCAAACGCCGGCTCGCCGAACAAGAACTCGCCAACATGGAAAACGACCTGCGCCTTAAACTGCTAGAAATAAAGGGAAATAACCAATAACACTTAAGAATGATACTCCAGAAATAAGAAGAAACGGGGGTCCTCACTGCAAAAGAAACGCAGCTGGGACCCCCGTTTTCTATGGTGCCTGTCACCATTTCTACTATCAAGGTATCACAAATGGTGCCTGTCACCAAAATGGCACCGCAAGTTCTATTTATTTACCTGGATGGTTTCTTGGTATTCTTCGAGCGTGATTTTTCGGCTTATGATTTCCTGTGCTACTGTTTTGCCAACATAGCGCAGATGCCATGGTTCATATTGGTAGCCAGTTATATCATCTTTCCCCTTTGGATAACGAATGATAAATCCATATTCGTCGGCGTGCTTTTCCAGCCACTTAGCAGCAGCCGTCCCTGCAAAACAATCCTCTGCCGCACATTTGCCGTCACCGCCCGTTACATCAATAGCAAGACCTGTCTCATGCTCGCTGGTTCCTGGCACAGCACTGTATGTCTTCGCTGCTTTAACCCCATCGATACTTACATAGTGATTAAACAAAGCTGTTTGTGCTGCATGAGAACGATAAGCTGAAACACCAAGAAGGCTGACTCCATCTTGTTTCGCCCCGGCAAACATTCTTTCAATAGCTTGAGCTGCACTGCTTCGCATCATACGTTTTTCCACTTTCTCTTTAAAAGTAAACGGGATGTCAGGGTCAACCAAATCACTCGGCGTATAACTTTCAGGAAGTTTATTATACTTATTAACTAAGACCGGTATGGCTGAGGGATTGGCGACAACCTCAATACTTTTCTTATTGTTTAGGTTCTTCGCAGTCAACACATTTTTACTGGGAGCAGTCGGGTGACTATCAACAAAATTTTGTTTCAATGAGCATCCAGCCAGCGCGCTTCCAATTAGTACCATAGAGACCATTAATAAAGGTAGTTTTGTCATAGTAAACGTCCTTTTTTAATAAATTCACTTCCTTAACAATATGGACATAATGAAGGACTTTGAAACATCTAAGATCCACAAAAGCGACGTCTTTAACACGATACAAAATGATGGGACCAAAGCCTCTTTAATTTTTTAAAAGTGTTCCTTATAGTTTTTTTATAAGCACATAAATCGTACGAAACGGCAAAGCCATTGAAAAATGGTGACGCAAAACTACAGGGGCTAAGGTTTTTCTAAACGATGCTCGCCAGTTACCGAACACGACAAACTCCTGCGGTTTATGTAAACAACCACAATTGAGGAGGGTTTCATGTGTTAAAACTATTAAAAAAGGTCAAATACTATTATCATTTATTTCAGCATCGGCACCATCAACTGCTGCAGCAGGATTGCCTGAACGAGGAGCTTAGAATGAAGCTAAAAGTTAAAGCACTCTACCACAACAGTAAGGCAGTCGAAATTGGCTTAAAAATGTAACGGATAACAAAGATTGAAAAAGAGAAGCCTAGGATCAAATCCTAGGCTTTTCTGTTTTTTAAATAAGGAAAATGGTCTAGCTTCAGCGTACAGCCACTATTGGGCTTAAGAGACGCTTCTGATTTTCTATTTTCAAACTTCTGAACAAAGTTACAATTTCGGCAGGCGCGGCCAATTAATCTCTTTGTTACGCAGTGTTCATAATAAATTTCTTCCAAACCGCAGACAGGGCATTCGATAATATGGAATATTTGTCGTTCTCCTAGTACGGCATCTAACAATGATTCAAAATACATCAATTTCTCCCCCTATCTATTATTTCTTTAAAGAATAGCAAATACTAATAGTGAAAATAGAAGAAAATTGTCAAGGTGGACAAGAATGTTTTCGACATCCTTCAAAAAGGGAAAATAGTCATACAAAAGGAGAGAACCGTATGAAAAAGAATAATGATGAAACAAGTCAAGGGCTTAATCAAATTTTTGAAATTATCAACGCAAAAGGTGATACTGGTGAACTTGCGGAAATAGTTGAACAAAAAAATGATTCCACAAGCCAAGATGAGCAATCGGAAGGTGAGTGAAAAGACCTAGATTTATGTCTAGGCTTTTTTTGTGGACAAGTCAGAGTCTAATGTGGATAGATTACAAATATTTGTGGGTAATATTGTGAATATTGTGGATAAAAAACACATGTGTGTGGATATCCAAAAATCAAGTATGGAGACTAAAAAAAATTCAGAAGATATCCACATAATATGTGAATAAATAGAAGGAAACTGTTGATATCTTACATCACTCTGTGGATAGCCTCTCCCAATTTGTTAATAACCTGTGAGAAAAACCCTTACATTTCCCTAGACTTAATGCCTATATTCAAATAACGAAATGACATATGTCACCTAACGTTGGTGACATTCCTTACTAAAAAACATCCTCCAGTCACCATGGAAAACTAATCTAAGAGCCCCATTTAAAGCCCGTTCTCTGTTGGACAACCTTCCTCCCCAACCTTTGCTGAATATCTTATAGTAGTTTGAAAATCGAATCCAATCGCTGGCGAAAAGTTATACAAGCCATGGATTAAGTATTAATGAAACCAAAGGAGGATTTGTTCACTTGAAAATATTAATCGTCGGAACAGGGTATGTGGGGACGACAACAGGACTTGTATTTTGTGAGATGGGGCATCAGGTCACGGGGTTAGATCTGGATGACAACAAAATTCAAGCGCTGCGAGCCGGGAAACTTCATTTCTACGAGCCGGGACTTGATGTGTTACTTCGCAAGCACGTGGCGTCCAAACAGATTACTTTTACAAAAGATACAGAAATAGCAATAAAAGAGAATGATGTCATTTTTATTTGTGTTGGTACACCACAAGGCATGGATGGAAGTGCAGATCTCACCTATGTAAAAAATGTGGCCGAAACAATAGGCAGCTATATGAACCAATATAAAGTGATCGTCACCAAAAGCACAGTGCCGGTCGGGACCGCGGATTTGGTCAGCCAATGGGTCAGTGATAAGCAAACAACTACTATTCCTTTCGATGTGGTCAGTAATCCCGAATTCTTAAGAGAGGGGTCAGCTCTTCACGACGCATTAAATCCTGACCGAATCGTGATTGGCACTACAAGTGAAACGGCTGGAAAAGTGATGCGCCAACTATATCAATCTTTTACGTGTCCGATACTTGAAACGAATCCCAAGGCATCAGAAATGATCAAGTACGCTTCGAACTCCTTCCTCGCTACAAAAATTTCCTTTATTAATGAATTAGCTAGGCTATGTGATCTTCTAAATATCAATATAAATGATGTTTCCGCTGGAATGGGAATGGACCATCGGATTGGGACTCATTTTCTTCGGGCGGGCATGGGTTACGGAGGTTCTTGTTTTCCAAAGGACGTCAGTGCTTTAATTAAAGCAGCTAAGGACCACAAGCTTCCACTTTCGGTCTTAGAGAGCGTTGTGAACGTAAATGATGATCAGCCTTTATATTTAATAGATAAAATGAAAACTATCCTTGGAGAGGAATTAAAAAATAAGACGATAGCAGTGTTAGGGTTAGCATTTAAAGCAAACACCGATGATACAAGAGAATCGCCAAGTCTGGTTTTAATCAAACGCTTGGAAGCAGAACAAGCTGTGATCCGTGCGCATGATCCAATCGTCACTCTGAACAATCTACAGCAATTTAAGACCGTTGAAGAAACGGTTGCCGGTGCGGATGTCACTGTGATCTGCACGGATTGGGATGCTTATAAGAATCTGAACTGGTCAAGTATTAAACCGATAATGAAACAACCTATCATTATTGATGGGCGAAATATGTTAGATAAGGTTCAACTTGAGAGTTTAGGATTTTCCTATTTAGGAATTGCTAATCATTAATTACGGAAAAAAAGAGCTCCGACTTGAGCTCTTTTTCCTTTTGCTTCGGAAAATTATATCGTTAAAGAAGAATATAAATCATTGTATCTAACCTTGATTTGAGGATTTTGTTTAAAAAAGAAACCCGGCGTCTAGATAGGTTTTTGTTACGTAAAGATAAAGAGGAAGAAAAGTATACTTTTTTAATATAATAATTAAGGTTGACATCTTTAAATCAGGGTGCTAATATATAGAAGCTGTCAGCGAAACTACTAAACAATTAAAAAGTAGTTGTTAAAAAAGGTTGACAACAAAACAGATAACTGATAAGATATAAAAGTTGTCTCAATAAATTGCTCTTTGAAAACTA
>NZ_JBALPZ010000074.1:0-6260 GCF_036965645.1 Neobacillus drentensis
AACTATTAGCTGGTTTAGTCAATATAAGGGGATTGCCTCAGCTATTTTAATCCCAAGTACCTTTGATAGGTGTTAGATCTGAAAGTTTAACTAACTTAATAAGCTGAAGAATGTAACAAACGTTTCTCTAAGCTTTAATAACGAACAAAGTCTTTTACTTATCAAGAATAAGCATCAATTAGATTTTCTGTAAGAACCATTAAGCACTCTTAAAACGGGTGCTTTTTTATATCCAAGGAGGCCAATAAAATTTGTTTTAACCCATTTCTTGTTGAACTAATCTCCCCATTAGCCATTCATGAAGCATATCTTCACCACAAAGGATGGAATTTTATACCTTTTTCCATGGTAGTTCAATAAGATTATCGATACGGACCTTTCTAACTACTTTAGCCAATAAAGCCTCCAATAATAGCTCCTCCGATTACTCCTAAGCCAATGATTGGTAAATAGGCTTTTGTAATAAGTGCGTCTGGGAGGCTAATTAACAACCCTATCAAAATTCCTTTTGTCCAACCATACATAGGAAGAACAGTTATTGATATTAAGAAACCAATCGTAAAACGATTAATAAATGAACCAATAATAGCAATACGTTTATTTTCAAATTTCATCGGGAGCATTAGTAGTACAGATAATAAACCAAATATTATACCAGATATAATTCCTAAGAAAATGCTGTTCATTGGTAATAAATATCCTTTCTCTAACTAACTCATTAATTGATATGATTCTTTTAAAAGAACTAAAAACTCCTGATTTAGTTCGTCTTCACTAAGAAATCTAAAGTTATTGTGAAATCTGTTTTTTGAAACTTGTTCAATTTTAGTAATCTTCTCGTGTTCAATTTGATGGTTTGTTACTAAATTAAAATCTAACCATTTCTTTTTTGGATGAACTCCTCCAAAGGAAGATTTATTCAAAAGATGTATAGAAGTCTTTTTAAACTCAATTTCAAAAGGTCCAATTTCTTTCAATAAATCGAGTATTTTTGAATATATTTCATAAACATTAGATGCCTTATTTGAGAATAATTCATCTTCTGACATATCACCATCTCCTAATTTCACTCTAACATATTAAACTTTATTACCTTTATTTCGCCTCTTTTTACATCATTTTACCATTTCTTTATTCGACTAACCTCCCCCTTTACTTTAAGTGAAATTCTTCACAATGTAAACTTGCTAGCTACTCCTTTCAACATAATGCAGGTATAAAATTACTTTTCCATAAATCAAAAGCCCATCTAATGTCTTGAGGCATGTTCTTGCAAAGCTTAAATTTACTCAGGTACAATTCTAATATAAAAAATAGAAGTAAAAGTAATACGTCTTTTAATTTGGCGGGACTGCTTGGGAATCGAACCCACAAGACTTAGCGCGCTTTTGCCAATTAGAAAATTAGTACCTTTAGCAAAATCATGATTGGCAATCATTCAGCTTTAATAATATAAAAAAAGAGCTGTATCAAACTAGAAAGTAATTTCTAATATGATACAAACCCTTTTCTTATGGAACTCTTTTATTTGGTCATAGTAACTTCAAAAGTGTTTATTTTCTATATTCCCTTTTGTTTAAACATTCCATTTACGGTTTAATATTCAAGAATAAATTCACTTCTCCATCATAGCCACTAACATTGTTCCAGAACACTTTTGATGTTAGGACGATAGAATCACGCTCATCTGCGATGCATTCACCTAAAATTTCCTCCGAACACCCATAAACATCGGCTGTATCGAAGAAGTTGATACCAGCTTCCCGACAGCGTTGATACATGGCTTTCGATGTTTCTTCATCTGCGTCTCCGGCAAAAGACATGGCACCAAAACATAAATTTGAAACTTGAATTCCTGTTTTTCCTACTGTACGATATTCCATCATGTAATGTACCTCCAATAATTTTTCAATCTTTTGTTAAACAGCGTTTAATCACGTTTTGTTACATACTTCAACCATATCCCGCCGACTTCCTGTTTTTCGACTTCTTTCAGATAAGAAATTTACTGGATGAAATTGTTGATTATTTAGGTTTTTTAATCTATTTTTTCAATTGTAACGGTAAAATTACCTTTCATACTTGCAAGCTTTTCAATACCAGATTCAATCTTCCCTATTTTAATCAATCCATTTGCAACTCCAAAATCCTGATAAAATATAGCTAAATTTCCCCATGGGGAATAATAAGTGAAATGACCAACTGATGCATCACAGCCTGATGGTGCATCTTCTTTCGTTAATTTTTTAGGCAAATAGCTAATTTTTTCAGTTCCTGCGTAATCTTCAAATGTTAAAGTCATAGGGAGTATTGATAAAAAATCCCTGCTTGTTGGGTTATCAAATACTTTTACCATTACTTCCTCGTTATTAAAAGTCAATTTGATATTACTCACAATACCACCTCTTTAAACCACATTCTCGTATTTAGCCACTTTACGCCGAAGTCTAAAGGAAACCGTCGTAATAATGGCTGCAATGGCGACTGATCCTGCCCCGATCCAACTAACTGCATGAACGGATGTACTTCTTACTGCTACACCCCCAATCCCTGCGGCCGCAGCTATCCCTAACTGTATGAAGGAGCCATACAGGCTAAGCATAATTCCTGAAGCTTCCGGAGCAAGCCAGACCAGATTATACTGCAGACCAGGACCAGACGACCACGCCGAGAATGACCATAGCATAAGCAATGGAATGGCGACAACGGTTGATTTGGCAATAGTAGATAGCAACACTAAAGCGATTACGTGGACAACCAAACCTCCGACAAGAGTTCTGGGGTTACCAATCCGATCCGTCATGAATCCACCAAACTTGGAACCAATCAAGGTAGCGATACCGAAGGCAAATAAGGCACCGCTCACTTCTCCACCCTTCATGGATGTAACGGTTAATAGGAATGGGGCAATATAGGAATACATCACCCCATATCCTAGCTGCCAAAAGAACGTTGCACCAAGGCCCATTAAGATTTTCGAGTTCTTTAAATAAGAGAGTTGCTTGCCCAAAGGAACGGCCACCCCGTTATTTGAGGCAGGAATCGTTCGCATGATAACGAAGATTGCTAGAAAACTAAGAACACCGATACCTACAAAGATTATCTTCCAATCGTAGAGGAGCGCTACAAGACGACCAATTGGTACACCAATGATAATAGCAGCACTAAACCCAAGTATTACTGTGCCGATAGCACCTGCTTGTTTTTCGGGCGGTGCTAATTTTGCTGCGGCAGTCTTGGCAGCAATGGCAAACACTCCACTTCCTAGAGCTAGTATAATGCGAGAGACAATCAGAAAACCAAAGCCTGGAAGGGTAATAGTCATCACGCTGCCAAGCACCATTAAAACAAGAGAAAGGTTCAATAACTTACGCTGATTCATTTTTGTCGTCGCCATCACGACAAGTGGAGAACCGAACGCATTTGCCATCGCAAATACAGTAATCAGTTGTCCTGCCGCCGATACTGAAACATGATTTGAGGCAGCGACTTTATCTAAAATACCTGCAATAACGTACTCAGATGTACTCACCATAAAGGTAATAACGGCCAACAGGTAAATTTTCCAAGTGTTGTTCATAATTTTTCTTATCACTCCTCTACAAAAACAAATTAAGGTTAACCCCAATGTAGCATTACATCAGGGATACTCATATCAGTAACTATCGAAATTATTTTAATAACTATACCCTGGTTTTTTATACAACGTTTTTTCTTTTCCTAAAATATCAGGCTTATATACTTCTTCTGCCCATTTCCCATTCGGAATTTCTTCAAACGAAACAGAAATACTTTCCTTTCCAGCGTTTACTGTTTCCATAACAGCTTGCACAATCTTATCTGTAAGTTCTTTCTTTTGATCCTCAGTTCGACCCGGTATTAGTTTTACTATAATGTGTGGCATCCACTATTCTCCTATCGTTAAATTATTTTCGGGAATAACTTCCTTTACACAACTAAATTGGAACTGTAAAAATTAATATTGATTGATTAATCAACATCTGTTTATAATTATAAAAAGATTACGAGTACGTTCAATGGTTAAATTAACGCAATTCGTTGATTACTCAACAAATCAATTTATATTGTTGATTATCTTTGGGAAAGTTTGGTGATTAGTAATGCCTAAAGTGGATAGAAGAATAACCAAAAGCCAAGAAGCTATCAAAAATGCCTTAATAGAACTGATGACTGAGAAAAGTTTTGATGACATTACTATTCAGGATATTGCGGACAGAGCAGACGTGAATCGAGGAACGATCTACCTTCATTACACGGATAAATATGATCTATTAGATAAGATGATAGAAGAACATATGAACAATCTCCGAGACCTTTGCCAATCAGCATCTGATATGACATTTCAAGAAGGAAATTATATCTGGTTCGAATACTTTGAGCATCATTACTTATTCTTTTCGACGATGTTAGCGAGTAAAGGGGCTCCTTCTTTTCGTAGTCGTTTTTTAGAGTTAGTCGTAGAAGAGTATAAACCTGAAGTAGATACATCCGAAGGAAAAAATCAAGGATTAAGTGAAGATGTTATTCTTCAATTTTTTGGAACAGCGATCGTTGGGGCTGTAGAATGGTGGTTCAAAAATGGAATGCCTTTGCCCGCTCGTGTGATGGCCGAACAAACAGGGGCAATATTAGATAGGAATTTAGAATAATTCATTATGATTTTAAAAGAATCATTTATCACGAAAAACTAACGCATCGAATTCAATGATTCGATGCGTTTAGTTTTATCAATTATTTTATATTTATTTATTAACATTTTCATATTCTTCTTCTGAAACTGGCTCCAGCCATTCCGGCTTACCTGCAGTTATGGCAATGTGTTCAAACCAGCTGTCTTTTGCGGCACCATGCCAGTGCTTCACGCCATCGTGAGTGACAATAACATCGCCAGCTTTTAAGAATTGAGCAGGTTTTCCTTCTTCTTGGTACCAACCTTCGCCGCCAGTTACTAATAAAATTTGAAATCCATCACGATGGATATGCCAGTTATTTCGGCATCCTGGTTCAAATGTCACATTCCCAACACCTACGTTGACTTTAGGATCAGACACTAATCCTTTAAGATAGCTTTGTCCCACAAAAAATTGTGAAAAAGGATTTTTTTCGCCCACTGGGAAAATAACGCCATTTTTTACTTCTTCATGTTTTGCCATTTTAATTCCTCCAATAAACCTTATTTTTATTATTAACCAATTAATTTTCAGGAATCATTTCATTAACGCAAGCTAATGCGTTCAGTGTTCTCGGAAAGCCCAAATATGGAAGGCAGTGAGTGATCGCAGTGATTAATGTTTCCTTGTCATTTCCCACATTTTTGTTACCAATCACATGTGACTTGACTTGGCTTTCACAACCGCCTAACGTACTGATAATACAGAGTGTCAACAACTCCCGTGTTTTCAAATCAAGTCCGCTGCGGGTGTAAAAGTCTCCAAAGCAAAAGGAGGAAAGATAATCCTGCATATGCTTTTGATTTGCTGGGGCAGCCTCACGCATTTTGGCAATCACATCGCCAAAAATCTCTACTTGTGCAGCAAGTCCTTTTTCAAAACGGCTCTCTTCATCTACCGTCTTTTGGCTTTCAATTGGTAAAGTGATTTCCTTTGCTTTGAAAACCTCATTGACTTCATTGATGGCGTTTAATGTTTTGGGAAATCCAATGTATGGAGCACACTGATAAACAGCCTCTTTGATTTCTACAGGTGTCAGCCCAACGTTCAGTGCGGCACCTACATGTGCCTTGAGCTGAGGCAACGTTTGATTCGTCGCAAGCACTGCCAAAGTGATTAGCTCACGTTGCTTATCATCAAGATTTCCTTGATAGAAAACTTCTCCAAAAATGAAGCGGCTCAAAATGTCCTGAAAATCAGGATCGGTAGCATTTGCGGCTGGTACTCCATTGCCAAATAGTTGTTTGTATTTTTCCTTGCTCTTTTCAACACGATCCATAAATAAGCCTCCATTATGTAGTTATTTGCTTCTATTGTTCCAAAAGTTAGCTTTACTTGATGCATGTAATAAATTAATACAGATTGATTAATAAACATCTGTTTATAATTATAAAAAGATTCAGAGTACGTTCAATGGTTAAATTACCGCAATTCGTTGATTACTCAACAAATCTATTAAAATTGTTGATTATCTTTAGGTGAATTTGGTCTTCGACGCTTGTGGCGACTTCTTCCTATCCCCCAAACGACCTTGACTTTCCTCGACCTCAACGCTTGAGGCGACTCCTT
>NZ_JBALPZ010000074.1:6314-48171 GCF_036965645.1 Neobacillus drentensis
CTTGAGGCGACTCCTTATCCCCCGAACGACCTTGCCTTCCTCGGCTTCGACGCTTGAGGCGACTCCTTATCTCCCAAACGAACTACCCTTCCTCAGCTTCGACGCTTTATAATGCCTATCGTTTAAAATGGTTGAGTAATTGAACATTACTGATTTTTTTTGATGAGGAGGCTACCACTTTGCCTTTTTTTATTAGAACTCCATTGAAGAAAACAGCCAACAAACTGGTTGTAAAAATAATTACTCCTAATGGAAAAGCAGAATATTCACCCTCTATTCCCACTAATGGAGAAGCAACAGATCCCAACAAAAATGGAAGAATCCCTAGCAGTGCTGAAGCAGTTCCCGCAATGTGTCCTTGAGACTCCATCGCTAATGTAAATGAAATCGGTCCTATGATACCGTTTGATGAATTGAATAGGAAGAGTGAAATAACTAGTGCAACTAACGGTCCATGGAATAAGACCACAATTAAAACTGCGAGACTAGCTATAAATGCATACCACAAGCCAATCAAAAAAATATGACGTGGATTCATCCGTCCGGCCAGGTATTTAGTGAGTTGAGCAGCTAACATTAAACTAATTCCATTCAAGGCGAATAGTAGCGAAAAAACTTGAGGGGATACACCGTAAATTTTTTGGTAAATAAAAGGACTTCCCGAAACATAAGCAAATACACCTGCAAAGATAATTCCTGATACAAGCGCATATCCCATAAATGTTCGATCGAAAATCAACTTTTTGTAGTTATTCAATAACTCGCTAAAGTTACTCTGTATCCATTTGTCCACAGGTAAAGTTTCTTTTATCTTCCACGATGTTTTGATTGTTAGGTAGATCCCTAAAAGTGCTGTAAAAATGAACACACCCATCCATGAGGTAAAGGATGAGACGGCACTTCCTGCAAGTGGGGAGAGTAATGGAGTGACACTAGTAATCGTACTGAGTAGTGCAAAAAACTTCGTTAGTTCAACTCCGCTATATAGGTCCCGAACAATGGCGCGTGAGATAACCAGCCCAGCAGAAGCGACAAATCCTTGAATGAACCGTAAAGCAATAAAAATTTGAATATTTGCTGCAAAAGCACAGCCTATCGAGGAAATAAAATACAGAAACATGGAGATTAACAAAGGTTTACGTCTACCATGAACATCACTTAAAGTACCGTTTACCATTTGACCAATGCTCAGTCCTAATAGACTAGCAGTTAAACTCATCTGAACCATAGATGCATTTGTTCCAAAGGAGTTCATAATTTGTGGGAATGAAGAAAGATACATATCGACGGTAAATGGTCCTAACGCACAAAATACCACTAACATCAGGGCAAAACTAAGTTGATGTTTACTCGTTTTTGCATTCAATGATAACCACCCCTACTTAATTTTCCTTATTTTTTATTATTAACAGAAAAAGGAAGATGTCTTCAATGGTTAAATCAAAGAAGTTTGTTGTTTATACAACAAACCAACCGAATTTGTTGATTATCATTAAGAGATTAATTGGAGTTTTTCAACCTGTCAGTTAGCATACCAAGAAAAAGGACTGCATCAGCTGTCCCCTCATTAACTCTTGCCTTTTACCGCTCTGTTCTTAATAATAAGAGAGAGGCTAGGAAAGGAATCATGAAAAAAATAATGATTTATTTATTCATTTTTTTAGTTATATTATGTGTAGTCATAACATTGTTTTTGAATTTAAATCCAGTATTCGGCGGAACACCAAGTAAAGAACAAAGTGAGACTTATCAAACATTTAATAATTATGTTAACGGAAAGTTTGCCAATCAGGTGCCAACTAGCATGGCTATGAGCTTTTCTGATAATTTCTCGATGATGAAGGAATCTATTTCTGGTGGTGTTAACCGCACTCCTGCCAGTCAAATTCCTGTTTCCAAGATTGATTGGAACAAAATTAACAGTAAAGAAGATAGTTTAACTTGGTTGGGTCATTCTGCTTTTTTACTTAGTATCGATAACAAAAAAATCCTCGTAGACCCTATGCTAGGTCCAATTGCATCACCTGTTTCATTTGCAGGAAGCAAACGCTACACGGGAGATTTATTACCTATTATTAATAGTCTGCCGCCTATTGATGCTGTCCTTATTACCCATGATCATTACGATCACTTAGACTATCCATCCATACGAAAGCTGAAGGACAAGGTTAGTCATTTTATTGTTCCTCTTGGCGTTAGTAACCACTTAATTCGATGGGGAGTACCCAAAGAAAAAATTACTGAACTTAATTGGTGGGATGAAACGGAATTACAAGGTTTAACTGTTGTCTTGACTCCATCCAAACACTTCTCTGGAAGAGGGCTTTTTAATCGGAATTCGACGCTTTGGGGTGGTTGGGTCATTCTCGGTAAGAATATACGTTTCTTTACCAGCGGAGATGGTGGTTATGATGCACATTTCAAGGAAATTGGAAAAAAATACGGACCTTTTGATATCACGTTAATAGAAGGCGGTCAATATGATCGACGATGGTCTTGGGTCCATATGACACCCGAAGAAGCCGTACAGGCACACTTAAACGTAAATGGGAAGAATATGATGTTAATTCATTGGGGTGCTTTTACTCTTGCCTATCATAGTTGGACAGAACCAATAGAAAGAGCATTAAAAGCGGCAAAAGAAAAAGAAGTCAATCTAATCGCCCCTGAAATGGGTGAAACTGTTCAGTTAGATTCTGATCTGCACATTCCTATTTTTTCTCCATGGTGGGGATTTTTAGCATAAAAGGGCATTGTGAATAAATAAGTCGATTTCTTGTGTGTTTTAGAAATCGACTTATCAGGTTTTAAAAATCACTCTAAATGATTATTAATTTCTTTTATAACTCTTGCTGGTACTCCAGCAACAACAGTATTTTCTGGGACATCCTTAGTTACAACTGCTCCTGCCGCAACAACAGAGTTGTCCCCAATCGTCACACCGGGTAGTATTGTTGCGTTTGATCCAATCCATACATTTTCGCCTATCATAACTGGAGATGGGTATGTAATGTTTCTAGTTTCTTTGGGTAACCCATGATTAAGAGTGGCAATCGTAACATTCATCCCTATCATAGTGCCGTCTCCTATTTGAATTCCACCTCTATCTTGGAATGAACACCCTGTGTTAAAAAACACATTTTTTCCAATAGTGATATTTTTACCAAAGTCTGTATAAAATGGCGGAAAACACAAAAATATGAATCGACTTGGTTTCCGGTCAATTCACTAAAAATCTCTACGATTTCTTCTCTTGAATGGTAGGAAGTATTCAATTTCATTGTTATCTTTTGGGCTTCATAACTACATTGCTTTAGTAGTTCATGTAATTCCTTATCCTGACCTGAAATTGGATTTCCTTTTTTACAGAATACTATAAATTCCTTCATTTCCATCTTTTAAAATCACCTATCTTTTTTTCCTGCTAATTTCATTATACTTCTTGTTCTTGTGGGCGAATAATGGTCCTCAAATCTTCTTTAATTTAACGTCTCTACGGACTGCTAATACTAATTTAACCCTATTTTTCAAATGGAGGTGTACCTAAATAATCAACGGATGCACTGAAATCTTTTACGAAAAGAAGTATATAGAAGTATAATCAGAATTCCCAAAAGTCATTGACAAACATTCCATTAAATTATTTATATTTCTCTATTTGTTCTTTAATTGGGTTTCCGCCAAATACTGGAAGTAGAATTAACTCACCTGCTTTATAAAACAAGTGAATAACAATGAATAAACTAAGTTTTCACAGGCACATCTTACCGTTATTCACTGACGGAAAATGTAACCTTTACGCTACCTGAACCTAAAGCTTCAGTAAGACCTGTCGTATTGTCTATGTGTCCGAGCTTTACATAGCTATAGGAAGTATTGAATGTCTTGTAGAAAAGAACAAGACAGTTGTTACCATAGAGCATTAAATCGCCTTCGTTGATTCTGCCTGGAGAGGTTGACTTATCTGCACGCAGATTACCTGACAAATTATTATATTTTTCATTGCCATTGAGTTCAGACATATCTACTGTTAGCGGCAGCTGTTTAACAAGCGCTTTAGCGCTATCGTTATCCTCAAAAGTTGCGGTGAATGTCTTATCTCCGACTCTGATATTTAAGTTTTTCATTATTTTCGTCTCCTTCGCACGATCTGTTAGGCTTTTATCGTGTTCATCGGTTGAATTGTTTTTAGAAACATCAGATTTTTCAGATGATATTTCCCTATGGTTTGGTGAGGTATTACTGCATCCAGCCAAAGTCAAAATAACAACGAGAGTAAAAAATACTGGAAGGATTTTATTCATTTTTAACTGCTCCTCGTATAGCTAAGTTTTATACTGATCTACACGGATTTTCCCTCTTACCAATCGATTCGTTTTCCATCTCTGAAAAATCCCCCATTAGGTCCCTCAGGTCCATGTGTCGCCAGCCACAGGATAGACTCAGCTGCTTGCTTAGGAGTTCTTGGAGCAGATGGTCCGCCCATATCTGAGCTCACCCATCCTGGATCGACTGCATTAATTTTAATATCCCCATTGATTTCAGCTGCTACCAATCGTGTCAATCCATTTAGGGCAAATTTAGACAACTTATAAGCGCCTACTCCTGGATATGACATATCGCTCATCGCCCCATATTCTGAGGAAACATTAATAATTCTCCCATAACCTTGTTTTTCCATGAGGGGAATAAAGGAACGGATTACATGGTAAGCACCGAAGAAATTGGTTGTCATTGTTCTCTCCAGAATGTAGGGGTCTATAGCCACTAACTTCTTATTTTCCTCCAGATACACGCCCGCATTATTAATCAATACGTCCAAGGTTCCATACCGCTCATTTACTGTAATGGCAGCTTGACGGATGCTTTCTTGATTATCTACATCCATCAGCACAAACGAAACATCCAGATTTGATTCCTTAAGTTTTTGCACAGCTTCATGACCCGTTTCTGGCTCACGACCTGCCAAAATGACCTTAAAACCTTGCAAAGCTAATTGTTTAACCAGCTCATACCCAATACCTCGATTTCCACCGGTGACAAGTGCAACTTTTATATCTTTTGACATTTTAAATCCTCCATTTCTCATTCTCAGATTGAGTAGTATCTAAGTATCCTAATAGGCATATTCCTATTTTGAAAGTTGTTGTGCAGGGGTAAACATGTTGTTTCTTAGTAAAATAGTTACCAAACTTAATAGCAATGATAGGAATCCTACCAATACGACGTATTGTATGCCCATATCCGATATAATTAACCCTCCTACAGCAGCGCCAAATGTTGTTCCTAAATTAGCGGATGTTAAAAATAAGCCATTTGCAAAATCAGGAGCTTCGGGAGCTGAAGACGTAATCCAATATTGGTTAATATTGCCCCCTATTCCAGCTAAAATCCCCCAAATTAAAGTAATGATCGCCATTGGTAGGGTAAATTGGCCAAAAAAGAATAATAGGATGTAAACAACTCCCAATGTAAAAGGAAATGTCACTACAGATTTGATTGCATTTTTAGTAAGTAACTTCCCTGCGAGAATGGTTCCAATAATATTGGCTCCCCCGTATACGAACAATATTAGACTGATGGTATTGGAAGACATATTCGTAACAGTTTTCAGATAATCTGCAAGATAACTATAAACTCCAAATACGGCTGAGTTTAATAAAATGACAGACACAATCGAAAGCCAAGTAATAGATTTTTTTAATACCGATACTTGTGCTCCGTAAGAAAGTCTTTCCTTAACAGGCATAGAGGGTACAAAAAGTAAGGTAGCTACGAATGCCAACATATTTACAATAGCAAAGAACACCATCGCCATTTGTAAAGAAGTAGCACTAGCAATAAAACTTGCGATTGGTACACCGACTACCATACCGGCAGATACTCCTATAAATACTTTGGAAACAGCTTTTGGAGCTTCCTCTTTCCTTACTGAGGCAGCTGCCACTGTAAATGCCAACGAACAATAAATAGGATGAAAAAAAGCTGGAATGATCCGTGCCATTAATAGAATGGTAAAGTTAGTTGTAAAAATAGATACGATATTCCCCATTACAAAAACACCTAATACAAGTAACATGACCTTCTTCCGATTGATCCCTGAAAACAATAAAGGCATCGTTGGACCAGATACTGCAACCACAAGTGCAAAAAAACTCACCAGCCATCCAGCTTTTGCTATACTGACTTGAAAGTGATCAGCAATGGAAGGCAATATCCCAATAACCCCCATTTCGGTATTTAAGATGCCAAAGACTCCAATGGTTAATATAAAAATGAGTAAATTATTATGTTTTTGCAAAGAAGTTCCTCCAAACTCTTCCTCGAATTGACCTTTTCAATGCGAACGGTGAAATACCCATATATTTTTTCAAAATTTTCTTTTCCAGAATCCCCATAACCTTTATTAAAACGGATTAATTTCCCTACAAGAAAAATAAATATTGATTAGATTGTCTGTTCTGCTCTTGTTTCCTGCTTTTGGATAAATTTTAAAGCATAATGTGTCCCACAAATATAGATTCCCATAATAGATAAGTGATCAATTAAAAAAACTAGAGTAGAATTATCATTGAACCAATTACCAAATGGATTATAAATGAATAGCTTTGCACCAATTTCTCTCTTAAAGGAAGCATGCACCCCATATGCAACAATTAACACCGCCAAAATACGCAGCCCAATGGTGCGAAAACGGCTAGTTCCAGTTATTCCAGTCATCCTCCGCACTGAATTGATAATAATGTTCCAGGAAAATCCTACATGTACTGCCATGATGATAAATCCCAAATAAGCAGTCTGAGCATGTAACTGCCGTAGCATCATGTCGTTATTTATAGGAATATAGGGAAATAAATCACTTGAAATTAGCACAGCACTTATCATCATTACTGCCATCGTTACAAGAAAAAGTAGATTGATTACTATTTGTAGTTGGCGCCGTAAATGATGGCCCCCCTTTAAGATCACTTTATACCAACGTCCATTTAATAAATTATGGAGGATAAATAATAAAAGTACGACAACTCCAACGAGTTCATGTATTGTATTTCCGGTAATATAGTAAGCCATTGCTATCAACATGAGAACTGTCATAACAACGTCATTTACTAACTTGAATAACATCTTGCGATTCATAGTATTCACCTCTTTCCATAGCCTATTTATCACTAGATTTTGTTTCCATTGTGAGCATTTAAAATATCTTGTAAGGGCTACACAACCATTAGCTTTCATATTGCTGTAAATACATCTTCAGCAGAACTTCCTGAATCCTTTTCGCTGTTTCCTCATCATCTATTAATTTACTTTCTTCTTTATTTACATCCTTAGAATTCTTCCTATGTCCAGTAACCTTCCAATGATCTGTAGAGATTGATGCGATTAGGGATTCTGAGCTGCTGTTCTTCGAAACATTTCCTAAATCAAACTCTTTCAGTTGATCTAGTGAATTTATATATTGATCCCTTTCCTGATTTGCGTGGCACGAGAAGCAACGTCCAATATTATCTTTAGCCACTTCTCGCTCAGGAGTAAAATGCTGGTATTCCCATTCCCCATTTCGTTCTTCCGGCGAATATTGGGAACCCCAGCCGGTACGCTTTTCCATCACTAAATAGTGTTCAATCTCTCCATCCTTATAGCCAACTAGAGTAATAACGGTGCCGCTGGGAAGCTCCTTTCCGTTCTGCGCTGCTTCAATCGCTTCCTGACTATTTACGTAAATATCTTCATGAATATCTCCGCGATCGTAAGTGGCAAACACGATTCCCTTTTCAAGGTCTTTAGGAAATTTAACAAAGTTAGCCCCAGATCCAATCTCAGCGTATTCTCCAGACTTAGTTCCAAAGGAATTCTCTTCTTCTTGAGAAATGACCTTTATTTCAGTATCATTTTCGTTGCAAGCAGTAAGGATGAGGGTTAAAAACAATGCAAATGTATTAATGAATCGTCTTTTCAAATCTTTTACCTCCTCTAAGTTTCGTTTTATTGTCTCGTTAATTCATTGTGACTGCTGATTTACAAAGATAATTCCTGAAAGACTAGTTTCAATGAATGGGGATTATCAGAAACTGCTATAAGAAAAAAATTGCCTCAAACAAGCTATGAGGCAATTTTTAATCATTCATTAATAGCTCATCCATTAGTTAACTTGTTTCGTTAGACGAATAATGATTACACTTACCGCAATGTATGCTTTCACCACATTTTGATTCTTAAAGATACTTCACAACGAACTCGGTTGACTTTAGTCTTCAAGCTTATGCATCCGCGTAAGAAAGTGAAATCGAAAGGTCCCGATAGGCATTAATCTGGTTTTGAAGCTCTGCAACTTTCTGCTCAGCACCAGCAAGGGCATCTGCACCAGCGATCCAGCGAGATGGTGGTTCCTCCTGATTTACAATGGTGATTAAAGCCTTAGCAAGTTTGACAGGGTCTCCTTCCTGCTTTCCATTTTTTTCTTTCCAGAAAGTCTGGTATTGTGCATTACGCTCGGCGTAGTCATCAATAGATGGCTCGGCAAGGAATGTTGATTCTGGCTCTAAAAGTTCTGTACGGAAGAAACCTGGTTCAACAATGGTCGTTTTGATACCGTATGGAGCGACATCCTGATGTAACGACTCCATAAAACCCTCAAGACCGAATTTCGAAGCAGCGTAAGCGGCATTGTACTCAAATCCTACTAAGCCAGCAAGAGAAGAAATAGAAATAATATGTCCGGAACGAGCCTTACGCATCACAGGCAATACAGCACGAGTGACGTTCATTGGACCATAGAGATTGGTATGGATTTGTCGTTCAATCTGCTGTGAGGTCAACTCCTCGAAAAATCCGCCATAAAAGCGGCCTGCGTTGTTGACCAACACATCAATGCGTCCAAATCGGTCAATAGCCGACTTGACGGCAGCCTCAGCATCTGTTGGGTCAGTGACATCCAACTTCACAATTAACAGATTTTCGTCATCGCCAATAACTTTTGCTACCCTATCAGTATTACGACCAGTGGCGACGACCTGGTAGCCTGCGGCAAGGGCAGCTTTTACGAACTCAACGCCCATTCCACGCCCTGCACCTGTGATAAACCAAACTTTCTTATTATTAGTCATATTTATTTCCCCCCTAGATTTTCTTTAAAAAATATTCCTTTTACTCAACATCCACTAATCCACTCGTTGTGTCGGGCGGATGATAATTTTGATGCACCCATAATTACAACCACTTTATCTTTAATAGTAGGCACACTAAACACCATCTTTTCTAATGTGTTATTACTATTTATTTTAGCTACGGCTCTTTGATATAGCCAATGCTTATATCTCATATCATGATATGCTTGATGGGCATTTCAAAAACGTATATACTAAAACATCATAAAGGAGGGTTTTTTTATTGGAACTAAGAGTTTTGCGCTATTTTCTTACTGTTGCAAGAGAAGGAAGCATGACGGCTGCTGCAGATTTTTTGCATGTTACCCAGCCAACCTTGTCAAGACAATTAAAAGACCTTGAACAGGAGTTAGGGAAAAAATTATTTATTCGGAGTAGTCACAGTATCATTCTTACAGATGAAGGAATGCTTCTGCGAAAAAGAGCAGAAGAAATCATTGATATGGTCGATAAATTAGAGACAGAGTTTAGTTCCATGGAAGAAACTATAAGTGGTGATGTATTCATAGGTGGTGGGGAAACAGATGCGATGCGACAGATTGCACGGGTAGTAAAAGATTTACAGTTACGTTATCCCCATATCCGGTATCACCTCTACAGCGGAAACGAAGACGATGTGACTGAACGGCTTGACAAGGGATTGCTTGACTTTGGCATTTTAATTGAACCTGCAGATTTATCAAAATACAATTATTTTAATCTCCCTGGTAAAGATGTTTGGGGCGTTGTGATGAGGAAAGACAGTCCTCTTGCTTTGAAAGATACCATTCAAGCAGTGGATTTATTAAATGTTCCGCTGATCTGTTCACGCCAGGCTATGAAACAGACATTTTCAAAAAATGAATTTGCGGATTGGTTTGGTGAAGATTTTGATAAATTAAACGTCGTGACTACCTACAATCTTGCCTATAATGCAGCCATTATGGTTGATGAAGGCATTGGTTATGCCATAACTCTTGATAAAATAGTGAATACGTCTAGTGATAGTAACCTTTGTTTTAGACCCCTAGAGCCAAGACTTGAATCCGGCTTAAATATTGTTTGGAAAAAGCATCAGGTTTTTTCCGCTGCTGCAGAGATGTTTTCAAAAGAAATCCAGGAAAATTTTTCAAATTCTATCAATTGATGATAGACTCGGTTGGGTCAGTAATTCCGATTTTCAAATGAATTGCTTTTGTTTGATTTCACCTTGGACTTACCACTTTGGAGCTACTATATAAAAGGATGTCCAAAAAGCTAGGCTTATTGGACATCCTTGAAATTACCATTAGAATTTTTCAACTTACATTGTGTCAATGTCAATTACGAATCGATACTTCACATCTGAAGCTAATACCCGTTCGTAGGCTTCGTCAATTTGGTCGGCTGAAATGACTTCAATCTTAGGAACTATGTTATGTTCTGCACAGAAATTTAACATTTCCTGAGTCTCACGGATGCCTCCAATCATTGAACCCGCAAATGAACGGCGATGACCGATGAGAGAGAACACATTTAGTGACAGTGGCTCTGCTGGCGCACCGACGTTGACCAATGCACCATCTAGTGCCAGCAACGAAAGGTAGGCACTAATTTCAATCTTAGCGCTTACTGTATTAATAATAAGGTCGTACGTTCCCGCCAGTTTCTTAAACGTCTCTGGATCACTTGTGGCATAGTAATTGTCGGCTCCTAATTGCAAGCCATCGTCTTTTTTCTTCAATGATTGTGATAAAACGGTAACCTCGGCACCCATGGCATGTGCAATTTGGACAGCCATATGACCAAGACCGCCTAAACCAACAACCGCTACTTTCTTACCTGGACCAGCTCCCCAATGGTTTAATGGAGAATATGTCGTAATACCTGCACAAAGTAATGGTGCTGCGGCATCAAGCTCAATGCTATCAGGAATTCTGACTACGAAATCCTCGGTTACGACAATATGGGTTGAATAGCCACCTTGAGTTGGCTCGCCGTATTTGTCAACCCCAGCGTAGGTAGGAACATTTCCATTGAGACAGTATTGTTCTTCACCTTTTCGGCAATTTTCACATTCGCCACAGGAGTCAACCATACATCCGACTCCTACCCGGTCCCCGACCTTGTATTTTGTAACCTCTGCACCTACGGCTGTGACAATACCCGCAATCTCATGTCCAGGCACAAGTGGATAATTCACAGGACCCCATTCGCCGTGAGCAGTATGGATGTCAGAATGACAAATGCCTGCAAATTTAATTTCAATCAGAACATCTTGCGAATCAAGGTCGCGTCTTTTAATTTCAGCAGCTCGAAACGGTTTGTCTGGACCATCTACAGCTCGTGCTTTTGCAGTTATCATAAAAATAACCTCCAATAATTTATATTTTTCAAGAGAATGGCTTGTAACGGATACAAATGAAGCTAAAATTCCCCTTCATTCCCTTCTATCCTTACTTTCCTCTCTTGCAAAACCATCTTAATCCTTATAGTTAACTCTAGGTCAAGAGATTAGTTTTGATTCTTTTTGAAGATCTACTAATCAAAAAGGTTGGAAACCCATCATTTCCCTATTACTACCTACTTTTTTTCAGCAAGTATTTCTCGATAAAAAAGAGACAAGTTATCCTTTCCCGGAAAGTTGACTTTGACTTATAAAAAAGACCGTGATAAAATCTCCTCAACTATAGAGTTAACTCGAAGTCTATAAGAATAGGAGATATATGATGAAGACATATTCTATAAGTGAAGTTGCAAAAGAATTGAATCTTACAGTTTATACCTTACGTTACTACGACAAAGAGGGGCTAATTCCTTATGTAGAACGGACAACCAGCGGAATACGAGTATTTAAAGAATCCGATATCGACGCCTTAAAGGTAATTGAATGTTTGAAAGCTACCGGGATGCCTATTAAGGAAATCAAAACTTTCATTGATTGGTGTTCTGATGGGGATTCCACGCTGCAACAAAGATATGATATGTTTTTAGACCGAAAAGCTCATGTAGAAGCACAGATGGAAGAACTAAAAAAAACGATGGAAATCATTGATCATAAATGCTCCTATTACAAGAATGCATTAGATGCAAGAACGGAAGATATTCATAAAAATACTAAAATAGGAATCTCAATTCCTAATTAACAGAAAGTCACCGGATATCATAAATGTGGATATAAATTACAGGTCTCTACAATTTATTTCTATTGTAAATAAAATATAAGGAGAAGAAAATGCACGCATTAGTAATAGGAGCAACGGGAGCCACAGGTAAAGACTTGCTGGATTTATTGTTAAAAGACGATTCTTTTCATCAGGTAGATATTTTTGTCAGGCGTGATTTGGACGTCCAACATGAAAAATTAAAGATACATGTTATTGACTTCGATCAACCAGAACAATGGAAGCATTTAGTGAAGGGCGATGTTTTGTTTTCGTGCTTGGGAACTACCCTTAAAGCGGCAGGAAGTAAAGAAGCTCAATGGAAAGTTGACTACGATTTTCAATACCAGTTTGCTAAATTTGCCAGAGAAAACCATGTGAATAATTATGTATTGGTATCTTCCGGCTTTTCTTCCCCTAATTCTGTCTTCTTTTATACACGGATGAAAGGTCAGTTAGAAGAAGCTGTAAAGACTTTGGGGTTTCCAAAGTTGTCCATCTATAACCCGCCTGTATTGATACGAAAAAATAGTGATCGAACAATGGAAGTTGCCGGTTTGAAAGCCATCCAGTTTTTTAATCAAATAGGAATTTTTCGCTCTCAAGAACCTCTGCCGACAGAAAAATTGGCTCAAGCCATGATCAATTCCGCCAAAACAAAAGAAAACGGTATTTTTACGCTACAAGGCAAAGCGATTTGGAAATGTGCCGAAGCAAATAATTAATATTCTATTAATAAAACAATCTAGAACAAATCTTAAGTCAACCAGCCCCAAATAGGGCTGGTTTTTGATTTAGGTTTGTAAAATGAGTAACTGTTGTACCAAATAAGTATAATTAAATCCCCACATTTCCACTGTTAATGCCCTGAGTATTGTTTTCTAGCGGAAGCCAATTTAGCACTTTTTTAATATATTGATCCCAGAAATCCCAATCATGGCCGCCTGGTCCTTCTTCATACGTCACCGGAATGCCAATATCCTGCAAGTAATTCTTGAAATCTCGGTTTGCTTCGAGCAGCATGTCTTGATCTCCGCATGCCATATAGATTTTCGGTATGTTTGCTTTTTCCTCAACCCGTTTCCGCGGAAGCCATTTCGGGTTCATGTCACTGTCTATGAGCTTAGTAAGATCACCAAAAACACCTTCAGAAAAGGAACGGTTCAAAAAGCATAATGGACTTTCGTCTGTTCTTTTTACAATGCTTTCTGTCTCCAGAGCAGAAGATAATCCTGCAATACAGCCAAATGTATCATGGTATTTCAAGCCATTTCTGATTGCGCCGTATCCTCCCATTGAAAGACCTGCGATAAAAGTATCCTCTCTTTTATTCGATAGAGGGAACATTTTTCTCGTTATCTCGACAAGTTCTTTTCCAATAAACTCACCGTAATAATTGTGGCCGCTTGGATTGTCTACGTAAAACCTATTGTCACCGGAAGGCATGACAACGGCAAGGTCCTTTTCTTCTGCCCATCTCATAATATTCGTTCCGGTTATCCAGTCCGTGTAATTTCCTAAAACACCATGTAAGAGATATAGGGTCTTGAATGGTTTATTTTCTTTTACAGGCATCCCCGGAATTGACAATTTATCTACTGGTAATATGACATTCATAGGAACCGTTCGCCCTAATGTTTTCGACAAAAAATTAACTTGTAATAATGCCATGGTAATTCCCCTCTCTTATACTTTATATAACCATATTAATGTAAACGGGGTTCACCATCTTGTCCTTTTTTGCCTTATTAAAGGCAATTTCTTGACCTTTTAGTAAAACCTTTTATTTTGATTTTAGTATCCTATTTTCCTTTCGATATTGATTTGGAGTCACGGTATATAAAGTCTTAAATACCCTGTTAAATGATTTCTGATTAGGAAAACCATGTTCTAATGCTATTTGTATAATAGAATGATCCGTATTTACTAAATCGCGATACGATTTTTCAATGCGAATTGAATTAATATAGTCAAGTACAGTCATCCCCATGTACTTGATAAAGAAACGGGAAAGATAGGAGGGGGATAAATTAAATGTTGTCGCAATGAGATCAAGACTCAAATTCTGTTTATAGTTTTCTTTCATATAATCGGTAATCTTCGTTAGCCGGTCCAAATATTTATCTGTATTTATGTCACCGCCCCCTTTTTTCTTTACCTTAAAATTTTTTAATAGTAGATAAATTAACTGAAAGGACAACTCTTTTATTTTTATAAGTGCCAAAGAATCATTTTCTTTAACCTTGTAAACTTCAATCATGGAATCCAAATTTTTTCGTATTTCGTTAAATTGAATGGCCTTCTTTTCATCCGTTTCAAAAATCGAAATACAGTCAAATGCAAACGGATCAGTGTCATGATAGTTTGCTTTTATAAACTCTAAAGGAATGAAGACAGTCACTGCCTCACGATCACCTTTATCGACAGAAAATGAATGGATGGAGTTAGAATTTATGAGAACAATGTCACCTTGTTTGGATGTATAATCAACGCCATCAATATAGATATGATCAATTATTCCCCTTAGGACATAGGAGATTTCTATACTCTCATGCCAATGTCTTGGGATAAAATGCGGCTCGCCTGTAGATTGATGCAGAATGATTTTTATAGGTAAATCCTCTTCGAGTTTTATATGTTCATATTTGTATTCCATCTTAACCACCTATACTTAATCATATTTCCTTTAACACTCCTAGATTAATAAAATACTTTCCAGTAAAAATTGTAAAGAAAAAAACGATAATCTAATTAGAAAAACCGGCATTGGATAACCCATCATTTCATTTTGATTGTTTACACAGTCGTCTATAAAGTTGCACAGATGAACATTCAGCCCAGGCAAATTCCCCCTCTCTTGTTATGGGATTAACTTCCTTCATGCATAACAGTTGAATCTTACCTATTTCTTACAAATTTTTAAAAATTCCAAACAATAGTCTGATATAATGTAAAAAAGGTAGGTATATAGATCTATTATAATAAATTGATCTGTAGGATGAAAGTTGTCTCCAGATTCGTTTTTTCTAGTTAAAGCACGAACAACATGAAAATAACAAAAAGCAGAATCTGAAGGTTACCAGAAATCATTCAAAATTTCGTGGGTGAGAATATGAAAATTTCAATAGAAGAAATAAATAAAGAACTGGCTGAAGAAATCCTCATTAGGTGTCATGAGGTAGATGACGAAATAAATGAAATCGTAAACAAGCTGAAAACTGAAGACCTCATTATACTCGGATATCAAAATGATAAAGTTCACCGCATTAAGCTGAGAGATATCTATTATTTCGAGGCAGTTGATGGAAAGGTTTTTATTTACTGCAAGGACAACATTTTTGAGGTAAAACAAAAGCTATATGAGTTAGAGGAATTATGTAAGGGCAAGAACTGTTTTCGAGCATCAAAATCCACTATTTTGAACATAGCTAAAATTTCATCTATTTATCCGTCCTTAAGCGGCCGATTTGAAGCGGTGCTCGATAACGGAGAACGTGCTGTTGTATCAAGGCAGTATGTTCCTGTCCTAAAAAAAATGCTTGGATTGTAAAGGAGGATAAATATGAAGATGTCCGAATTCATACAAAAAATGATGAAAGATTGCTTAATCATCTTTGCATCCATCATCATTATTATTACTATTTTGAGACAAATTTATTATCCTAATATGGTCTTTGATTTGAAGTCGATTTATATCATTATGGGATTTTCATTGATAAGCTCATTAGTGGGATTTATTTTGTATTCTCCGAATGATATAAGTGAGAAGAACATGCAGATAAGAAGGGTCATTCATTTTATCACTTTAGAAATTCTATTGATTGCCCTTGGCAGCGTTTTTGGCATTGTAAATCGTGCAGAAGATGTAATCATTTTTTCACTGGAAATAGCAGTTATCTATATCCTAGTTCGACTGCTGTCATGGAAACATGATAAAAAAGAGGCCCAAAAAATCAACGATAAACTTAAGGCATTAAAGAAAGATGTGTATGAGTAGTTAATAAAATCATAAAGCGGTTGTTATCTGCAACCGATTAATTTGCGGTAAGCTATATGCTTTACCGCTTTTTTTGCATCTTATTTGCCTGTGGATACCACTTACTGATTTTCTCTATACTTCCTTTCACCAGTTTACTATGATGAGTTCATAAAAAATTATTCGAAAGAGAAGGTGTATCTACGATGGGAACTTTATTATTATTTATCGCTTTGATATTTGAAATTGCCTTTGCCATCTACTGTATGATAACTAAGCAAAACGATAAAAAATTTAAGAATTGGATTAGAGTTGCTTTATTTATTGCATTTGTTATTCTCACACTTTCATCAGTTATTGTGTGGAGTTTCCGCTGGATTATGCCAGCCATACTGCTTTTTATTTTAGCGTTCACGGGGGCAGTTTCTCTTATCCGTAACAAAACAAATACAAGAAAATACAAAACATCTAAAACTGTGTGGAAATCTATGATGATGATGTTGGCATCGATCATTGCACTTGCACTTGCACCTGTACTAGTTTTTCCGCTACATAAATCACCAAAAGTGACAGGAAAATATGAAGTGGCAACCGCTGCTTACACCTATATTGATAAAAACCGTATGGAGGAATTTACCGACAAAGGTCAGAACAGATTTGTTAATGTAGAATTTTGGTATCCCAAAAACGCAAATGGAACATATCCTCTATTGGTGTTCTCACATGGAGGATACGGTATTAAGGCAAGCAATACCTCTACCTATACTGAGCTTGCAAGCCACGGTTATGTAGTCGTTTCAATCGATCATCCTTATCATTCCTTTTACACTCGTTCAGAGGATGGTACGGTTGCTATGATCAATACAGATTATAACCGTGAAATCAGCAATCTCAATAAAGAAGGCATTTACACGAATGAAGAACTCTATGGACTCATTCAAAAATGGATGAAACTTCGAACAGACGATATGAATTTTGTTATAAATACAATCCTAAAAAAAGCTGAAAGTGATCATAATCCCCTTTATCAACTTATCAATACAGAGAAAATTGGTGTGTTTGGGCACTCCATGGGCGGCGCAGCAAGTGTTTGGCTAGGCAGACAACGGGAGGATATTCGTGCTGTGGTAAATATTGATGCCCCGTTCTTTAGTGAGCTTGATTATCAGCAAGAAACGAATGCTTTTGCTGCAAGAAATGAAGCCTACACGACCCCACTTCTTAACATTTATTCTGACGATGTTTGGGGACAGCTTGATCGTACTCCCTTTTATGTAGCGAACAATCCCAATAATGAACAATTCAAAGAAGCATATACGACTCATTTTCAAGGGGCAAAACATTTAAGCTTAACTGATTTACCGCTTTTCTCTCCTATTCTTGCAAATATCCTGCAAGGCGGAAAAGCAAAAATCGATAAATATTACTCTATTGACACTGAAAATGAACTAATTCTTAAATTTTTTGACTATGAGTTAAAGGGCATCGGCCAGTTCACTCCCAAGAAAACATATTGATTTTACCTAGTAGCTATAGAAGATATGGGTTTGACCTATTCTTTCCATCACTTGGTATGTCGTGGTAATAGTTGAAACGGCTGCCCTTCTGGATTTTATATTTGTATTCACCTTTTTCATTCGCTGCACAGAAAAGTTTCTCTAGGTGGCACACCGTCCAAATCTATTATATAGAACACCACATATAAAAAATTTATATAGGGCCCGATAGTTAATTGTCCGATTAAACAAAGTTTGGTAGAATTTAGATGGAACATTAGAAAGCGTTTTCTTTAATAGAACAATACGAAACGGTTATGGTTATGAAACGGAGGCAATATTATGGGACAGAAAAATGAATTTGCACACCGTATGGCCAGCAAGACCATCAGACTTTTGGATGTATCAGGAAATCCTGTTGCAGGAAAAGAAGTAGAACTTAAACAGACAAACCATAAGTTCTTATTTGGCTGCGGCATTTTTGATGTAATTCAAGTGGCCAATAAAAATGTGCCAGCAGACAGACTTACCTTTTTAGAAGAAAAACTGGATAAGTTCTTAGACGTATTTAACTCTGCAACATTACCTTTCTATTGGGGGACATTCGAGCCTGAAAAAGGTAAACCACTTACTAAAGAATTAAAGGCCGCTGCACAGTGGTTAAAGGAAAGAAACGTAACCGTGAAAGGACATCCTCTTTGCTGGCACACCGTAACGGCTCCATGGCTTCTGGATTTAAGCAATGAAGAAATTTTAAAAGCACAATTTGCTCGAATTGAACGTGAAGTATCAGATTTTAAAGGATTAATAGATATGTGGGATGTGATCAATGAAGTGGTGATCATGCCTATCTTTGATAAGTATGATAATGGCATTACTAGAATTAGTAAAGAACTTGGGCGTGTTGGGATTATTAAAGAAATGTTTGCCAAAACACGTGAATTTAATCCTGGTGCAACCCTTTTATTAAATGACTTTAATACATCTATTAACTATGAAATCTTAATTGATGGATGTTTAAATGCAGGTGTTCCAATTGATGCGATTGGTATTCAGTCCCATCAGCATCAGGGATATTGGGGACGTGAGAAATTAGAAGAGGTCTTAGACCGTTTCTCACACTTTGGTCTTCCCCTTCATTTTACAGAGAACACATTGACATCCGGTCATCTGATGCCGCCTCAAATTGAAGATCTGAATGATTACCAGATTCCCGAATGGCCATCAACACCAGAATTCGAAGAACGTCAGGCAAAAGAAATAGAAGAAATGTATTCTATTCTGTTTAAACATCCTCAAGTAGAAGCCATTACTGCTTGGTCCTTCAGTGATGATGGGGCATGGCTTGGAGCTCCTGCTGGATTTATCAGAACAGATAATAGCCCAAAACCATCATATGAAGTAGTAAAGAAACTGATTAAAAATGACTGGAATACAAATGTAACATGCAAGACTGATGACAGCGGAAAGTTTTTATTTGAGGGATATCTTGGTGATTATGACCTTGTTTGTAGAGATAAGAAAGTAAGCTTTAAATTAGATAAAGAGCCTGAAATAGTACAGATGGTAATCTAATTGAGCTGTATAGTTGAAAGAGCTTCCGGCCAAATCTAGGCCGGAAGTTTTGCATAAGGTAATATAGAATTCTTTTTAAAGTCTAGCTACAGTATGGCTTCATGAAACTATACTAAACGATAGAGCCGATCACGTTCTTATCTGTGGATAAAGAATTTTTCAAGAAATTCAAGGAAGTTTCTATCCGATTTTTAGCTACTTCATCTAATTCATACTGATTATTTTCTAATTTGTTTATTTGACTATCCAAAATAAAAGCACCTTTTAACAGATGGGTTGCGCCAAGCGCAGACAGCACTGGCTTCAATGCATAATCTAACATTAATAGATGGCCAAAGGTTCCCCCAACCGCAATCGGTAAAACAGTCTTACCTTCAAGACCATTTTGCGGTAATAGATCAAGATAGGTTTTTAAAACCCCTGTAAAAGAAGCTTTGTAAACAGGTGTCAGAATGACAATGATGTTTGAATCTTCGACCTTTTTATTAGCTTTAACTATTTCTTCACTATCAAATTTCGCTTGAATTAAATCCTCGGCTGGAAGATTTCGAACATGGATGATTTCAGGAATGATATTCTCCCCTTCTAAATGCCTGACAACTTCATCCAACACCCCATTTAATCTCGTATATTCAGAAGGACTTCCAGAAATAATTGTTATTTTACTCATCATTAAAACTCCCTTTCTTTAGTGAACTCGCTATTTTATCTCGAGCTCTTTCTATGTTCATATAAATTATGACTTCCAATTTACTAACGGTGAAAATCCTGTTTGGACAGTCCGCTATCTCATGAATCCTAATACTCTATTTTGTTAGTCTTAAATCACTTGTTGACAATTTGTCTTTCCCCAAAATTCGGTTTAATATTTGGCTCACGGTTGGAGAAAACATTGGATGTTCTCTCTGCCTAGGATATGGTAGTTTAATAGGCTGATTCATCACAATTTCCCCATCTTCAATTAAGATGACTCTATTCGCGAGCGCAACCGCTTCTTCGACATCATGGGTCACCAACACGGCAGTAAACTTTTTATCCATCCATAAATCCTCAATGAGCTGATGCATTTCGATCCGTGTCAGGGCATCCAGGGCCCCAAGTGGTTCATCTAATAATAGAATATTGGGCTCATGAACTAATGCTCTAGCAAGTGCTACTCTCTGGCGTTGTCCCCCTGATAATACAGATGGCCAATCATTTCCCCGGTCAGCTAATCCAACTTGTTCCAATACCTTTTCAGCACGCTGCCTCCAGTCTGTTTTCAAACCCAAACCAACATTTTGGACCACTCTTTTCCAAGGGAGGAGTCTGCCGTCCTGAAACATGATTTTTGCTAATTGATTTCTACCTTCTAAACGTTCACCATCCGTATAGATTTCTCCATCACTAGCCGTCTCTAATCCAGCAAGTAAGCGTAATAACGTACTTTTACCACATCCGCTTTTTCCTACAATTGCAATAAATTCTCCTTTTTGAACCTTTAGATTAATGTTGCGGAGTACTTTATGATTGCCAAATGATTTTTCCAAGTTAGAAATTTCTAATATAGGTAGTTCTCGTTCTTTTTTTTCAGGCATTATTTACCCTCCTTCCTATTTTCGATAAGATGGATTCCATTGTAAGAATCTCTTCTCAGCTATTTTCGCTATAAGGTCTGATAGTTTTCCGAGAAGTGCATATAGAATAATACTTAATACGACGATATCCAGTCTCATAAATTCTCTAGCGTTCATAGCCATATACCCTATACCAGAATTCGATGCAATTGTTTCAGCGACAATAAGGGTAACCCACGTAATACCTATTGCATAGCGAACTCCAACTAAGATAGAAGGAAGCGCGCCGGGCAAAATAATGTTCCAGAATAACGAAAACCCTTTAAGTCCATAAACATTTCCCATTTCAATTAGAGATTTGTCGATCGAACGGATTCCATGAAAGGTGTTTAAGTAAATCGGAAAAAAAGTACCTAATGCGACTAGAAAAAGCTTTGCCTCTTCTTCGATTCCGAACCATAAAATTACAATCGGAATTAACGCTAGATGTGGAATATTCCGAATCATTTGTAAGGAACTATCCAACAGACTTTCTGAAATTCTCGACAAGCCGTTCAACAGACCTAAAGCAAATCCTATTCCCCCGCCGATCAAAAATCCTATGATAGCTCGTTTACCACTTGCACCAATGTATTCGAAAAGCTGACCAGATCGGGCTAGCTCAACCGCTGACTTAAACACATCTACCGGGTTTGGCAGCACACGTGAAGATAATAGGCCAAATTGGCTTGATACTTGCCAGGAAGCAAGTAATAAAATGGGAACAATCCACGGAACGATCTGTTTTCTATTCATGTTCATTACCCCCTTACTTTAAGACTTTCGGCAATTCGTTGTTTGCCACAATTTCTCCAAAAGGACTGATAATATTCGTTGAATCCGATTGAGGAGCATCCTTGTCTAATGGAAGATGCGGGAATAATAATTCAGATACACGGTAAGCTTCTTCCAAGTGTGGATAACCTGAAAGGATAAAGGTTTCAATTCCAAGGTCAGCGTATTCCTTCATTCTTTGTGCGACCGTTTCAGGATCGCCTACTAATGCTGTCCCCGCTCCTCCTCTAACAAGACCTACTCCTGCCCATAAGTTCGGACTGATTTCTAATTGGTCCTTACTTCCATTGTGTAATTCCGACATTCTCTGCTGTCCAACCGAATCAAACCGCGAAAAGATCTTTTGAGAGGAGGCAATTAAATCATCATCTACATATTTAATCAAATCATTCGCTGCCTCCCAGGCTTCTTGATCGGTTTCTCTCACAATGACATGCAATCGAATCCCAAAACGAACGGTCCGGCCCTGCTGAGCTGCTAATTTTTTTACCTCGTTTATTTTTTCTGCCACTTTTGCAGGCGGTTCTCCCCATGTTAAGTAGTAATCCACATGCTTCGCAGCTATTTCTTGCCCAATTTCAGAAGATCCTCCGAAATAAAGAGGCGGATAAGGTTGTTGTACAGGTGGATATAACAATTTTCCATTATCGATAGTTAAGTAGTCCCCAGAAAAGTTGGCCTCTCCTTTTTCCAACAAGTCCCTCCATATTGTTAAAAATTCATCCGTTAATTCATAGCGTTCCGTATGATTTAAATGAAGACCATCTCCTGCCAGTTCCACAGGATCTCCGCCGGTTACCACATTGATTAATAGCCGGCCATTTGATAAGCGATCAAATGTGGCTGCCATTCTGGCGGCTTGTGATGGTGAACTTAAACCAGGCCGTACGGCAACTAGAAATTTCATACGTGAGGTAACGGAAATTAAACTTGATGCTACCACCCATGAATCTTCGCAAGATCTTCCTGTTGGAAGTAAAGCACCAGTAAAACCTAACTCATCTACTGCCTGAGCCACCTGTTTTAAGTAAGGCAAGGTAACTGCTCTGCCTCCTGTAGTTACTCCTAAATATCTTGAATCACCGTGTGTTGGAATAAACCAAAATACATTCATTTTTTAATCCCCTTTATTAATTATTAGTTTTTAAAAGTGCTTCTTGTACTTCAATATCTTCTGGAATTAATTTAAGCTTATAAAATGCATCAGCGATTTGTTGTTGATCCTTTGCTGTCTGGTCACTTACTTTTTCTAATCCAAAGGTTCTTCTATTGAGTGTTAATTCTAATGTATCCACACTCATTCCGATTTGAGGTGCTAGAAATTTGGCTGCTTCTTTTGGATTCGCTTGAACCCATTGATCGGTCTTTTCCAACTCCTTAAAGATAACGTCTAATACTTTAGGATTGGCCTTTGCAAATTGATTGGCAGCTAAGAAAAATTCGCGGTTGCTTACTAATCCTTCTCCATCTGCTAAGATCCTTGCTTTCGTAGCCAGCTGAGCATCTGCTAAGAAAGGATCCCAAATCACCCAGGCATCAACATCTCCTTTTTCAAATGCAGCCCGCGCATCTGCAGGTGTTAGAAAGATTGTCTTAATATCACTGTACGGGATACCTGCTTTTTCCAATGCTTTGACTAATAAATAATGGACATTTGAACCTTTATTTAACGCGATTTTTTTTCCCTTTAAGTCTTTCAGCGATTTAATTGGAGAATTTTCAGGTACGATAATCGCTTCCCCTTTTGGATTTGCAGTTGCATTGGCATAGTACACGAGCGGGGCTCCTGCCGCTTGAGCAAAAATTGGCGGCGCTTCTCCTGTATGACCAAAGTCTAAACTGCCTACATTTAATGCCTCAAGCAACTGAGGACCTCCAGGAAACTCGGTCCATTTCACCGTATATCCAAGTGATTTTAGATCTTTATCCAAAGTTCCTTTTGCCTTTAAAATGTTTAAGGTACCGAACTTTTGATAACCAATATTAATGACCTTTGATTCCTTACTATTTGAAGCCGTTTCTTTGCTTTCTCCTGAAGTAGAAGAACTGCACCCACTTACCAAAAAGGTCAAAAGTAAGATGAATGCCAACCACCATTGATTTTTATTTTTTTTAATCACGTATGACTCCTCCATTTTCTCTATTATTCTCGTAGATTCTGAAATATTTTTTCACTTACACACAATGAATCACTTCCTTTCAGTGGACTGATCAGAAAATATGTTTAATTAAAATTAACTACATTAAACCTATTTATTTAATCGGAATAAGGTGAATAAAAAAGGCCCCTGATCTCATTAATTAGAGAAAAGGAGCCTTCGGTAGTCCGATCAGCTTTTTTATGTATTTTCGTGAGCCTGGTAACCAAGTTAATTAATAGAAAATTTAAATATTATTTTATTCATACTTTTCCGACCTGTCAAGATAGAAATAATTATTTTCTAACTTAACCCACTTGTTTACTTGGTTTTAAAACTATGACTAAACTTTATATTCCTACGCTTCAATTGTCAACTGATTTTTTAAAATATTTTAAAAAAAAGAAAAAAATAATATTCCTACTTGACTCATCGGATTAATTGGTATAAGATTAATTAAAATTATATGAATTGTATGGCTGATTGGTCAACCAAAAGCACCTAACTCTATTGAGGAAGGTGCTTTTTTATTACAAAAGAAAAGAAAGAAAGGAGTTTTTTGATGTTAGAGAGATATCCCATTTTACCAGGAGCTGAACCATTTTTCTTTAAAGGTAATCATATCGGTATCTTGATTTCCCACGGATTTGTGGGAACACCTCAAAGTATTCGGTTTTTAGGAGAGTATATTGCTTCTCAAGGTTATACGGTCTATGGACCTAGATTAAAAGGACATGGAACACATTATGAAGATATGGAAAGATGCAGCTTCCAAGATTGGGTTCAAAGTCTAGAAGATGGATATCTCTTCTTACGCCAACATTGCAGTGATATCTTCATTATCGGTCAATCCATGGGTGGTACCTTAACACTAAATCTTGCAAGTAAATATTCTGACATCCAAGGGGCGGTGTTGATAAATGCTGCGATGACGACTATTCCTGTAATGGAGGAGTTTAGAGTAAAGCAGACGCCTCGGTTTATTGAGGAAGGCTCTCCTGATATTAAGGCAGCTGACGTATATGAAATTGCCTATGAAAAAGCACCAACCCAATCCATACAACAGTTGTTGTTATTAATGGATGAAACACGCAAAAAACTATCGAATGTTAAAAGTCCTGTGTTGGCCTTTCAATCAGTAGAAGACCATGTCGTTCCTCAAGAAAACACAGATTATATCATGGATCGTATTCAATCGGACTTCAAAGAAAACATTCCACTTTATAACTCTTATCACGTGGCTTCTATGGATAATGAAAAAGAATTTATTGCTAAACAATGCTGTGTATTTATTGAGAAATTTGCTGGTAACCAACAGAAAATGAGGATTTTATAATCCTTTTTAATCATAAAGAATGATTAAAATATAACTAGAGGATTTTCGGAGGTGTTTTGGAATGAAAAATATGCTTCGCCAGGCTGTTGAGATGAAAAAAAAAACTTAATAGATAAGTTGATATCCCTGAGGGCTTATAAAATTAATGACAAACATCTTTTTGAGTTGACATTGAGTGAACTTGAAGAGGAATATAGGTCCTTTAGAAAAGCAAGATAGACATATTGGGTGTTTAGATTAAATGTTGAATAGACCTATCCGACATACGGAAGGTCATCATTTTATTTTGATAAATGCAAATCAGATTTTTGGAATTCCATGAATAACCCCTTTATCCCTCAACGTAATCACCATACCCTTCTTCTGTAATATGTACTATAAACGTCACTTTGTAATCCTCCGAATTTGAACTTCAATTAATGATCCAGATGTCCACGACTGCAATTAAAGGTTTCATGCCCTTGTTTATAATAAAAAACTGTAGAAAATTTCTTCTACAGTTTTTTATATTTATTTCCTTTCACTTCAATGAACTTTCCACCACTTTTTTATAAGGCAGTCGATCTTTTGTGTTTAATGCCCATTCTTCTCCGTCAATTAATAATACATCCACTGCTTCATTATAAAAGCTTAGCAATCCTTTTATTTCATGCACCTCTGGAAGTGGTTCCTTATAGCTCCAGACAACATCCTTATATTCCTTTCCATTAATGAAAACTGACCAATACTTTGCAAATCCCTTATATGGGCACTGAGTTTGTGTTTGGGTCGGAATTAATAAATCCAGTTTTATATCTTCTGGCGGCAAATAATACCTAGCTGTCAATCCTGTCTCGTATAGAATAACAGGCCGCTTGCTGTCCGCAACAATCTCACCGTCGATTATGACTTGGACATGCCGAGTACTTTGAATGGCATCAATTCTTGAGTACGGATCCCTTGCATGGACAAACACTTCTTCCTCTTCTTCGTTCCATGCGTCTGCCTTATTCCAAACAAAAGATACTAGACCACTAATCACGGAACTTTTCTCTGGAGGATTTGGAAAACTCCAAGCGGCGTTCTCAATCACTTTATCGCCGGCCTTTATATGCCAATAAATGGCCTCTCCCTTGTTTGGGTCAACCGTTCGTTTATCAGATTTTATCAACTGATTTTGCCGAATATCTGCTAAGGGAAAATAATAGACTGGCAGTTTTCCTGTTTCCGTCACGGTAACGACACGTTTACTGTCAGCGATGAACTCACTCCCAAATTTCACTCGAATCCATTTTGGACTCTTTTCAGCTCTGATTTGCCATCCTTCACGATCGCCATCTCTCAATGACCATTGGGGGTCATGATGAACCATTAGCCTCACTCCTATTATTTCATTAAACTATATCTAGAAACTTCTCATTTTTAAAGAGCGTGTAAATTTTCTCAATATCGATGGTTAAATTTCGGTCCTCTGAATAAAATGGAACCACTGAGCGAATTGCCAGATAGGCTGCTTTTGTGCCCTTTCCTAACTGACTGGAACCGCGAAGATCGATGGCTTGAGCAGCATGAATGGCTTCAATTCCTAAGATAGTAAAGAGTTTATCCAGGATTTCTCTTGTTTTTGAAACAACAAACGGTGCATTAGTCCCATGATCTTCTATATCCCCTGCAAGTGAATAGTAATCGGCTGAAGCGGGATTGGATAAATGACGAATCTCCGCATCCAAGGCCGTAATTGTTTTCTGCAAGGTACAGAATCCGATCGACTCCTGTTCATTGGGTGTTAAGAAACGTGACAGACCCGTAAAAGAAGGATTTCCTAACTTAATCGTCCGGTAACAGGAACTTTTTGAAATATGGTGTAAAGCATTTCCTGCCATTTCAAAACCAAGAACCCACGAGAGAGGATCAAAATTGGCACAAGAAACAATTCGCTTTTCCTCTACGAGGACACATGGATTGTCATCGGAACTATTTATATGTAGTTCCAGCTGCTCTTTACAATAATGGTAAGCATCCCGAGCCGCACCATGAATTTGGCAAGCATCTCGAAAACTAAGCGGATCTTGCAGCGATTCTTTATTATAGCTGGTCCATAAGTCGCTGCCTTCAAGTATCTTTCTGATATTTTTTAAACTCCCTAATTGTCCAGGAAAGGGACGGACTCGATGTACCGCCTCATCGAGCGTGCTAATATTCCCTCGAATGGCCTCTAACGATAACGCATAAACCATATCGGCCCATTCTATCACTCTCTTAAAATCCAATAATGCGATAGCACCTGTCCCGGCTGATAACGCATTGGAACTTACGATGGCGAGGCCATCCTTTGGTCCGAGTTTAAGCGGCGCTAATCCCTCATTTTGAAGAGCTTTGGCCGCTGACAAGCGCACTCCATTCACTTCTACCTCCCCTTCACCAATCATGGCGAGACCAATATGAGAAATAGTCGAAATGTCTGCAGCACCTACCGACCCTTTTAAGGGCAGCACCGGATGGATACCTAAGTTGAGAAAATCTACATATCTCTCGACAATCTCAGGTTGAACACCCGTACAGCCTAACAGTAAACTGTTCAGCCTCGCAAGCATAACCGCGCGGATTTCCGCCTCTTCTGCCATTGGTTTTACACCAGCAGAATGAGAGAGAAGTAGATTACGATTATATAGTTCAAAGGAGGCTGGTCCAATGACTTTATCCTTGTTCCAGCCTACCCCCCGATTAAATCCATAAATCGGGACATCCCTGCTTGCAAGTTCATAGATTAGTTTCCTAGATTCACGAATTTTTTGTGTTACTTCCTCTTTTATTACTACTCTTCTTTTTTCAAATACAACAGAAAAAAAATCTTCAATTTTAAGATGATGGCCATCCAGTATCAATACTGAGCTCTGATCATTTTGAGCCGTACTGACCTTGACCGCAGTGGTTAGATCACACATTGATTTCTTTCTTTTCTTTGAAGGCATATTTATAGAGTTCGATGCCTAATACTTCCTCTACTTCTGGATAAACTGATGGGTCTTTCACGCTAGAACTTAGAGGAATCTTAGATTTATCAATCGCAAATACAGCGATTTCTGCCCCTTCTTCTAAATAGCCAACGCTGACAGGCTGACCTGTCTCTATGGAAAAGGTTGTAATGACATCAGGAAATGTACCATATCG
The DNA here is from genome assembly GCF_036965645.1 of Neobacillus drentensis. Taxonomy (GTDB): domain Bacteria; phylum Bacillota; class Bacilli; order Bacillales; family Cytobacillaceae; genus Neobacillus; species Neobacillus drentensis_D. The sequence continues at coordinate 34,665 of NZ_JBALPZ010000074.1, forward strand.
TTTTCCGCCCTGATCCTCTACGGCCATATATTCATTCATTACATGGAGAATGAAGGTATTATCTGCACCTTCTACCTCAATCGTACCAATATCAAATGCGCCGGAATAATGGATATCTTTTTTACTTACCTTTCCCTTGCCAATAATCCTGCCGCCTGTTTTTTCCGTAATGGTCTCCAATACATGTGCCGGTCCAAAAGGCTCTGCCTCGATTATGGCTCTGCCTAAATCAATGGCAATGGAGATACCTCCAATCGCTGCATGTTCTTTTATATATTTAGCAGGAAGGGGATGTCTTGCAGCAGCAATAAATCCGCCAGCCATATCGGAGGCCGTACGCAAGATATTGGATGTCCTCGCTACCGTTCCTTTGACTACGAGTTCCAAATAGCTGCCGATCTCTGGTTTCCCCCCTGCCACAGCCTGTATGGTTTCGTATTCAATATTAGAAGAAAGTCCTAAAGAACCCATTTTTCCTGTAGGATGTGCTCTGATATCACCGGTAGCATCTACCACTACCAGGTCAAGAGCAGCAGCCGGCAGCCATCCGTTAATGGTACTTGACATCCCGTTTTGTGGAGTCATCACACCCACAATTTGCCCTTCATATTTTTCAATAATCAGCTGGACCGCTTTTATATAATCCTTCCCTAACATTTGCCAATCTCTTCCTGCTGGTGCCCCTATCGCAGTACAAGTCAAAATGATCGCATCATCCGGGAGCTCATCCACTGAAACCAGCTTTGGTTTTCCAACAGCTAGTGCTGCGCCTCCGATTTCTAAACCATGATCAACCCAACCGCCGCCGCCACTTGCAAATACCGATCCTCCCTTTACAGCTGCTAGCACATCATCTTTCGTTAATTCACGCATGAATGTTCTCCTCCTCATTTGTATTCACTCGATTGATACCCTTTTTGGATATTTCATCAAATGATTCTTCATAACCTGCATCCGCATAACGTAAAACGCCTAAACCAGTATCATTTTGCAGGAGTGTTTGAATTCGAATATCCGTCTCCTCCGAACCATCCGCCACAATCGTTACTCCTGCACTAGTCATAAAACCTGTGTAACCGCCTCCTCCCGAGTGTATCGCGACTAAATCAGCCATGGATGAGCAATTCAACATCGCATTTAGTAATGGCCAATCAGATATGGCATCACTTCCATCCTTCATCCGTTCTGTCATGATATTAGGATGGGACATAGCACCTGCATCCAAATGATCCCGCGAGAACGCAATAGGACCAGACAATTTCCCTTCTCTCACTAAACGATTAACCGCAAGTGCCAGTTTGGTTCGATCCTCATGACCTAACCATCCGATTCTAGCTGGGAGTCCCTCCACTGGAATATACTGGTTTGCTAGTCTTATCCAATTAGTAACAATTTCATTTCCGCTAAATTCCTCCAATAGATATTGATCAATAGTGCGAATATCTTCCGCATCACCACTAAGTGCTATCCAGCGGAATGGACCGATTGCTCTGGCAAAAAGTGGTCGTAGAAAGGCTTCTGTAAAAATATCAATATCAAAGGCCTCTTCTACCCCATATTGTTTTGCCTGTGTTCGAATGTTATTGCCATTATCAAATACGACCGCCCCTCTTTCTTTAAAGCCAAGCATGGCTTTCACTTCTTTTGCAATAGAGATCCCTGCATCTTCTTGAAGCTTTTCAGACCGTGTTTCTCTTGCTTTTGCTAATTGCTCAAGAGTGTAGTTACTTGGAACGTATCCATATAAAAGATCATGTGCTGACGTTTGATCCGTTACAATATCAGGTATGATGTTTCTTCTTAAAAGCTCCGGATAAACATCTGCTGCATTTCCCAGCAGACCAACTGACAAACTTTCCTTATTTGTCACCGCTTGTTGAATCCAGTTTAAGGCTTCAACCAGATTCTCCGTTTTTCTTTCCAGGTAACCTGCTGCTATTCTTCTGTCAATTCTTTCCTCGGATACTTCTACACATAGAATTGCCGCATTCGCCATTTTTCCTGCTAATGGCTGAGAACCGCCCATCCCCCCCAAACCTGCTGTTAAGATAAATCGTCCGGTTAAATCTCCTCCGAAATGAAGGCGCGCTATTCTTTGAAAGATTTCATACGTTCCCTGTATCACACCTTGTGAACCGATATATTGCCACGCCGCTGCTGTTAACCCACCCCAGATAATTAACCCTTTTTCCTGGAGCCGATAGAAGTTTTCACTTGTGGCCCATTTTCCTACTAAATTACAGTTGGCCATGATCACCAACGGAGCTTGGCGATGAGTTTTAAATATCCCAATCGGTTTACCAGATTGAATGACAAGAGTTTCGTCTTCCTCTAATTCCTTTAATGTACGAACGATTGCATGATAAGAAGGCCAGTTTCTCGCTGCCTTTCCTAGTGATGCATAAACAATCAGTTCATTAGGGTTTTCCCCATTTTCGAGTACGTTCTCGAGCATCCGCAATAGGGCTTCTTGTCTCCATCCTTTACAGCGGAGCTCTGTTCCTCGTTTTGCTAAAATAGTCGTCACTTTTTCACCTGATTTCTTTTATTTAACAGACGTTGTGGTAAAACGATTTTTAGGGCGTTCTAATCCAAGATTTTCACGAAGTGTTTTGCCGCTATATTCGGTTTTATACAGTCCCCTTCGCTGCAGTTCTGGAACCACCAAATCCACAAACTCATCAAGTGCACCTGGCAAATAGGGAAAGGCAATATTAAATCCGTCTGCTGCTTTGTTTACAAACCTTTCTTCTAGTTGATCTGCAATCTGTTCAGGGGTTCCTGCCATTCCTCGTGAATTAAACCTTTTGCACAACTGGCGAAGCGTTAAATTTTCTTTTTCCATCAATGTTCGAACAGCCAAAAGTTTGCTTTTACTTTTGTTAGCACTCTCGATATCAGGAAGAAAAGGTAATGGCTCGTCAAGTGGATAAACAGAAAGATCCTCACCAATCTCATGAGAAAGTAAATCGAGGCCTAACTGCCATGGTATTAAATTATCAATAGCTGCTAATTTTTCTTCAGCCTCTTCCTTTGTTTTTCCAATTACCGGCATAATGCCAGGCAGGATTTTCAAATGCTGATCTAACCGGCCATACTTCGCCATTCTTTCCTTAATATCTTGATAGAGATGAATACCTTCTTCTAATGTTCCTATAGGTGCAAATACAACTTCGGCCGTTGCTGCCGCTAATTCTTTTCCCGCTTCAGATGCACCCGCCTGAATTAGAACTGGATAACCTTGTGGCGTTCGTGCCACATTCAAGGGACCGCGCACGGAAAATTCTGGCCCCTTGTGCTGTAAATAATGAAGCTTATTGATATCTGCAAAAAGGCCGCTCTCTTTATCAAAAAGGAGAGCATCATCTTCCCAGCTATCCCATAATCCTTCCGTTACATCGATAAACTCTTTCGCCCGTTCATAACGTTTTTCGTGCAAAAGGTGCTTTTCTTTCCCAAAGTTTTGAGCTTCTTCATCGGTTCTGGAGGTCACAATATTCCATGCGGTTCTACCGCCGCTTAAGTGGTCAAGTGTCGCCAGTTTTCTGGCTATATGATACGGCTCATTGTAGGTAGTGGATATAGTAGCACCTAATCCAATTTGATTTGTAATAACAGAAAGGGCTGAAAGAAGCGTAAACGGTTCTGGCCGAATACTATTGGCATATTTCACACTGGATTCAAAGTCATCCCAAACATATAACTCATCCGCATAGAAAAAGAGATCAAATTTACCCTTTTCTGCTGTTTGAACAATCCGCTTGTAATAGTCAAAATTTAATAATCCCTCTGCCTCAGCATTCGGATGTCTCCAGCTGGAAATTTGCTCTCCAGCTGGAAAAAACATCATGGCACCAAGGATCATTTGACGTTTTTCTCGTTCCATAATCTCCTCCTTATTTCATATGGTTATGAAGTCAACCAGGACAGACGACGTTGATTGAAAATTTTATTTGATTAGCCCCTGCGCTTTTAACCATTCCTTAGCTACATCAAGCGGCGGTCGTTGGTTTAACTCCACTTCGCCGTTTAATTTTTGCATTTCTTCGTCGGTAATTTTACCAGCCAATTTATTAAGAGTCTTCTCGAGTTCTGGGTGTTCTTTGAGTACACTTTCTCTAATTAAAGGAGCCGCATAATAGGGTAAAAAGACATTTTTGTCATCCTGTAACACTTTCAGACCAGTTTCAGATATTTTGCTGTCTGTTGAATATACAATCATGGAGTCGATCAAATTTTGTTTAACAGCTTGATATTGCAAAGACTGTTCCTGTATTGTTTTGATTGCTTTGTATTTAAGGCCATATGTTTTTTCAATAATGGGCCATGAATCAGGTCTGTTCATATACTCCTGGCTGGCTCCAAAAACAAGCTGATCCGATACTTTTGCCAAATCTGAGATTGTTTTAATACCTAATTTATCCGCTTCTTCTTTCTTTACAGCTAAGCCATACGTATTATTAAAACCAATCGGCTCCAAAATTTTTAATTGATATTTCTCATCTAGTCCCTTTGACACCTTTTCATAAACTTGATCGGCATCAAATATCGGATCCTCTTTTAATAAATTAAGTAAAGCAGTCCCTGTATACTCCACATATGTATCTGCTTTCCCAGCCTTAATCGCATCCCATAATAGTTTGTTATCCAGCGTCTTCACTTCTGTTTTCAAATCCGTATCATTCTCAATGAGAAGTTTTTCCATGTTTGCTAAAATATCTGATTCGGCAAAGCCTTTTGTTGCAATCACGATGGTGTCTGTTTTACTAGTTCCTGAAGCCTTTTCATCTTGTGCACCGCATCCCGTTATGACAAACAACAGGGTGGCTATCATGGCAGCGAATAAGGTGCTTTTTGCTTTTCTCCTGTTATGAAACTTGAAAAATGTTTTCATCAATTTTCCCCCCTAGAAATCTATTATTATATTTTTGTTTGACCTCTTAACCCTTTCGGAGTTAAGAAATAATTAGCACCCAGTAATATTAGATTAACGACGATAACCAGAATTGATACGGGTATGGCTCCTTCTAAAATCGTAGCGGTATTCACCATTGAAATACCACGTGTAATGATATCCCCTAACCCTCCTGCAGCAATATAGGTAGCAATCGTGGCAAGACTAATTGTTTGGACCACAACAAGCCGAATCCCCGCCAAAATGACCCCTCTTGCGATGGGCAGCTGAATCATTCTAAGAATTTGGCGCTTCGTCATTCCCATTCCTGTTCCTGCTTCAATCAATGCCCCATTGACATCTAGAATTCCCACGTAGGTGTTCTGAAGAATTGGAAGTAATGAATATAACGTTAAAGCAATAATGGCGGGTGTTGTGCCAATTCCAAAGAACGGAATTAAAAAACCAAACAGGGCCAAGCTTGGTATCGTCTGAATAACGGAAATAAACGTAATAATCACGTTTGCCAGCTTTTTCTGACTGGTTAAAAAAATACCAAGTGGTATGGCAATGACACAGGCAATCAGGACCGAAATCAGCGAAAGATACATGTGTTCACTTGTCTTTTGTAGAATTAATTGCCAATCCGCTCTTAATGTTTCCCAAAAATAATTCATAACATCACCTCCTCTTAATTCAATTGCTAATCCTTCTACGGTTTCCTAATCCCACTGAATCGATTGTTTGGTATCTTTCTTCACCCATAAATTGTCGGACAAAGTCATTTGCAGGAGATTTTAGTATCTCTGCAGGTGTTGCATACTGAACGACCTGTCCCTGATGTAAAAGAATAATTTGATCCGCTATTTTTAATGCTTCGTCAATATCATGTGTGACAAAGATAATCGTTTTCTTCAGCTGCTTATTTAACTTTTTCAATTCATTTTGAAGTTGGACCCGGCTAATCGGGTCAAGGGCACTAAATGGCTCATCCATCAAAATAATAGACGGATTCGAAAAAAGCGCCCGGGCAACACCGATCCTCTGCTGCTGTCCACCGCTCAACTCGTGAGGATAGCGATTTCGGAAAGCCTTAGACTCTAATCCAATTAACTCCAATAACTCTTCTACACGACTTGTTAATGCCTTTCTCTTTTCACCCTTCAGCCGGGACACGATAGAAATGTTTTCTTCTATTGTCATATGTGGAAATAATCCGATCTGTTGGATCACATACCCGATATTCCTCCTTAATTGCACCGGGTCTAATCCTTTGATATTACTACCATCGATGATAATACTTCCCTCATCGGGCTCAATAAGCCGATTCACCATTTTAAGTAATGTGGTTTTGCCACAGCCTGAGGGACCGATAATGGTAATGATTTTCCCCTGGGGAATGGAAAGGCTGAAATTAGAAAGAACAGATCCAGAACCATAATCTTTACTAACTTCTTTAAACTCTACAGCTGTTTGGCTCACTTCCTTCATTCCTCTCAAAAAATATAAAAGGCCACATCCTCATGTGTGAGAATGTGACCTCCATTGGCATGGTCGATCTATGTTGATTTAATTGATTGATAATAACGTTTTTTAACAAAGTTCTATTTAGGCAAGAATAATTAAATCTCACTTGCATTAAAAAAATCTAGAGCAGAATAATGCCATTCGGGTTTTTTCTGCAATTCACCATCCACATATATTTCTACTCTTTCATTATAAAATGAGAGTAATCCCGCGATTTTTGGAATTTCTGGTATCGGGTTAGGGTAACTCCAAACAATATTTTCAAAACTCTTTCCCTCAATTTTGACGGACCAATACGATGCGATTCCCTTATAGGGGCATTTTGTTTTTAAATTGGATGGTTCAAGAATTTCCTGGGCAACGTCTTCTTTTGGAAGATAATATCTAACCGGGACTCCCGTTTCAAATACAATAACTGGTCTCCTGCTCTCAGCTATTGTTTTTCCCTCTAGGACTATCTTGATATGTCTTGAACTTAACAAGGCATCTACTCGTTTATATGGATCTCGTGGATGAACAAATATTTCCTCTTCTTCTTCAAACCAAGCATCTACCTGATTCCAGTAGAAAGAAAAATAGCCTTTAATCTCTTGACTCTCAGGAATAGGGTTCTGATAACTCCAAACCGCATTTTCTGCTGTTCGCTCCCCCACTTTAATCGTCCAATAGCTGGCATCTCCTTTTAATGGGCAGTGGCTGGTTTTATCGGTAGAAATCAATACATCTTTATTTACATCTTCTTCAGGAAAATAATAGACTGGCAGGTGCCCGCGTTCATGCAGGACCAATACTTTCTTACTATCTGCTATTATTAATCCATTAAATTTAACTCGTATCCATCTGGGTGTAGAATCTATTTTGATTGAACGTTGGGTTACACTTTTTTGAGGATCTCTTTTTAGCTGATTAATAGACTTTGACAATTTACTTCCCTCCAGTAATAAATTTTTATAACTTAGATTTTTTTCCGCCATGCTTTTGTTGGCAGTTCGTTTTTCCCTTTCTCATTTATTGAAAAATAAGAGGCCCTCAATTCAAGTTGATCTCACCTTGAATTGAGAGCCTCTAGTTAACCAGTCGGCATATAAATTATTGACCAAATATTTACTAATATCTTATACCCGACAATCCCTATCAGTCAAGTATAATTTAAACATTTTTACCAAATTTAACTAGGACCTTCGCCCGTTTAAAAACAGAGGGCTATACTCATCCCCCATATAAGGAGTTAAAAACGTCCCCTTGCTAACCTTGAATTTCAGTCTTTCTCAATGTAAATTGATTTTGCGGTATTTTGAGGCCAAGATTTTCTCTTAGCGTGTCCCCTTCATATTCAAATCGATACAACCCTCTTTCCTGCAAGATAGGGACAACCAACTTGACAAAATCTTCAAGGTCATAAGGGAGCAGTGGAAATTGGATCATAAATCCGTCTGCAGCTTTTTCAGTAAACCATTTTTCCATTTCATTCGCTACTTGTTCAGGAGTTCCGATAAAGCCGTCTTTTTTAGCTGCCCCGAAAAATCTTGTGTAAAGTTCACCGACTGTTAAATTCTCTTCATCAATGATTTTTTTCATTTCAAAAAACTGGCTTTGAATGCTATTTACAGGTGGAAACTCGACTTTCTTTGCGGGAGTAGTTAAAGAGTATTTTGAAAAATCCACATTCCCCATATATCCGGAAATAAATTTCAACGCTTCATATGGATCTATCCCTTTTTGCAATTCATGATATTTTTCTATTGCTATTTCTTCAGTTTCCCCCACAATCGGTGAAATCCCATGGAGGATCAATAGTTCATCTTCATTCCGTCCATATTCAGGTAGCCTCAATTTTAACTCTTTGTAAAATCGTTTTGCTTCCTCAATATCGTCACGGTGGGCAAATACAACCTCTGCGGTTCGTGCCGCCAAACGTTGGCCAGGCTCTGACGATCCTGCCTGAATAATGACAGGTTGCCCTTGCTTGGACCGAGCTATATTTAAAGGGCCTTTGACTGAAAAATATCTTCCCTGATAATGAAGTTCATGCATTTTCTCAGGATCAAAAAACTGTCCAGTTGTCTTATTGTATAAAAAAGCATCATCTTCCCATGAGTCCCACAATCCCTTGACCACATCAATAAATTCCTCGGCACGCTCATAACGTTGGTCATGTTCCCAATGCTTTTCCAGGTTAAAATTCAAAGCTGTTTCCCCTGTTGCATCTGCAGTAGTCACCATATTCCATCCAACTCTCCCACCGCTGACATGGTCCACTGAGGAAAATTGCCTTGCTAATATGTATGGCTCATTGTACGTTGTTGAAGACGTTCCAGCGATGCCGATTTTTTTAGTCGCCGCCGCCATTGCCGTAATAATAACAACCGGGTCAAACCTGTTTAAAATCTGGGGATGTGACTCTTTATTCACTGCCAAACTATCAGCAATGAAGGCAATATCAAATTTTCCCTTTTCTGCAAGTTGTGCATACGTGATATAAGCGGAGGGATCAATACTAGCGTTTGGCTTTGCTTTTGGATGCCGCCATGAGGCGACGTGCATTCCACTGCCAATTAAATAGGTAGCAAGCTTAATCTGCCTTTTTGTTGTCATTTACCTCGCTCCTCTTTCCAACTACTTTGTTTGAAAAGTTTCTTTGTAAGTACTTAATTCTTTTAAACTAATAAAGGTAGGGATATAGTTTCCTTTATACGTTTTCTTTATGAAATTCGCTGTATCTTCAGATTGATAGATAGATACCAGTTTTTTTAATTCTGGTCTATTTTTATCTTTCTTATTAGCAGCAATGATATTAATGTATGGCTTAGCGGTTTTGCTTTCATGAACCAGGGCATCCTTCAGGCCGAGACCTGCTTCAACTGCAACACCGTTATTAATGATCGATCCAGCGGTATCCTGCATCACGCGCGGAGTGTTCGCTGCCTCAACTGGAATAATCTTGAGCTTTTTAGGATTTTCCTTAATCTTATCCTGCCCGCCATTGCCGTCAAAATCATCGGTTACTTTAATGAGTCCTGCTTCCTGTAGGAGTAATAGAGCACGTCCCCAGTTAGGCGCGTCATTCGGAACAGCGATTTGTGCTCCCTGTGGAATCTCGTTGATTGACTTATATTTTTCAGAATATAAACCAAGCGGAGCGATAATTGTTGTGCCAATAGGTACGATATTAGTCCCATTTTTTTGATTAAACGAATCTAAATAGGCCACATGCTGGAAGGCATTTACATCGATGTCCCCTTCCGCTAAGGCTTGGTCAGGATCATAAGCAGAAGAAAAATTGACTAGTTCGATGGTTAAACCATCCTTTGCAGCCTTTTTCTTTATAAACTCCCAAGTCCTCAGCTCTGAACTTCTGATACCCACCTTAATTGTTGTACTGCTCTTAGTAGGCTGGTCTGATGTCTGGGTTGAGCATCCGGTGATAATAATGGTAATAATAAGCAATAAAGGAAAAATCCATTTCTTCATTTTTGGTATCCTCTTTTCTATTACGTAATCTCTATTTTTGATTTGATGTTAAACATCCAACTCTTATACCCTTCGCATTTTTCGTTCAAGAAGATTTCCTAACGATTGAATACCCTGAACAAGAATTACGAGTATGACAACTGTCACAACGATCGTAATCGTACTAAACCGTTGATAGCCGTAAGTGATCGCTAAATCACCAAGCCCCCCGCCGCCAATGGCCCCCGCCATCGCTGTTGCACCAATTAGACCAATCGTTACCGTCGTAATACTTAGTAGCAGTGAAGGAAAAGCTTCTGGGAATAAAAAGCGAAAAATAATTTGGGCTGGAGAAGCCCCCATAGCTTTTGCCGCTTCAATAATCCCGTCATCTACTTCGAGTAAGGAATTTTCAACCAGTCTTGACATATAAGGTCCAATATGTAGAACAAGAGGAACAATGGCAGCTGTGGTTCCAATTGATGTTCCTACAATAAATCTAGTAAAAGGAATAATAGCTACCAACAAAATAATAAAGGGAATAGACCGGAAGATATTTACAATTGGATTAAGAACGGAAAATATCAAGCGGTTCTCAAGAATATGACCTTTTCGAGTTACAACAAGCAAAACGCCTAGTGGGATACCGATCAGCGTTCCAAACACCAAGGAAATGCTAACCATGTATAAGGTTTCCCACATGGACGTGAGAATTAGTTGCGGACTTACCTCCAACATTTCCGGTCACCTCTCTTACTGTTATATTCTGTCGTTCTATATAGTCCCGAGCCTTTTCAATTTCTTTTTCAGAACCGATAAAATCTACAATTAAATGCCCGAACGGTACGCCTTGAAGTTCATTGATACTTCCAAACAAGATATTTGCTTGTACATCGAATTGTTTGGCCACTTGCGAAATGACCGGTTGCCCGGAATGAATTCCAAAGAACTTTATTTTGTAAATCTTGTGGTATTGATCATCGTTCTCTAGCAGTTCCCATAAACTAGCAGGAATTTCATCACGGACAACCGACCTGACAAAATTTTTAGCTGTTACCGTGCGAGGCTGGGAAAATATATCAAAGACACTGCCTGATTCAATTATGTTTCCATCCTCCATCACCGCAACCCGGTTGCAAACTTGCTTGATGACCTCCATTTCATGAGTAATAAGGACAATCGTAATCCGGTATTCCTCATTAATTCTTTTTAGGAGCCTCAGGATGGACTCGGTGGTCTGTGGATCGAGTGCCGAAGTAGCTTCATCACACAAGAGGACCGATGGATTAGTAGCAAGTGCACGTGCAATCCCGACACGCTGTTTTTGTCCTCCGGATAGCTGATTAGGATAACTTTCCAACTTGTCTTCTAACCCGACAAATTGAAGCAATTCTTCAACCCGCGGTTTGATATCCTTTTTCTTTTTGTTGCTTAGCAAAAGTGGCATAGCGACATTTTCAAACACCGTTTTTGACTCTAGTAAATTAAAATGTTGAAAGATCATCCCAATGTTTTTTTTCGTCTCACGGAGTTTCTTTTCAGAAAGCTCCGCCAAATTTATGCCGTTCACAAGTATTTCGCCAGCTGTTGGGTACTCCAGCAAATTAATCGTTCGGATCAATGTACTTTTACCCGCACCGCTGAACCCTATTACACCAAAAATATCTCCCTTTTCCACAGTCAATTGGATATTCTTTAATGCTGGTACCTTTTTCCCTTTGCTTTCAAATATCTTGGAGACATTATTAAATTGAATCATGCTGATGCTCCTTTTCCTATTAACTTTTGACTAGCAGAGAACTTAGAATGCTGGCACTACTGCACCCTGATATTTATCTTCAATGAATTTTCTAACCTCCTCAGATGTCAGTGCTTTGGCCAATTTTTGAATATTTTTATCATTTTTTCTTGATTTATCTGCAACTAAAATATTGACATATGGTGATTGGTCACCTTCGATAATAAGGGCATCCTTTTTGGGTTTAAATCCTCCCTCAAGGGCGTAATTCGTATTGATGGCAGCCGCTTCAACATCGTCAAGGGAGCGCACAAGTACGGGACCATCCACACCAATAAATTGAAGATGCTTGTCATTCTTAGTGATATCTTCAAGTGTATAATCAAAGTTGTCTTTCTCTTTTTGTTTAAGTTCGATTAACCCATTTGTAGCAAATAGCTGCAGGGCGCGGGAAAAATTCACTGGATCTTTAGGAATCGCAATTTTTGCGCCGTCTGACAAATTATCAATCGATTTAATTTTTTTGGAATATACACCGAATGGCTCAATATGTATTCCTTTAACACTGATTAAATCAAGACCGCTGTCCTTATTCACCTGGTTTAAATAAGGGATATGCTGAAAGTAATTGGCATCTAATTCTCCGTTTGCTGTTTGCTGATTGGTTTGAATTCCATCGTTAATCACTACGATATCTAACTTAATTCCCTGCTTTTTTAGTTCTGGCTCGATGAACTTTAAAATTTCTGCATGCGGAGTAGAAGAAGCGCCTACTTTTAGGACTACCTCCTTCTGTGAATTGTCTTTCGCTGTCGTTGAAGTCTCTTTGTTAGCACCGCAGCCTGACAAAACAACCCCGATTAATATAAGTATTGGTAGCAATGGTAATAAAATCTTTTTCATATGCTTTTTCCCCCTTCTTTTTTATGTCTATAAATGATTAATCTAATTGATGATGTATAAAATAATAGAGACCAAAACATTCTGTTGTTTACAGCAACAAGTGTTTTTGTCTCCAGATGTCTAGTGGACTATTAATCTTTTTATTGATGAATTTTATTACTTCCCTGCTTTTGACTAGCTTTAATTGCATGTTCAAGGTCAAAGATACTATCATCAAGTGCTTCGGTTCCCACTGATAAACGGATTAATCCAGGGGTAACACCTGCATCTAATTGCTCTTGAATGCTTAATTGTTGATGGGTGGTGCTGGCTGGATGAATAATTAGTGATTTTGAATCCCCTACATTGGCTAGGTGTGAAAAGAGCTTGACGGAGTTAATAAGTTTCTTCCCTGCCTCTACTCCTCGTTCCACCTTCAAGTGCAGTGATCCTTCTTTCAAATGCATCAGTTGTTGGATTCATAATCCTGGTGTAAACAAATCCTTCCTCTTCTAAATTAAAAAGCTTTGCTGCATGATCACTATCCTCAAAAACATAGGATGAAGTTTGATAAATAGGCACCACCCTTGATAGTGTTGTTGGATCCACCTCCTGACCAGCATGAACGGCAAATGTTTCAAATTGAAATTTTTTTACAATGGTCATCATATTTCCTCCTAACAATTTAGTTCTAGATTTTTCTTAGCTCATCTATCCTCACTTTGGTCAAAAGTATATCCTGTGACTTTCCCCAACCATTAACCAGCTGCAGCTATTTTTATTTAGGGAGACTGAGGCGTTCATTTGAAGAAGTTATAAAAAAAAGAGGCTCTCCATTCAAGAAAGGTTATCTTGAATGGAGAGCCTCTAATTGCCTAGTCGGCTAACAATTTAAATTAAAAGTTAATTTTGAATTATTTGCATTTTATATCAAATAATCCCTATATGTCAAGTGGGATTTATGGAAATATTCTTCTGCATCAGTAGTATTTTATAATTTATTATTCCAATTGAAT
>NZ_JBALPZ010000075.1:0-345 GCF_036965645.1 Neobacillus drentensis
ATATCATGTCTTCCGAAGATTTAATTATTAATGAGATTTGTCTTTTTCTTTTGAAGAATAGTGTATTTTTTTATTAAAAAAATCTATCTTAATTAGGAAGAAATAATGAAGTGAGGGATTAAATTTGTTAAATGATAAACAATCCAAAGATTCGACTATGGCAGCCAATCAAAAAATGAGTGAAAAATTAAAAGACTATAGTGCAAGGGAAGCTTCCGATGTAAATTCAGAGGCAGCAAGGGCAAATCAAGAAATTCAGGAACAATTCTACGGGAAAACTGAAGAGGACAACCTCCTTCCTTTTCATGTTGATATAAACAATCCCCCAATAAAAAAATAAAACCT
>NZ_JBALPZ010000075.1:394-17295 GCF_036965645.1 Neobacillus drentensis
GAGTAGAACTCAACCTATTTAGAGCGAAGTATATTTTTGTCATTTTCGCATATAAATAACTAATAATAGGAATCTATTAATAAAGGATGCGAATCAAACTTTATGGAACTTGGCTGTTTGGCATCAAAACTTAATGAGTTGACGTATTCATTATTATTAGCAGGTTATAAAACTTGTCCAGCAAATTGGACTAAAAAAGGAAAAAAAACGCTCTATCATTCTCTTTGGTTTGTTACAAAAGGAACTGGAGAAATTGTAATTAACGGTAAAAAAAATACACTAACCCCCGGAAAACTGGTCGTTTTTACTCCGGGAATGATTTGTGATAAAAAAACTTCCCCAAAAGACCCTCTGGAATTTTACTTTATTCGTTTTACGCATGCCGGAGCATTTGAGAAGCAGGAACAATGGCATTTTAAACATCCACAGGATTTTCCTTTTCCATTACATGGTGTGTATACCATAAAAAACAGTGCAGGTGCAGTCATTTTATTAGAAGAAATTAATCATTTAACAAAACGAAGAGGTGCTACAATCGCCTTTAAACAAAAGGTTCTTTTTCAAGAACTGCTGCTGACTTTTATACAAGACTTTCATTCTCAAATGGTTACAGGAGACTCAGGTCTAGTAATTGAAAAAACCATAGATTACATTATTAATCATTATCATCAAGTGATAACCTTGACAGACTTAGCGAATATGGCTGGCTTAAGTAAAAGTCATTATTCAAGACTCTTTAAAAAAAATGTCGGTTACAGTCCAATTGAATTTTTAACCCATCTTCGGATTGATCGCGCAAAGGAGCTTCTTGCCCATTCAGATATCCGAATTAAAGAAGTTAGTCAAAATGTCGGATATGAGGATGAACTCTATTTCAGCCGGATTTTCAAAAAAATAGTAGGAGTCTCTCCTACTCAGTTCAGTGATGAACAAAAATTATTTCCTTCTCCATTAAAAAATTAAAAAGGATGGCATACTCAGAAGAGGTACCATCCTTTTCACGTTTAATTATACTCTTTCCTTAACCCGTGTTCCTTTGTTTTGATTTACACATAATTGATAGTAAGCTGACCGATTCCTTAATAGCTCTTGATGATTCCCTATTTCTACAATTCTTCCTTTATCTAAAACAATTATTTTATCTGCATGTTGAATCGTGGAGAGGCGATGAGCAATGATAATCGTCGTTCGATTCTTGGACATCTCTTTTAAAGTATCTTGAACCGCTTGTTCTGTTTCCGTATCAATATTGGCTGTAGCTTCATCGAGTATAAGCACATCATTATCAGCAATCATCGCTCTTAAAAATGCGAGCAGCTGTTTTTGACCTGACGATAATACAGTCCCTTCCTCCCCAAGCATGGTTTCATAACCTTGGGGCAGCATTCTAAAAAATGAATCAATGTTTACAGATTTCGCCGCTTTTATGATTACTTCATCACTAACATGCCGTTGATTTAAACGAATATTATCCAGGACCGAACCAGAAAAAACAAAAGGGTCCTGTTGAATAATTCCAATGTGTTTTCTTAGATCATTTAAATGTACATCTTTAATATTTATGCCATCAAGGGTGATCCTCCCCTTTTGGTTATCATAAAACCGATTGATGAGCTGAATGATCGAGCTCTTCCCTGCACCAGTTGCACCTACAATCCCCACTGTTTCTCCTTCATTTATATTGAGATGAATATCCTTTAATATCCAATCTTCGTTTTGGTAAGCAAACCAAACATTTTGAAAAATGATGTTTCCAAGGACCTTATCCGGAAATTTCTTAACATGAACGGGATTTTGAATAGTTGGTTTGGTTTCCAGCGTTTCAAATATTCGCTCAGCTGAGGTAAGAGACGCTTGAATTTGGTTAAATCTGTCTGCAAGTCCTCTGAGTGGTTCAAAAAATTGCCTTACATAATGTGTAAATGCATATACAGTCCCAAAAGTAATACTTCCATCTAAAACACTTCTCCCTCCATACCAAACTAAAAGCGAGAGAGAAATATTCCCGAAAAGTCCAATCGATGGGTTAAAGATGGAATTAATAATGGTTTGACGCATTCCAGCCCGATAATGCTTTTCACTTAATTCATTAAACATCTCCAATTGCTTTTTTTCACGAGTAAATAGCTGAATCACACTCATGCCCGAGAGGTTTTCAGCAAGAAAGGAAAGAAGCCTTGAAAGAAGGGTACGCAAATTCCTTTGCGATGTACGTAACACTCTTTTAAAATAAAAAGTCACAATTCCTATAACAGGGATGACTAAGAAGCAGATAAGTGTTAGTTTAACACTCATATAAAGCATCAGGATAAGAATTCCAATTAGAATAAGCACCTCTTTGACTAAGTTAACAATTACTTGTGAGTACAGCTGGTTGAGGGATTCAACATCATGGGTAACCCTAGTTACTAACTTTCCTATCGGATTTTGTCTATAAAAAGACATCTGCAATCGGGAAAAATGCGCGAACAGGGCTTGCCGAAAATCGTAAATCACATACTGCCCTGTAAATTGAAGGGAGTTATTTTGATAGTAAGTACATAAGGAAGAAGCGAAAATCAAAGAAAAATAAAGAACTCCTAAATAGATTAAACCTTGATAATCATTTGTTCTAAATACATTTACCTCATTAGAATTCATGAGTGTAATCGGATAGGAATTACCACTAATAATGATTTCCTTGTTTCTAACATTGACTTGATAAGATTTTAACTGGTTAAATCCTCTGTTCCAGCCATGAACAAGATAATAGGAGTTTTTTATTGGTACGATTGCAACCTTATCAACTCCTGAAATGGTATCAAATGGAGAAACAGATGGGTTCAATCGAAAATAAACGATATGATCCAAAATAGCTATTTCCTTATAGGGGATATCATTTTTTTTCAATTGTTCTTTCACCCCACGGGCTTTTGACTGTTGAACAGAAATCATCGGGTCATATAAACCATTTATATGGGAGTCAATCGCTATTTTTAAGATAAAGGGCTGTGCTAAGCTGGCTATAACAATACATCCAGTTAACAAAATCGAAAATAAAATGAGTTTCCAATATGGTTTAGCGAACGATAGCATTCCCATTGCCAGTTGACGGTCGGCCATTTTTGGATGGAATCCCTCTTTTTTAATTCGAATCATTAGCCCCTCCTTCTTTTAATAAGAATGGTTCGCTCATGAATGGAAGGGGATTTGGACTGAACTAAGGTGAGCTCTGTTTTCTGCTGGTCATACATTTTTTTATAGATCCCATTTTCTTTTAAAAGTGTCAGGTGAGTCCCGCTTTCCACAATTTCACCATTATCCATAACAATAATTTGGTCAGCATCTTGAATGGTAGAAATTCGGTGACTAATAATAATGGACGTTCGACCCTTCATTTCGGTCCGAAGAGTTCTTAAAATATTAGCTTCTGTTTTAGAATCTACTGCTGACAGACTGTCATCAAAAATCATTATGGGTGATGGTTTAATTAAGGCTCTTGCAATACTAACACGCTGTCGTTGGCCGCCGGATAATGACAGTCCTCTTTCACCTAATTCTGTACTGAACTGTTCTGGACAATCCATTATGTCGTCATAAATGTGGGCTTGCCTTGCTGCATGAAAAATTTGCTCATCCTGATAAGATTTTGGGTCAAAAGCAATATTTTCTTTGATGGTCTCGGAAAATAAAAAATTGTCTTGCGGGACATATGCAATAGAAGAACGGAGTGTTTTTAACGGAACATCGCGAATATCATGTTGATCGATAAAGATTGTGTTTTTAGGAGGATTATATAATCGTAGAAGTAAGTTGACTAAGGTTGATTTTCCACTGCCTACTTTCCCAACAATGGCCAAACTGGTTCCTTTAGGAATTGAAACGTTGATATTGCGTAAAGCATACTCCTTGTTCAGATGATATTTAAAAGATAAATTTTTTATTTTTATATCCCCCTTAATATAAGTTAAAGGGAGCACCTGTTCTTCATCTTTAATTTCAGGTTCAGTGGATAATACTTGACGAATTCGGAAATCTGCCGCTTTTCCTTGTTGAAGTAGATTAATGACCTTACCAATGTTTTCAATTGGGCCTATCAACATGGATAAATACGTATTAAAAGCGACAAAATCCCCCAGTGTGATGGTGCTTTTCATGACCAAAATGGAACCCACTACGATAGATAATAAATAACTAAGACCAATAATCCCTTGACTTAGAGCGGTAAAAAGGGAGTTTACGCGAATTAATTGTTTATTTACCTCAACGTTTGATTTATTTTCTTTTGCAAACTTCAATGTTTCTTCTTCTTCTTGAACATATGTTTTAATTACACTAATTCCGGAACAAAATTCTTGGACACGGCTTGTTAATGTGCCTATCGCCTCTTGTACTTTTAGGGAATGTAGTTGAATTTTAGTCCGAAACCGATAGGCAATATACGTTAAACCAGGTAAAGGTAATAAGACTAGAAGAGTTAAATAAAGATTAATTGTTCCAGCCATCATAATCAAAGCAATCGTAATTAATACGGCTGCTTCTACCATTTGAAAAAACCCTTGCATGCCAATTTGCCTTAGAATATTTACATCGTTTACGGCATAGGTCATCAAATTCCCAATACGCTGATTCTGGTAGTAATCTGCTTGCATCTTCTCCCAATGGGAAAACAATTGAGTCCGCAGGTCCCGCTCTAAGATTCTTGACATTCGAAAAATATATATTCGTCCACTTGACCGAAACAAAAAAGTGCCAATACCTAAAATCGTAAACCATAAGGCTAACTCCCACAATTCCGAAACTTTAATGGTTTCGTTTTGTAGTCCATCTGAAAATTCCTTTAATAACATGGGAACCCATAATTGCAGGATGAGTGAAATCGATAAAAGGATAGATCCAAGTAAATAACTCCACTTATGGAACAAAAAATGTTCTCTAAAAATGGAAGCATTTCTCATCGTAACCGCTCCTTCATAAAGGATTATGCTTAGAATATCCTAACTTACAAACAATCACAATGGATTTCCCCATCATCTTTCATGGATTATCATGCTATAAAACAAAAATAACCTCTTTCTTTGAAACCATGAAAGAGGTTGAACAATATATACGAAATGCTGAACCTACTGATGTATAAATTACCTACTTGTCCATTACGGGCACGACATAATTACATACACTAAATAGAATTCATCAATTAGGAGTGAAGAATATGTCTTCTAACATGTTGACAAATGTCAGATTTGCCTTGGTTTATACGGTACAAGCCATTCGGTATACAGAAAGTGCGTTAATTTTTTTTCGGGAACTGACTGCTTTTCCTTTTCCGCCGAATCCGATAAAAGAACAATTCTACCAAGATGCGATCGATAGTCTTACAGAGTCATATCTGGCCATTAAATCTTTACCCTTTGATACTTATCTTCCAAGTGACCCCCTTTTTCCAAATATACCTGTACCTCCTGAAATCCAAGATAATGAATTACTGATTAATCTTTCTGATAATCGAATTTCACTGGCTTTAAATAAGATTAACGAATCGATTAATAATATTAACCAAGCTATAATGTTAAGTAGTAAAAATGATAAACTTGATGGTAAGCTTTTATTCATTAGACTTGAATTAGAACTTGCAAGAGAATCATTAGTTGCGGGTATAAATGCTTCTGATTTTATGATGGGTTAAGAGATGGGTACTGTTCTTTTTTAGGACAGTTCTTTTTTTGAGAGTAAAAAAACTTTATAATACTTTATAGAACTTTAATAATACTTTATCTGGTAATCTATTGGCATAACATATAAAAAGGTGACTCATCAACCATTTATATCTTTCATCATATACCTCAAAATTTGGGACTGTTCGAAAATAATATAATTCAGGGTCTATAAAATCGCCTGCTTTTACCGCCTCTGCATATTCTGCTGGAACAGTACGGATCCCATTATTTTCAATATAAATGGAAGCACCGTCTTCTAATTGAATGGCATATCTTGCGGAAAGTTCACATTTTCCATCAGGACGAATAATTTGACTATCAATTCCTCCAGGCAGTACTTTTCCTTTAAAGCCGTTTCCGATGACCTCACCCGATAAAATGGGAATGAGCTGCCGCCTGCCAACTACTTCATCCTGCCCCACTACAATCGGTTGATCTACTTCTATAAAAATATTGAATACTTCCTCAAACCCTTCATGATTTCCTATTTCATTTGGGATATTTGCTGACAAATGTTGTTCCTCCCTATCCCAACAGATTTTTTTCAAGAATATATTTTATTTTTTCCAAGTCTTTTTTGTTTGCTTTTTTCATCATTGAGCCCATAAATGGAGTAAACAGTTTTGAAAATCCAGTTGGATTCCCTTTGTTTCGCAGTGTCATCTTAGTCCCATTGTTTTCGATTGATTCCCAAATGTAGGTTGTCTCCATTGGAAACGGTCCGTCTGCTGTTCTCATTACGAGCTTTTGGCTGGGAACATATTCAACAACTTCGTATATATAGGCTAACTCTTTACCCAAAAAATGAGCTTTGAACGCAATTTGCGAACCAATAGCTAGGGGTTTTGGTGATTTCCATTCTACTGATTTGATGTTTTCATACCATTCAGGAGCATTGTCAGGATTAGCTGCATACTCCGCAACATGTTTAAAAGGAGAGTGGATATTTATCTCTGTTAATACATCTACCATAACTTCATTCCCTTCCCGATACAAACTAAGATGTTTTTCATTGTTTTTGTTCTACATAATTTTTCAACAGGGTGCCTAAAAGATATTTCCATCCTTCAGAGTGCTCTTGTTCCCAGTTTTCGCGAATGATGCCGGATGCATGATGGGAAAGTTGAAGCAATGTCGTTCCTCCCTTCTCAATAAGACGATAAGTATAAGAACTGTTTACTGCTCCTTGCATTCCTAAATGACCCTGGAGGCGGATTTCTTCTGGGGCGTTCACATAGTAAACATTGCCCCATACGGCTCCCTGATTTTCACCCCATTTTTCGATGAACTGTCCACCTGGTACAGGGCTAAATGTAAATCGCGATGATTCTCCTTTTGGTGCCAAGCGGAACTCCCACCAATCACCAGCTTGTTCTGTTAATGCTTGAAATACTTGTTCCCGGGGGGCATTAATTAATACCTCTTGTTCAATCTTAAAAACCCGGCTTGTGTTTTGTTCTGTTGCTTTCATTCTAAAATCTCCTCCTTTGTTTTCTACGACTGCTTGCAGATTTAGCAGCGAATTGGCAGTAGTTTCCACGTATTTACCAATCCACCGGTTATGCATTCTCTGGAGAGGAACAGCGTTGAGAAAATTGCGTCGGTATTTTCCTTCACGCCTCACGACGATTAAGTTCCCTTCCTCAAGTAATGATAAATGCTTCATGATTGCATACCTTGTAACTTCCGGAAAATAGTCGTCAAGTTCGCCTGTCGTTTTAGGCGATTCCTTGAGAATATCAAGAATTTGTCTACGAATTGGATGTCCTAATGCTTTAAAAAGTGTGGAAAGTTCGTCTTCCATGCCAAAGATCCCTTCAAAAAATATACCTGAATCACATGTGAACATATAGTCACATGTTTCATGTGCCCTTATGGTAACATGTGTGATAACAATAATCAAGCTGCCAATTTACCCCATAACAAGCATCGTAAATTGGCATTGTTAATAATATAGTTTTTGTATAACATACAAAAACTACTTATTAACAATTTAAAAATTGAAAAGATAGAAAGAGGTGTGTGTGCCATTCCGCCATGTTCAATGGTTTCCAAACTATTCAATAAAACCCACTGAGTGATTACACATTAACTTTTAGGACAAGCATATGATTTAAATAGGTACCATTTTTGAGAGGAATGTGCAACTAATGCCTATTAATAATCCGAGGTTAACTGCGTCATTTTATGCATTGATATCCATTAGCTTTTGGGGAGTTTCATTTGTATCCACGAAGGCGGTGCTAGAAAAACTTGACCCCTACTCAATCATTGTCCTTCGCTTTGGCATAGGAGCTTTGTTTTTACTTATATTATTAGTCATACAACGAATACGGCTTTTCGTTTCTATTAAATATCTCCCCCATTTAATAGTACTAGGCGTTCTTGGAGTATTCGTTCATCAAATACTCCAGGTAACAGCATTATTAACTATTCATGCCTCTTCGGCAGGATGGCTTATTTCGTTATCCCCTATCTTTACGGTCATCCTATCCATTCTTTTTTTGAACGAGAAGATGACCATCACAAAGGGGGCGGGAATGGTGCTGGCAATTACAGGAGTCCTGCTAATCACATCAACAAGAAGTGGACATTCCTTTCATTTCTCCATAAATATAGGATTTTTCCTAATGATTTTGAGCACGTTAAACTGGGCTGTATATTCAGTGCTATTAAAAAGGTTACGAATTCCTTATTCCCCTTTGTTGGTGACATTTTATATGAGTTTAATTGGCTTGGTCCTTACCGCACCATTTATCATGCGCAGCAAAGGTTGGGTATCTCTTTCACTTTTGGACCATACAGAGTGGGCACATTTGTTGTTCCTTGGTGTTTTTGTTTCAGGAATCGCATATTGGTACTGGGGGAAGGCGCTGAATGTGTTAGAGGCATCCAAAGTGTCGATGTTTCTATATTTGGAGCCTGTCTCAACATTAATTGCTGCTGTCCTGCTTTTACAAGAAAAAGTTTTATTCATAAGTGCTGCCGGAGGAATCATAATTATTATTGGAGTGATTATTGTTAACGGTCAACTTGTGCCTCTGTTGTTCAGCCTCTTCAAGAATAAACGTCTATAGGAGGGGAGCTTTATGACTTTGACATGTAGGATAAAGAATGTGTTAGACATCTTAAAAAATCCATCTAAAGCGCAGTTAAAGGATGCTCTCTTAAAACTTGATATAAAACTTAAAGATTTTGATAGCTTACCAGAGCCATCCCAAGGTAAACCGTATAACCGAAAGCTATTATATAAAAATGAAGAAGTGGAGATGCTCGTAATGAATTGGTCTCAGCTGGAATGTGCCCCCCATGATCATGGTAATTCTTACGGCTGGATACAAGTCCTTTCCGGTACTTCGCTTAATTCGGTTTATGAGATGAGTGGAACCGGCTTACCGTCTGAATTATTTCATGAATATCACCAAATCGGAAAATATTTTTATGCCCCCAAAAAGGCCATCCATAAAATGCAGGCCTTTGATCAGTCAAACTTGGTCACACTCCATCTGTATTCTCCTCCTATTACCGGAATGAAAGTCTATGATCTAGAAAAATGTGCGGCTTGTGTTGTATCTGACGATTGCGGGGCATGGTGGCCTGATGAACAACACCAAAAAGTAAAAGAGATTCAACTTAAGAAGAATATAAAAAATAAGGAATGACAGTTCAAAAAAGGCAACTACCCAAAATAATAGAGTAGTTGCCTTTTTCTTATAAATTCATTAAACGAAATTACCAAATCCAGAAAAATACATAAGATTTACATCTCTTCAATAATTAGGACTCCCCAAGGCTCTACGTTAAATGTTTCCTCCATGGCCACAGAACTATCCGTTAACAATTCCACACCTGCTTTATGGGGATACCTTAAAGAATTTGGAACATCTGAGTAATTAAAGTAAAAATGAACATTCTTTCCTTTTTCATTGATACCCGACTTAGTGATTAACGGAAAGGCCAGCTCTTGGTCTACTCCCCACAGATTTGCTTTTTTAATGGCCTGTTCCAATATTTTTTGCATGATCGCTGAACTAGGAATACAACCAATATAGGTTGCTAGTCCTTTGCCAAACTGATTTTCTGTTATAGCTGCATATTTTCCCCAATGCGGGTGATCATAATAGGCTAATACTTCTGCCGTGGTTGGTGTTAGTAGTTCCATCCAAGTTTCCACCTTATTATTTTCTTGGCCCACCTGAAAAGGATCATCTCTTAAGGAAACATTCTTCGGTTCAACGAACATATTGTAATATACTCCGCATGCCTCATGAATAATACCAGGCTGATGAGTCGTTCTTACCTTTATATGTTCGTCCGTAAATCCGCTCTTGAACGTATATACGACGTGTCCACCGTTTCTAACAAACTCGTTTAATCGTTCTAGCAATCGGTCAGGAGCAGTATATAAGGCTGGAACAATAATCAACTCGTATGCTTCAAAATTATCACTTGATGGATGAACAAAATCACAGCCAATATTCATTTTGTAAAGCTCATCATACATCATTCGAACAATATCATTATAATTTTTGGTACTGGAAAAGTTAAATTTAAACCAATCGATCGACGTTAATGATTCGTTGCTAACCAATATGGCAACTTTATTATTTTTCTTCAAATTTACTAGGTGTGGTGAGAGTCTTTCAAAATCCTTCCCAATTGTTTTTGCTTCATTGTATACAGGATTGGGTTCAAAATCATGGCTGAGCAGCCCTTTCCAGTAGGTCTCAAATGAGTTGTGGATGGAATGCCAGTGCCAATAGGCGACCATGTTAGCTCCTGAAGCTAAATGGGAGAATGCCTGAAGCCTTAGCTGACCTGGGTATGGAACCCAATTGGTAAATGCTTGTGCCTCTGTTTCTACAACAAGATAGTTGGTCCCCTTTGTAGAACGAGCAACGTCTCCGCCAAAAGAAATTTCAATTCCGGTTAAATCGTCCTGCGAAGGATGATAGATATCCACTCCAGTTACATCAAATGCTTGTGCTGCTTCAAAATGATCTACTCTTGGTTGAATCCCATAGGAATAGCCCCGCCATTCAAAATCAAAGTTTTGCATAACGAACTGGTCCTGACGTTTATACTCATTTACAATTGATACCTGCCAGGAAAGAAACTCCGTTACTAGCTGTCGTTGAAATCTTGCAAACTCCGATCCTAAACTTCCGTTTATGGTCCCAACAACAGAGGGAAAATCCTCCCAACTATTAATACGATTGCTCCAGTAATCAAGGCCAAAAAGATCATTAATATTCTCTAGCGTTTTAAACTTTTCTTTCATGTACTTTACAAACAATACCTGCACATTTGGACCCGCAGTGTCATAGTGCTTTGTCTCATTATCCGTCTGGTAGCCAATTACGGCTGGGTGATCCTTTACATGCCCAATCAATTTCCGGATAATCCGTTCAGCATAAAATAGGTAAGTAGGATTGGTAATATCCATTATCTGCCGAGCCCCATACTTTCCCGGTCCCTTTGAGGTAATTGCCAAGACATCTGGATGTTCTTTTACCATCCATGTTGGAATCGCATAGGTTGGTGTCCCAACAATTACTTTGATCCCCGCACTGTGCATGGCATTCAGTACTCGGTCCACAGAAGAAAAGTCAAACACTCCGTTCTGCGGTTCATGGGTGCTCCACGTGGATTCTGCAATGCGGACAACATTGATCCCCGCCTCTTTCATCATATCAATATCTTTTTCTAATCGTTCGTAAGGCATGTATTCATCATAATACGCAACTCCGTATAATAATTGTTTCATCGCATTTTCACCTTCCTAATCTGTGCAAACCAATTGCTTTATTTAATCGCACCATCTGCAATTCCCTTAAGAATGTATTTTTGGAAAATCGCATAGAACACGACAACAGGCAAAGCTGTAATGATAAGCCCAGAAAGAATCTTTGGCCAATCACTGTTGTATTCCCCAAATAACATGTTAACGGACAACATTAGGGTGTAATTATTTACATCTGTCAGCATAATCAACGGTAATAAGAAATCATTCCACAACCACAAGATATCTAAAATAAGAATGGTTGCTGTGATTGGCTTTAGAAGAGGAAATATGATTTTCGTAAAGATTTGAAAGTCATTACAGCCATCAATCCTTGCCGCTTCCTCCAGCTCTTTTGGGATGGTTTTAACAAAACCATGATATAAAAAGATCGCCATGTTAACCCCTAGCCCAATATAGATGAGCCCTAATCCATAAATGGATCCCTGTACATGTAACCCTTTGGCAATTTTGGTTAAGGTAATCATAATCGAGTGAAAAGGCACAAGCATAGATGCGAGGAATAAAGTAAAAATAAAATTACTTAATTTCCCTGGAGTCCTAGCTAATTTATATCCCGCCAGTGAGCCGCAAATAACAATACCAGCCAATCCAATTACCGTAACAAGGATCGTATTCCAGGCGCTATGGAATAAATCTAGCTGCTCAAATACACCGGTATAATTTTCAAAATGTAATTTAGTAGGCAATTTTAAAACGGACTTAAAAATTTCTCCTTGTGTTTTAAAGGAATTAATAAAAGCCATGTAAATGGGGAAAAACGATATGGCCGCAAAAATGGCTAGAATAAGAGTAGCTGCTGCCCCGTATAGTCTTTTCATTATGCTTCCACCTCTTTCTTTTTCAACACTTTAACTTGAATCAAAGTAATCACTAAAACTATGAGAAAGAGAATCATCGCTTTTGCATTGGCATAGCCATATCTAAAATTATTTGAGAATGCCTCTTCATAAATATTAAGGGCCATTACCTGTGTCGATCTTCCTGGACCGCCTGCAGTGAGTGCATAAACAACATCAAACACTTTGAAGGCACCATTCAATGTTAAGAAGGCACAAATGGTAATCGCGTGCATAATCATTGGAATCGTTACATGAATCAGTCTTTGGAATGGATTTGCACCATCAATCATGGCTGCCTCTTTAAGATGTGACGGAACACCCTGCAGTGCTGCCATATAAATGACCATCATATAGCCTATCCCATGCCACAATGAGACGATTAGGATAGAATAAAAGGAAACTTTTGCGTCACCGATCCATGGCTGGTCAAGAAAATGAAGAATCGCTTTTTTAGATAATTCAGGAAGTACATTTGAAAAAATAAAGGAAAACATTAATGCACTAATAATCAAACTTAACATATTGGGCATAAAGAAGATGGTTCGAAAGAAGCCTTTCGTCCTCACCCTGGTTTCAATAAAAAGAGCTAGAAGTAACGCAATCACATTTTGGAAAACAAACATGAAAGCTGTATATTTTAAAGTAAAGAAAAAGGAATGACGAAAATCGGGGTCATCTTTAAATGCTTCAATATAGTTACTAAAACCAACAAAATGAAAGGTTTGCGACAAGGCATTCCAATCGGTAAAGCTATAAAAACCTGCCCCGACCGTTGGAATCAATAAAAATACAAAATAAAAGATAAAGGCAGGAAGAACAAATAATAGTAAACTAAGAGTACCTTTTTGTTTTTTTAAACTTAAAGTGCTTTTAGAGCTTATTTTTGGTTGAATTTGGTTTATAGCCATTTGATTGCTTTGTTTTCCTAACTGTGGCATTGCACCCACCCCACTGATAGTTAATTTTTGGTAATGATAAAGACAGCTGAAGAGCTGCCTTTATCGTTGGCTGTTAATGATCCATTTATTTATTGTTTTTATTGAATTGATCCCAGGCACGGTCCAGACCTTTAATGACATCTGCTTTTGATGCATCACCAGCTAGGTAGCTTTGGAATAGTTTTTGTGATTCATCCTTAACAGCAGATGGAATAGCAGGATCCTGATAAGCTCTTCCTTGTGAAACATAATCAGATGATTCTTTTAACCATGGAAATGGTGCAAATGTATGAACTTTTGAAATAGGATTAAATCCAAGGCTCTTATAGAAATCACTAGAATCGTTATCATCAAGAATATAATTGATTAGATCTTTTGCGACAGCTTTGTTTTTACTCATTTTGGAAACAGCCAGTGATGTGGATGTACTCAAATTCAGTAAAGTTGCTTTTGGATCATCATTAATAGGCAGTGGTGCAACCCCAAATTCAAAGTCTTTATTTGCGCTTACAATGGAATCTGCCATCCATGGTCCTTGTACCCACATAGCCGCCTTGCCATTTGCAAAATCAGATGCCCCTTGATCTTGTCCATTCTCGAAAGCACGTTTTGTTCCATTGGCGTTGACTAAATCCATGACATTAAACAAGTCTTTAACATCTTTGAAAGAGCCTTTTCCTTCATTCATGCTCTTAATAAAATCAGGGGTAGTTGTACTGACGTCCCCACCTACTGTGAGTGGTAAAAATAATTGCGGGATATAAGCATCCTTATAAGTTAATAAAAATGGTGTAATATTATGTTGTTTTAATACATTAACTGTTTCTTTCATTTCAGACATCGTTTGTGGTATTTTTAACCCTAAGTCACTAAAGATTTTCTTATTGTATAAATAGCCCCATTGAAGAGTCTCTAGTGGAACTGCTACTACTTTACCGTCAGTGGTCGTTACAGCTGGTTTAACTGTGTCGTACAACTTATCAACAAACGGTTCCTTTGATAAATCTTCTAGATAACCAGCTTTATTAAAAAGCGGGATATCATTAATAGCATGCAGGCTAAAGATATCTGGGCTATCACCTGAAGCTAATCTTGTTTTTAATAACTGTGACGCCTGGTTTACATTTGGTAATTCCAATTTGATTTTGACATCGATGTTTTTATCTTGTTTTTCTTTTTTAACAAACTGATCAAAATATGTTTCATATTGCTTTTTGAATCGTGGTTGTCCAATGAATACTTTAAGTTCAACTTGTTTCGACGCCTTTGTGTCATTTTGGCCTGAAGCAGTATCATTTGAACTACAACCTGCTAACAAACCAATTCCCAGCATTAAGCTAAGCACGGATGAAATCGCTTTCTTCATTTTTGTGGCCCCCTGTTAAAGTTTTAACTACACTTTAATCATAGTCACTTCTCTAGTTTAAGAATATTGAAAATATTAGCGCTTACATTTGGACTTTTTTAACCTTGCCTCATTTCTCCCGGTGAAATTTTAAAGTATTTTTTAAATACGCGATAAAAATAAGAAAGGTCCTCATACCCCACCATTTGAGCAATACTTTTAATTTGAAGTTCATTCGCTTCTATTAACCTTTTCGCATATTCCATTCGTCTGCTCACGATATACTCTGTGATATTGCATTCATACATAGCTTTGAACGCTTTGCTTAAATATTCTTTACTAACGAAAAACTTGTTTGCTAAGACATCCAATGAGATATGGGATTCTGTAAAATTTCGTTCAATATATTCTTTAATTTCCTCGAGATCCACTCTACCTTTTCGTTTCTTTAACTGAAGCATATATTCAATATAACGTTTTCCTAAATCCTGTTGTTTCTTCATAATCAAATCCAGTGATAGGCCGCTATCATAGATTAATTCTTCATTCTGATACACCTCTAAGACATTACAATCATTTTTAATCATTTGCTCCTCTAGAATAAGAATAAACTCGTGTTCAATCTTAGCAAGAGCATTGTTGTCAATCACATCGATTTTTTTAAATTCTCCGAAAAAACGCTGCATAATATTTTCAAAGCCCTCTGTATTTAGTTCATCCAACAAAGACACAATTGTTTTTTTATAATCCATAACTAAAGTGGAAATATCTTTATTAAAAAACGAAAAAGGTTTTAAATGGGACCTTAATTGACTTTGGATCTCCTTTGTACATTTTTCTAAGGTAAGATTTAAATCGTCTGCATTGATCGGTTTTAATAGATACTCATTAACTTTCGAGCGAATCGCCTGGCGCATATAGTTAAAGTCATCATAGCCGCTTGCCACAATGAGTTTAATCTGAGGGTAACGTTCTGCTACAATCCGAAGTAATTCCATACCGTCCACACCAGGCATTTTCATATCCGTGATGACAATGTCCGGGGTCCATTGTTCAATTAACTTCAAACCCTCCTGTCCATCTGCAGCCTCTTTAATAGCTTTGATTCCATAGTCCTCCCATTTTCCAAACATTTTAATCGTCTCTCTTGTCCATTTTTCATCATCAACAATTAATGTCTTAATCATTTTATACCTCCAATTGCGTCTTAGCGGGAATTCGAATTACAATTTGTGTTCCATTATCAACTTCACTGGATATATCAAGGCCGTAATCATTTCCAAAATACAATCCAATTCTGGCGGCAACATTTTTAATTCCGATGCTTCCTTTTATTTTCAAAGGCTGAGATAAATTATTGATTTGCCCAATCAGACAATTCAATTTCTCTTCTGGTATTCCTACTCCGTTATCTGTAATGGTTATTTCGATTTCATCGAATACTTTTTGCACCTCAACCGATAGTTTCCAATTTCCAACTTTATGTTCGAACCCATGATTAAATGCATTTTCCACCAACGGCTGTATCGTCAGCATTGGAATTTTATATCCTTCGGTACCTTCCTCAATAAAAATATCCGTTTCGATTTTGCCATCAAATCGTTGATTCTGAATATATAGATAATTTTTTATATGTTCGATTTCATGTTCTATTAGAACCATATCGCCTTGCTTTCCAGTTATATAGCGGAACATATCACTTAATGCACTGATGACCCTGTATATCCTATCAGCATTATGGGCCACTGCCATTCCTCCAACTAACTGAAGTGTATTATAGAGAAAATGAGGATTAATTTGTGCCTGCAGTGCCTTAAATTGAGCCTCCTTTGTGGCAATCTCACTCTTGTACTCTTTTTCAATTAATTCATTAAGTCGATAAACCATTGATGTAAATCTTTTTTCAAGCAGGCCAATCTCGTCATTACGATCGGTTTCAATTCTTACATCAAAGTTGTTTTCTTCGACTTCATGCATCGCATCCACTAATTGAATAATAGGCTTAGTCGTTCTTAACGATATAATAATAGATAAAAACACTGTTAATATAATGGAAAAAACACCTATGATAATGGCAAAAACCAATGTCTTTGTTACACCATTCATAATGATTGTTTTAGGGATAACCTTTACAATGGCCACTTTATTGTTAAATGCCTTTTGAAAGAAAATATAACCTTTTTTATCTTTAAGATAGTAAACATTCTTCTTACTGTTATTGATTTGCTTCATTATTTTTTGGAAATCAACGGCTGGTGCTTGATTATTGTTTGGATT
>NZ_JBALPZ010000076.1:0-12935 GCF_036965645.1 Neobacillus drentensis
AATTATAACATTAATCATGAGGAAGAGCGAATTGTTTAATGTTTAATTATATTACAAGAAAAATTTTCTAAAAAAATTTTTCCATTTTCACACTTTATTCATAATTTTGTTGTAGAATTGGTTTAAGAAGTTTAAAGAGGGTGAGAAGTATGGCAAAAAAACAGCTTACTGAACTCGTTAACAAATTAAAAAAAGCTGGTATTAAAGCGAGTCTGACCAAACCAAAGTCAACCTATCTATTAACATTGCAGCAAATTAAATAAAATCCTTCATCCTTTGAATGAGATTTTTTACAGTAAAAGCGATTAATCCTTGTGGACTAACCGCTTTTTTTATTACTCTATTTTATCAATTATTTTGTTGTAAACATCTTGTTTATTAAACTCAGTACCCATGGGGAACTTGGCAATGAATTTATTATTTTCATCGACAAGGTACGTAAAGGTAGAATGGATAAATTGGCCGTTTCCAGGATCTTTGTATTGAAATTGCAAAGCGTCTGTAATTTTATGAAGTTGTTTTTGACTTTCAGTTATTTGTTGTTTCTCACCGGTTAAAAATAACCAGTTGTTGTCATTCTTTATTCCAAATCCCTGTTTATATTCTTGTAAAATCGCAGTTGTATCTCGGTATGGGTCAATGGTTATCGTGACAAATTCTATGTCCTTTCCATAAATCCCCTTTTTCAAAAGATCTTTCTTTAAATCAACCATTTTTTGTGTAGTTGTGGGACATACATCCGGACAGTGAGTATAAATAAATTCAATTAGTTTTAGCTTTGTTTTATCCTTTCCAAAATTAAATGTCTCCCCATTCTGAGTAATGAAAGTAGTGTTAGCTGGAATGGCAGCATTTGCGTCACGGATTAGAAAAAACGAGATACCTCCCGCAATCCCCAATAATACAGCAAGGCTGCAGATAATATAAACCCTTTTCAAAAAGATCCCCTCCTACCATAAAGATAAATAAGTTTCTAAAAAAAAGATATGGATATTTTGTGAAAAAAGTGGATGCACCCTAAACTCTATTCCTTTATACTTATTATAATAACGTCTCTTACAGCTGATTTTTCATGATTAGGAAGTTGGTGGTTAGATGAAAAAGGCAGGCAAGTTCTTGTTTCAGCTGATAATTCTTATTGTCATCTATCAAGTTGGAAACTTAACAGCTAAGTACTTGAACATTCAAATTCCAGGGAATGTGATAGGGATTGTTGTTTTATTATTATTACTCTGGACAGGTTTGATGAAGGTGGAACAAATTGAATGGGCGGCGGGTTGGCTCCTGAAACATCTGGGTTTCTTTTTTATTCCGATTTCCGTCGGACTAATGACATTAGGGGATATTATCAAGTCCAGGGGTTGGATTTTACTTGTTATCCTTTTTATCAGCGCTCTGATTGGAATCATAGCAGCAGGTAAGACAACTCAAGCGGTTATTTCGAAAAACCAAAAGGAAAAAGTAAATTATCATGATCACGCTTTATAGTATTCTACTAACAGTTAGTGTCTATTGGTTTGCTCGTTTTCTGTCAAAAAAATATCCTTCTCCCTTAACGAGTCCTGTTTTCTTAAGCACAATGATTGTAATCATGATTTTGCTTGTTTCTAATATATCGTATCAAGAATATAAACCGGCCAAAACGGCTATGACCTACCTGCTCGGACCAGCAACGGTCTCCTTAGCAGTCCCGATTTATAAGAATCGAGATTTATTTATTAAATACATAGGGGCAGCTGTATCCGGTCTATTGATAGGAAGTATTTCTACGATTGCAGCAGCTATTATTATGGCTAAGGGACTACATCTTTCAAAATTTTATCTCCTTGGATTAACGGTAAAGTCCGTTACAGTCCCGGTTGCAACTGGAATTGGAGGGATTATCCATGGGAATATCTCTCTTATTGCGGCTTATGTTATTATTACAGGGATGATAGGGGCTATGTTTGGGGCTAGATTATTGAATTGGTTTAAGATAGACCATCCTTTTGCCCGAGGTTTGGCAATAGGGACGATTGCCCATGGGATAGGCACCGCTGAGGCTGTTAAAGAAGGAGAAATCCAGGGGGCTGTTTCGGGTGCTGCTATGGGAATTGCGGCAGTCTTCACTTCGTTTATTGTTCCATATATCATTAATTACATTATCTAAAATAGGATGTCTCCAAACTAGGTAAATCACCCATTTGGTAACATCCTGTTTCTTTTATTCCTTTGGTTGCGTTAAAGGTTATTGTTGATCACGATGTTGATTGGAGCGACTGGAGTGGAAATCAACATCCAGG
The DNA here is from genome assembly GCF_036965645.1 of Neobacillus drentensis. GTDB lineage: Bacteria > Bacillota > Bacilli > Bacillales > Cytobacillaceae > Neobacillus > Neobacillus drentensis_D. The sequence continues at coordinate 2,283 of NZ_JBALPZ010000076.1, forward strand.
TTTAACACAGCCAATCCTTTAAATAGAAAAGCCTATTTTTTTTTGTTTGCATATTGTTGGGCGAGAAGGAGTTTTACCTCATTATAACTTAAGCCGGATTGATTATTTAATCGTTTCACTTCTTCAATATCCGTCCCAACTTTTGTATACCTCTTTTGTCCAGATAACATGAAAAAGTCACTCCAATGTCTAAAGATATTTTTAGGGGAAATGAAAAGTAACATTTTTGTGCATACTAGTAAAAAAAAGGAGGCGGTTCCCATTTTTTACGGTAAAAGGGCTAAAGAAGAAGAGATCGAAACCATACTTGTTGACACTGAGGTTTACTCTTGCTCCGATGATGCTTGTATCGGTTGGATGAGAAAGGATTTTGTCGCAGACGATCTGCTTTGTCCAATGTGCGGCAACCAAATGTTACAAGAAATAAGAGAGCTTCCAAAAATCTAAATAAATGAGTTATTGATAAAAAGACTGTCTCTGTAATGACAGTCTTTTATTCTTCACCAAATTCAAAGAAATGTTCATTATATGCTCTTTGCGCAGATTCTGAGGAAGTAAATAAGGCATCATCATCCTCAATAACATGGAATGTTTCATTAAGAAATAAAGCTAAAGCATTTGGATCTTTAGGGTGCTGTACAATCTCGGCTGATTGAACATTTGCTACAGATGGGACATGCGGGTTACGGTAGATGACATATACTTCATCCCCAGGTTTAGCGCTTTCTAAATCAATTATACTCATATTTTAATAACCATCCTTTACAAATTTTCATTTTGTTGGCGAATTTCATCCCCAGTAATGATCATATTAGCTTCTTCAAGTAACTTATGTTCGTTGACTGAATCTCCTGGTGTATTTTTTTTATTGGGCAAAATAGAGCCATTTTCAATCGTTACTTGTGGTTCTTCGTCAGCAGGTGTCAAATAATCCTTCTTATTAGCCAATTAAATCATCTCCTTATATAAAAGGGTTCACAAAGAGAAATAGGTTTATGCCTTCCTATTTTTTTACCAAGCGGAATTTATTGTCTTTAAAATAAAAAACTCTCCATTAGCATGGAGAGCTGTTTTCCTATTCTTCTCTTTTTGATAAACAGTGATCACATTCCATTAAGTAGCTTTCAGCCTGTTCCTCCATATGTTGACCACACTCAGGGCATTCCTTTTTCGGTAGGCTGCGGAAAAATTCAACTGGACTTATTAACATGTAAAACTCCTCCTTTGTTAATACAGTTTATTAATTATCGACTTGTTATAGTACAGTATAAACAAAAAACAACTTTTTGTGTAGACTTTTTTTGAGAAATTTGTTGTTTTTAAAAAAATAAGACTTTTGTCCCAAAAATCTATTTAAGGATATATTTAGTTTCATTCTAATGAGGAAGATAGACGGGGTTAAAATAAAGGTATGTGTCAAAAATATTACTTCCATAGCTTTTTAATATCCTTTACAATCATAGTAGAAATACCTAGATTTCGGGGGGATGCAAGTTTATGGGTGCAGTGTTAGGGGTTTTTCATCCATATTTTATTATTATTGCCATTGGTTTAACAATTATGGCATCATATACAGCACTAGATATGTTTACTTTAATAAGATCTTCAAATCAAACTAAACGACTGTTGTTTCTAGGCGGGACCTTATCCATGGGGATTGGGATATGGGTAATGAACTTTATGGCATTGATTTCGACAGACACGAATCGCTTGACCAGCTACCATATACCTCTGACGATTCTTTCTATTTTTATCGGAATCGCATTTACAGGAATGGCATTTATTTGGTTTTTTGGAAAAAACATTACGATGTATCATTTGCTTATTGGCAGTTTATTTTTAACCCTTGCTGTAATTGCCATTCAGGTTATTGGTTTATATGCCATGAATGTAAAAATAGACTACCATGTTGGTCTTTTGATTTTTTCAGGCATGTTAATTTTTGGTTCTTTTTTATTTTCTCTTTGGATTCTTTTTTCTTCGAGTTATTCTCAAGGAAATCAAGTTTGGTTAAAACCAATAAGTGCTATTATCATGACAACAGCGATAGCGGAAGGGCACTTTCTTTTAAAAAGAGCAGCAATTACCACTAACGTGGTTGGAACAGACAATCAAGCGGACAGCCCATTCTTTATTTTTCTAGTATTATTTGTTTCAGTATTAATTATCGGCGGACTGATCATTTCCAGTATGTTGATTAGTAAGCAATTAGCTGCCACGGATACAAACTTAAAGGATATCAAAGCAGCCCTTGACGCTTCCACAATTGTTGCTATTACTGATCACAAGGGAATTATCACGTATGTAAATGATAAATTCGAAGAAATCTCTAATTATAAAAAAGAAGAGATAATCGGTAAAAATCATCGGATCCTTAATTCAGGCTATCATTCAAAAGAGTTCTTTCAAAATTTATGGAAAACCATACAGTCCGGAAAGATATGGCGCGGTGAGATTCGAAACAAAGCCAAGGATGGATCGTTTTATTGGGTGGATACCACCATCGTACCTTTTTTGAATAAAAAAGGTAAGCCTGTCCAATACATTGCTATCAGGTCTGATATCTCGAACCGGAAAAAGGCAGAAGAACATTTAAAAGAAATGATCAAAGAGAATGTTGACATTAAATTTGCCTTAGATCAATCTTCTATCGTAGCCTTTACTGATGAGAAAGGGAAAATCACAAGTGTAAATGAAAAGTTCTGTGAAATTTCTAAGTACAATCGGGAAGAAATCCTTGGGCAGGATCATCGTATTCTTAATTCAGGATACCACTCTAAGGATTTTTTTAAGAACTTATGGAAAACAATTGGTTCTGGTCAAGTATGGAAGGGCGAATTAAGAAATAAAGCGAAAGATGGGACCTATTATTGGGTTGATACGACGATTGTTCCGTTTTTAAATGAACAGGGAAAACCTTATCAATATTTAGCCATCCGGAATGACATCACTGAACGAAAGAAATCAGAAGAGGTTCTTCATCGTCAAGATAAACTTGCTGCTGTAGGACAATTAGCAGCTGGGGTTGCACATGAAATTCGTAATCCTCTAACATCGATGAAAGGTTATGCAGAATTCTTACAGTTAGACGAAAAAGACCCAGAACGGATGGAATTTCTGAATATTATCCTAGAGGAGATAGAACGGGTTAATACGATTGTGGAGGATTTCATGGTGTTGGCAAAACCAAAAGCGGTTGAATTAGAGGAAAAGAATGTTGTCCCTGTTATTCGAAATGTTGTTTCTTTACTTGAATTTGAAGCAAGAAAAAAAAATGTCCGCTTGTCATTTGACTGTAATCAGGAAATTATTCAAATTGAGTGTGATGAAAATCGGTTAAAGCAGGTTTTTCTAAACTTTATTAAAAACGGAATTGAAGCCATGCCAAATGGCGGAGATTTACATGTAAAAACAGTTATTTATGATAATAATGTCCAAATCTCGATCCAGGATTCCGGAGTTGGAATTTCAAAGGAAAAACTTAAGAAGCTGGGCGAACCATTTTTCACAACGAAGAAAAACGGGAACGGCTTAGGTTTAATGGTAAGCTTTAAAATAATTGAAAGTCATAATGGCAAAGTGTTTGTTGAAAGTGAACCCAATAAGGGAACAACGTTTAATATCCTACTACCTGCTAAGATTGCTTAAAACGAGAGGAAAACTCTCGTTTTTTTATTTTAGGATCTATTAATCAACATTGTTGTTTTATACTCAGTTGATTGAAGCGGAAATCAACAGACAGATTTAATTTAGGAAAAAGTTCTTAAAATTTTTAATAATTTAGAATCTAAAAAATAGGAAATCGATTATGATGAATATATAGGTTGAATGTTTGATTGGGGGAGGGGTTTAGGTGACTGATACAAAATTGGTTAAAACCATTTGTGGTTACTGTGGAACTGGCTGCGGTCTTGTCTTAGAAGTGGCGGATAACAAAATCATGAAAATCCGCGGAGATAAGGAAGCACCGGTTAATAAAGGACAAACATGTATAAAAGGAGCATTTGCGTATGAATATGTGCATGCCAAAAGCCGGCTATCTTCACCGCTTATTCGGAAAGCAGGAGAATTAATAGAAACTACCTGGGAAGAGGCTTATCAGTTTATTGCGAGCAAATTATCGGAGATAAAAACAAATTGGGGGCCTAATGCCATTAGTATGTTTGCATGCGCACGCAGTACAAATGAATCTAATTATGTAACGCAAAAATTTATGCGCACTGTTATCAACAGCAACAATATTGATGGCTGTAATCGAACGTGACACGCTCCGAGTGTTGCCGGTCTGGCAACTATTTTTGGAAGCGGTTCCCCAACCAATACGCTTGAAGATTTTGACAAGGCAGAAGTACTGCTTCTAATGGGTTCTAATACAACCGAAGCTCATCCTATTATTGCCAACCGCATAAAAAAGGCTGTAAAGTCCGGATTAAAAATCATTGTAATTGATCCCCGGAGAATTGATATGGTTAAAGGTTCTCACCGGCATTTACAGATTAATGTTGGCACAGATATAGCTCTTATTAATGCTTTTATACGAGTAATTTTAAAAGAAGGCCTACATAATACAGAGTTTATTAATAAATTTACGATCGATTTTGATCGGTTAGAAAAACAGGTAGAACCTTATACACCTGAGTACGCCGCTAGGATTACAGGTCTATCCGCTGAAGATATCGTATCAACCGCCAGAGAGTATGCGTCGTTTAGCGGTTCGATGATCGCCTATACACTTGGTATTACAGAGCACCATTGTGGTGTAAATAATGTATTTGATATCGCGAATTTAGCACTATTAACTGGGAACATCGGTAAACCAGGAACAGGGATTATGCCGCTAAGAGGACAGAATAATGTCCAAGGGGCGGGTGACATGGGGTGTCTTCCTAATCAACTTGCAGGTGCGATGAGTTTAGCGAATGATGAGTTTCGGGCCCGATATGAAAAGGAGTGGGGGGTGAAATTGAACCCACATCCAGGTGATACCCAAACACGAACCTTCGACCGAATAGAAATGGGTGAGTTAAAAGCTCTTTACGTCATTGGCGAGAATCCGCTTTTAGCTGATGTTCATATGAATCATACGAAAACTTTATTTAAAAAACTTGATTTACTAATTGTCCAGGATATTTTCTTAACAGAAACTGCCCAAATGGCCGACATTGTTCTTCCAGCCCGTTCCTGGGGAGAGGTGGATGGAACCTATACCAATACAGATCGTCGAATCCAGCGGGTTCGTAAGGCTGTAGACCCACACCCTAATACTAAAGAGGATTGGGAAATTCTTTCTGATCTTGCCACGTTAATGGGTTACCCGATGCATTATCAAAATAGTGAAGAAATCTGGAATGAGGTAAGAAAACTTGCTTGGGAGATGTATAGAGGAATATCCTATGAACGTCTAGAAAAAATATATAGTATTCACTATCCTTGTCCAGATGAGAACCATCCTGGAACTTTCATTTTGCATGAAAGGTTTCATAGACCTACTGCTGATGTAAATAAATCACCATTCGTTCCTGTTGACTATACAGAACCATTAGAATTGCCAGATTCCGAGTATCCTTTTACATTAACAACAGGCCGGCGATATGAATCATATAATACCCATTCACAGACCAGGTACTATGCAGCAGGTGTTAAAATAAAACAAACAGAAGAGACCGTCGATATCCATCCTGAAGATGCGGACTTACTTGGAATAGAGGATGGTGAGGTGGTACAGATTCGTTCTCGGCGCGGGGAGCTTCATGTAAAGGCAAAAATAACTGAACAGGTTGTTCCAGGCCTTGTATTTATGAGTTTCCATTGGAGTGAAACACCAACTAACGTTTTAACCTTGAATGAATATGATCCTATTTCAGGCACAGCTGAATACAAAGCCTGTGCGGTTGCTATATCCAAGATGCCTTAGGTCATGAAAAAATAGTGCAGTAAATATCTGCACTATTTTTTTTTATTTTATTAATAGAATATTCCGTTTATTAGAAATGCTATTGTAATATAATTGCCATTCTTGTAAACCAATTAACATCCCACTGTTCTTTTTTTCGGAAAAAAACATGTTATGATGAGAACAGTTAGCAGCGAAAGAACATGGGAGGTATATAGAAATGATCAAAAAAATAAAAGCATTCCTAGCAGTTGCTGCACTCTCAGGGACTGTAGGGGCTAATGTACATGCGGAGGAAATAACCGTTCAAGAAGGGGATACCCTTTGGGATTTATCTCAAGTACATAATACATCTGTAGAAAAAATCCAAAATTGGAACAACCTTTCTACTGACCTGATTCATCCAGGAGATGTATTAACGATAGCAACGGAAAAACAATATACGGTACAACAGGATGATACATTAGGGGATATTGCCTTAAAATATCAAGTACAAGTAAACCAAATTAAACAATGGAATAAATTAAATACTGACCTCATTCATCCGGGCTTAAATCTCATCATTTATGATGAAGTAACGGAAAGTGTTAAAAATGCTGAGGCAACAGCTAATAAAGAGGAAAGTACAGTAACAAATAATTTAGAAAAACCTGTTGTAAAATCTGTCGTAACAGCAACAGGACCGGCTAAGACCACTAATCCGAAACCAGTTCCGGCTGCCCAGCCGTCTAAGCCTGCGGCTGTCACACAGCCTGCCAAGCCAATTGCGGTTTCACAACCAGCTAAACCGGAAAGCAGTGAAGAGACTAATACCAAAGAAATTACGGTTAAAGCCACAGCCTATACAGCTTCATGTGAAGGTTGTTCAGGAACTACAGCAACTGGTGTAGATTTAAAAGCTAATCCTGATGCTAAAGTGATTGCCGTTGACCCAAAAGTTATTCCACTAGGAAGTAAAGTATATGTAGAAGGTTACGGAGTGGCTACTGCTGCAGATACAGGCGGTGCTATAAAAGGAAATAGAATCGATGTTTTCATTCCAACAGAGGACAAGGCTATGGAGTGGGGCAATAAACACATTACAATTAAAATAATAGATTAAAAAAAACTGCCTATGCATTGCATTAGGCAGTTTTTTTGTGTGCTTAACTCGCTTGTTTTATTACAGGACTTGTAACTGCAGCTTTTCTTTGATAGAAGAACCAGTTTAGTACAAAGGAGATCATATAGAAACCAATAAAGAAGTAAAATGCAGTTACGTAAGTTCCTGTTGAATTAATAGACCATCCGAAAAGCTTAGGAATAAAGAAAGATCCATAAGCTGCGAATGCGGCTGAGAACCCGATAACAGGTGCGGCTTCTTTTGGAATAAAAATGTTTGGAATCATTTGGAATGTTGAACCAGAGCCAATTCCTGATGCTAGGAAAAGGATTAAGAATGAGAACAAGAATCCATTAAATTGCTTTCCATTTAAGAAATATATGACCCCAGCTGCACCAATACCCATTATAACTAATACATACGCAGTTACTTTTGCTCCCCCAAGCTTATCAGCCATCCAGCCGCCTACAGGTCTAGCGGCTGCTGCTACTAGTGCTCCAAGAAAGGCAAGTGAAAGGTGCTCTGGAAATTGTGACCTTAAAAGAAGCGGGAATGCCGCAGAGTAACCAATGAATGAACCAAATGTGGCAACATATAATACAGTCATAATCCATGTGTGTTTACGTTTTACAATAACAAATTGATCGGACACTGATTGTTTAGCACCTGGGACGTTATCCATTTTAAAGATAGCGAGAATAGTCATAATGGCAATTGGAAATACCCAGATAAACGCAGCATTTTGTAACCATACGCTTTGACCAGTTGCTAAAACTTGTTTGCCGCCAACGAAAGCAAAAGTTCCGGTAGTAATAATTAATGGAGTAACAAATTGGACTACTGAGACGCCCATATTGCCAAGGCCTCCGTTGATACCAAGAGCAGTGCCTTTTTCCTTTTTCGGGAAGAAGAAGCTAATATTAGCAGATGAAGAAGAGAAGTTTCCTCCACCAAGACCACAAAGTGCAGCAAGTAATAACATAACAGAATATGGTGTGTCTGGATTTTGTACAGCAAATCCTATTCCAATTGCCGGGATGGCAAGAATGGCAGTAGAGATAACAGTCCAATTCTTTCCGCCAAAAAATCCTGCTGCAAAGGTATATACAAACCGAAGTGTTGCACCGACAAGTCCAGGGATCGCGGCAAGTGTTAATAATTGTTCTTCTGTAAAATGGAAGCCAACGTCGTTGAGTCTTACCGCAACAACGGACCAAATTTGCCAAACAATAAAGGCCAGCATAAGAGATGGTACAGAGATCCATAAATTTCGATTAGCGTGTTTTTTTCCTTCAGCTTTCCAGAACTTTTCATCTTCCGGATTCCAATAATTAATTCGGGCCATGTGATTTCCCCCTAAATGGTTAATGTGTATTTGATTTTCATAGCAACGTGCTGCTTGTGTTACTACTATAAGCTACATGCTAACCTCATTTTTGTGACGAACGTCACAAAAGTAGTGAAGGAAATGTGAACACGTTCGAATAGACAAAAAGTTGTAATAATTACTTGGTCATTAGATAGACGAAAAAAAAGAAACCCTCATGTTTGAGGATTTCTGATAAAATTATCATTCTCTTTGGATGGTTCTCTTACTTCATAAAACATGCCTACATAGTTTTTAATATCTCCGGCATCATCTTTAATGGCGTTAATCGTTAGCCATTCTTTGAAAATTTCATTATTTTTACGCTTATTCCATATGAATCCCTCCCAATACCCATTTTTAATTAAACTTTTCCACATTTCTTCATAAAATTGATTGTTATGCTCCCCCGATTGAAGAACACTTGGAGTTTTTCCAATTACTTCTTTTAAGTTATAACCTGTTATTCTTGAAAAGGCAGGGTTCACATTTTGAATAATTCCGTTTACGTCAGTTATACAAATACCATCAATGGCATGATTGACAATTTTCTGTGAAAGCTCAAATTTTTCTTGGTAAAATAACCAGATGACGATTACAAAACAAGCTAGGGAAAACTCAGAAAGCGACATAAACCCAATGGCATAGTGCCCGGTCCAATTAAAGAATATAGTAAGAATAAGCGGAGGGAAAAATCCTCCCAGCCCTCCCATGGCTGAAACAATACCATTGACAATTCCTGCTTGGGCGGAAAAGTATAGGGGAACCAACTTAAAGATTACCCCGTTTCCAAGGCCAGCAAAGAAGGCTACCAACAAACACCCAAATGAGTAAATTGGCAATGATGGAGTAAATGCTAATAAAAAGCCAGCAAAAGTCAAGCTAAAGAAAACAGCCAGAAGAATGAAAAAGGGATTTATTTTATCACCGAGCCAGCCACCCACTGGACGGAATAGGGTTGCAAGCGCAATAAAACCAGCTGTCCTTATTCCAGCATCTATTTTATCTAATTCAAATTGGTTAACTAAAAAGGATGGCAAATATATTGTAAAAGCAATAAAAGAACCAAATGTAACAAAATAGAATAAGCTTAATACCCACAGTTTGGGATTTTTATAAACTACTTTTAATTGATCAGTCAATGAATGGCTCATTTTACGTTCTTGTTTATCACCTAATAGAATGTTTATGATGGCGAATAGAAGTACCAAAATTAAAAAGAATTTTACAGTATTTCTCCATCCAAAGCTATTGGCAAGAACAGGAGCCAAAAAGGAGGTAATCGCTGTTCCGATATTTCCAGCACCATAAATTCCGTTAATCAATCCATGTTTTGTTTTAGCATAGTATTTTGGCAGGGAAGTAACACCAACTGAAAAAACGGCACCGCCTAATCCTAGCAGAAATCCGCCCATGATTAACATTAGCATGTTGTTAGAAAAGCTAATGATGATGATAGGTAACAGAAGGATGATAAAACTTATGCTAAATAAAATTCTGGCACCATATTTGTTAGTCCAATAGCCGAGAGGCACCCTAAGCAGTGATCCAAGTATAACGGGAATCGCAGTTGCCCATGCAACTTCAGTTGAAGTTAGCTGGATATCTTCTTTAATAAATGGCATTAGTGAAGAAATAATTACCCAAACCATAAACCCTGCAATTAAACTACTTGTTTGAATAAATAATTGTCCTGTAGCCTTTTTCATTTTCATCCCCCAGTTAAAACCGTTTTATCCTGTATATTTTTCATACCCATTAGTACATTTTTATTTGTGAATTCTTGATTTTCCTAAGTATTATAAACAACTATTAAAGAAATGACAGTGAGGTTCGACACTTGCAGAAAATTATATTTACAGATATTTAACGGAGTAGTATATTTTTCCTGTGATAGGTATGTTACTATTACCATAATTTAAATGTAGTATCAATATGGTCGACAAAAATAAATTCATCGGTTAGGAAGGATATATTATGCCTCAAAAAAAACACTTTCTTGATCCTCCTAAGATTCTTGTTTTTGGATTTGCTTCTATTATTATTATAGGAGCCATTTTATTAACGCTTCCTGCTGCAACTACAAATGGACAGGGTCTGTCCATTCTAAATGCTTTTTTTACAGCTACTTCAGCAACATGCGTAACCGGTCTGGTAGTAGTAGATACGGGTACAACATTTACTATATTTGGTCAGATTGTGATTTTGTCGCTGATTCAAGTTGGAGGACTTGGATTTATGACATTTGCAACTTTTTTTGCTTTTTTATTAGGGAAAAAAATATCACTAAAA
>NZ_JBALPZ010000076.1:12965-19745 GCF_036965645.1 Neobacillus drentensis
TCTATCAATGGAGGGGATTGTTAGGTTAGCAAGAAGGATTATTATTTTTACAGGTGTGATTGAATTAATTGGTGCACTAATATTAACGATTCGCTTTTCCTTCGATATGCCGATCAAAAGGGCAATCTACTTCGGTATTTTTCATTCCATTTCCAACTTTAATAATGCTGGTTTTGATTTAATGGGGGAATTTCATAGTTTAACTGGTTATGTAGACGACCCGACCGTAAGTTTAACGGTTTGTTTATTAATAACATTGGGTGGTATTGGATTCATTGTCATGAATGAACTTTATGAATATCGTGCCATTAAGCGCCTATCTTTACATACAAAAATTGTCCTTTTAACAAGTGCTAGTTTAGTCATTGTTGGAACCATTGGTATCTTTTTATTAGAGTACTCCAATCATCTGACTTTAAAGCCATTATCCTTGACAGGAAAAATACTAGGCTCCTTATTTCAAGCTGTCACTGCTAGAACAGCAGGAGCCAATACGTTAAGTATTGGGGATTTAACTCAATCCAGCTTATTATTAATGATTCTGTTAATGTTCATTGGAGCCTCACCTGGTTCAACTGGCGGCGGTATAAAAACAACTACATTTACCACATTAATCGGAGCAGTCTGGTCGCAAATCCGCGGGAAAGAGGATGTTATTTTTTACCGTCAGCGCATCGAATATGAAACCATATATAAAGCCTTAACCGTAACATTAAGTGGACTTTTCCTCGTTATTTTTATGACACTTGTATTAACTATTTCTGAGAAAGGGCATGATTTTCTAGCCATTCTTTTTGAGGTGACGTCTGCCTTTGCGACTGTGGGGCTTTCAATGGGATTAACACCTGAATTATCAGATATTGGAAAGATTTTAATTATGTTTACCATGTTTGCCGGCAGGGTAGGGCCGTTAACCATAGCATTTGCCGTGGCCATGCGGAGAAACCCTGACCCTTTCCGTTATCCAAAAGGTAAAATTATGATTGGTTAATGATTTCGTTAGATTCCTGTTAAATCAAACAGGAGTCTTTTTTGCTAGGGTTATGATAAAATTTAAACATTAGAGATACAGACTGGAGTGATTTTAATGAACTTTCCACAAATTGAAACCTTTGAAGGCCGACTAGAAGCTATGAAGGCTCTTTCAAAAAAGTTTTTAACAAGAGCGCATAAAGTGGATATAGAGGGGTCCTTTCCTTTTGAAAATATTGAAGATTTGAAAAGTACAGGTTATACCACCTTGACAGTTCCCTCAAGATTTGGGGGAAAGGAGATTTCCTTGTATGAATTAATTCGTCTGCAGGAAATGATTGCTGAAGGTGATGGGGCTACAGCGCTTTCGATTGGCTGGCATATGGGGATTATCATGAATCTCGATGAGAAAAGATCATGGAGTGAATCATTATTTAAGTTTTTGTGTGAAAGAGTAAACAATGGTGCTTTGATTAACAGCGCGCAAACTGAACCTAAAACGGGCAGCCCAACAAGGGGAGGGAGACCTGAAACCTACGCAGTAAAAACAAGCCAAGGCTGGGAGATTTCAGGCAGAAAAAGCTTTACCACAATGGCTCCTGTATTGGATTATTTTATCGTCAATGCCACTATAAAGGAAAACAATGAAATGGCTAACTTTTTGATACCAAGAGGAACTAAGGGAGTGAACATTGAAGAAACCTGGGATAGTATCGCTTTACGAGGAACGGGGAGTCATGATTTAATCCTTGAGAAGGCAATCATTCCTGAAGAATATCTAGTTGAAATGCCAAATGCAAAGGGCAGAAAGGCCAACGGATGGCTTCTTCATATTCCTGCCTGTTATCTTGGAATCGCCAAAGCAGCCCAAAAGTATGCGATTCAATTTGCAAGCGAATATTCTCCAAACAGTATCAATGGTACGATTATTGATTTACCAAGCGTAAGGCAAAAAATTGGTGAAATGGAACTAAAAATCATGCAGACGGAGTCTTTTTTATACTCCACTGCAAAACAATGGGATTCTACTGCCGAAAATGAGCGGGAGAAGATGCTTCCGATACTAGGGGCTGTTAAGTTAACGGTCACGAATGCGGCCATTTCAATTGTAGATTTAGCAATGAGAATAGTGGGAGCAAAGAGTTTATCCCTCCAAAATCCACTACAACGATATTATCGTGATGTACGGGCAGGCCTCCATAATCCTCCAATGGATGATATGACCATTGAGCTTTTGGCTAAGGAAAGTATTTTTATCCATCAAAATAATTAATGACTCTACGGCATTCGACAAGGCCTCAAGGATTCCTAATAGATGCTTATATATTTTTATCTATGGGTATCTTAAGATAAAGGAGTGAGGGAAAATGCCAAGAGGTAAAGAATTAGAGCAGCTCCCAATGGCGAATATTGCACCCGGAGCTGGTAAAGACGCTGGTAAATACAATCGGGAAGTCCTTGGGAGCATAATACAAAATGAACAGCCCCAGCCTAGTGAGATTGAAAAGGAAAATGAAGACATGGTCTAAAAAAGCAGGAAATATCCTGCTTTTTTTTATAGATAAGAAATACCATCTTTTCAGCGAAAAGATGGCCTATGGTTTGGTTTGATTATTCTTCCACTAATTCATGAATTTCGACAGTAGATCTTTCTTCTAGCGGTCCACGTAAATGAACAGTGGCTGTTCTTCCATCTTCATTTAACTGATCAATCCAAACGGAAGCACCGTTATATTTAACATCAATATCTGCAGAAGAGGACAGAATTTGCTTTACACGATTAACATTCATATTTTTCACCCCTGAATTCAAGTTGGTAATTTAGTTACAAATATATTGTAACCGTTTTCTTCTATTATATATTAATGAGTAGAATAGATATCAATCTGATTTCCATTTATTGTCCCGTCTTCATGTAAATTCTCTAGGCTGCTAAGGTAATTCTCAAGTTCCGCTTGCAGTTCCTTCGGTGCCCCGGGTTTTAAATGCCAATTTCCAGGATCATCAACAAAATATGGGCTTTTTGTAAATTCAGGTCTTTTCCTAGGCATAAACTCACTTCCTTGTTATTCATTCGTTACACAAACCCTCAGGAAAGTAGGTTCATTACTTCCATCGTGCTTATGCTTACCAATAATTATATAATTATTCGGTATTCAATCCGTAAAAGATAAGTCTATATTCATATTGCTTACTCGAATCCTCCGGGTTTATGATAAGTGAAATAAAGTGACCAACATAAAGAAGAGATGCAATCCTTGGGAAAGGAAAAACATTTTTAAAAAGGTTGAAACCTAATCAACACAGGAATCGTCATATATATTTGAGAAATGAAACAGTCATGTCCCACTTAAATCTGTCATATGATTAAAAGAATTTATTAAAAGGATAGGTTAAAGAGTTGTCGTTTTGTGCTGAAATATAACTAATAATGACATGCTTAGTTTTATTGAATCATACATAAAATGCCATATTTTATGTTTTAATTTTTTTTGAAAGTGTGTTATAGTAATTGAGGTTCGTTTACCGGAGGTTATGGTAAGTGAGAGGAGAATTATGTTATGAATAAAATTAGACTACCTAAAACATTAAATAACAGCCATATTTCATTCTTTGTAATTGCCGTTTTATTATTCTGGATCAAAACATATGCGGCCTATCAAATCGAATTCAACTTAGGAATCGATAATAATCTGCAGAAATTCTTGCTGCTGATAAACCCGTTAAGTTCAGCCCTTTTCTTTCTTGGGTTAGCACTGCTTTTTAAAAAGCGTACTAAGCTTGTTATGATTATTATCAATTTCTTTTTATCATTCTTATTATATGCTAATATCGCGTATTATCGATTCTTTAATGACTTCATTACCGTACCTGTGTTAATGCAGACAAAAACAAATGCGGGGCAATTAGGGGATAGTGCATTATCCTTAATTACACCATTAGATATCTTCTATTTTCTTGATACGATTATATTAATTGTTTTGGCATTAACTGTTTTCAAAAAAGTGACCGTAACAAACAGGAAGTCATATAAAATTGTTTTATTATTTGCAATCACGACATTTCTTTTTAACTTGGGATTAGCGGAAAAGGACCGTCCTCAATTATTAACACGATCATTTGACCGTAACTACTTGGTTAAATATCTGGGTGCATATAACTTTACGATTTACGATGTTATTCAAAATATTAAATCGTCTAGCCAGCGCGCTTTAGCTGACAGCAGTGATATTACGGATGTAGAGAACTATCGTAAAGCAAACTACGCTGCTCCAAACCCTGTTTACTTTGGAAAAGCAAAGGGAATGAACGTACTTTATGTCTCAATGGAGTCATTCCAAAGCTTTATGATTGATTATAAGATGCCAAACGGACAAGAGGTTACACCATTCTTGAATTCATTGGCTCATGATGGCAGTACTTTCTATTTTGATAATTTCTACCATCAAACTGGGCAGGGCAAAACATCAGATGCTGAATTCTTAATGGAGAATTCACTATACCCTATGGCGCAAGGTGCCGTTTTTGTTAACAAAGCGCAGAATACTTACCAGGCGATGCCATCCATTTTAAAAGGACAGGGATATACTTCTGCGGTTTTTCATGGAAACTATAAAACATTCTGGAATAGAAATGTTATCTATAAGGCTTTTGGATATGACCAGTTTTATGATGCGGAATACTATAACATGACTGACGAGAATACCAAAAACTATGGTATGAAAGACAAACCATTCTTTAAGGAATCTATGCCTTTGCTGCAAGGTTTAAAGCAGCCGTTCTACACAAAGTTCATTTCGTTATCCAACCACTTCCCATTTGAAATGGACCCAGAGGATACTGATTTTCCAGCTGGTGATTATGGTGATTCGGTTGTGAACCAGTATTTCCAATCTGCTCATTATATGGACCAAGCGTTTGAACAGTTCTTTAATGATTTAAAAGCTAGTGGATTATACGATAATACAATAATTGTTATGTATGGTGATCATTATGGTATCTCTGAAAACCATAATGAAGCAATGGCAAAGGTACTGGGTGTCGATGAAATTACACCAGCCATTAATGCAAAATTACAGCGTGTTCCTTTATTTATTCACGTACCTGGTGTAAAAGGTGGAGTTCAGCATCAAATTGGCGGTGAAGTGGATGTCCGTCCAACTGTGCTTCATTTATTAGGTATTGATACAAAGGATTATATGGAATTTGGTTCTGACTTACTTTCTAAAGATCATCGTAACTGGGCGTTGTTCAGAAATGGGGACTTCGTATCATCAGACGGCATTCAAATCAATGAAAAATGTTACGGTTATGATTCAACTGAAATATTAACGGACAATACCCCATGTAAGAGCATTGATGAAAAGGTAAAAACGGAATTGCAAATGTCAGATGAAATTGTCTATAAAGACTTATTACGATTCTACAAGCCTGAAGGATATACTCCAATTAATCCTAATGACTATGAATATTTAGGACCAAAGGGGAAAACAACGAAAACAACTGAAGCTAATTAATAAATGAGAGAGGGACTTGGTCCTTCTCTTTTTTTATTATTTACAGAGGTACTAAAAGAAAGGAATAGCCAATTAGGACAGGTTAGCATATAATAAGTGAAATACATTTACGAACAGGAGTGAGATCGCATGAGAGACGTTACTTTATTGGATATATTTGAACATCGTATTGCCCAAAAGTATTTAAACCGCTCTGGACTTGCCCATGCGATTGCGGTAGCATACCATGCTTTTCATTTGAGTAAAGAACAACAACTTGATGTTGATATTGCTACTAAAGCAGGGCTTCTCCATGATATGGGACACTATACTTGGTATAGGAACGGAAAATGGGATTATGACTTGTATAAACAAAATGATATACATCCAATTAAAGGTGCTGAACGAGCACATAAGTTATTGATTCGCCTTGGAGAGAACCCAATAAAGGCGAAAACAATTGCGCTGGCGATTCTTTTTCATACTGACTCTTTTTTACCTTCTAATGACATTGTAAGGACGCCTTTGCAGCAAGTGGTAAAATGGGCGGATGAAAAAGATGAAGAAGAAGGAGGCATGCATCATTATCGAACAATTGAATATGATCGTGCAAAAGAGAGTATTATCCGTTTAGATCAGTGGATTGAAGCTGAGTATAATAACTAACAAAAAGGCTGTGCAAGCATATGCACAGCCTTTTTATTACCCTCGTTTAAAACCCTCTTCTTGCATGAAAGCTATAGATTCTTCGTATGTATCGAAGCTTTCTTCAAGGTTTAACCCAAAGTAGATATTCCATACTTCATTTTCAAAAAGCAAAATAAGAGCGTTGCCCTCATCGTCGATCCAGCGCTCTTCCTGTAATTCTCCAATAATCGCTTCCTCATTGGTTGACTTTTCTAGGGGCGATAAGGACGCAATGGACTCAGTTAAGATACTCCGAAGCTGCTCTGCTGAAAAATCTCGGATATTGACCATTCCTTTATCATCTGTTTCATATTGATCCAGATGAGCGGCATAAACAAAGCCATTTCCATTTGGATGCAGATGATAAACAATATTTTTTTTATCAGAAATACTTTCTGGAAGCTGAAAATTAACACGTTTTAGAGAAACATCTTTCCTCTCTAATTCCGGGTAAGATTCAATAATGGCTAGTTTTTCATTAAATGTCAGCATATAAAACTCCTTCTGTTTATAACAAATATTCTCTTATCATACAGATATTTTCCCCAAACGTAAACACGAATATAGTTGAAAAAGAAAAAGGATTGAAATTTAAAAGAAATAGTGTAAAATTACACTAAAGGAG
>NZ_JBALPZ010000076.1:19758-34074 GCF_036965645.1 Neobacillus drentensis
AGGAGTAATGTTATAAATAATCCCATAAATTACATAAAACAACTGAATAAAGTGAAATAGGGGGGAGCCTAAATGGAAACCAATAAAACGGAAGAGAGAAGAAGAATCTTTAGGTATGAGTTATATAAGTTGAAAGAAGAAGGGTATCTCTCAGATGCTATGGTTGAGACAGTAGCGAAGGCACATCACCAATACCATCTCGATTTACTAAAAGAAGTTGATGTGCCCGTTGTTGAATCAGAGTCATTACAATCAAAGTCAATACCTGCTGCCACTCCGAAACCTGCGAAAGTCAGAAAGACACTTTCACCTGAGGAGATTCGGGAGAGAAACATAACCTGGTCTTTAAATATAGGTGTTATTTTTCTATTAATCGGCGGTTTATTTGTAGCAACCAGTAATTGGGAATCTATGACAAGCTTAATGAAAAGCTTTTCAATTGCTATTGTTTCATTGTTATTTTATGCTATCGCCCTTATTGCCAATAGAATACTTCATATTGATAAAACGGCTTTTGCCTTCACAGTGTTAGGGAGCTTATTCTTACCGATTTTTATTCTCTCCTTAGGCTGGTTTGGGCTTTTAGGTTCGTATTTATCGATTGATGGTGAAGGACGTTATCTGCTTGGAATGCTCGGAAGTCTACTATCACTTGTGGTGTATATATGGTTTGCGAAAAATTTAGGTTCGCGATTATTTGTCTGGTTCTCGTTTGTTTGTTTTTCGATAGGGGCTGTTTTTCTACTGGCGGCCCTTCATTTGAAGATTGATTTTTTCTATTTAGGAATGGTGCTATATAACGCAGTCCTTATTCTTGTTTTCGAACGGGTGAAAAAGATTAGCGGACTACAATCATTTACTAAAGAATTTATACCATTTATCCAAGTGAATTTAATTTTATCTACACTATTTATGCTATTCCTTTTTGATAACGAGGTCTTGTACAGCTTTAACCTCTTGTTAACTGCTGTGATATATTTATCGATGATGTACGTTACAGGCAGGAAGGAATATCATTTTATTTTTACTGTCATGCTGGTTTATGGGGCCTATCAGCTCGTTGAGAATAGTGTCCTTGATAATGCGGGCGGGATTGTTTATGCATTAGTGGCCTTTGGTATTGTCTTTGTCCCTAAAGCATTAAATAATAAATTCTCACTAGACATAGCATTTCAGTATACCAGTGCTGTTTTATCAGGTTTTGCTTTTATATATATTAGTATTGAAGGAATTTTGCTCCGTTCGGGACAACCGGTAATTGTGCTTATGATTGCCTATTTTATTATGGCAGCAAATTTTATTTACCTTTCCAACCATAGTTCGCGATTTATTTTTCCTTATTTAAGTGCACTTTTTCTGTCATCAGGCATCTATGAAGCTGTTTCTTTATTAACAAGTTCGATCGAAGAAATCAATTTCTCTCTTAGATTATTTTTTACAGGATTTATTCTCTTTAGTGTCTTTGGAATTGTTTATTCCATTAAGTATATACAGCAGATACGAAATGCAGTTGTAGAGATAGGATTTTCCATTATGACAATTGCCATGATCTTAACGCTTGCTTTTCTTTATTGGTGGGAATTGGGTGTGATGCTCTTGCTTTTAGCTGTGGCCGCCTATTTACTTCATCAATACCAAGATAGAATTCTCCTAAAAGCAGCTGCCTTATGGGTATTGCCTAGTGCACTAGGCTTTTCCACAGCAGCCTTTGGTGAGGAGTTTAATGTAAACTCCCTTACGTACTATTCTGATTATGGGGCTGCAGTTAATTTCGCAGCCGGAGCGGTGCTTATTTTAGTTTCAAGCTTTGTCTGGGCTAAGCTTTCTAAGCAAGATTTTGCAAGAAGCTCAATGTTTATCGCCCAGGTCCTTTATACATTAGCCATAATCAATGCTATTGTTAGTCCAATCAATCACACTTGGGTCCAGCCTTTAGTTATGTTAGCGGGAATAGGAATGTATTCCTATTTTTATAAAAGGATCGGGATCAATTGGCTGCCTTATTTTATCAGTTTAACGACGCTTCTTTGCTATTTTTCCGTTATGAATGCTATTAATGAGAAGGTTGCATTTAATCATTTGACCAACTCATTAGTATCCTCTATGTGTGCGATCGTTCTGCTTGTAATCGCGGGTCTCTTTCGAAAAGCAAATCCTGACCTCGAGGCAGCATTTGCTTGGGTTGGACACCTCATTCTTCCTCTTTCCCTTGCGATTACTTGGTTTATCTATCAAGAGGATGCCGTCTTTAGCTTTATAATGGCCCTAGTCGGATATGCAGTTAGTGCCAAATTGGCTGTAAGGGAGTGGAAAAGAAGGGTTTACCTGTACGGAAGTTTTACAGCATTATTTTTTGTTATTACCACAGGGATGGAAAGAATACATCTTGAGTCTGATGTAAGATTTGCATTTCCCGTCAGCAGTTTACTAATGCTTACATTTTTCTTATTCGCCAACGAGGAATTTAAAGAACGAACAACTTTTTATTTAGTGCCATTTTCCATGATCGGGATAGCTTCCTTGCTAATGGTCTATCCATTTGGTATCATCCCATATCTAATCACCTGCTTGTATGTAATTGGAATCGTGATTTATTTGCATAAAGCAAAATGGGACATTTTGGGCATTGTGCCTTTAGGTTTCGCTTACTTGGCCACTGTCGAGTTCACGTATGTAAGTAATTTGACGTCGTCTGAAAAAATGCTTGTATTTGCTGTCATTGGTATGGTTTTAATTTTATCTGGTAAAATCCTTTATAAGAAGCTGGTTGAGCCAAGAACAAAGTTATTGGAATTGAAAATAGACGGTTATACTGTTACTGGTCTTATGTACCTTGCGTATATGTATTTTTTAGAGAATCAACATCTTTGGAGTCATGCATTACCTGGAATTCTAATTGTACTCACTTTTTGGCTTCAACGGAAAAGGGTCCCTGCTGAATATGCTGCTTTTATGACCATTGTGGCGGGTGGTTATGTGTTACAGCCTTATTATGCAATCATTAGTGCGCTCCATATCCCGTTACTTTGGCTGCGTGAGGTATACGTTCTTCCCTTTATCTTGTTGACCATTTTCATCCGTCAATGTTTAAAGGGGAAATATGAAAAAGTAGTGAAGGCTCTTCAATGGATGGTACTAGTGTCTGTAGCGCTGATTTTAATCCAAGATGCATTGGAAAGCCATACGATTTATGATGCCATTATTTTAGGATGCCTTTCCTTGTTTTCCATGGTAGCGGGAATGTATATTCAAATAAAGTCATACTTTTTTGTAGGTGCAGGCGTATTACTATTAAATGTTTTTCTGCAAACAAAACCATATTGGGGCAACATGCCATGGTGGGTATACTTGTTGCTAGCCGGGCTAATTTTAATCACGATCGCAAGCTTTAATGAATGGCATAAACAAAAGGTTCAAAAGGGAGAGTCCACTTTTATTACCTTTCTGAAAGTTAACGTAATTGGTAAAATACGAAAGTGGAACTAATACAATGTTTTTTCACATTGTTGATGATAACTATAAAGTATGTTATTATAATAGTAATTAGATAGTACGTTATTGGAGGAGCCTGTCACCAAGGGATAACTATATCCTTTGGTTGATGGGCTTTTTTGATTTTTACTAAAAAAGAGTCTGTAGAGTTTAAAGCACAGACTCTTTTTATTTTTTTGAAAGGATAGGTGATAAGATGGATTTCATTTTTGAGTTAGCGATTATCTTATTAGCTTCTAAAATAGCTGGGGATATTAGTGTTAAGTTAGGACAGCCGTCCGTTTTAGGAAAGCTTCTTGTTGGAATTCTTATAGGGCCGGCTGTTTTAGGGCTTGTATCTAATACGAGTACATTGGAAGAACTTAGCCAGATTGGTGTCATTCTGTTAATGTTTATCGCGGGCTTAGAAACGGATATTGATGGATTTAAACACTCGTGGAAAGCTTCAACCTCAGTAGGGTTAAGTGGAATCGTTGTTCCGTTTTTTTTCGGGTTTATAGCTGGAGTAATTATGAATATGTCGACCATTGAGGCTTCCTTTCTAGGCTTATTGCTTTCCGCTACTAGTGTAAGCATTTCTGTTCAGGCACTTAAAGAATTAAATAAAATGCAATCAAAAGAAGGGACAGCAATCTTAGGCGCAGCTGTTATCGATGATGTTGTAGTCATTATCGCTCTGGCCTTTTTAATGAGCTTGGCAGGTGGAGATGTCAATTTAAGTATCATCATATTGAAAAAGGTACTCTTTTTCGCAGGAGCGATTTTGGCAGCTTGGAAGTTAGTACCCTGGATTTTAACGAAATTTGCACCATTAAAGGTAACAGAATCGGTTATTTCCGGTGGATTAATCATCTGCTTTTTGTTTGCTTATATGGCAGAATTAACCGGGGTTGCTGCGATTATTGGAGCCTACATTGCCGGCTTGGGCATAAATATCACCAAATTTAAACATGAAATTTTAAAAAAGGCAGAAACAATTAGTTACTCCCTGTTCGTGCCTGTATTTTTTATTTCGATTGGAGTAAAAGCAAGCTTTGAGGGTATTTCACAACATCTTAGTACAATCATCGGGCTTAGTATTCTCGCTATTCTAACAAAGTTAATTGGAGCTGCAGCAGGTGCAAAACTGGCGAAATTTTCATGGTTCAGTTCACTTGGAATTGGTGCGGCAATGGTTTCAAGGGGAGAAGTAGCCTTAATTATAGCTGCAATTGGTCTAGAGAGTCATTTAATCAGTCAAGATCTTTTCGCCATTTTAGTTATTGTTGTCCTTGTAACTACTATAGTTACACCGCCAATGATGAAATACTTTTTTAAAAAAAGTCAGAGTCAAAAAGATATAAAAATAACCGCTTAATTAAAATTTTTGAAAAACGACCCCCATGTTCACTTTTGGCAGCTCGAATAGTTTAGTAGAGTTAGAAACTATTAAAAGTTCTATGGAGGTTAGAGATGGGAATCAAATTAATCGATATCGACAAACTACTAGAAGCCACTTCAGATCTAACATCTGAGAAAAACAATAATAAAGTGAAAAAAGTGGAGATTGACCAACTTCTTGAAAATACTCGTAATTGGTAAGTATTAATCACATTTAAATAATATTACACATTGAAATGCCTTCTACTACAAAGAAGGCATTTTTTATTTTAAATTAAAAAACCTTCTTGTAGAATGCGTTTTCAACAAGTATTAATCATAAAGTAGAGGCAGGGCATTTATGGAGAAAAAATATTTTAGGTTTTTCTATTGCTTTTATTTTAAAAAGATACTAGAATAATAATAATTTTTAATATATAAAAAATTATTAGAAAATTGCAAGGAAATTGGGGGAGCATGTTCATGAAAAGAAAGGTAAAGGCAGTCTCGATCGCATTAGCAGGAATGTTGCTGTTAGCTGGATGCGGAAGTAAGGAATCTTCAGGGAGTTCGGAAAAGACTAGTTCAGACAAAGAATTTAATGTTGGTATTACTCAGTTTGCACCGCATCCATCATTAGATGCTGCAACGAAAGGGTTTAAGCAGGCCCTGAAAGACAAAGGGTTAAATGTTAAGTTTGATGAGCAAAATGCGCAGGCAGATATGAATAATACACAAACCATTGCGAATAACTTTGTCGGTGATAAAGTGGATTTGATTTTTGCCAATGCTACACCGAGTGCAACGGCTGCTTTAAATGCTACTAAGGATATTCCAATTGTTTTTACATCGGTAACGGACCCAATCGGAGCTGGTTTTGTTAAATCGTTTGATAAACCAGGCAAAAACATTACAGGGACTACGGATAATCATCCTGATGCCACAAAGAAAACGATTAACTTTATCACCGAGGAAGTTAAAGCCAAGAATGTTGGTGTGATTTTTAATTCAGGCGAACAAAATTCAGAGGTTCAAGTAAAAGAAGTGAAAAAATTGGTAGAAGAAAAAGGAGCAAAGCTGGTCGAAGCTTCAGTATCAAATACATCGGAAGTAAAACAAGCAGCAGAGTCGCTGGTTGGCCGTGTCGATGCCATTTACATTCCTACTGACAATACGGTTGTTACCGCTCTTGATTCCGTTATTGCAGTAGCCAACAGTAAGAAAATTCCTCTTTTCGTAGGAGAACTTGACTCTATGAAAAAAGGAGCAGTAGCCGCAAGTGGATTCAGTTATTTTGACTTAGGTTACCAATCCGGGGTAATGGCAGCAGACATCTTGACTGGTAAGAAAAAGCCATCTGAAATTCCAGTGGAGCTTCCTAAGAGCCTAAAACTAGTGATCAATAAAAAAGCAGCTGAGGCCCAAGGCTTAACAGTGAAAGAGGAATGGAGTAAACTCGGCGAATTTTACGATGGAAAATAATTTATAGTAATACTTTATCAAGGAGGAAACCTTGGCTGACAGGTTGCCTCCTTGATTCATGCATAAGAATAATTTTCTTTATTCTTAGATGTTAGCCTTTAAGACTAAAAGAAAGGATGATCTCAATGTTTACAGCCATATTTGGATCGTTTGAAGCAGGCATCATTTATGCGATTATGGCACTGGGCGTCTATCTTTCCTTTCGTATTCTGGACTTTCCAGATTTAACGGTGGATGGAAGCTTTGTGACAGGGGCTGCTATTTCAGCTGTATTAATTGCAAATGGAGTAAATCCTTTTGTTGCTACAATTGCAGCATTATTTGCTGGATTTGCTGCTGGGTGTATGACAGGGCTTCTTCATACATTTGGAAAGATTAATAACTTACTTTCCGGTATTTTAATGATGATCGCCTTATACTCTATTAATTTACGGATTATGGAACGTTCTAATATACCTCTGTTAAATGCAGATACAGCCTTTACAAAAATCGGGGACTTATTTGAAAAATGGGGAATCGATGCATTTTTTAACCAAATTTTAACGATGGTTGGGCTCGGTGACAGCCTTCCTGAAACATGGGGAATTTTGATTTTTATGATTATCGTGACATTTGTAATCAAGTTCCTAACCGATCAATTCTTACAAACTGAAATTGGGCTTGCAATAAGAGCTACTGGTGACAATAGAAGAATGATTCGGAGCTTTTCTGCAAATACAAATATTCTAGTGGTTTTAGGACTTGGCCTTTCAAATGCTTTAGTAGCTTTCTCAGGGGCACTCATTGCCCAACAGGGTGGATTTGCCGATGTCGGCATGGGAATTGGCATGATTGTTATTGGTTTAGCGTCGGTTATTATCGGTGAGGCACTTTTTGGAACCAAAACAATTGCCAGAACGACCCTTGCTGTTATCGGGGGATCTATTATTTATCGAATCGTAGTTACCTTAGCACTGAGAGCAGAATTTATGAGCCCTGGCGATATGAAGTTAATTACAGCGATTATTGTCATTATTGCTTTAACAGCACCAAAGATTATTGATGCTTCAAAAGAGAAAAAACGTAAAGCACGAAGGAAAGCTGAGAGAATGAACGTAATACAGGCTTCTGCGCAAGTGAAGGGGGACAATCATGCTGCACTTAAATCAGATTCATAAAATTTTTAATGAGGGAACCCCGGATGAGAAAGTGGCCATAGATCATGTACATCTTTCCCTTAAACCAGGAGATTTTGTAACCGTAATTGGGAGTAATGGTGCAGGAAAATCCACGCTAATGAATATCATTTCAGGTGTATTAATTCCCGATGTGGGTGAAGTTCATATTGGTGGGAAAAATGTTACAAGCATGTCTGAATATAACCGTTCCAGAATGATTGGACGTGTGTTCCAGGATCCAATGGCAGGAACGGCTCCTAGTATGACCATAGAAGAGAATCTTGCCATGGCCTATTCACGTAATAAAACGAGGACACTTCGAAAAGGCGTAACGAAAAAGAGACGGGATTATTTCCGTGAGGTTCTTGAATCCCTTCATTTAGGTTTAGAAAACCGACTTAGTGCAAAGGTCGGGTTACTCTCTGGCGGGGAGCGTCAAGCACTATCCTTATTGATGGCGACATTTACAGAACCTTCTATCCTTCTGCTCGATGAACATACGGCCGCACTTGACCCTTCACGTGCAGAGCTTATCACCAACTTAACTAAGGAAATTGTGGCTAAATATAATCTAACTACTTTGATGGTTACCCATAATATGCAGCAAGCAATTGACCTCGGAAATCGGTTAATTATGATGGATAAGGGTCAAATCATCCTTGAAGTGAATGAAGAGGATAAAGATAAACTGACAATTGAGGGATTGCTAAGTGAATTTAAGCGAATTCGCGGTACACAAATGGCGAGTGACCGGGCTATCCTGGCATAACATGAAAAAAGTTTTTTACATTTTTAGACAATGTTACAAAGCTGATTTTATTTCCAATATTTAAACAGTGAAAACATACCGAATGAAGGTGTGTTTTTTCTGTTTTTCGGGAAATATGATTTTCTTCAAAATACTATTCTTTATCACCTAAAAGCGTTATTGCTTTATTTCCTGCACTTGAGTGGACAAAAACCTATCACTTAAAATGAATACTGAATATTCCTGATTTTAAGCTGAGATGGGGGGGGCATTTGATGAAAGAAAAACGAATAAGAGCAGACCAGTTGGCTAATGATTTTTTTCCGGTCCGTGATGTAGATTATATTGAAATCTATACAGGTAATGCAAAGCAAGCTTGTCACTTCTTTTGTACTGCCTATGGTTTTCAGCCAGTTGCCTATTCAGGTCTTGAAACCGGCAATCGTGAAACCGCTTCCTATTGCTTGAAACAACGTAATATTCGGATCGTCCTGACGGGTTCCTACACGAAAGATAGTGAAGTTTCCCAATTTGTTAAAGGACATGGAGACGGCGTAAAGGATGTTGCCCTGCTGGTGGATGATGTAGACAAAGCATTTGCGGAAGCTGTAAAAAGAGGTGCGATTGCTCATACTGCTCCATTTGAAATGAAGGATGCAAATGGAGTGGTAAAAAAGGCCGTTCTCGGTACATATGGAGACACCATCCATACGTTAATTGAGCGGAAAAATTATCAAGGAACATTTTTACCTGGATATGAACCTTTTTCGGCTGCGCTGCCAGTTGAAGATGCAGGGCTAATTGGTATCGATCACGTGGTCGGAAATGTCGAGCGGATGGAGGAATGGGTAGAATATTATTCAAAAGTCATGGGCTTCATCGAAATGAAGCACTTCTCTGATAAAGATATTACCACGGAATATTCGGCTCTTATGTCTAAGGTTATGCATAATGGCGGTCGAATAAAATTCCCGATTAATGAGCCAGCTGAGGGGAAACGAAAATCACAAATTCAAGAATTTCTGGAGTTCTATAATGGTCCGGGGGTTCAGCATTTGGCCATTTTAACAGAAGATATTGTTTCAACAGTCACCACTTTGAAAAAGAACGGGGTGGAGTTTCTCAAAACACCGGACACTTACTATGAGTCATTAGCAGAGCGGATTGGGAAAATAGATGAAGAGATTGAAAAACTGCGTGAACTTAATATTTTAGTAGACAGGGATGATGAGGGGTATTTACTGCAGATTTTCACCAAGCCCATTGTGGATCGGCCGACATTATTTATCGAAATCATCCAGCGTAAAGGAGCCCGAGGCTTTGGCGAAGGAAACTTTAAAGCACTATTTGAATCAATTGAACGTGAACAAGAAAGACGTGGGAATTTATAAAATATAGATAAATAATAAGGTTTAAATGGGGGTCTAAAAAGATCGGTTAAGGGAGAACATCATCTCCCTTTTATTATAAATAAAAACTTAGATAGGTGAGGTATGTGAAGTTTATTACCTTTGAAAAAAGCGATGGCAAGATTAGTGCAGGCTGGCTAGTAGATGAGGAACATGCAGTAGATATGTGTGAAGCTTCGAGCGGTAGGCTTCCTAATAATCTCGTCGATTTTCTTAATAAAAGTGAAGAATATTTGAAACAGACTGAAGGGATCTCTGTGGGCCTAGATCAGAAGGGGGTTTATCCATTAAGTGAACTTCGTTTAAAAGCACCGCTGCCTAATCCAAAAAGTTTTCGTGATTTTTATGCTTTTGAACAGCATGTAAAGACGGCACGAGAAAGACGTGGGCTTTCGGTAGCTCCTGAGTGGTACCAAATGCCTGTCTTTTATTTTTCTAATCATCTTGCGATAACCGGGCCAGGAGATAAAATTCCGAAGCCCAAAAACAGTCTTTGGCTGGATTACGAACTTGAGATTGCCTGTATTATTGGAAAGGAAGGCAGGGATATTTCAGCAGATCAGGCAGATGAATATATCTTCGGATATTGTATTTTAAACGATTGGAGCGCGAGGGACCTGCAAAGAGAAGAGATGAAGGTTGGTTTAGGGCCGGCTAAAGGGAAGGATTTCTCCACCACGATTGGGCCATGGATTGTTACGAAAAATGAACTAAAAGCGCTTAAGCAAGGGAATGGTTTCGATCTCACTATGAAGGCTCGTGTAAATGGGATTTTGCTTTCAGAGGGAAATTTAAAGGATATTTACTATTCCTTTGGAGAAATGATTTCAAGAGCCTCACAGGGCGTGACCCTTTATCCTGGTGAAATCATGGGGTCAGGAACGGTGGGAACCGGCTGTATCCTCGAACTTGGTCCTGAAGTACATCGCTGGCTGGAACCGGGCGATTTGGTAGAACTTGAAATCGACTGTCTCGGTGTATTAAAGAATACAATCATAGACTGAAGAGAGGTGAAAGGATGTATTACCGTCAAATGGGCCAGATTCCTCATAAGCGACATACGATGCTAAAAAAAGCGGATGGGAGCTTATATCGTGAACAGGTAATGGGGACGCGCGGATTCTCTGGAACACAATCGATTTTGTATCATCACCATATGCCAACTGAAATCGTTAAGTCGGAACTAGTCGGCGGTTATTTGCCGGAATATGAGGAGCAGCAGTCATTAAAACATCGTCACTTTATTACCAGTAAAGTGAGTCTAGAGGGGGATGCACTTAAGGCAAGAAATTATATAATGGGGAATGAGGATTTACTAATTGGGACGGCTAAGGTAACGGAACGGATGTCATGTTTTTACCGAAATGGGGATGGAGATGAACTGTTATATATTCATACAGGATCCGGAAAGCTCGAGACCATGTTTGGAACTATTTCATATCGTGAAGGTGACTATTTAATAATACCGATTGGAACCATTTATCGATTCCTGCCGAACAAACAGGAAGCCACTCAATTATTGTTTATTGAATCCTTTAGTCAGATTACAACACCTAGGCGATATCGAAATGAATATGGCCAGCTCTTAGAACATAGTCCGTTCTGTGAGCGTGATATTCGCGGACCTGAAAACTTGGTGACTTTAGAGCAAAAAGGTGAATTTGAGATTTTCACAAAGTCAAGAGGCGTCATTTCCTCACATATTCTTGGTCATCATCCATTTGATGTCGTGGGATGGGATGGATATTTATATCCGTGGGCATTTAATATCGAGGATTTTGAGCCCATTACAGGAAGGGTCCATCAGCCGCCGCCGGTTCATCAAACGTTTGAGGGGAATCATTTTGTGGTTTGCTCCTTTGTTCCGAGGCTTTTTGATTATCATCCTGAAGCCATACCAGCCCCCTATTATCATAGTAATGTCAATAGTGATGAACTCCTTTATTATGTAAAAGGAAACTTTATGAGCCGTAAGGGGGTACAGGAGAGTTCTATTACCCTCCATCCTGGGGGGATTCCCCATGGTCCTCACCCTGGAAAAGTAGAAGCTAGTATCGGGAAGAAAGAGACATTAGAGCTAGCTGTCATGATAGACACTTTTCATCCATTAAAAATAGTTAAGTCTGCCCAAGAAATAGAAGATTCAAGCTATATGTATTCATGGTATAAATAATGCGGAACAATCCAGAGAATTTCGCTGGGTTGTTTTTTTTGATAAGAAAAAAGTGGTATGGTAGTAATAGGCATTCTTTATAATACATATAGAGTGAGGTGAAATTATGGATTTAGATTCCGTTTTAAATAAATTAAATGGTCATACCCCCAAAATCTTAGGAAGTGAAAGATTTTCAAAGTATGCTGTTCTGCTTCCATTATTGCAAAAGGAGGACGGAATTCATGTATTATTTGAGGTTCGTTCGCTGGAATTAAGGCGTCAGCCAGGAGAAATATGTTTCCCTGGAGGCAGAATAGATGCACAAGATATAAATGAGCAAGATGCAGCCATCCGTGAGACAGTAGAGGAGCTAGGGATTAATAATCTTGATATTACTGATGTATTCCCATTGGATTATATGATTTCACCCTTTGGAATGATTCTCTATCCTTATGTAGGTTACATAAAGAACCCAGAAAAAATTCAGCCAAGCCCAGCTGAGGTTGGGGAAATATTTACGGTTCCCTTATCGTTCTTGATCCATAATAAGCCGGAAATCTATCGTGTTTCCCTTAAAGCAGAGCCTGAGGAAAATTTTCCGTTTGAGTTAATACCAGGCGGTGAAAATTATAATTGGCGGGCCAGAGGGATGGATGAATATTTTTATCGCTATGGCGGTAAAACAATTTGGGGGCTGACAGCAAGAATTCTAGCCCATTTCATAGAACTGATTAGCTAAGTCAGAAGAAAAAGTCTAATAAAGGGAATCTGTATTAAAAGCAGAGATATTTCTTTTGTAAAAGCTTGCCGTTTCTAATTTTTTCTATTGTCTTTTTCAAGAGGACAATTGTTCTTTATGAGCGGAAAAAACACTTGATTATTTTTTAAATTGTAATAAAATTAAAATTATATTTTTATAGAGTAGGGGATGTATCCATGAAGGTCGTAAAGTTTGGCGGATCCTCTTTAGCTTCCGGAAGACAGCTAGAGAAAGTATTTCAAATTGTGACTTCTGATAGTGAACGTAAAGTTGTCGTTGTATCAGCTCCGGGTAAGAGGTATGCAGAAGATATAAAGGTTACAGATTTATTGATTGAATGTGCAGAATATAGTTTACAAAATAAGGATCCAAGGGAATTGGTAGCGGCTGTTCTAGAGAGATATGCGGCCATTGCAGCGGAACTAAATCTTCCTGACGGAGTGATCCAGGAAATACATGATGACTTATTAACAAGAATTTCTAGTGATAAGAGTAAACCGGATAGGTTTATCGACCTGTTGAAAGCAAGTGGTGAAGATAATAATGCCAAATTAGTTGCAGCATATTTCCAAACACGGGGAGTAGAGGCTCGTTATGTAGACCCTAAGGAAGCGGGGCTTCTCGTCAGTGATGAGCCAGGCAATGCCCAGGCATTACCGGAATCTTATTTACGACTAAATTTATTAAATGAGCAGTCTGGCATTATAATCTTCCCAGGATTTTTTGGCTATAGTCTCAGTGGTGAAGTGTTCACCTTCTCAAGGAGCGGTTCGGATATTACGGGTTCTATCCTTGCGAATGCTTTAAAGGCAGATCTATACGAAAACTTTACGGATGTGGATGCGGTTTACTCTGTAAATCCTTCCATTGTACAAAAGCCCAAAGAAATTAAAGAATTAACGTATCGTGAAATGCGGGAATTATCATATGCTGGATTTACAGTATTACATGATGAAGCACTTGTTCCTGCATTTAGAGCGGAAATACCTGTCAATATTAAGAACACAAATAATCCGTCAGCGCCAGGAACACTCATCGTGAACCAGCGTGACAACACAAATGGACCTGTCATTGGCATCGCCAGCGATAAAGGGTTTTGCAGTATATATGTGAGCAAATACTTAATGAACAGAGAAATCGGCTTTGGCCGCAAGCTGTTAGGTGTATTAGAAGATTATGGTCTTTCATATGAACATACGCCATCAGGTATTGATGACGTGTCTGTCATCTTAAGGGAGAATCAGCTTGATGAGAAAGTCATGGACAAAGTGATTGACCGGATTAAAAATGAGTTGCATGCGGATGAAGTGAAAGTGGCTCATAGCTTGTCCCTCATTATGGTAGTTGGAGAAGGAATGCGCCAAAATGTTGGAACCATGGCAAGAGCTTCAAAGGCACTTGCAAAGGCAAGGGTTAATATTGAAATGATTAATCAGGGTTCATCAGAGGTTAGTATGATGTTTGGTGTCAAAGAGGTAGATGAGAAGCGGGCAGTACAGGCTCTATATGAGGAGTTTTTTGTTCCTGTAACTGTTTGAGGATTTTTTCATAGAAAAAAGGTACGTTAACCTGATCTGACCCAATAAAGTTAGACAAAAAAGATTAGGCAACCATCAAGACTTGAGTCCGGTATTCCACTGGGCTTAAGTCTTGATGGTTGCCTTCATTCGCTTGTGGTTGTAATAAAGAATATAGTCGGCTAGCTCTCTTTCAAAATGTTCAATACTATCAAATTCCTTTAAATACAGGAGTTC
>NZ_JBALPZ010000077.1:0-6586 GCF_036965645.1 Neobacillus drentensis
CCGCCGCCGCCAGATGAACCACCCCCGACGCCTCGCGACCCGCCGCCACCTCCGCCTCTTCCGCCGCCGCGTGATAGAATGGAGAGGAGTAAATAGGTAAGAGTTCCTCCGAAAAATTTAAAGTCAAGGAAGACGACAACCAGGACAATGATAATAATCAGCCAGGATGGGATTCCAATCCCTTCATCCTTTGGCGCCGTTTTTTGTCCACTCTCACCGTTATATTCGGCCATGACTTCTTTAGCGAGTG
Source organism: Neobacillus drentensis (assembly GCF_036965645.1). Classification (GTDB taxonomy): domain Bacteria; phylum Bacillota; class Bacilli; order Bacillales; family Cytobacillaceae; genus Neobacillus; species Neobacillus drentensis_D. The sequence goes on from NZ_JBALPZ010000077.1 coordinate 251, forward strand.
CTTTGTAAGTTTCCATTACGGCTTGGTTGGGCTGGTTATTTTTTAAAAAAGGAATAGCATATTGATCTAAAATCCTTCCGGCTTTCGCATCGGGAATTCTCCCTTCGAGGCCATACCCGACCTCAATCCGGATTTTATGTTCCTTCATCGATAAAACAAGGAGGACGCCATTGTCCTCTTTTTTACTGCCGATACCATATTGGCGGAATGCCTCATTCGCATATTCTTCAATGGTTCTGTCACCAATGCTATCAACGGTCAACACAGCAACCTGCGCAGTTGTCTGATCTTCAATGGTTCTGCCTAAGTTGATTAATTCCACTCTTTCTGTTTCATTTAGGACATGGGCAAAATCTTGTACATAGATATCTCCGACAGGAGCAGGTATTTGGACATCCTCAGCAAGTGCAGGGGCTGCACTCAGAAATAATGTGGTAAAAACCAATAGAAAGCTGAAGATCCGTTTTGCTTTCATTACCCGTTGCCTCCAAAATCAACTTTTGGAGCTTCTTGGGCTTGTGGGTCTGCTTTGAAGTATTCTTTTTCATCAAACCCGCCGATTCCTGCAATAATCGAGCCCGGGAATCTTTTTACTTTTTTATTGAATTCCGCTACTTGTTCATTGTAATCCTTTCGCGCGACAGCAATTCTGTTTTCCGTTCCAGCCAGTTCATCCATTAGCTGGGTAAATTGCTGATCTGCCTTAAGGTTAGGGTAATTCTCAACGACGACAAGCAAACGGCTTAGTGCACCGGATAATTGATCGTTTGCAGTGGCTTCTTCTTCGGGGGTTTTTGCTCCGGCAAGCTGTGCACGTGCATTTGAGATGGAAGCAATGACTTCTTTCTCATGAGCAGCATAGCCCTTTACAGTACTAACTAAGTTTGGGATTAAATCAAGCCTTCGCTGGAGTTGATTTTCGATTTGAGCATGCGACTGATTTACGTCTTCTTCTAGATTGACAAAGCTGTTATAGCTGGACATAAACATGAGGCCAAAGATCACAATGACAGCGACCACAATTCCTAATCCTAACCAACCTTTTTTCAATCTAATCACGTCCTTTCTCACTTATAGTATATATCACTTGGTAAATAAGTTCCCTATTTAAGCCATTTAAAAACTTACCTATAAACCCAGTTAATTAAACGTTTGATTAGTTTTGCCGCTGAATTAATTAAACGTTTGATTAATTTTTTTCATTCGCCAATCCCTTGAATTTAAGAATTTGTTAAGTTCCTAATGGCATAATAAAACCATTGAAAAACCTTTATCACTAAGGCCTTCCCACAAGTAATTAATCGTTGATTCATCTAGATTAGGATTTCATGCTATGACATCCATCAGAATTATGAAACCTTTAGTGGGCTTAGTCGTATATAATATATGTACTCTTTATGTAGTCTGTACCTGCCATAAAACTCTAATAGATGAGGTGATATAAATTGGGATTATACATTTTGCAAATTGGACAATATGCTTTTGAAATTTATTATTGGCTTATCTTAATATCGATTTTTGGTTCCTGGTTTCCACAATTTCAATCCACAAAGCTTGGGATGTGGATCTCTAAGCTGGTTGAACCCTATTTAGGCTTGTTTAGACGGTTTATCCCTCCACTTGGGCCTATTGATATTTCACCAATTGTCGCTATATTTGTTTTTAGATATATAACAGGATTCGCTTTAGAAGGACTGCGGCAGTCATTGAATATGATTGGGGTATAAAGGCAACTGCTGTACTGTTCAAGTTGTAGAAAATAAAAAAAGAGCTATGCAGCTCTTTTTTTATTTGAATGTTCCCGCTTTCAATAATAAATATTTTAATGTTTTAATGTTTTATTCTACAATTTCTAATTCAATATTCTTCGATGCAAAAAAGTCACGTAAATCATCTGAAACATGCTGGTCTGTGATAAAAAGGTCAATTTCCTCGGGACGCGCAAAGGTTGCAATGGAGCTTTTATTGACTTTACTGTGATCGAGCATCGCAATTACTTTGTTGGCTACGGAAACCATACTCCTTTTTAATTCCACTTCATACAGGCTAAAATCAGAAAGACCATCCTTTGTATTAAATGCATAGGCCGATGTAAACAAGATATCAATATTGATTTTTCGCAACAGTTCTTCTCCCAGCAGACCTTCAACTGAATTGGATGAATTACGAACAATACCGCCAATAATCATAACCGTTAGATAGGGATTTTCTTTTAGCATAGCAGCAGTGGCGATTCCGCTTGTTACTACTGTTAGCCTCATTTTCGAATCTAATAAATATTTTGCTAGTTCAAAGCAAGTCGTACTTGCATCTAAAAGGATACATTGTCCATCCTGAATATGACGAAAGGCATGATAGCCCATCTTCTGCTTTTCAGCCTTGAATTTCTTTTCGCGAATCTCATACTTTTTATCAACGGTATCCGGATCTTCCTCTTTCATCATGGCCCCGCCATGAGTTCGAATAAGCAATCCCTGTTTTTCCATTTGATTCAAATCAGAGCGAATGGTAGCTGCAGAAATATTAAGTAAACTAGTCAAATCATTCACTGTTACCGTCCCTTTTTCTGTTAGCATTTCTAGGATTTTATTTCTGCGTTGATCAGCAAACATAATTACACCCTTTCACTTCTTTTCGAATTGTTATTCATTATTATCTCATATTAATAGAAATAAACCAATCAAATTATCTAGAAAAACAGCTAAAAAGTATAGATTTTATATAAAAATATTTCTATTTCTCTCCCTTTTTCAGCACCCCCTCTGTTTTCATTTATTTTCTTTTTCGCAATAAAAAACAAATAATTGACAAATATCGATAATGAAAGATAAGATTATATCAATTAAATAAAATACATAATATCCGAAAGCAGGTGGTAATATGAAGAAAATTTTTATCGGAACAAACTGGAAGATGCATAAGACAATTAAAGAAGGCCAGGAGTATTGCAGAGAACTAAATAGAATAGCTAGAGATAAGGATGAAAGAATGCAGCTTTTTATTATCCCGCCGTATACTTCTTTAACGACCCTAAGGGATGAGCTCGATTCTAGTATTCTATTAGGTGCACAAAATATGCACTGGGAGGATGAGGGGCCTTTTACAGGAGAAATATCACCTTCCATGTTAAAAGAGATTGGAGTTGACTTAGTAGAGCTAGGCCACTCTGAAAGACGCCAATATTATAACGAGAACGATATAGATTTAAATAAAAAGGTTCATGCTGCACTTGGAAAAGAAATGATTCCATTGCTTTGCATCGGAGAAAAACTGGAAGACAAAGAAATGAGTATAAGTGAAGAATCCCTTTCGATTCAACTAAAAATCTGTTTGAAAAATATTTCCTCTTCCCAAGCAAAAAATGTCCTTATAGCCTATGAACCGGTATGGGCCATTGGGGCTGGGGGAACTGAAGCACCAGCTGACTATGTTCATAAAATGCATGATCATATCCGCAAAGTATTAGTAGAGCTTTTTGGGGATATTGGACAGGACATAAAAATCCTATTTGGTGGAAGTGTCAACAGAGGTAATGCCATTGACTATTTAAAGGGCAGTAATGTCAATGGACTATTTATCGGCCGCTCGGCTTGGGACTTGGAAAAATTCGAGCCAATCCTTAATGATATTGAACAATTTCTTCAATTAAATTAGACACGTAAAGTTCCAGCGCCTTGACCAGGTTCTGGAACTGGACAATTAGAAAAAGGGTGAACCTCTAGGTCACCCCTTTTCTATACTCCGATAGCCTCTTGCCGTAATACTTTAGAAGACTCTTTGCATATTCTTTTTACAATCGAGATAGCAGTATCTTCGGCACCAGTTAATCCACCTTTTCCGACAACTACCAAGCCATCATATTTTCCGCCAATAATTCTTCCAAGATCTGCTTGAGGAATCACATAATCAATTAATTCAATTCCCTTAGCGCCTAAGACATTTAGTACATTTACCATTGTATCCCCACCGGTCATATAAATGCCTCTTACGTCTTGAAGGTCACTGTTTAATACCTCAGCCACAATCTCACCTAAACCATTATTGATATTATTCGCTGCTTGACCCGGCTGCAAGTTAAACTCTTCCTCTTTGGCCCTTAAATTTAGTACATTGCAAGTTAAGGCGGTTTCCAGCAAGAGCACATTCGGCTTTTGACCTTGGACCGTCCTAAGGGTTTCATCAACTGCCCGCTTTACTTCAAATGGCGCTGTATTCACTGTATCGATGAGCGACTCAGCAGAAACTGGAATTTGGCATGCCCACCTCTTAGCTGACAACGCTTTCAATTGAACTTTAGTTACAGGCGTTGCACTACCAGCAACCGCAATAACAGTTCCGTTAATTTCTTCTTCTGAAATTTCCCCACAAGTAATCTCATGATTTTCCGCTGAATAGCCCTTAACTGTTGCTAATTTCTCTGTAAATGGGCCTGGGTCCACCGCTAAAACATTCCAGTTTAAATCATTAACCGCCACGGCAATCGCATCTACATCCTCAATGGATATGGCATCGACAATGATTACTCTTGCACCTTTTTCCCGTTCATTTTGCAATGTTTGTTTCAATGTTTCGTTTCCAGCAAGCAATGCACCTAAGGATACCAAACCAATTTGATGTTTTGTCTGCAGGGCCATTAACGTTGGGACATGTGATTCAGTGATTGGGGTCCTCACATCGTTGGCTACTGGTGTTTTTGACAATGCTACACCATCAATGATTGAGTATCCGCCCACTACAACCCTTCTTGACTGCGGCATTGCAGGAACCATGACTGCTATAGTATCTGATGCCAATTCCTCGAGCATGGCGTCCACTTCAAAGCCAATCCCACCTCTTAAGGTTGTATCAATTCGTTTAGAAAAATGGATTGCTCCTTTTTCTTTAAGTGCTATGACGGCAGATTTCACCTTTTGCTGTGCAGCTTCTTTTTTCATGGCCCTGCTGTCACTACTAAGAACCATTGCCAGATGTCCTTTATCGTTATCAAGTGATTGCTCATCAAAAAAGGCAGCAGTAGAAATCCCAGCTCTTGCTAATAAAACACCAACGGTTGTAGCACCTGTTAGATCATCCGCTACTATGCCAATCTTACACATAATATTCCCTCCTCTTCTCTTTTAATAGGAATAAATAGGTCTATTAAACTAAGAAGGAAAGAACTTAGTCCCTTCCTTCTTAAACAAAGGTAAAATTTATTATGCTTGTTCTACTAGTGCACTTTGTTTCATCTTCCAGTAATCCACTGCAACAAGAGTAGCTTCAATCATACTGATGGATCCAGCGATGCCTTTTCCAGCAATATCAAAGGCAGTTCCATGGTCAACGGAGCTTCTCATGAATGGCAGCCCCCATGTAATCGTGATGGAACGTTCAAAATCATAAGTCTTACAAGCAATATGACCTTGATCATGATAAAGGGAAAGTATCGCATCATAATTTCCTTTTAATCCCAAAAAGAATATTGAATCTGCAGGAACCGGTCCTACTGCATTAATACCAAGCTCTTGTGCCGCTTTTACTGCAGGGATTAGATTATCCGCTTCTTCTGTCCCAAACAACCCATTATCGGATGCGTGAGGATTTAGAGCAGCAACAGCTATCTTAGGTTGTTTTAGTCCGATACCAGTTAGTTCATTATGAATTTGCTCCACGCAATCTAGTACTCTTTCTTTTGTTGCATAGTCGCACGCTTCTTTAAGTGCTTTATGACGGCTGACAAAGAACACCTTTAAATTGTGGCAGTTGAACATAGTTAACGCATAATCAGAATTTGTTAACTCACCATAAATCTCTGTATGGCCAGGCTGCGGGCATCCAGCTAATTTGATAGCCTCTTTATGAATAGGGGCAGTGGAGACAACATCAATCTCATTATTAATGCCCAGTTCAATCGATTTTTTCACATAATCGTATGACATTTTGCCAGCTAATTCTTGAACCTTTCCATATTCAATACTAGCGCAATCATATTCACCCGTTTCAAGTATATCAATTGTTCCATATTGGAATTTGCCTTCTGATGGTTTATTAATTTTATTTACTGCAAAGTTACAGTTTTTTACCTCCATTGCTCTTTTTACGATATCAACAGATCCGATGAGGAATGGTTTACACTCTTGATAAACTTTTTCATCCATCATTGTATCAACAGTAATTTCTGGTCCGATTCCTGCAGGATCTCCAATAGTAATTGCAACAACAGGTTTTTTTGTGTTTGACATAATAATCGCTCCTTTTAAATAAGTGTTCTTTAATGTCATTTGAATACAAGAGATAGACTATTTCGAATTTTTTTGTTTATAACGCTTTCAATTAATCTATAAGGCTATTTTATTG
>NZ_JBALPZ010000077.1:6601-12933 GCF_036965645.1 Neobacillus drentensis
GTGAAAATGAAAGCAAATACGAAAATACATATTTGTGCATGCAGAATTAAAACTTGAGTTTAATTAGTACTCAGAGAAGCATATTCCTTCAATAATATCTTAACTTCTTATTTATATCTCCCCATACTCCTTAGCTTTCCTTCTCGCCTTACATTGTTATGTTTTTAATATTTTTATCACTTCCTTTCGTTATCTTTCATTTTCCGAAAATTTTATTGACAAAAACGAAAATAAGTGAAAAAATACAATTAAATAAAGCGAAAAAGGAGTGTTTTTTTATGAAAATAGGGATTGGTTCTGATCATAACGCTTTTCAAATGAAAGAAGAGGTAAAATCATATATTACTAGTTTAGGTCACGAGGTAATTGATTATGGCTGTTATTCAGAGGACGAGGCAGATTACCCAGGAGTAGCATTCAGTGTAGCCACAGACATTACTGCAGGGAATTTAGAAAGAGGCATTCTCTTATGCGGGACAGGAATTGGAATGTCCATCGCCGCAAATAAAGTTCCAAATATCCGCTCCGCTCAATGCCATGACGTGTACTCAGCAGAGCGAGCACAGTTAAGTAACAACGCTCAAATTATTACAATGGGTGCCAAAATTATTGGAGCAGAGTTAGCCAAAAAAGTTGCAGAAGCATACTTAAACGTTTCTTTCCAGGGCGGCAACTCAGCTAGGAAAATTGATCAAATAATGGATAAAGAAAGAGAATTTCTTCTTCAAGGCTCCTGCTGCTAGGCTGAAGCAAATTGGGCTATGGATTATTTTAAATAAATCTCTCACAAGTGAAGGTGAAAAACATGCAATCGTTAGAAAATCAAATTGTTCAATCACTTAGAGTCCTCTCCATTGACATGATTGAGAAATCAAAATCAGGACACCCAGGGCTTCCAATGGGAGCCGCTCCAGCAGTTACGGCATTATATAGAAATCATCTTAAGTTTAACCCCACAAATCCTAATTGGTTTAACCGTGATCGCTTTATTCTTTCTGCCGGCCATGGTTCAGCCCTTCTTTACAGCTTACTACATGTTTTTGGCTATGATTTGTCGATTACAGACTTACAGCAATTTCGCCAAATGGGAAGCTTAACACCAGGTCATCCTGAATATAAGCATACTGTCGGCGTAGACGCAACAACCGGGCCTCTTGGCCAGGGGATTGCCATGGGTGTAGGAATGGCGATGACAGAAGCCCATCTAGCTTCATTATATAACCGCCCTCATTATCCGATTGTGGACCATTATACTTATCTTTTATGTGGTGACGGATGTTTAATGGAGGGAATTTCCTATGAAGCAGCGTCTCTTGCCGGCCACTTGCAACTAGGTAAGCTTATTTTGCTTTATGATTCCAATAACATATCACTCGACGGGGATTTGGATAAGGCTTTTTCAGACGATATTGGAGCGAGATTCCGCTCCTGTGGCTGGCAAACCCTTGTTATTGAAGATGGTAATGACTTGGAAGCAATTAACAATGCCCTAACCTTAGCAAAAACGGAAATCAATAAACCAACCATCATTGAAGTAAAAACAGTCATCGGATATGGCAGCCCTAATAAAGCAGGAACATCATCAGTCCACGGCTCCCCGCTTGGAGCTTCAGAGGCTGAGTTAACGAAGAAAAAGTATAATTGGGACCTTCCTCCATTTACCCTGCCTGAAGAGGTCAACAACTTGAAAGATTTATACCGCGAACAAGGAACACAATTAGAAGCGGATTGGCTCCAAACTCTAAACAGATACTACCAGGAATACCCTCAGCTGCAGATGGAAGTCCAGGCAATGATTAAAGGAGATTTGCCAGAAAACTGGGACGAAGCATTATTGCTTTATACAGAAACCCATAAAGCGATGGCTACTAGAGATGCTTCAGGCAATACTCTCAATCAAATTGCCGTAAACTTGCCCACTATTTTTGGAGGATCGGCTGATTTAGCTTCTTCAAATAAAACCATGCTTAGGGAGGCCGGAAATTTTTCAGCGGCCAATTATCAAGGCAAAAATATCTGGTTTGGGGTCCGTGAATTTGCAATGGGCGGTATTCTTAATGGTATGGCCTTACACGGAGGGGTTCATCCTTTTGGCGGAACATTCTTTGTTTTCTCTGATTATTTGCGATCCGCAGTACGTTCTTCCGCTTTAATGGGAATCCCTGTTACTTACGTTATGACTCACGACTCTATTGCAGTGGGGGAAGATGGACCAACACACGAGCCGATTGAACAGCTTGCTTCCTTTAGAGCAATGCCCGGACTAACTGTCATTCGACCAGCTGATGCAAATGAAACTGCCGAAGCCTATCGGTATGCCTTTTCACAAAAGGAAAATCCTGTCATGCTCGTCCTAAGCCGTCAAAACCTTCCGATTCTCCCTGACAGTCTTAATAAGGCAAAAAATGGAGTTGCAAAGGGTGGGTATGTATTACTTGAATCCAAAGGACAAACGGCAGACATTATCTTAATCGGTACAGGTTCAGAAGTATCTCTTCTCGTCGAAGCCCGTCAAGTGCTTGCTGAGCAAGGTATCGATGCCGCCGTCGTCAGTATGCCTAGCTGGGATCTATTCGAGAAGCAGTCAGATGAATATAAAGCATCTGTCTTACCATGCAACAATCCACGACGCTTAGCCTGTGAAATGGGCTCCACATTTGGCTGGCAGCAATACATCGGCCCAAATGGCATAGTTATCGGAATTGATACCTTTGGTGCCTCCGCTCCCGGATATGAACTTATCAAGCATTATGGATTTACAGTTGAAAATGTAGTATCGCAATCAAAGGCAATCGTTGAAAGAGCGAGAGTAAGTAACATTAAGGGGTTATGGATTAACAGATAACGCGATAGTAATTTTACATAAAGACTGTTGAACTAATAAAAGGATAGTTTAACAGTCTTTTTCTCTCATTATATGGACAGTACCCACCAGGAGGTAATTAAGATGCTTTTAAAAAACAATCAAGTATGTACCCAAGCCTTGGTAATGGATTTTCTTTCAGCTTCACAGCAGGCCGCTGCCGCTGCATATCCTTGGATTGGCAGAGGAAATAAAAATGAAGCTGACGGCGCCGGTACAGAAGCAATGAGAAATCGGCTGAATCTTATTAACATGCAGGGAGTTATCGTTATTGGCGAAGGCGAGATGGATGAAGCCCCTATGCTCTTTATTAATGAACAATTAGGAACCGGCGATGGTCCGGAAGTGGATATCGCTGTCGATCCTATTGAAGGAACCACATTAATGGCAAAGGGACAGGAGAATTCCCTTGTTGTGATCGCCGCCGCTGAAAGAGGAAGTTTACTACACGCACCAGATATGTATATGAAAAAGATTGCTGTAGGCCCAAAAGCAAAAGGCTGTATCGATATAAATTTATCATTAACCGAAAATATGCAATCTGTCGCAAAAGCACTCGGAAAAAAGGTAGAAGATTTAACCGTTATGATTCAGGATCGACCGCGTCATGAAGGATTAATTACTGAGGTATTTGAAGCAGGTGCCCGCGTTAAATTATTTTCCGATGTAGATATTACCGGTGCAATCGCTACTGCCATAGACAATATGGATATTGATATTTTAGTAGGAACTGGCGGTGCCCCTGAGGGTGTCATTACCGCTGTTGCCTTAAAATGTCTAGGAGGAGATTTCCAGGCAAAATTACTCCCACAAGACCACAAAGAATATCATCGCTGTCTTGAGATGGGCATTCTGCATCCAGAAGAAACTTTAACCATAGATGATATTGTAAAAACGGAGGATTGCTTCTTTGTCGCAAGCGGAGTTACGGATGGAATGCTGCTTAAAGGGGTCGAAAGAAATGAGGACAGCAAAATATCCACCCATTCACTCGTCATCATCGGAGGAAGCATTAATAGCTTTCAATTTATCGATGCACGGATATAATTATACTTCGGGATCAACAGAACAATAAAAAACACAAACACAAGCAAAATCCCTTTTAGGTTTTGCTTGTGTTTTTTCTATACCCATTCATCATTTCTTCCTAAATAAAAAACAGACGGTGAGACCGTCTATTTTTTTATTTTATTAAAGGAAGCGATTACTTTTTAGTGTAATCAGCAGCTTGTTAATTTTGAATAGGTTCTTTTAAAGTTAAAATAACAATGAAGCCAAGTACTAATAATACCCCAAAGAATCCAAACGCAAGATTATAATTACCTGTTGCATCAAGAATGGCACCTACAATCATCGGTGAGAAGAACCCTCCAAGGTTACCGCCGCTGTTAACGGTAGCGATGGCCACTGGATACGTATCTCTATTAGTTAATCCCATCGGATAAGCAGTAAATGCAGGCCAGCCGATATTTAAGAAGAAGCCTGCCAAGCCTAAACAAAGTGCAATTAGTACTCCGTTGTTCGGTATATTGGTAACAACAAACATCATAATAGCTGCAAATATCGCTGTGATTAACATAGTTGGTTTTCGTCTTTTTAAGAAAATTTTGTCAGAAATCACACCGCCTAAAATCGCACCGACCAACCCGCCGATAGCAGGAGTGGATGCTAGGAACCCCATTTTCATCAAGGAATAACCTTTTGCATTAACTAGATACATAGGGACCCATGTTAACAAACCATATAAAACACTATTCATAAAAAAGTAAGTAAGAGTGTTACCTAAAATATTCCAGGACTTGAAAACGCTTTTAGATGTAGTTAAAGGCTGTACCTTTTGGTAACGAATGACTTTATCAATCCAACCAAGTGATTTCTGCTCCCCATCTTTTACTTCCTTAACCACTTCACTCTGACGAATGTATTCTAATTCAGCCTCAGATACTTGTGATGATTCTTCCGGTTTTGACCTTACAAACAGATACCAAACAATCGCCATAATTACCCCAGGAATCGCAAACCAGAAAAACACGGAACGCCACCCTTGAGTCATAGCAATCCAAGTGGCAATGATCGGGACAACAATCGGAGCCAACTGCGTCGAGGCTATGTACACGCCAGTAGCCGTTGCCTTTTCCTTTGCCGGGAACCACTGGTTAATGGTAGATGTCATACTTACAGGTGCCGGTCCTTCTGAAACCCCTAATCCTAAGCGAAGCAACACTAGGGTTGTTGCACTTTTTACAGTACCAAGTAAGAACGTTACAATTGAAAAAGCGAGGATTGCAACTGCCGCGACACCACGAGTGCCCTTTTTACCAAGCAAGAAACCAGCCGGAATCTGTGTTATCGCATATCCTAAGAAGAAGAAGCTCGCGATTGCCCCAGCCTGGAAATTATTTAATGTAAATTCCTCTTTAATGAACGGTAATACAACACCAATATTAGTTCTGTCAGCCATACAAACTAAATAAACGCCAAAAATAATCATTAAAACTACCCAGCGGTAGCTTGATTTTTGCTTCAATACAGGTCTGGCATTAATTTTGGATTCAGGTAAAGCCATCATAATCTCCCCCAGAACAATCTCATATTAATATAAAACGTTTTCAAAAAGATGTTTTTGTAATATCGAATTATCTGCGCAAAAAATATTCTACTATTATTTTATTACAGCACTCCACCTTATAATAGTTTAATAAGTCCCTATTATACTTTTTAACTATTCTAAAAATAGAGTGCATAAATAATATTATTCTATTGAAGTTTTTTAGATAGTATTAGAAGAAACCAACAGCTCCATTTTTATGAGCAGGCTTGAGGTTGTGTTTCATCTATTCCAGCAGCTAGTAATTCTTTTTCTTTGTCGATAATTTTTTGAACCTTTCTTCCTGATCTTGCTTCCTCAAATGTCGAGTTAAGGTATGCTTCTACCAATTTTTTTGCCAGCTCTGGTCCAACAATTTGAGCTCCCATGGTCATGATTTGTGCATTATTGCTTTTTTGAGCTCGTTCTGCTGAATAGATATCATGACAGCATGCAGCACGTATCCCTGGATACTTACATGCAGCAATAGCAACTCCAATTCCAGTCCCACAAATCAAAATCCCTCTTTCAGCAGCACCTTCGCTAATATCTTTAGCTACTTGAAACGCCACATCAGGATAATCCACATTTTCACATGAATGACATCCGTAATCAATTACTTCATAATTATTGCTTTGCAAAAACTCTTTAATTGTCTCTTTCAACATTACCCCATTATTATCACAACCAAGCGCAACTTTCATTATTCCCATCTCCTTCGTTTATTTTCATTTATCTTTGTTTTAATTATATGTTTTCGCTTTCACTTCGTCAATATATTTTCATTTTTAATCATTATTAATATTTTATTTTTCTTTTTTAAGAAATCACGAAAATAAATAATAAAATATGATAAATTTATGTCAATTTAGTATGTTTATA
>NZ_JBALPZ010000078.1:0-3479 GCF_036965645.1 Neobacillus drentensis
ATTGTAGTCGATTAGTAGTAGAAAAAGCCTTCCTTGCTTTTCAATTGACAAGGAAGGCTGTTTCATAGGTTTTTACTATTAATACATTGATATTATTGATTTATTTCTATATAACAGATAAAAAACTTTTGAGTTTTTTTATAGTACAGTTATGAATTTTGGATATCTTCGTTCACAAAAAATTCAAAAACACCCCTCAAAAACCCATTAATAACAAGGGTTCACAATTCCTTAACAATTAGTGCGTTTTTTATCTCTTTTCACCTGTTATACTTAGTTCATGAAATAAATAACTTTCTGTTATATATTCTTCTACTAATATAAGAGGTGAAAGATAATGGAACAATGGCAAGGTTTTAATAAAGGAACTTGGTCAAAAGAAGTAAATGTACGTGATTTTATTTTAAGAAACTACAAACCATATGAGGGCGATGATTCTTTCTTATCAGGTCCAACAGAAGCAACAAACAAGCTTTGGGAACAAGTAATGCTTTTAACAATGCAAGAACGTGAAAATGGCGGTGTCCTTGATATGGACACAGAAACGGTATCAACAATTACATCACATGGCCCTGGCTATCTAGATGAAGAACTTGAAAAAGTTGTCGGAGTTCAAACAGATAAGCCGTTTAATCGTTCACTTCAGCCTTTCGGCGGTATTCGTATGGCAAAACAAGCATGTGCATCATACTGCTATGAATTAAATCCTGAAATTGAAAAGATTTTTACTGATTTCCGTAAGACTCATAACCAAGGTGTATTTGATGCTTATACCGATGAAATGGCGCTAGCTCGTAAAGCAGCTATTATTACAGGACTTCCTGATGCATATGGCCGTGGACGGATCATTGGTGACTATCGACGTGTCGCATTATACGGTGTTGATTTCCTTATTAAACAAAAACAATTAGATAAAAAGAATACTAGCAGTGTAATGACAGAAGATAATATGCGTCTTCGTGAAGAACTTGCAGAGCAAATCCGCGCATTAAGTGAATTGAAAGAATTAGGCACAAGCTACGGATTTGATTTATCTCGGCCAGCACAAAATGCACAAGAAGCGTTCCAATGGTTATACTTAGGTTATTTAGCAGCCATTAAAGAACAAAACGGCGCTGCAATGAGCCTTGGACGTACCTCAACATTCTTAGACATCTATATTGAAAGAGATTTAGAAAACGGTACATTAACTGAAGTTGAAGCTCAAGAGATTGTCGATCATTTTATCATGAAGCTTCGTTTAGTCAAATTTGCACGAACACCTGATTATAACGAATTATTTAGCGGAGACCCAACATGGGTAACAGAATCAATCGGAGGAATGGCACAAGATGGCCGTTCACTTGTAACGAAAAACTCTTTCCGTTTCCTTCATTCTTTAGACAATCTAGGCCCTGCTCCTGAACCAAACTTGACTGTTTTGTGGTCATCTCAGCTGCCTGAGAACTTCAAGAGATATTGTGCTAATATGTCTATTAAAACTAGCTCAATCCAATATGAAAATGATGACATTATGCGCCCTGAGTACGGTGATGATTACGGTATTGCCTGCTGCGTATCTGCCATGGAAATTGGTAAGCAAATGCAATTCTTTGGTGCTCGTGCCAACCTTGCTAAGGCACTTCTCTATGCAATTAACGGCGGGGTTGATGAACGATTAAAAATTCAAGTTGGTCCACAATATCGTCCAATTACATCTGATGTGTTAAATTACGAAGAAGTAATGGCTAATTTTGACCATATGATGGATTGGCTAGCGGGTCTTTACATTAATACATTGAATGTTATTCACTATATGCATGATAAGTATAGCTATGAAAGAATTGAAATGGCCTTACATGATACGAAGATCCTAAGAACCATGGCAACTGGTATTGCAGGATTAAGCGTTGCAGCAGACTCATTAAGTGCGATTAAATACGGTGAAGTCAAAGTGATCCGCGATGAAAACGGCTTAGCGGTTGACTTTGAAACAACTGGAGAATTCCCTAAATACGGTAACAACGATGATCGAGTTGACAGCATCGCAGTGGAGCTCGTTGAAACCTTTATGAAAAAATTACGTAAACATGTAACCTATCGTGATTCACTTCATACATTATCAGTTTTAACCATTACTTCTAACGTTGTCTACGGTAAGAAAACTGGTAATACACCTGATGGCCGTCGTGCTGGGGAGCCATTTGCACCTGGAGCTAACCCAATGCACGGCCGTGATACAAAAGGAACATTAGCATCATTATCGTCAGTTGCTAAGATTCCATATGCATATGCAATGGACGGTATTTCAAACACTTTCTCAATTGTACCAAAAGCTTTAGGTAAAGAAGAAGAAAGCCGCGTTACCAACCTTGTATCTATCTTAGATGGCTATTCCATTAAACAAGGTCATCACCTAAATGTTAACGTCTTTAATAGAGAAACATTAATTGACGCTATGGAACATCCTGAGTTATATCCACAATTGACCATTCGTGTTTCTGGATATGCTGTAAACTTTATTAAATTAACTAAAGAACAACAGCTAGATGTTATAAACCGTACTTTCCACGAATCATTGTAATTTGAATTAATTGGAGCTCCTTGTTTTCGAGGAGCTCCGGCTTAAAAAATAAGGGGGATCATCATCATGATTGGAAATATTCATTCTATTGAAACATTAGGGACAGTTGACGGACCAGGGATTCGTTATGTTATTTTTACACAAGGATGCTTACTGCGCTGCCAATTTTGCCATAACGCGGATACTTGGGAAATCGGTTCCGGTAAACAAATGACTGTTTCAGAAATCATGGATGATCTGACAAGTTACCTCCCTTTTATTCAATCATCAGGCGGCGGTATCACAGTAAGCGGCGGGGAGCCATTATTACAAATCCCCTTCTTAACAGAGTTATTTAAAGAGTGTAAAAAGAAAGGGATTCATACCACCATTGACTCATCCGGTGGGTGTTTTTCACACTCCAAGCTTTTTATTGAGCAACTTGTGGAATTATTACAATATACTGATTTGGTATTACTCGATTTAAAACATATTAACCGAAAAAAGCACATCCAACTTACAGGTATGGCCAATGATCATATTCTTGAATTTGCTAAATTTTTATCCGATCGCAAGGTACCAATTTGGGGCCGCCATGTACTAGTTCCAACAGTAACAGATGAACCAGTAGACCTACAGAAACTTGGAGAGTTCATTGGAACTCTTGAAAATGTTCAAAAGATTGAGATACTCCCCTACCACAAACTTGGAGTATACAAATGGGAAGCTCTTGGACATGAATATCCTTTAAAACATGTTGAGCCGCCAACTGAGGAGAAGGTGGAATTTGCCTATCAAATATTGACCGCACATTGGAAAGCACCATTAAGACACTGATTCATTAGGATCAGTGTTTTTTCTTCCATTGGATAACTCTTGCTGTATCCTAACCATTTCTTAATAATTTTATAGTATCTTAGTGTAGCTAACTTAAAAT
>NZ_JBALPZ010000078.1:3511-3765 GCF_036965645.1 Neobacillus drentensis
TTTTCTATTTCTCCTATATACTCATATCATTGGTATTTAAGTGAGGTGATAATTTTTGTTTCAATTGCTGATAGACCTGTTAGATATAAATCCCCTAAATGCCCTTTATGTAAGTATTTTCCTTGGTATTACATTAAAGTTTTTATGGGCGTGGGGTGTTGAATACTCTTTTTTCGGTTCACTTACAGAAACGACAAATACAAAAATTATCCACCCACTGATCTTTTACCGGAAACAAAGTCGTATACACGGAA
>NZ_JBALPZ010000078.1:3775-5622 GCF_036965645.1 Neobacillus drentensis
AGGATGATTCTGAAGAACCAACTTTCCTTCCATATTTATTCACATAATATACTAAGACATTTTAGGAGGAAATATGAAAAAGAATCGATCTTCACTTATACTTGCGGCCATTTTTATAGTCTCAACCTTACTGTTATCTGCTTGCTCATCACAAGCTCAAACAACAACTACTACTGCTAATAAAACAGGATTTTTTCAAACCTATTTTGTCCATCCATTCTCGACTATTATCCATTCAACTGCTGAATTTTTTGGTGGTAACTATGGTTTAGCGATTATTGTGGTTACACTCATTATCAGACTTGTATTAATGCCATTAATGCTTAGGCAATATAAAAATCAAATGGCTATGAAAGAAAAAATGGATGTTTTAAAGCCCGAGATGGATGCCATTCAAAAGAAAATGAAAACCGAAAAAGATCCGAAAAAGAAACAGGAACTTCAAGCTGAAATGATGGGACTGTATTCAAAGCATGGTGTTAATCCACTGAATATGGGCTGTTTACCAATCCTTATCCAGATGCCAATCTTAACAGCCTTCTATTACGCAATTCGCGGTTCACAGGAAATTGCCACCCATCAATTTTTATGGTTTAATCTAGGGCATTCAGATATTATTATTACGATTATCGCTGGCCTTGTTTATTATTTCCAATTCAAGGTATCTCAATCTAATATGCCAACCGCCCAGCAGCAACAAATGAAAATGATGGGCTTGATGTCTCCTCTCATGATCGTGATGTTTTCTTTTAACGCACCAGCAGCTCTCCCTCTTTATTGGGTTGTCGGCGGGTTATTTTTAACACTTCAGACTTTAGTAAGCCGGAAGCTATACCAAACCAAAAAGACTATTGAAGCTCCTGCACACCAGAAATAAAAAGAAAAGCGGAAGCCCCCGTTTAGCGCACGACAGGACTGGAGCCCTTCGACTGAGATAAAGTCAACACGAAGAGCATTAGCTTTTTCGTGTTGACTTATCGTAGGGAGATGGGCGAAGTACACTAGTCGCTGGGCGCTGAAGCTAGACAATTCTATAATAAGATTCAGAAGCATTGAACCCAATGCTTCTTTTTTTCTATACAGGTGTCCCAATCTAGAAAGCCTTTATAGGTAACCAAATAGGATAATTCGTTCAAATTTAGGAAACCTAACTGAAAAGGTAACTTGAACGAAGGAGTGCTTACATAAATGAAAAAAAGATTGGTTTTTTTGGTATCTCTCATGATTTGTTTGTATATTTCTGGCTGTTCAAAAAATAGTGTAAACGATGATGTGGCAACTCGGAAGCTTGACCTCACTAATACACAACCGACCAAAGTCAATTATAATACCCCCAATCATGGTGGACCAGGTATCACAAGCGTCGACAACAGTGACCCCGAAATAGACCGGAAGCGGAATCTTGGTAATAAGCACTTACCGGACAGTCAAGTTCATTACAGCACATCGAAGATTATAGTTGCGAATCGAGCGTCAGATAAGGTTTCCAATTTATCTGAAATTGATCATGCAAATATTATTGTCACCGATAATAACGCTTATGTTGCTGTTAAATTAAAAGGTTCCCCTGGCAAGCGGTTGTCAGCAACAATCAAAAGCAAAATTACGATGGCAGTAAAATCCGTTGATGCTAATATCGACAATGTCTATATATCGAAAAATCCTCAATTCTATAGCCGAATGACGAGATATACAAGAGAAATTAGGTATGAACAAACCTCTTCCAATTTCATCGATGAGTTTTCCGATACCATTCGTAGAACTTTCCCGGATGCTCGTTAATGATTTAAAGTTGCAGTTGCCTGATTGTGTTTTTTAAAGTTTGGCAGTGTTAATCTTGGATGTTG
>NZ_JBALPZ010000078.1:5713-10008 GCF_036965645.1 Neobacillus drentensis
CAGGAGTTGAGCTTATCCGATCCAATCAACATTGTCTCAAAATCAATAGTAACCTTTAACACAGACTAAAATTAAAAAGACTGGAGGTTATACCTCACAGTCTTTTTGCTACGCGTCTTGAAAATATTCCTTGTAAAAACCGCCTACTTTACCAGTATTATCGATAATGTAATAAAACTCTTCTGTTTCGTTTTTTACATCATAAATATTCCCTTTTGTTAACGCATTATGAACGAGATATTTTTTTGCATCTGTATGAACGCACTGTATTTTCTTAATTGTCTCACGATTTTTCCAAGATAAATGAATCAATGCTGCCACCGTCCTTTCAGTCTATGTCCAAGTTCTAGTATAATCAATAGCAGTAGTGATGTGCAACCATAACAAAAACAAACAATAAATTATTGGACAAAATCAGTCATAGTCCAATAATCCTACCCCTAACCTTAATTTGTGAACCTTTTTTTAATTTTATTAAATATGAGTTCTCAAAATTCCCTTCAACTATTACAATAGTAAAAACTGAATATACAATCCATTTCAGAAGGAGGGCATTCTCAAATTGAAAATTATGAGTAACGAGCAGTTGGTGGTTTCGTATCGGAATGCATTAAAGTCTGGTGAAAAAGAATGGATTAAACTTCTAAAAGATGAAATCAAGCGCAGAGGGCTAAGCGCACTTAAAAAATAGTTAAAAAAATGAAAAACCGCTGAATATTTCAGTGGTTTTTTCATTTTAAATGGTGCATGGCAGAACAATTTTTACCTTTGTTCCAACTCCAACCTGACTCTGAATGGATATCGTTCCATTATATTTTTTGATTAATCGGTGGGCAATTGACAGTCCTAGTCCTGTTCCGCCATTTTCTCGGCCTCGAGCCTTATCCACCCGATAAAAGCGATTAAATACTTTCGCTAAATGTTCACTCGGTATGCCAATTCCCCTGTCAACAACGTGAATGATTATGGCCTCTTCCTCAAGCTCCGCTGTAATCCAAATTGACTTACTATTGCTCGAATATTGAATGGCATTATCTAATAAAATGATCATAATTTGTTCCATATGCTGTCTTGAAATCGCAATTTTCGGTAACTTTTTATCAACTTCCAAAAATAGATTATACGTCGGATGGATGATTTCTAAATTTTTCACCAGTTGATGCAGTGTAGCTGAAATATCCGTTTTTTCATCATTACTTAATCTAGGATGCTCTGCTCTTGTGATATGTAACAAGTCGTTAATTAATTTTTTTAATCTTGTTACTTCTTGTAGAGAGGCTTCGAGAGATTCATCTAGGATAGCAGGATCCTTTTTACCCCATCTGTTCAATAAGGAAAGATGTCCCTCCAATATTGACACAGGTGTCCTGAGTTCATGAGAGGCATCTTCGACAAATTGCTTTTGAAGCAGGAATGATTTCTCTATTTCATCCATCATTTCATTAAAAACATTGGTCAGAGCTGTTAGTTCATCTTTTTGTTTATAACCGTTCATTCTTTCTTGAAAGCCAGATTCCTTAATCAGTTTCATCGCTTTTGCAAGATCCCTTACAGGCTTTAAAAGCTGCTTTGCAAGTAAATAACCACTGATGGCACTTAAGATAATTGCCGCTATTCCAAATATAGTCATTACCCAAAAAAGGTACCCCATCATTCTTCGATAATTATTTAATTGACGGACAATTTCCACAGTCCCTGTAAAGTCATTCCCCTTTAACGGAGCTCTTGCAACAAAAGCCTCATCTCCTTCAATGGAAACCCTTTGAGTGACCTTTTTTCTTATAGGCGCAGCTTCTAAAACAGGGAAAACACCATTTTTATCTGAGACAAGAATATGGCCTTCATGGTCATAGACTCTAATTAATTGATCCTTATCATTCATCTTCCTTAAAAAAGTTTGGCTATTCTTTATATCTGCACGATTAGGCTTGTTTGACTTTGCATTGTAAAAGGTTGTAATATCACTCATTGTACGATTAATCGCAATCTCTTCACGATTCATCATCCATTTTGAAACAATATGATATTCTAAAAAACTAAATAAAAAGAATGTCAAAAAAAGAGCTGCTGAGCAGCTTACCACTAGTTTAGTCTGCCAGCGAAGACGATTAAATTGACCGCTGATTTTCTTTATCATCGCATTACATATCCTACACCACGAACAGTATGAAGATAACGCCCTTCATCATTTGAGTCATCTATTTTGTTTCTTAAATAACGAACATATACATCCACCACATTCGTTTCTACGCCTGTACTATAACCCCAAACCTTATTAAGGAGAACTTCCCTTGTTAACACAATATTAATATTGCTCATAAAGGTAATTAATAAATCGTACTCCCTTTTTGTAAGACTAATCACTTTTTCTCCTTTTTTAACCACACAAGATTCCAGCTGAACAACAAGATCCTTAAACACAAGGCTCGTCACCTCATTAGATTGCAGGGCTTCAACCCTTCTAAACAATGATCTTAATCTAGCTAGTAACTCTTCAATCGCAAATGGTTTTATGATATAGTCATCTGCCCCGCTATCAAGTCCAGAAACCCGATCAAGTACACTATCCCGGGCAGTAATCATAATAATAGGGATCGATTTATTGGTTTGCCGAATTCTTCTGCATACCTCCATTCCATTTAATTCCGGAAGCAGTAAATCAAGTAAAATGGCATCCCAGCTCTCAGTAAGAGCTAATTGCAATCCTATTCTCCCGTCATTGGCAACGGTTGTTTGGTAGCCTTCATGCTGCATTTCCAGTTCTATAAATCTAGCCAAACTCTTTTCATCTTCAATAATTAGTAATTTGGACATACTCCCACACTCACATTACGTTTTTCTTTATTTTAACTGATGTTTATCTCGAATAAAATCAAAGACGGCATGTATTATCTCAATGGATTGGTATGAAACAAGAGAAAGTGCAGTTAACGAAAAGAAGCCAACAATGAATAATCGAAACCAGAACATGTTGTATACCTCCTTTTTGAACCGTTTTTAATACCTTACATTTGATTTATGATTGGAGATAAGTTGTTTAGAGGGTTGATATTATTGTACCTGTTGTTTTAAAAACTGCCATGAGAATAAGATTAGAATTTCCTTAGAAAAATAATGAAGCACACGGCAGTAAAGACGTGTGCTTCATTATTTTGTTACTCATAAATGGCTATTTGTTTCATACATGGGAGATAATGATAACTCCTTTAGTTTTATAACAATCTGTTCTGCTGCATCAATAGGATTTTCGGCAAATATATCAATAAACTCACCAAGGTAATCTTGTCTTGCATGATCGTAACGCGGATCATAATAGTGCTCAAGTAAAATGAAAATCATATCTTGATAATTTTTTTCATGAAGTGTTTCGATTAATCTTTTCCTAATATCGGGATCTTTCACCCGTTTTAAGACCCGTTCAATTCCTAACGATATTTTTTCGTGATACCAGGGTTCCTTTTCATAAGGCAGTACATACTCAGAAACAAGAAGCTTTACCCTCTGTTCAAGGGGTGAATGAATGTAAATATTTAAGCCTTTAAATTTAACATCCATTAGCTTCTCTTGTTGAACTGCTTTACCAATTCTTTTACTTTCTGCTTCAACAAGAAAATAATCACTGCCGTTAATT
The DNA here is from genome assembly GCF_036965645.1 of Neobacillus drentensis. GTDB lineage: Bacteria > Bacillota > Bacilli > Bacillales > Cytobacillaceae > Neobacillus > Neobacillus drentensis_D. The sequence continues at coordinate 9,345 of NZ_JBALPZ010000078.1, forward strand.
TCGTTAAGACCCTTAAATAACAGGGAATCAAAAGTCTTTTGATTATGACCTTCTCCGAGACCAATTGTGCCAAATATAGAGCCGCGATGGCCAGCCATTTCCTCCAAATCAAGTACAGGATAACCGTTTTTCTTTAGAATTTTCAAAACCTCTGTTTTTCCAACACCCGTCATACCATGGATAACAACGGTTTTATCCGGTATCATTGTTGGTATTTGTTCAAGAATATGATGGCGATAGGCTTTATACCCGCCTTCCAGGCGCCATGCATATATACCAGCAAATTCTAAGAAGGTTACAACAGCCTTACTGCGCATTCCTCCACGCCAGCAATGGATTACTAACTCCCCATCCGTATGATACGATTTAATTGTTTTTAATAGGTCAGGGATTTTTGGAGAAACAAATTCCATCGCCTGCCACTTGGCCGCGGCCTGCCCTTCCTGCTTATAAATCGTCCCAATCACTTGACGTTCTTCATTCGTGAACAATGGTATGTTTATAGCGCCAGGAATGGCTCCATCTGCAAATTCAATCGGAGAACGTATGTCAATAATGACTGGATTCTTTAGGGTTAATAATTCTTCAACAGTTATTTCCTTCATCTATATTACGCCCCTAGCAAAAAAATATCTCATAAAGAATAGCTTTAATAAAAGAATAA
>NZ_JBALPZ010000078.1:10167-19112 GCF_036965645.1 Neobacillus drentensis
AAATGATGCCAGGAATTAACACTCACAATTAGTTAATTGATAAAAAAGGTCCACTCTGAAAACAGAAGCAGACCGTGTCATTTATAATACGTTTGATTTCTGTTTACTAACAGACATTAATTCTTCCATTTCGTTAAGGCGGTTTTGTTCAAATAGGTCGACAATTTTACTGCCTACTATAACGCCATCACTATATTTGGATATTTCTTGTATTTGCTCTTTACTTGATATACCGAACCCTGCCATTACAGGGATCTTACTAACTTCTTTGACAGATTTTAAAAAGTTGGTCAGTTCGGCATCGTACTCATTTCTTACCCCGGTGATTCCTTTAACAGTTACCGTATATAGAAAACCTTTTCCCTTACTGGAAATCATTTTAATTCTGTCAAGAGGTGTTGTCAGGGTCACTAAACGGATTAATTCAACTTCGGCTGCTTCAAGTTCCGGCGCAATAATCTCTTCCTCTTCCATTGGCAGATCAGGAATGATGCAGCCATCCACCCCGGCATTCCGAATGTCGCGGACAAACTCAGCTATCCCGTATGAATAAATGGGATTCAAATAAGTCATTAGTATAATGGGAATGGACACTACCTTTCTAGCCTTTTCAATTTCCTGAACAATCCCTCTTAAGGTGGTACCATTAGCGAGCGCCCTTAGGCCAGCCCGTTGAATCGTTGGCCCATCTGCTACAGGATCAGAAAAGGGAACTCCCACTTCGACCGCAGCAGCACCGAACTTTTCAAGTATTGCAAGTCTGTCAACTAACGTTTCTAAACCTCCATCACCTGCCATTATGTAGGGAACAAAGGCTTTCTTTTGATTTTCTTTTAATGCTGCAAATGCTTTTTCAATTCGATTCATTTTAATTCCTCCCCTCAAGTCTTGCTTTAACTGCATCTACATCTTTATCGCCACGACCGGATAAACAAACAACGATATTTTCATTGTCTTTCATTTCAGCCGCAAGCTTAATAGCGTATGCAACTGCATGAGAACTCTCAAGCGCAGGAATAATCCCTTCCAATTTTGATAAAAGTTGGAAAGCATCAAGTGCCTCTTGGTCAGTAATGGAAACATAATTGGCCCGGCCGCTGTCTTTTAAGTAGCTGTGTTCAGGACCTACTCCAGGATAATCAAGTCCTGCTGAAATAGAATGGGCCTCTTGAATTTGACCATCTTCATTTTGCAATAGGTACATTAATGAACCATGGAGAACTCCTGGTTTCCCTTTTGTTAAGGACGCAGCATGGAACTCAGTTTCCACACCCTGCCCTGCAGCTTCGACCCCATATAAACGAACTTCCTTATCCTCAATAAATGGATAAAACATTCCGATTGCATTACTACCGCCCCCGATACAAGCAACCACAGCTTCAGGCAGACGGCCTTCGCGCGCAAGAAATTGTTCTCTCGTCTCCTTGCCGATGACACTTTGAAAATCTCTCACCATCATTGGAAATGGATGCGGCCCCATAGCTGAACCAAGTAAATAGTGTGTATCATCCACATTAGTTACCCAATATCTTAAGGCTTCGTTAACTGCATCCTTTAGGGTAGCACTGCCTGAGGATACACCAACAACCTTAGCACCTAGCAATTCCATTCGAAAGACATTTAAGGCTTGTCGTTTAATGTCTTCCTCACCCATAAAAATGATACAATCAAGGTTTAATAAGGCACACACCGTCGCTGTTGCAACGCCATGCTGACCTGCTCCTGTTTCAGCTACAATTCTTTTTTTCCCCATACGAACAGCAAGCAATGCCTGACCAATCGCGTTATTTATTTTATGGGCACCCGTGTGGTTCAAATCTTCTCTTTTTAGGTAAATATTTGCCCCGCCCGCATGTTTTGTCAAATTTTCCGCAAAGTATAATGGTGTCTCTCTACCAACATACTCTTTTGCTAATCTAGCAATTTCACCGTGAAAAGCAGGATCTTTTTTTGCCTCTTCATAGGCTTCATTTAATTCAATAACCGCCTTCATCAGGGTCTCCGGTACAAATCTTCCTCCAAATATTCCGAAATGGCCTTTTTCATTCGGTAATGTATAGGTGCTCATTTAGTTTTCCTCCAATTGGTATAGTTTTCACCTTTTCAATAAATGCTTTTATTTTCACTAGATCTTTTACTCCATTTGTTTCAACCCCAGAGCTTACATCGACCATATAGGGGTTAATGATTTGTACGGCCTCAGTGACATTTTCAAGATGTAATCCCCCGGCAAGAATGACTTTTTTGCCTTTCAAACCTAAAGTGTTAACTTGCTTCCAATCAAACGATGTTCCATTTCCGCCCCGATATTTTCCTTTTGGACCATCGAGCAAAATATAATCGGCTGGGTATTGAATAATCTCTTCTAAGGATTCATTACCTTCAAAGCTGATCGCTTTTACAACCGCTAGGGGAAGCGATTGAGAAAAGACAGCAGACTCCTCACCATGAAGTTGAATATGGGTTAAACCAACTAAAGACGCAATCCTTTCAATCTCTTCTTTCGTTTCATTAACAAAAACACCAATTTTCATGACATTTGCTGGTAAGCAAGAAACAATTTCTTGTGCTTTGTCTGGTGTTACCTTCCTCTTACTTTCTGCAAATACTAATCCGATGGCATCTGCACCATATTCAACAGCTTTAAGTGCGGTATGGCTATCCATGAGTCCACAGATTTTTACCTTAATGTTCATTTATTAACACCCTCTTGAAGTGGGAGACGGAGATTAGAGAAGGATTTCTCAATATCCGGGCTGACCATTAAGGCCTCGCCTACTAAAATTCCATTTGCACCCGCGTTTCGAACCCTGTCAGCATCCTGCTTCGTATGGATTCCACTTTCACTTATTAAGTAGGCTCCAGATTTTTTTACAATTGAGGCTAATTGTTCGGTTACTTCTAGCGAAACTTTAAATGTCTTTAAGTCACGATTATTGACCCCAATTAACTTTGCTCCTGTTTTAAGCGCTTTTTCCAGTTCTACTTGGTTGTGGACCTCTACTAGCACTTCTAAGCCTTTTGCTTTCGCGTATTTAAAGAGCGAATGCAACCTGCTCTCATCTAGCGCGGCAACAATTAGCAATATGATGTTAGCCCCGTTAGCAGCTGCGACATCAATCTGCAATGGGCTAATAATAAAATCCTTACACAAGATCGGCAGGTTAACTGTTTCTCGGACTGTCTTCAAGTCGGCAAAAGAGCCTTTAAAAAAGGTGGAATCAGTTAATACAGAAATGGCAGACGCTCCAGATTTCTCATAAATTGCGGCCTGTACTTCTGGTTCCACTCCATTATTGATTAAACCCTTTGATGGAGATGCTCGTTTATATTCTGCAATGATGGAAAGCTCCTCTGCTGTTTGCAGTTTTTCTAAAAAGGATCTTTTTGGATAAGCTGTTTCCTGAATGATTTCCGTCCTTTCTTGAAGCTGCTGGACCTCCTTTTTCTTCTGTTCAATAATCCGGTCAAGAATGGTTTCCATTTAAATCGCCTCTTTCTGGCCTATTTTTGATTTTTCGATAAGAGTTGTTAGTTTTGCATAGGCTGCACCTGAATCGATAATTTCCTTAGCAAATTCAATACCTTCGACAATGGAGCTGGCTTTTCCAGCTGTATAAATACCGATACCAGCATTTAATAATACTGTATCACGGGGGGCACCTTTTTCCCCTTTTAGTACTTTTAATAAGATTTCCCCATTCTCTATCGAATCCCCGCCCTTTATCTGGCTGTTATCGTATTGCGGGAGATTGACATCTTCAGGTGTAAATGTATGACTAGTAATTTTTCCATCTTCCAAAAGGGTATAATGATTTTCTCCCTGAAGAGAAGCTTCATCCATAAATCCAGCGCCATTTATGACAACCGCCCTTTTCCGTCCCAGCTTTTTGAGTACTTCTGCAAATACGTTTAGTAAATCCCTGCGATTAACTCCTAACAATTGATAATCCAGTTCAATCGGATTTGTTAATGGCCCAATATAATTAAAGACCGTGGGAATTTTCAATTCTTTCCGAACTGTCATCACTTTCTTTAATTTTGGATGCACATGTGGAGCGAATAAAAAGGCGATCCCGATTTCATGAAGTATTTCTTCCGTCCTTTCAGAGGGTAAATTTAGATTCACTCCCAGATACTCAAGGACATCTGCACTTCCTGTTTTACTTGAGATGCTTCTATTGCCATGCTTAGCGACTGGAATTCCGGCACCAGCTATAACAAAGGCTGAAGTTGTACTAACATTAAAGCTTGATGAACCGTCTCCACCAGTCCCACAGTTATCCAGAACATTCGGAAATTTCTGGTTGAAGCGAAGGGTATTGCCCTTCATAGCCCGAACAATTCCAGCGATTTCGTCAACTGTTTCACCCTTAGACTTTAACCCCATTAAGAAGGCGGCAATTTCAGATTCAGAAACTTCTTCTCCTAAGATTAAATCAACTGCTTCTTGCATTTGCTCTTCAGAAAAGGATCGCTGCTCAGCTAATTGGAGTAGATAGTTTTTCATTTTCCCTCATCCCTTCTATTTCGATTAAAAAGTTTTTTAACATTTGTTTTCCATCCGGAGTTCCGATTGATTCCGGATGAAATTGCAGCCCATAAACCGGATATTCCTTATGTTTTATTGCCATAATTTCATGATCATCGTTGGAATGAGCAATGCACTCCAACTCCGCTGAAAGATTACTTTCTTCTAACGTCAACGAATGATAACGCATTACCTCTAATGGAGTACTTAAGTTTGCAAATACTTCATTGCCTTGATGAGTGATGAAAGAAGTTTTCCCATGTTTAATATAATGAGCCCTCCTTACTTCACTGCCGAAAGCTGCGCCAATTGCTTGATGACCAAGACATATACCTAGTAAAGGAATGGTCCTATAAAAAGTTTGAATTAATTCTATACAAATTCCTGCATCCTCAGGCCGGCCAGGCCCTGGAGATAAAATAATCGCTTTCGGGTTTAACTTTTGGATTTGTTCCATACTCAGCTGATTATTCCGATAAACGACAACCTCCTCACCCAGTTCCCCTAGGTATTGATATAGGTTAAAGGTAAACGAATCAAAATTATCAATTAATAAAATCATTTTTCACCCTCCAAAAAGGACCTCAACTTGTTTAAAGTTTCCTCATATTCTGACTCTGGATTTGAATCGTAAACAATCCCTGCACCTGCTTGGATAATGGCTCCACCGTCTTTAATGATCATGGTGCGTATCGCCAAGGCAAAATCCATATTTCCGTTTACTGACAGATAGCCAACTGCTCCGGAATAAAGACCGCGCTTTGATCTTTCTAATGTATTTATAATTTCCATTGCTCTTACTTTTGGAGCACCAGAAACCGTCCCTGCTGGCAGACAGGCCGCCAAGGCATCTAATGCCGTCATTTCCGGATGAAGCTTTCCGCTAACCTCCGAAACTAAGTGGATAACATGACGGAATTTTTCTACCGACATATACTTCTCAATTTGAACCGTTCCAAATTCACAAACTTTGCCAAGATCGTTTCTTCCAAGGTCCACAAGCATTCGATGTTCGGCAAGCTCCTTTTCATCGTTAACTAATTCCTGCCCAATCCGTTCATCCTCTTCAGCAGTTGTTCCTCTCCGCTTTGTCCCGGCAATTGGGTTGGAGATAACTGTGTTGCCACGTGTTTTAATTAAGCTTTCTGGCGATGAACCAATCACGGTATATCCATCAAAGTCGATATAAAACATATACGGTGTTGGATTAGTGCTTCGATGCTTTCGATAAAGTGATAAGGGTGTACCTTGAAACGATGATTTCATACGTCTTGAAAGGACTACTTGAAAAATATCGCCTGCAAGGATATGCTCTTTTGCTGTTTCAACACTTTTAATAAACGCTTCTTTTGTTGTATCCGATTCAAAACCGCTAAAAGTATAGGGTTCCTCTTCGTAATAATAATTTGGTTTTTTTAATTCTTCTATCCGTTGCATTACTCGTCTTTCGATTAACGCTGTACTACTTTTTTCTGATAATGGAAGACCGCATATTTTTACTTTTTCTTGAAGATGATCAAAAACAATCACTTCTTCAAAAAACATAAGATGCACATCTGGCATTTCCAAACCATTTGGATATTCCTCACCGATGATTTCAAACTCTCTAATGATGTCGTAGCCCACATACCCCACTGCGCCACCTATAAAAGGAAAATCACATTCGTCAAATATCCCGTCAGGTAATAGCTTCTTTATAACTTCTAAAGGGTTTCCATTCAATGTACGCTTTGCACCATCACGATAAATAATTTCATTTGTTTCGCCTCTAGAAATGAGTTCAAAGGCGGGATCTGCTCCAATAAAAGAATACCTCCCCGAGTCATTATATTTATGAGAGCTTTCTAATAAGAATTTCTTCGTTCCGCTTATCTTTTGTAAGATCGAGATGGGTGTTAATGTATCTCCTTTGATTTCCTGTATTAAACATCGATTTATTGTCTTCATGTCACAACCCCTTTTCGAAAATAAAAAAATCGTCCTCTATACGCGCAAATAGATTGCGCATATAGAGGACGATTCTAAGACCGTGGTGCCACCTCCCTTTGAAACAGATCAAGCTCTGTTTCCTCATTCAGATACAGAACATATTCTGTCCGATATCCTATCCCTTTAACGGGGGAATCCGGGCGTCCCTACTAAGGTTCAAGACACCTCTCACAAGTCCATTCCACAAATTCATTCATATCGGGCTCGCACCTCCCCCGACTCTCTGGTAAGAATTAATTTTGTGTACTACTCTTGTTCAACGAGTTAATTATTTTACTTAAAAATACAAAAGGGCCCTCCATCCAAAAAGGACGGAAGACCCGTGGTGCCACCTTCATTAGCTAAAATTAGCTCACTCAACCGATATCGAAGCAAAAAAGCTTGAATATCTGTCTCTTGTAACGATGAGATCTTCGCCAAAGCCTACTGCCTATAAGGGTTCGGTTTGGAGGCTCGGAAGTCCATTCGCTTAAACGTCTACACTGATTTGCACCAACCATCAGCTCTCTTAAGAATCCGTAAAAGTTACTACTCTTCGTCAACACCTATTATGTTTTGCTTTATTGATTATTATCCTATACAACTCCAGTAATAATGTCAAGTATTATATATTTTTAAAAAATTCAAAATTGAGTATCTTAAGTCTATTTTTACTTATCGCTTTCCATTTAAAGGATACCTTAATATATGTTATTTTCATTTGAATTAGCCAATATTAACATTAGCAAGCAAACATGTCTCTTCGGCGTGGAATGTTTAGAGCATATTATGAAGGCGGGATAGAAGATTCATGGAACATATTGAACGATTAAGCCAAAACCAAAAGGCAGCAAAGAAGAAACACTCGGATGCTGGCCAAAAAAAACAAAGTGAAATTGCCAAGCAAAAATGGGCTATTGTCTCGATGTCTTCCATTCCTTTAGTGATGACTTTAGGAAATTCAATGTTGATTCCTGTATTACCTTCTATGGAAAAAGAATTATCTATCACATCCTTTCAAACCAGTATGATTATTACGGTTTATTCCATCGTTGCAATTTTTCTAATTCCCGTAGCCGGATACATATCCGACCATATCGGCAGAAAAAAAGTGATTATTCCGAGTCTCCTTATTGCGGCGATTGGAGGGCTAATCTCTTGGTGGGCTGCATGGAAGTTAACGGATGCCTATTGGCTCATTTTAGTTGGCCGGGCCCTGCAGGGAGTAGGGGCAGCGGGGGCCATGCCCATTGTACTACCCTTAGTTGGTGACATGTTTAAAAGTGAAGATGATGTTAGCAGCTGTCTCGGACTTATTGAAACGTCTAATACGTTAGGAAAGGTTTTAAGTCCTATACTCGGAGCCTTTCTTGCTGGATTCATCTGGTTTCTACCATTTTTTTCAATTCCAGTGTTTTGTGCCATATCGGTTATCTTAATGATCTTTCTTGTTAAATGCCCTAAAAGTAATGAAGAACCTATTCCTTTCAAGCAATTTTTTACAAATATTAAAAAAACCTTTACGGAAAAAGGACGTTGGCTGTATGCCATCTTTTTTATTGGCGGTATTCTTATGCTCGTCCTGTTTGGAATTTTGTTTTACCTTTCAGAAACCTTTGAAAAAGAGTATGGAATCAAAGATCTAAAAAAAGGTTTCTTTTTATCACTACCGCTTGGTGCACTATGTTTAGCCTCTTTTATCAGTGGAAAGATCATTAAGAAAAATAAGGTATTAATGAAATGGATCACTTTAATCAGTATTCTCTTTGCAGCTATTTCAATTGCTGCACTATGGTTTTCAATCCAGCTATGGTATATGCTAACCATGTTCCTTATCACCGGAGTAGGAATTGGCTTAAGTCTCCCCTGTTTAGATGCCTTAATCACCGAAGGCATAGAGAAAAAGGAACGCGGGACTATTTCCTCCATTTATAGTTCAATGCGGTTTATTGGAGTTGCTGCAGGCCCGCCATTGATTGCAATCCTAATGAAATATGCTAATCATTGGATTTTTATTGTTCTAAGCAGCCTTACCATTATGGCCGCGATTATTACTTTGTTCGCAGTAAAGCCAAAAGCAGAAGCTTAGAAAAAAGTGCTGGGATAACCCTCAGCACTTTTTATGATTCAAGCAAGTTTCTAGACAAAAATGGCCCGCTTTATGCTATAGTATAGGTGTTCTTAACGAAATGTAAGTTGCGGGTGTGGTTTAATGGTAGAATTTCAGCTTCCCAAGCTGACGGCGGGGGTTCGATTCCCCTCACCCGCTCCATTTGGAGAAGTACCCAAGTGGTTATAAGGGGGCGCACTCGAAATGCGTTAGGGCGGGCAACCGTTGCGTGAGTTCGAATCTCATCTTCTCCTCCATACATACAGTTCAAACACTCTAAGCGAGTGTTTTTTTACTTTTAATAGGGCTGTGTTAAATGAGACAATGTTGATTGGA
>NZ_JBALPZ010000078.1:19163-29753 GCF_036965645.1 Neobacillus drentensis
GGCTTCCCGGCACGCCCGCCCGCGGGTTTGCTGAGCGACTGGAGCGGAAATCAACATCCAAGATTAACGCAGCATTTAATATTAAAAAGAGGTTTCACCATGGGAGAACCCCATAAAGAGAACCTCTTCTTTTATTTTAAGGACATAACCAATCAGGATCCCGATCACAACAAACAGGGCAACAGTCTATTTTGGGGTGGAATGTTGAAAAAGATCTCCCACAAGATACACATTCCTTAGTGGTAAACGGATATTGTTTAGTTTGTTTTTTCGAAATGTGCGGACTAATTTGAATAGCATCTTGCTGACATAAATCTATACAATCATAACAGTTTACACACTTCTCATTAGATACTTGCAAATGACCATTTAAAACGGTAAATACCTTTTGAGAACAGAAGTTAAAACAGATTTCACAAAGTGTACATTTTTCAAGATCCAATTCTACTTGATAGAATTGATAGTCGGGAAAATAGCTTGTTATAATCCATTCGTTTGCTAGCCATTTCCAAGATGCCGGTGCCATGATTTTGGCGAACTGTCTCCCTTCTCGTGGTAAGGAAGAAAAGAATGTTCTTCTCGACATCCTATTATCTCTACCGTTTTCCATAATGTTAATCGTGCATTCCTCAAGCTGCAGTAAAATTTTGTTTGATTTATTGACAACTGTACGCCAATTTTGATTTAGAGAGGCTGGAACAGTTTTTATGGTCATTAACCCTCTCTGTTTGTAAATAAGTAATTCTTTAACAGTTGGGATATACGATTCACTATAGACAAGACTATTCTTATTGAACTCCCTGGATTCACAAACACCTTCGATAGCAGACAGTGGACAGGCAATCATACAATCGCCGCAGGAATTACATTTCTCTGGTTCGATTTCAAAAGATGTGGAATCTATTGAAATCGCTCCGAACTGACAGGCATCCGAGCAAAGACTACAAGTCGAGCGAAGGTGTCTTTTTCTAGAACAAACATTGGTTATTTTAGCATCTACATGCATACTTTCAAGCCAATTAACAAGCAGTGACATTTCTTCACCCTCAACCACCTAAATTTAACGTTATTTGCTGGACAGCTTAGTATTCTGATGCGGGGTAATGACTAGGTTAGGCTGTGTAATTGTGCTACTTGGCAACCCTTTAATTTGGCTTACAGTGCCATATTTTTTTCTAAGCTGTTCGATTGGACCAAATTCAATTGCCCGCATTGGACAGGCAGCAACACACGCTGGGTCTTCGCCCTTTTCTTGTAAATCCATACAAAAATCACATTTATTTGATTTAAATATTTTTTTATTGTATTGAGGAGAACCGTATGGACAAGCCTTTATGCATAATTGCGCCCCCTGGCATACTTCCTGATCAATGGTAACAACACCGTTTTCATTATTCTTGACAATCGCTCCGGTTGGGCAGCTCGAAATACAGGCCGCGTGCTTACAATGATTACATGATATAGAAAAATAAAACGCTTTTATATTCTGAACCATTCCCATAGTGGGCAGTTCCGTGAAAGTCCCCTCTTCATATGGGTAAACCCTGCGAAAATTCAGGCCAACATCAAGGTTATTTTTGTCTTTACACGCTACTGTACACGCCTTACAACCAGTACAAAGGCTTTGATTTATATAAAATCCAAGCTGTTCCAAACTTCTTCACTCCTTATACTTTTTTATATCAACAAGGTTGGTTAATTGTGGATTAGCCTTTGCTAATGCAGTTGGCCTCTGTGAGGTAAGGACATTGACAGATCCTCTCTGATCAAGTCCATTTTTATCTGGCGTATACCAAGCACCCTGAGGGATTCCAGCAACTCCTGGCGTAATTCGTGGCGTGACTTTAACATCAATAACCAGTGATCCACGATCATTAAATACTTGTACACGGTCCCCATTTTTTATTCCTCGTTTTTCAGCATCTACAGGATTTATCCACATCTCTTGCTTGGCTGTTTCCTCAAGCCATTCTTGATTGTCATAGGTGGAGTGACAACGGCGCTTATAATGCCAGCTGATGAGCTGCAGCGGATATTTCTTAATAAGTGGGTCCTCTGGTCCCTCCCATGAAGAAATATACTTGGCAATTGCAGGAATTTCACTATGCTGGTTCATATCCCATAATGACTTTGAAAACAATTCTATTTTCCCTGATGGAGTTTCGAATGGATTTTTTTCAAGGTCATCAATTTGCTTTTTAAAACCTACTAAAGGCTCGTCATATGTAAAGTGATGTACTCCTTTTTTACGGAACTCCTCAAAGGTTGGGAAGCTTGAATCAAGTTCTTTTTTAGTTCTTTCGACACTTTCCTTTATAAGGTCGAGTATAGACTTTCCTTCTGTAAATTTATCCTTTAGTCCCAGCTTATCAGCTATATCTGCAAACACCTCATATTCATTTCGGCATTCATATAATGGATCAATGGTTTTATCCCCAAAGACTACATAATCTCCAAAACACCATGGTACACCAATATCGTAACGTTCAAAGAAGGTCGTTCCCGGCAATAAAATATCTGCATATTTTGCACTTGGGGTCATAAAGAGATCACTGACAACAATAAACTCCACTTTACTTTCATCTTCAAGTAATTTTCGTGTTTTATTGATATCTGCATGCTGATTTATCAGCATATTACCTGCCATATTGAAAATCATCTTAATATTTGTGGTTAATTTATCCGTTCCTTGCAATCCATCGGCAGCAGTCATTTCTGTTCCCTTTTCTACAGCAGTAGTCCATAGGAAGCATGGAATAGAAGCGGTTTCTGGATTTTTATATTCAAACGGATAGACAATATCACTTCGGCTCCAGTAGCCAGTACCTGCTGCCCAGCCTCCCAGTTTACCTACATTTCCTGTTAAACAGGCCAATTGTGCACCAGCGCGCATGTATTGTTCTCCAAATGCCTGACGTTGTGCTGCCCAACCTTGAATTAATGCAGCTGGCTTATTCTTGGCATAATCACGCGCAATTTCTCTTATTTTGCTGGCAGGCACACCACAAATCCTCTCAGCCCACTCAGGCGTCTTAGGAACGCCGTCTTGATCATCAAGTAAATAGCTTTTAACTGATTTATTTATTGGTACACCATCAGGCATGTGATTCTCATCAAATCCAAGGCAGTATGTATCGAGGAACGCTTGATCATGTAGGTTTTCTGTTACAATTACGTAACCCATGGCATCCATCATCGCCGTGTCTGTAGTTGGGAGGATTGGTATCCATTCATCCGCAAAGGCGATTGCTGTATCGGTATATCTAGGGTCAATAACAACAATCCTTGCACCATTTTTCTTTGCTTGCATTAAATATTCACGATAAGGTGTTGAGAAAATCATTTCAGACGGGTTTTGTCCCCATAAAATAATATATTTGGAATGGAGCAGTGAATCAAAACTGCTTCCTGAATCATTTGTTCCGTAAGTATATGGGGTAGCAACATTACCCGCACCAGAGCTATAATCATTTCGTGAATTCAAATAACCGCCTGTCAGGGATAATAACTTCTTTGCTGCATTCTTTCCACCGTGCAATCCCCAGCTCTGTCCTGAAGCATAGTTGACATACCTCGATTGAGGTCCATATGTATCCCCAATCCGTTTTACTTGGGCTGCAATTGTTTCAACTGCTTCGTCCCAAGAAATTCTTTCAAATTTCCCTTCTCCCCGGTTCCCTACTCGTTTCATCGGAAATTTCAGTCGATCAGGATGATAAAGCATATTCCGATAGTTTCGACCTCTAACGCAAGCTCTTAGAGGCGGCGTGGAGAGGTCTCCTGCCTCCTGTGTATCAGTACTGACTCGTACTACAACTCCGTCTTTTACATGCGCCTTAATGATACAACGTCCCCCGCAGTTGTTAATACTACAAGTTGAAATAATCGTTTCCGGGCTTTCTTCTTTAGCACTTAAAGGCTTAGTTTTTTCTTTACGGTCTACAAGCATCTTCGTGCCTACTCCACCGGCAATCACTGGTATTCCTATCGCACTTGACCATTTTAAAAAGGTCCGTCTCTGCATTTTATTAGTTAACAAATTCTTTAAATGGTGATTTTCAGACATAGGTTAATACCTCCCTTACTTCCAATAAAGATGTCAAATCAAATGTTAAAAAGTCTTCTAGCAGCATGGCAGCGCCTAGATATAGGCGGCTGCTAGTATGGTTCATAACCCTTTTACAAAATTCTGGAATCCAAAGGGTTAGGTGCTTTTGGAGAAAGTGAATTTGAATGTCAACTAGTTCCAGTATCTTATCAGTTTCTAAGACTTGCATATTTTGTTCTATTAAAAAAGTCATAAATTCCATCTCTAGTAATAAATGATCATCTGGCTCATTATTTTCCCGTAAAAATTGGAGGCCAAATTGGTGATATAGTTCTCTTATCTGGAGTGTCCATTCTTCAAATAGAAGGTGTTCCCTGCTTCGATAGTAAGACTCCCAAGGAGGGGCAACTAATGCTCCAGGGCCAATAAATAAACGGCGGTATTCATCTCCTTCTGAGTGCACTTGCTCATTTGTGGTCAATTGGTTAAAAAAAGAAGCGAGTATACTCCCGCCTTCATGAAGCTCTTTTAAATCATCAAACGTCCCGAGACAACCTAATTCTAGCAAAAGTTCTTCATTAGTTGGTTCTAGGAATAAAGTATAGAGAATTTGATAAAAATTTTTCCTGGATAATAAATATGGATGTATTTGGATATGTATGGCATCTTTTGTTGTCTTCATTTCCTCTCTCCTTTTCGTGATATATACACCAACTTCCTTGATTTGTAAGCCCTTAAAATTTATCTTACCGTAAACTACTTAGATTCGGTTAAGTTTGTGCAATTATTCACATTAAATTCAAAATCCTTAGGCTATCAGTTACCTAAATCACTTTTTTGGGGTTATAACTGAAAATGTGTATAATAAGAGAGTCAATAAACTGCAAAGGATGATTGGGTTGAACATTACAGGCCACCAAGTAGAAAAATTAGAAGATCCCTTTGGTTTACTATCCGGAGATCGCTACGAGTTTTTTCTAGAACTCGAAGTGGACGAAGAGGATGAGCTCTATTCTGAAAAAGGTGTCGGTTTAAAGTGTATTTTTGTTCATGATGAAAGTCGAGATAAAATTACCAGCTATCACTTTTTTGAACGCGGGACCGAAAAGGTACTCGATTTTGAATTAGAGGAAGATGAAGAAGAGCTAGTCCTTAGCTACTGTAAGAAGTTTGCTTTTGAGGAGACAGAATAAAGAAAAGCAGGGCACTTATCTCCCCTGCTTTTGTTCTTTATCCCATAAAATTTTTACTATGATTATGAATAACTTGCAGCTCTTTTGTTGTTTGACTCATTTCACTTTTACAGATTGGGCAAAGTGGAACTTCACTGCTTTTAAAATTGTCTCGAACCCAGCACTTACAAGTTTCCGACGTACATTCCCAAATCTTTGTCTCTTCTAGTTTAATTTCTTCTTCATTTTTTCTGCCAAATGCCAAAACGATCACTCCTTATAAATAGTTATGACTGTTTTTGAACCATGTTTGAAACGAATCCCAACTATTATTCTAGTAAAACTAAATATATAAAAAGGTGATGCTTGCATCACCCTTTTATTCTTGACCATTTTACATAATAAAAAAGACGTAATCACACACGAGAGGTAACAAACATCTCTTACTTCCGTGCAGTTACGACCATTTAAAACAGATAAATCCGTAACATTAAAATCTATTTCAATTTTAGCACAATTTTTACATTAAGTCAATTTTTTGAAGCTGTCCAAGTATGAAAAGAAGACCAAGTTAAGAAACTTGGTCTTGAAGACTAACTATTTTTCTAGGCTTCCTTCTTAACTTTTGATGGAGCCTTTTTCCTTGGTGGAGCAGCTGTCTTTTTTGGTTTATTTATCTCAGTTTTAGATGCTTTTAAAGCAGCCGCAGCTGTTTTATTCGGTTTTGTCCGATCAATGGATGCTTGGAGGGCAGCCATTAGATCGGTAACATTTGAGGCAACTTCTGTAGTCGCTGTTGTTACTGTTTCCTGCCCCGTCCGTTTGGACTCAATTAGTTCCAATAAAGCGGTTCGATATTCATCGGTATATTTTTCAGGCTCAAATTTAGTTGTTAATTGATCAATTAGTAATATCGCTGTTTCTAATTCTCTATCCGTAACTTTATTCTCTTCAGGTACATTTGGTACGTCACCTGATTTACGGACTTCATCAGGATAATGGATGGTTTCCATTACCAAAGTATTTTCGTATACACGAATCACAGCCAACTGTTCCTTAGATCGAATAATAATCTTTGCTAAACCCACCTTTTGAGACTCCTGCAGCGCCTTACGTAATAATGAATATGCCTTGCTTCCGCCTTCATTTGGGGACATATAATACGTTCGATCAAAATAAATCGGGTCTATTTCTTCTATTTTTACGAAATCAATAATTTCGACTGCCTTCTCTTCATTTTCTTTACGAAGCTTTTCTAGCTCTTCATTATCAAGGACGACAAACTTTCCTTTTGTATACTCATATGCTTTCACAATATCTTCTGGTTTTACTTCTTCTTCACAGACTGTACAAATTTTTTCGTATTTAATAGGAGCATGACATTTATTATGAAGGGTCCTAAGTTTTATATCCTTGTCTTCAGTGGCTGTATGGAGCTTGATCGGTATATTTACAAGTCCAAAACTAATGCTGCCTTTCCACATCGTATGCATAAGGAATTCTCCAATCTTTTTGTTTATATTTTGTGGTACCAAGCTATCTTCATTCCTAAAAAGTTTTGGTAAAGCATGAATAGTAATTAATTGAAGCAAAATAAAGGAAAAAGAAAGGAAAGGCTGCTATGAAACCAATGCTGCCAAGTTTAACTTTTGAACTTCCCGTCCGGCCTGATTGGCAGTACGAGGTTAAATATGATGGATTTCGTGCCTTGTTAACCTGGAATTTAACGACGGGAATTGAATTGATGAGTAGAAATGGAAAAGATTTATTACCGCAATTTCCAGAAATTAAAGAGTTCCTTTTACTGCATAAAGTCCAATTTGAACCCCATTTACCACTCCAATTGGATGGGGAACTTGTCTATTTAGAAAATACGCATAAAGCCAATTTCTCGGCTATCCAAATTCGTGGACGACTAAAATCAGAAAAAAAAATCTCAGAGCAGTCAACCCGCTCCCCATGCCGTTTGATGGTTTTTGATCTTTTGATGTTAAAGGGGAAAGTTCTTTATACTGAACCCTTTTATAAAAGAAAAAAAGCGTTGGAGGAACTATTCTTAAAAGTTAGGTTTGAGTTAGAATCAGATCCATATAACGATCAACTACTTCAATATGTTAATGCCCATGATGATTTTAATGAATTATGGGAAAACGTGATCTTATATGATGGAGAAGGGATTATAGCTAAATTTAAAAATAGTCTTTGGGAAGAAGGGAAACGCTCTATCCAATGGCTTAAGTATAAAAATTGGAAATATGTCAGCTGTTTTATCACTTCCTATGAAAAAACAAATGGTTATTTCTATATAGGGGTTTATCAAGATAAAAAGATTGTTCCGATAGGTCAGGTACTTTTTGGTTTTAAACCTGAAGAAAAAAATGCCATAAAGCAAACGATTAATCAAAACACAACCAATGAGGATGACCAGTTTATTTACGTGGAACCCGCCATATGCATTGAGGTAAAATACTTAGAATTATATGAAAATCAACTACGTGAACCACATTTTGACAGATTTCGCTTTGATCTTGAACCCAGTAATTGTACATACGATCGTTTTATGTTTGCCCAAAAGAATCTACCTCAAGATTTAGAAATTACTCATCCTGATAAACCCTTATGGGAAAATTTCAGTATTCAAAAGGCAGATTATATTCTTTACTTACGGGAAGTCTCTCCTAATATGCTGCCTTTTTTAAAAGACCGGCTCTTAACAGTTATTCGCTTTCCACATGGAATGTTTGGCGAAGCTTTTTATCAGAAGAACTGTCCTGATTATGCACCAGAATTTGTGCACACAAAAGAAGCAGAAGGAATTAACTATATTTTGTGCAATAACCTTAAAACACTGGTGTGGCTTGGAAATCAACTTGCCATTGAATTTCATATTCCTTTTCAAACTGTCAATAGCATAGGACCGAGTGAGATTGTTTTTGATTTGGACCCGCCATCGAAAGATGCATTCCATTTAGCCATAAAAGCAGCACTATTAATTAAAGAGGTCCTTGATCAATTAAACCTAATTGGTTTCATAAAAACCTCCGGTAATAAAGGGCTGCAAATTTACCTTCCTTTGCCTGAAAATGTTTATTCCTATGATGACACTCGGTTATTTACCAGCTTTATTGCTGAATATTTAATCTCAAGGGATCCTGATTCTTTCACTATAGAACGAATGAAAAAGAATCGTGGTAACAGGTTATATGTTGATTATGTACAGCATTCTGAAGGAAAAACCATCGTAGCTCCTTACTCCATGAGGGGAAATGAACACGCTGGCGTTGCCACTCCCCTTTATTGGGAGGAAGTAAACGACAAACTTGAACTTGTCTCCTTTAATATGGAAAAGGCTCTTAAACGAATCCGCAGTCAATATGAGCCATTTTTCGATTATTTTCAAACAAAACAAATCCAGCCCTTTACTCCAGTCCTAGAGTTTTTAAAAAATTCAAGTAAAAAAGGATAAGGTGATAAACCTTATCCTTTTATAATAATTGCTTAATTACATTCTGTGCATTCTCTTGGAGCGTCTCGTAGATCATTTGTTCAGTTAAATTTGTTCTTGATAAAATGGAAAAGGCTTTTTCATCCAAATTCAACTGGATTGAGGCGCGATAAAGATAGGTCGCGTTTCCGATTAAATCGATTGTAAAAGTATCCTCGATTTTATGGACAACACATTGGACTTTACCGCCATTATTATAGACGTTGATCACTTTTTCAAAGTCGTTTAACTCATTCAAACAAGTAACCAATGATGATGCCGACATGGCTGTTCCGCAGGCATTTGTAAAACCTACACCACGCTCAAAGGTGCGAACATAAATGGAACCTTTCTCGATCGGCTTTACAAAGCTTACATTTACCCCGTCAGGGAATAAATCATTGGGACCATTCACTTTTTCACTTAGCTGTTTTTGGAGATTAATTTGCAGCTGCTCAGTTTCTACAATGGCAATTAAATGCGGGTTGGGGACGGCTAGAGCAGTAAAACGTATTTCATCAGATAGTTCCTTAATTTTTTCGTTAAAAAGAGTTGGTTTATTTAAGTTCAAAGGCAGTGCCTTTAATTCAAACAAGACCGGAGAAATCTCAACCTGGTAAGTATGAACCTGAGGGAATATATCCTCTTGCTTCTTCACCTTTAGATTAGCTTTCATTGTTTCAATAAGCGCCTGATTAACACCCTTCAACTCACAAATATATCTGGCTACAAGACGCAGGCCATTTCCACACATTGAAGCTTCTGAACCATCGGCATTAAAAACACGCATTCTTCCATCAGCATGGTCACTTTTCATTATAAATAAAATTCCATCTGCACCAAGCTCATTGTCACGGTTACACAAAACTTTGGCAAGATTCGCTCTCTCTATTTCCGAAAAAGAATAATTATTTGATATTTCATCGATAAGGAGAAAATCATTTCCTGATCCATGACCTTTTATTAAATCAATCTGCACAAATTTTACCCCCATAATAATATCTTTAATCCATCATATCAAACATTATTATGGAAGGAAACTGTCCTGTTTTATCTCTCAATAAAGTATTCATTAATTAATAACGACATCCCGAGCAGCTTGTCCTCTTCTGAAAGACCTTCTTTAAGTGATAGTACAGGTGTATTGGGTTCTGGAAATATAGGACTCCATTCAATAGGCATCCATCCTCGCCGCAGCCGACCCACTTCATTTTGACCTGGATCAAAAATATGCTCGTCCATAAAGAGAGAAGAACCTTCGACCTCTCCAATAAACCTTCCGGTATGGTCAAATAACTCTTTCTTTACCTTCCGAAAACCTATACTCCTTTTTTCAAATCCTCCTAATAAATTCTTATTCCTATCAAAAACAGTAATCTTTACTACTTTCCTTCCTTTTTGTTTAAAGAACCCTATCACTTGGTCTTCTACATTATACAAAGCGTAAATTCTCGACGGATTTAATCTTTCCAAACCTTTTCCTCGTATTTTTTTTATATGCCCTGCCAAATGGCCATTGGGAAAATATATAAATAAACATGGGGACTGGGAGCTCCGGTAAAGAAGTAATAGATGACGCGCATTAAAAAAATAACTAGACACGTCTTTAAAAGCAGGCATATTACGTCTAATTGCAAGTGATTGTTTCATTCTAAAAAGATAGACTTGGAAACTAATCAGGCTATAAAGGAGAAATGGTATTGTTAATAGCATCATTTCCCTATGTTTTATAAAAGTAAGGTTCCCTATAATAATCATAGTGGCCGGTACTAGTGCTGCAATACTACCATTTAAGTTCATATAAGCTATATCCCGGTAATATTCATTTATTTTCATCCAGATAACCCCTTATCAATTCCTCTAGTAAGAGTTTATTTAATAGGATT
>NZ_JBALPZ010000078.1:29857-57436 GCF_036965645.1 Neobacillus drentensis
CAGGAGTGGAGCTTATCCGATCCAATCAACATTGTCCCAAAATCAACAGTAACCTTTAACACATCCAAAAAGAAAGAGAAGAGCCTGCGAGACTCTCCTCTAACCTTTACTAATATAAGACATAATTTTATCGATTGAAGCCTTCGCATCCCGATACCCTTGGTTATATAAATCTTCTAGTCTTTTGGAATTCCTTTCCATCCTCCCCACTTTTAATGGATCTGATGGACGGATAATCAGCACATTGCCGTCTGTCTCTTCTTTTTCTAAGTAGTCGATCGTATCATTATAAGTTTGATACCGTGTCCGTAACGACTGCTGCAATCCCATATAATTTGGATACTTCCTGTTAACGAGAAAGTGGAATTTGGATGGTTTTTTCAAATATCCTTTATTTCTTGTTAAAATGACAATATTTTTCTTAAAGCCATCTCTTTGCGCTTTTTTGATTGGTATTGGATCACTTATCCCGCCGTCAAGTAATATTTTGTCCTGATAACGGATTTCCGGTGCGATAAACGGCAGCGAACTTGATGCCCGTAGGACAGTTAGCAAATCTTCCCCATAATCCTGCTTATTATAGTACACAGGCATACCTGTTAAACAATCGGTTGCGCCAACAACAAACTCGGATGGACTGTTATAAAAAACATCATAATGGTAAGGGACATGTTGATTAGGAATTTCATCAAAAATAAAATCCATCCCAAAGAACTGCCTGTTCTTAAAGTAGTTTTTCCACGAGATGTATCTTGGGTCACTTGCATATTCAACTGTAACTGTTTTATTTCTTCCTTTTTGCTTTGATAGATAAGAGGCCGCATTGCATGCTCCTGCGGAAACACCAATAACATAAGGGAAAAACAGTTCCTGTTCTAAGAAATATTCCAGGATCCCGGCAGTATATACACCACGCATCCCGCCACCTTCTAAAACTAATCCTGTTTGGCTTATCAAACTGCCTCACCCCTGTAATCATTAAACTACAAAACTCATAATTAATATTATAAAATAACGCTCTCCTTTAACAAAACAAAAAGACTTTTAATAAAAAGGACTAAGTGTTGGAAAAAATGTATATATATAGATTCCTTTTCCTATGACACATATGTTGCTAAAATAGATAAAATACCATAAACAACATATAGAAAGGTTTTACTATGGATAAAATACTTTTGAAAAATGCAAATGTACATCCGGTCACCTCTGAACCGTTAAAAGCCACTGATATCCTTATCGAGAGTGGCAAGATTAATAAAATAGGCAAAAATTTACGGACAGATTCAACAGTAAAAATAATCGACTGTACAGGTATGTATCTCTTCCCTGGTTTTATAGATGTTCATACCCATTTAGGTTTATATGATGAGGGAACGGGTTGGGCTGGCAATGATGCCAACGAAACAGTCGAAGCACTCACACCACATATTCGAGCAATTGATGGGGTCTATCCATTAGATCAGGCTTTTAACGATGCGATTAGAAGCGGGATTACAACGGTTCATGTAATGCCGGGAAGCGCAAATGTCATTGGTGGAACTACGGCTGTCATTAAAACAACTGGAAAAAACATCAAGAAAATGATTGTCCAAGAAATAGCCGGTTTAAAACTTGCCTTAGGAGAAAATCCAAAGAGAATACACAGCCATGGCAATAGTGACTCGATCACTAGGATGGGAATCATGGGAATGCTTAGGGAAGCTTTCTACAAGGCCATTCATACGGATAATCCTGAAGATCTTCGAATTGCTCCACTGGTAATGGCGTTAAAAAGAGAAATACCGGTAAGGATTCATGCGCACCGTGCGGATGATATCATTACAGCGCTGCGTTTTGCGGAAGAATTCCAGCTTGATTTGCGGATTGAACATTGCACAGAAGGACATTTAATTGCTAATGAATTAGCCGGACATCATTTAAAGGTTTCAGTTGGTCCAACACTAACAAGACGGTCCAAAGTGGAATTAAAAAATAAAACGTGGAAAACGTATGAAATATTGACAAATCACGGTTTAGAGGTATCAATTACAACAGATCATCCCTATACACCCATACAATACTTAAATATTTGTGCGAGTCTTGCTGTCCGTGAAGGTTTACCGGAACAAAAGGCCCTCGAAGGAATTACCATCCTTCCAGCCAGAAACCTACGCATTGACGATCGAGTAGGCAGTATTGAGGAGAAAAAGGATGCTGATTTAGTCCTCTGGACCCATCATCCTTTCCATTATCTAGCAAAGCCGAAATGGACAATGATCGGCGGTGAAATCGTTTATTCGGAAGCGTAGAAAAGTGTTGAAAATTGGTAAAAAATATTAGCGAAAAACGGCAAAAAACCTATTTCCTTTTTACAATTTTTCTTGTATTATACTCTAAGTAAATGATTTTGTAACTGATTGATTTGGGGGTTTATGAGCAGAATCCTGTAACAAAAAAAATGAAATAGGGAAGGCAAATGGTGCGCCACCAGTATACTGGTTCTAGTGGGTTCGATTCCCACCCCGAAATTTTTTACGCAATTCTATAAAAAATTTCGAGGGTGGACCGCTTCTTTTGACATGGGATCGGAATGCCCTAATGGAGGGATTTTCATGTTGAAAAAACGTGATCTTCATGACAGCCACACACTGTACGAGTTAGTGACGCATCCAGATGTCTTCCCTTTTGTGCGCCAAAAAGCTGACTCATATGAAGAATTTTTATTTATGACGAAACAAACGATTGAGGCGGAAGAACGGGGTGAATTAATTTCACGTACGATTCTCGATGAATGGGGCAACCCAATCGGGACGATTAATTTGTTTGACATTGAAGATAATGCTGGGTTCTTAGGGACTTGGCTTGGCAAACCCTATCATGGGAAAGGCTACAATAGTCCAGCGAAAGAAGCATTTTTTAAAGAACTCTTTTATGAAGCTGGGATTGAAACTATTTTTATGCGGATTAGAAAAGTCAATATTCGCTCTATTAAGGCAGCAGAAAAGCTTCCTTATGTTGTGAAAGCAAATGAAACTAGAGCATCTCTTTACGCGCAATTAAATGCGAATGCAGATGTTTATGACTTATATGAAATTCCAAAGGACTTGTATACCTTCCATTTATTGCGCAATGGATCAGACCAAGAAGATTCTCAGCTACTAGAGGCCTAAAAAAAGCAATCGGCGCTGCCGATTGCTTTTCATTTTGTATAAAAACAATTATTCCGTTACATTTTGTTCATTGTTTCCTTCGCTTAGTCCCATATGGAGCAAAAATTCGTCTAATTCCTCATTTGTTAACGTTTCAAAGCGGCCATCATGAAATAACACTTGGGTTTGATTGGGATTGATTCGGTTCATGTTAAAACTCATAATTTACTTTGCTCCTTTCATAGATGAATAAATGATGAATAAATTCTATTATCTACAAAAGTCGACATCCTCATTCATGTAATCAAATTGTTCAAAAACTTTTGAACTTATTTAATTTTTATGTTTTCAATGCCTTCCCAAGGACATCCATCCCGCCGGTTACTGGAATAATACTTCCTGTAATAAAATCAGAGTGATCATCAATGATAAATCGGATAACTCGCGCTATGTCCTCACCAGTACCTTGTCTTCCCACCGTATGCTTTTCTCCGCTCAACGAGATCGAGTCCTTGATGCTTTTTTCCTTCCAATCCTTCGTAATATCTCCAGGACAGATCATATTAGCGGTAATCCCATGTTCCGCTTCTTCGATTGCAATTGTTCTGGTTAGAGATGCCAAACCCGTCTTTGCGGCAGCAAAGGCGGATCGGTATATCCAGCCCGGCGTGGTTTCAACTCGATCAAATCCTAACGTAATAATTCTGCCCCAATTTTGTTTCCTCATCACCGGAATAATCAGTTTTGATAAATTAAAAACCGAAGTTAAATTACCTTGGATTAAATAATCCCATTCCTCAAAAGAATAATCTGTCAGTTTTTTTCGTTCATGTATGTATGGACCGGCATTGTGAACTAAGACATCGACACTCGAATAGACCGAGAGAGATTCATTCACAATCCGTATGCAATCCTCTTTGTTGGCAACATCCCCTTGGATGGCAATGTTTTTCGTCCCGTAATGATCATTTAATTGCTTTGCTAAGAAAACTGCCTCAGACTCACTCTTTCGATAGTTGATCACAAGTTGATACCCATTTTCTGCAAGCAGTTGTGCCGTTTTTTTACCGATACCTGAAGCTCCTCCTGTAATCAACGCCGTTTTCTTCTTCACAATCATTACCTCTCTATAAAAGAATTCTTTCTTTATATATATGTTAAAAAGAAACGATTATATATGCAAATATTAAATCGTGTCCCTTTTTAGGGATCTGAAGTTTTGATAACGGATGGGCGTGTGGTTGCATATGATGGGATAACAACAATAAAGGATGTGACAGGATGCAGACTGTAATAAATATCTTCAGCCTGAAAATCAACAGCGTTTCTAACAACGGGTCTGTCAACATCGGCGAAGCCCTTCATAATGCCCATACAGCTAATTCAAAATCCCAAGGTCAAAATTCATCCTATGGAGATTTTGCACCGCCGACTGCGGCCATGGAGAATGTCTTTATTGATCCAGATATCAATGATATGGGTGATATCGCAAATCCATCGAACGTCTTTAGTGATTCCAAATAAAGGACTGAAAAAAATGCCTTTTCAAATAAACATATTTAATATAAAGACGAATTCCATTGCAAATAATGCCAATATTTCTTTAGGACCATCTGTCCAAAACAGCCATACTGCAAACCAAAAATGGGTGGGATCGAATTTTGCCTTAGGTGATCTTTCTCCCTCGAGTTCGTTTTCTCTGAATGGCTTCGGAGACACAGATATTAGTGACCAAGACCAAATAGCAAACCCATCCTCACCAATTGCCAATCAATTTTAATTTTTTTAGGAGGTTGAAAAAAAATGTTTCCTTGGAATATGTTCCCTTTTACAAAGGATATGAAAGATACATTACAAAAAATGAAACCAGATGAGATTAACAATTATGTTCAGGACCTTATTGGAAAAATGATGCCTAACATGGGTGATATGATGAATCGCCAAGATTTATTTAGCGGCTTCCAATCACCAGAAACAAAACAGAAGTCGGCCAATGTGTTGAATTCCTCTGCCTTTGAGACACATGATTATGTGTTTGTAAGAATTCCGATTCGAAACGAAGAGTGGCTGAATCAGCTTCGCCTCTATCATACTTCTAATCAGCTTATTGTAGAACATATTCCTGAGCAAGAAGATTCTAACACCATCACTCTTCCTGCTATTGTTAAAAGGAAAGGCAGTACCGCAAATTATAAAGATGGAATACTGGAGATAAAAATCCCTAAAAATATTGATATGCAATACTCACAAATCGACGTAACAGAAATTCTGTAGACGTCGTTTTTTTTTGCATGTTTCCTGTAATTACAAATAAGATTAACTAAAGGCTGCCATCTCGGTTCGGTTTTGAACAAACCATTCTGAATAGAGGGTTTATATGCGATTCATCTTTCGCTTTTTCACATCACATAAAACTTTTACGAAAAAAATATCGGAATTGGAGAATAAGATTACCTCTTTAGAATCTAAAATAATTGAGGTTAAAACAGAGGTAAAGTCCATTGGTGTCCCTGCAGAAAAAATACAAAATGAACGTCCTCCAACTGTTCAAATTAACCATCTTCAGGTTGACCAAATTGTTATTGAACACTTAGATTATGCAAATAATTTTGGCCAACTAGGTATAAAAGAGTTATCAGGCAAGTTAAACATTGGGTCAACATATGAAGGAGATATTTCCGAAAAAGTAAATGAAATTGTAAAACAGAAACTTGGTAAGGAGGCCACCGTAAATATAAAGGCAAAAAAAGAGGAATAACGATACTAGCATAAAACCCACAAAATAAGACAGCCAAGTGGCTGTCTTATTTTGTGTAAAACTAGTATGTTTATTAATTTTTTTTATCATCCATGTTCATACTGTCCATCGTATGATCAGTTGTGGAATCTTCCTTCTCACTTGGTTTACCTACCGTAAATTCCTTCATAGGCATATTATGCATGTCCCTGGCAGTTACATGAGAAATAATGTAATAAGTACCTTCTTGTTGAAATGTTTTTTCTAACCGATAAACTCCATCTTCTGTGTGTTTAACAGTAATTTTCTCATGATTTGCAGCTTTTGAACGCCAGATTTCAAATGTAACTTCCGCATCATTGATTTTTTCCTTTCCTTGCGTAACCCTTGCCTCAAAAATAAGCGGCTTATTTGGCTCACCAGGATTAGGCTTCACCGATAAATTCACATCCACCATTTCAGGCATATTACCTGTTTTCTCTTGATCATTGCTACAGGAAACAGCTACACTTAAAGACAGGCATGCAATAAGCAACAGTATTAGCTTTTTCACAGCATTTCTCCCCTAACTTGTTTGTCCATTAATTGATGTTTAGACATATCCTTCATTAGCATTGTTACATATTTACCAATCTTATTGCAAAAAATAATGTTTAACAATAGTAAGAAAGGAGAAACCTATGTCAACCCCTTACAAATGTCCTAATTGTAAAACAAACCGAAGCAGATTTAATATCATTCAACAAGTTTCTCAATCTGTTAAGCTTGATCCTCAGTCAGGTGATGTCATCCGCGAATATGGCGAAAATGAGCTGGAGCCATTTCACCTTCCATACAACGGACCCGATTATCGAGTCCAATGTGGTGCTTGCGGCTTAATCGAAGATGAATTGACCTTCATCAAATTTGGTGAACAAAGATAATTTATTTAAAAAACACCTTTAGTGATTCTAAAGGTGTTTTAGTTTTATAAAGACTACATATTTTTACATGGATTGATGTTTATGTATAAATTCATCAACCCGTATGAACTGGGCACGAAATTGGCCTAAAAAATTAGTGAGACTACCTATTAATATCCATAAGCAAATACGTTTTCGAGTGAGACCTTTAAAAGTGATTTTCTTCTATAAATGGTTTGGAATCCACTTTCCAAGCATCCGCTGGAGAAAACCGAATTAAATGAATCTCTCCTCGAAACGTCTGTCTGCCGACATCCTTAATATACCAATCAACTTCAGCAGGTACGTCTAAACTTATTTCATGTGTGAGGTCTTCTGGCGGCAACTGCTCTAATCTTGTGACCCTGACATTTTCAACTTTATCTAGTATCGGATTCCATTTTACTTTTTGGAGTGATATGTTCGAGACTATGACAGAATCCTGCTGCTTGAAACCAGCAATATAGGCATTAATGACCTGATAGGGATCTGCAGTTGACAAGTATTGCTTTAATTTTCCTGATGCCTTATAAACCATAAGCATATGAGATAAATCCATTGAATTGGTTCTATGGGTAGTGCTTCCGTAAAAATGAATGCAAAAATGTCCCGGAAAATCATTTTGCAATGCCCCACCTCCATGAGGCATTCCGTGCATGGATGCAGCAATCCGTTTCTTATTATGAATAATAAATATAGCCCGGCGTTTCCAGCTCCATTTACCTCCGTAAATATTTTTCATTATTTTTGTATCTTTCGAGGTGAGAGGCTGTACGTCAGCATGATGACTTCCGGCTCGTCTTTGTACCTTGAACTTTTTTCCCGTTTCCATATCCACAACAGTAAACTTCGAGTACTTTGGTAATAATTTATTCACCTTGTCCCATTCCGGCATTTCTACATGATTCTCAATTTTGTTAGCGGCAACTACCCCAAATCCACCTAGGAGGAATTGTATCACTATTAAGAAACAACACACTACCCTCTTCATTGAAACTCCTCCTTTAATGGTTTCTTCTACATTAAAAGAGTTACCTGAAGTGGAATTTATCATTCATTCAATATCATTTTTAAACTGTCTCTGTCTCACTCTCAAGAGAGATAAGCTGTTCATTAATAATCTTCCAATTCACGTTCTCTCCAATAAATACAAGATTCAACCGCATATTCATGTATTCCCTCATGTAAAGCGGCATCCCATATGCATATTGGAAAAGAAAAGGCTTCTCCGAATAATGAAACTTTACATATCCTTTTATCCGGTAAATAGTTTCCGGTAATTTCTTTAGAAACTCTTCAAAATGAGACTCGCTAATTGCTTTATTAAACTGATACACGAAAGTAGATAAGTTTAAATGAATATGACTGGCTTCCTTTTTTCCATCCACCGTTAGACTTCTAAGACGTTCAACCGGGACCATCGAGTAATTCGTTAGTAAACATTGCGCTCTTGGATTTAACCCCTGCATCTCAAATATCAATTGGGCCTGCTCATTTTCTTTTAGATCATCAATTTTGTTGATTAGGATAAAGTCTGCATTCCGCACCTGTTCAACAATTAATTGCTGCAGCTGAGGACTTAATGTTTTTCTGTCCTTCCACCTAGTGCCATCCACAGTGGTGATAATTCCTCTAATCAATAATTGATCAGCAAACAGGGGTGATAGAATTGAATCCAATACTTCCACTGGATGTGCCGCACCCGTTGTCTCAATATAAATCACATCCGGCTGCTCCTCCATTAATAGTCCTTGGAGTTGTGCCTCAAGCTTGTCCTGAATGGAACAGCATATGCAGCCTCCTAATAATTCTTTTAACAAAACATCTTCTTCAACCGCATCAGAGTCAATTGATACTTGACCAAGTTCATTCATCAAGACAGCAACTTTTCTCCCATATCTGCGTTCATCCTCAAGAAGGCGTTTTAATAATGTAGTCTTTCCACTCCCTAAAAATCCCGACAAAATGTATATCTCTGTCCTTTTCATACTTTCTCCCTTTCTAAAAATAGAATTTAACCCGACTCCAGAAGGAATCGGGTTACTAATAGTTATTTCATACGACCTTTTAATACCTCAACAGCTTTTTGTAATTGAGTATCGCTATTTTTGATTTTCTCACGTAAAACATCCATAAGCTTCAGGGTAGAGTCTCCCTTTAACACACCATTAGCAGGAAGCTTTTGAGCTGTTTGGAATTTTATGACAGCTTGTTTAGTCTTTTCGTCAAAAAAGCCGTCCACCCTTCCAGGATCATACCCTATCGCCTTTAACATCTTCTGAGCAGTTTGTACTTCTGTAGACGAAGTGGATAGTGCCAATTCTTTATCAGGATCAATAATCGGTAATGTCGCATATTCAGGAAGCTTGACTACTACATCTGGAACAATTCCCTTCTTGTGAATCCAGTTACCGTTTGGTGTCAGCCATTTAGCAATGGTATATTTCAAATTAGAACCATCTTCAAAATCAGCGGCTGTTTGAACCGTACCTTTTCCAAACGATTTTTCCCCAACCAATGGTACGCCCGCAGATTCTTTTACAGCTGCAGCAAATATTTCTGAAGCACTCGCACTTCCACTATCTATTAACACAACTAGTGGAAGATCAGGATCTCCTTCATTTTGTGAAGCAATTTCTTTAATTTTACCGTTTTTGTCTTCTTCTTTTACAATAACTTTTCCTTTTGGAACGAACATACTTGAGATGCTTACTGCTTGATCCAATAATCCCCCAGGATTCTGACGTAAGTCCAAAACAAGCCCTTTCATTCCTTTTTTCTGGAGATCGTTAAGTGTAGAAACAAGTTCTTTAGATGTGTTGCTTGAAAAACTCGTAATTTGAACCTTTGCAATCGAATCATCAACCATTTCACCATAGACAGTTTCAATTGGAATTGTGTCACGAACAATTGGCACGGTCATTGGTGCATTCATCCCGGGTCTTTGAATTGATAATGTTACCTTTGTTCCTTTTTTACCTCTAATTAATGTTACAGCTTCAGTCGAATTCATTCCCTGAAGGCTTTTTCCATTTACAGAAATAACCATATCATTTGGTTTCAAACCTGCTTTTTCTGCAGGGGATCCTTTAATAGGAGAAACAATCACAATATGTCCATCTTTTTCCTGAATTTCAGCACCAATTCCTTCAAACGAAGAGGAAATGCTGTTATGAAAACTCTTTGCTTCTTCATTGCTCATATAGTCCGAATAAGGATCATCTAATGATTGAACCATACCATCAATTGCACCATTAATTAATTTTTTCTGATCAACGTCTTTGTAATAGCCATCTTTTATGGTATCAAATGCTTCATAAAGCTTATTAAATTCTGTTCTTTCCGGCGCAACTGTTACCACTTTTTCTTTTCCAAACGCCAGAGCAAAGGTTGTTATTCCAGCCGATAAGAAAACAAGGAAAAATAACAGCATAATAAAATGAAACTTTTTCAAGCGTATGTAACCTGATTTATTTTGGTTCACTTGCTCTTGTTCTACTTTTTCTTCCTGAACCTTCAGTTGTTCTTCATTTTTTTCTTCCAAAGCCTTCACCACTTTCATTCACCATAAAAAATATGAACTGTAAATTAGAATTTAAGAGGGTTAATTTTACATTTTTTTCGCCTTTTTCAAAAAGTAAACCCTTAGTGATTAGAATAACATCTTTTATATAAAATTAACAAAGAAAAGTTAATGAATATAATAAGAATTACAATTTCCTTCATTCTACCTAAAGAAAACGGCACTACCGGGTGGTAAGTACCGTTTTCTAGATTTTAACCCTCTTTAGACGCAGTGAGTTCGTTACCACAGAAACTGAACTGAAAGCCATTGCTGCACCAGCAACCCAAGGGGAAAGCAGTCCTAGTGCTGCAATCGGTATACCTCCAGAATTATAAATGAGTGCCCAAAAGAGGTTTTGCCGGATATTTTGCATCGTTTTTTTACTTAAAGAAATTGCTTTAGGAGCCAAAGTAAGTTCTCCACCTAGAATAGTAATATCGGCTGCCTCAATGGCTACATCTGTTCCTGTACCTATCGCAATACCGATATCAGCCACGGCAAGAGCGGGGGCATCATTAATCCCATCGCCTACCATTGCTACCTTTAACCCTTTAGACTGTAATTCCTTTACATGTATTGCTTTTTCTTCCGGCAGAACTTCAGCTATAACATTTTGGATACCCACTTGATTAGCAATGGCCTTAGCAGTCCGTTCATTATCACCGGTTAGCATATAGACCTGGATTCCTAACTCTGTTAATTGCTGTACTGCTTCCGCTGCTGTTTCTTTTACTGTATCTGCCACCGCCACCATTCCCATGATCGTATCATTAATCGCGATAAACATTGCCGTTTTCCCTTCTGTTTCAAAGCGAAGCAGATCGTTTTCTAGCTCATGGTAAGAAATACACTTTAGATTCATAAGTTTACGTGTCCCCACATAAACTTCATCATTGCCAATTTTCGCCTCAATTCCATAGCCAGGTATCGCTTTAAACCGTTTTACCGGTAAAGTGCTCGACCTTTTCTGGATTCCATATCTTACGATTGCTTCCGCAAGAGGATGCTCGGATGACTTTTCAGCTGAAATAAGATATTGAAGGACCTTTTTCTCTTCTTGATAAGCAATAAAATCCGTTACAATTGGTTGTCCCTTTGTAATCGTACCTGTTTTATCAAAAATCATTGCATTAATCTTGTGGGCGGTCTCAAGATGTTCCCCACCCTTAAAAAGAATCCCAATCTCAGCGGCCTTTCCTGTTCCAACCATGATGGAGGTAGGAGTAGCAAGCCCTAAGGAACAAGGACAAGCAATAACGAGTACCGCGATCGCGGTTTCTAAAGCTGATGGAAAATTATGGGGATTAACGAATAAATACCATATAATAAAGGTTATGATTGATATAACAACTACCACAGGTACAAAATAGCCGGATATGGTGTCCGCCAGCCGTTGAATCGGAGCTTTACTGCCTTGTGCTTCCTCAACAATTCTAATGATGCCAGCTAAGGCAGTATCCTTTCCGACCTTTGTAGCCTCCATTGTTAACGTTCCATTTTTATTAATAGTTGACCCAATTAGTGTGTCACCAACAGCTTTTTCCACCGGGATCGATTCACCAGTAATCATCGACTCGTCAACTGAAGATTGTCCTTGGACCACTTGTCCATCGACTGGAATTTTCTCTCCAGGCTTCACAACTAATCGATCTCGGACTTTCACACCTTTAATAGGAACTTGTTGTTCCTTTCCATCTCTGATAACAGTGGCTTCTTTTGCTTGAAGGTTAAGCAGTTTGGATAAAGCGGCAGTTGTCCTCCCTTTCGCTATTGTTTCAAATAACTTTCCAAGGAGGATTAACGTAATCAGAACTGCACTTGTTTCAAAATAGAGATGCGGCATGTAAATAGGGTTGTGAATAGTCTTTATTCCTTCTGCAAGACTATAGAAATAAGCGGCAGATGTCCCCAAAGCAACAAGGACATCCATATTAGCACTTTTGTTTAGAAGTGACTTGTAGGCCGCAATATAAAACGGACCTCCAATATAAAACTGAATCGGAGTGGCTAATAGGAATTGAAACCACGGGTTCATTAAAATATGGGGCATTGGCATGCCTAGATCAACAGGGATGTGGGCTATCATCGAATACAAAAGTGGTATTGACAATATGACCGATAGAAGGAACTTTTGTTTTTTCTGTTTTATTTCGTCTTCCTTATGCTGTTGCTTCGATTCCCTTTTTCCTTTCACCTTTGCTTCATAACCAAGCTTATTAATTCTATCTTTTATACCCTCAATCGTCACTTGCCCAGGATTAAATTCAACGCTTGCTGATTCAGCTGCTAAATTCACGGTCGCTTGTTTTATACCATCCATTTTGTTTAAGCTTTTTTCAATTCGTGTGGAACAAGCTGCACAGGTCATCCCATAGACATCAAACTCAGACTTTCCAAAACGTATACCATACCCGATATTCTCTATTTTGGTCATAATTTCATGACTCGTTACTTTGTTTTTTTCATATGAAATGACAGCACTTTCCAAAGTTAAATTCACATTGGCTTCGACACCGTCCATTTTATTTAGCACTTTTTCGATTCTTGCTGAACATGCAGCACAGGTCATACCAGTAATCTCTACTTTGAGCTGTTCTTTCATTTCACTCACCTCACTCATACTATACCCCTGCACCCTATTTACTACAATTTATATCCAAGTGTTGTCACTTATTTTCCTTTTTTATTTTAAAACTTAATTGCTTAAACTTGAGGAAGAAGGTTACTATCGCCTTAAATATTTATATTAATTAAATTCTCCCTTTTACAGCAAGTTTCCTTTGTATAAAAAGAAAAAACCTCGCCCTGACCGGAAGAGGTTTAATAACATATTAGTCCTTGGTGGCAGCTTCTAAAGCTACTTCAATCATATCATTAAAGGTTAATTGTCTTTCTTCTGCTGTAGTCTCTTCACCTGTTAAGATATGGTCACTAACTGTAAGTACTGAAAGAGCTCTGCGATTGAACTTTGCCGCTAAAGTATAAAGTGCTGTTGTCTCCATTTCAATAGCAAGGATTTGATATTTAGCCCATTTTTCTAGTTCTGCATTATCATTATAAAATGAATCAGCTGTAAAAATATTTCCTACTTTTAAATTAAGACCTTTATCAATCCCTGCATCATATGCCTTCCTTAGCAAATCAAAATTTGCTGCTGGAGCAAAATCGACATGCCCAAAGGTGAGGCGATTAATATTAGAGTCAGTCGAGCTTGTCATTGCTAAGATTACATCGCGGACTTTTACATCCTTTTGGATTGCTCCACAAGTTCCGACGCGGATTAGGTTTTGAACATTGTAACTTTGCATTAATTCATTCACATAAATCGAGATAGAAGGGACACCCATCCCAGTACCTTGGACAGAAATTCTTTTTCCTTTGTATGTTCCAGTGTAGCCAAACATATTCCGAACTTCATTGTAACATTTGGCATCTTCTAAAAATGTTTCCGCTATATATTTTGCCCGAAGAGGATCCCCAGGAAGTAATACTGTTTCAGCAACCTCGTTCTCTTTTGCGCCAATATGTACACTCATAAATAAACCTCCCAAAAAAAAGTTAGTACACTAATAAGTTTGTACCATAGACACTATAACATAATCGTTTTTTATTGAAAACGAAGACATGATTTTTTGAAATTGTGGAAACCTATAATTAAGGTTAAAGGAGGGGTAATGATGGGCAAAAAACACCGAGCACGTATTCGTGGGAAAAAGAAGAATAATCACATCTCACCTGAAGCCATTGTCGCAGAACATGAAGCTCACGAAAAGGAATATAGTGCCGAAGACCGTAAAAATTAATGTTTTACTTCCTAAACAAATAAAAATAAACCTAAGGGCCCTCCTTAGGTTTTAAGCATTATTACCGAATATTGATTCGATTTACTAGTTCCCATCCACCCGATTTTAATTGATAATAATATTGGCCGCCGCGGCCTTCATCAATTAAAATAATATCACCAGTCGACATAAATCTCCCTTTATAATTTGCCGGAATTCTATCGGTCACATTAAAGCGGCTAAACATTTCGTGTAAGCACTCTTTGCGGCTGCTGGCAGGAATAGTGGTCCGATACACCTCTTTATAACCTCGATGTTCACGGTACCTTGGAGTTTGAAAGATTGTCACATCGTATGGATTATATGCCTTTTTCGTTAACATTTTGATCATCTTATCCCTCCAATTATTTGACTTAAGTATCTATTCTAATAATTGGCGATAACAAGTGGCGATTCCTCCATAATAACTCCACTTTTTTGTCAATTTTCATTTTTAGCAAAGAAAAACAATAGGGTTACATTTCCCTATTGTCCTAATTACACTATGAATACCTTTGGATAACGTTTTGAATTTTTTGTTGAATAGTGGGAATATCCTCGTTTGTAACCGTTAATCTTACATTCGTCTCATCCGTTCCCAACGTTTCAGAGAACAAACCTGATAATCCTCGGGCACGTCTATCAACTTGAAACATAATGTCAAGTGTACCATTACCAGCTGGAAAAAATACAACTTCTAATTCATCTAATCTACCGCGGAATATCCCAGAAGTTGGAACAAATTCAAATTCCTGGACAAACGGTAAACGCCCGCGTAATCGGCGCGGGGCTTCCTCACAATCTGCCTCACGGATTCTAAATCCCAACTGTTCTATTGCATTAAATACAGCAGACATTAATGGATTAGGGACCACTTTTAAGTAGTCTTGATCACTAGGGTCGATTGCACCCTTAATATCCAACCCAGTAGTCACCCATACTTTTGAACGACCAATCGAAAGCGGTGCGTCATATGGCAGTTGAAAGGAGAAAGGAATATCCCTTTTCTCATTGGCCCGAATGGTGAATGGGGTTGTTAACCGGAACCGGTCAATGGTTGCTGTAACAGAGTATTTCCGGTCATCTGACTCTCTTAAGTAGGTTGTATTCAACGCAAGATAAATCTCATCAATTTGCTGATCAATCTTTCCGCCTTTAATTGCAACCATGCCTTTAACGGTTTCTCCCGGCATATACGTATCCTTTTCAAGCTTTGTGTCAACCTCGGCAGATCCAATTCCCACACTGGCAAATACTTTGTTAAAAAACGACATTAATTCTCCTCCTCTGTACTTATCTTTTCTATATCTTTTCTAATCTGTAAGCAATCATCATATGCAGGGTCAATCTGTAAAAGTTTTCTAATAATGTGTTTTGCACCGGTTGAAATATTTAATTCTTCTTCCCAGCTTTTCTCCTTTATGTGATGATCAAAGGAAAAGTTGGAATACAGTAAAAACAATAGGAAATGGCCCAGACCATAAAAGTCAGCCTGAAAATTAATCGCTTTTCGTAAATCTAATCCGTTTTTTCTTGATATATCAGCTGTTTCCTGCCGTAAATATCTCCCTAATCCCAAATCAATCAGCTTAATCTTCTCTCCATCAAAGATGACATTCGGAATTCGAATATCCCGATGGATAATATTTCTGCTGTGCAAATATTCAATTAGAGCTAGTAATTCATCGGCAATTTTAAATGCACCTTGTTCTGATATTTTCCAGCCTTCAGAAAAAATGAGCTGTTCAAAGTTTTTACCTTCCATATACTCCATTGTATAAAAAGGGATTTCCTTGTATGTACCATCTTCGAAATACTTAGGAAATCCAGGATGATGAATGGACTTTAATAATTCTTTCTCCACTTCAAAGCCGTTCCTGCCTGACTTTGTTATTCTTTTATGAACCCTTAATCCTTTTAATACTTTCCTTTGCTGTGTTGAGAGATCCATAACTAAATAACTGTGTCCGTAGCTCCCCATGCCAAGATGTTTCAACATCCTAAATTTCTCGGCAATTAATTCGTCAGTAGCTAATGGCCTTTCCAGCCAATTTGAAAAGAACAAAACAGATCTTTTTAACATTTAAACCCCTTTTTAGCTGCTAAAAAAACTAGATAAAAAACTGCCGCTTTTATGTTTCTTCTTATAATGATGGTGTCCGTAGTGACTGTGTTTATGTTGATTCATCTTCTTCCACGCATCACTTGAGGATGAATATCTGTG
Organism: Neobacillus drentensis; assembly: GCF_036965645.1. Classification (GTDB taxonomy): domain Bacteria; phylum Bacillota; class Bacilli; order Bacillales; family Cytobacillaceae; genus Neobacillus; species Neobacillus drentensis_D. The sequence goes on from NZ_JBALPZ010000078.1 coordinate 46,274, forward strand.
ATGGTGATTTAATTTACTGTTAAAAAGAGATTTAAGGATTTTCTTTAACATATAAAACCCTCCTTAGGTTGTAATCATATATACGAGGCAAACAAATAAAGGTTTCGTCAAAACAAAAAAAATAATCCAAAACTCATAGGAGTTACGGTCCATGTTAAATCCAAACAAAAAGCGAGCATCATGCTCGTCTTTTGTCATTTCTATCATTAACGAGGAAGACTTTAATAATAGTTTGTTAGTCATCCTCTACTTCTTCATCAATAATGCTCTTATCGATCAGATATTCGAAGGTTATATCTGCGAGTTCTTCTAATTCTTCTTCGCTAGGAACGTAACCCCGCTTCACCAGCTCATGAAAGAAAAATTCCGCAATTTCCTCCGTATCAATAAAAACTTCGATTTCTCTCATAGCATCGCCTCCCTTTTTAGTGAATGTATGATATTCATGGCCTTTTCATGCTAGTTACTTTTGAAAAGCTTGACCATATTAATAAAGTGTCTATAAGAATTTAAGTCTTTTTTTGAATGGACAAGCATAGGATGAAAAAAAAGAAGTTGATGAGGTGGTAGAATGTCAAATAATCAGTCGAAGTTAGAGGCATTTATAGAAGATGTAAACAAGGAGGATGGGTACACCCTCCAACTATTTGAGAAGTTGACTAAAACCATGTTTTCTTACATAAAATGGGCCGGAATTCCCTTTGTCCTTTATTTATTGTTCGAGATTTCAAGATGGTAGTTACACATGGCTTTTGCCATCATTATTTACCAAGCTTTCTAGTTTTCTAAGAATTACACGCATCACTTGATAGTATTCTTGATCTTGAAACATTTCATATAAAAGCCGGTAATCATTAAATATGTCCAATAAGTTATCGATTAATTCCTTTTTTTCTTTTTTTCGTTCTATTTCCTCAAATTCGGCCTTTCGAACCATTCCTTGAACCTTAGGAATTTTTTCAGTTTTTTCTTGCTTATTGACTAAGTATAGGAGACCTAGCTTTTGAATGAAGGTATCAGCATTCTCGGCATCAGCAACTAGTGTTAATTCCTCTTCACCTGCTTCAAGCCATTCTCCATCACTAACCCGGGATAGTTCATAAATAACATCTTCCCAAGCATCTTCTTTGTAACGCCAAATTTCTGTTCTAAAACCGACTACCTTAAATAAATCAGCGCCATATCCACTTACTTGAACTAAGTCACCGAAGAAGAATTTATACTCAATGTCAATCTGCTCCTGCTCTACCAAGGTGCCATCATATTCTGAAAGCAATTGAAGGGCTTCTTCTATATAGAGTCCTTCACTTTTATTGACTTCATAAACGTAATTGCCGTCCAATAATTTAATATCGGTAACTTTCCCAACCGTACCATAGATGGTGATCACGACGGTATCACCAATTTTATACTTTGGTTTCTTCCTCTTTGCCATATCCTCCCATCCCCTCAAATGGATTAGTCGTGTAGTTTAATTACAATAGTATATGCAGGGTGAAAAATATCGCTCATGACAATTTTGAAATAAAAAAATCGCCTGTTTTTTGGGCGATTTTATTTTTTATTTAACTTTCGGAATTGAGATAATGCTCCCATGCTTCATCGAAGACAGACATCGATTTTAGATACTGCCCATGCATTTCCAAGTATGAACTTATTAGATGGTAATCCTCGGATGTTTTTGGAAAGCCATGATCCAAAAACGCATTGTTTGCAAAAGCACTGATATCATCCTTCGGGGCTGGATGTCTATATTTCATTAAAAAATGATAAAATGATTTTCTCATATTTTTTGTTCTCCCTATGTTCGTTCCTTCCATTTTTTCTTAGCCTAACTATAACGGATACTAATATATTCGTCCAGTTTTATAAAATAGTAAGTATACTTCAATTTTTTCATATAGGGCACGACCCTTTTAACCTAAGTTTCCACTATATTTGCTTTGTTTATATAATATTTTAATAAAACAAAATCCCACAAATTCTGATTCTCTTTTGATAAAATCCCCACGAAATCAGTCGTTCTTTATCGAGAATACCCTAGAAGGTGGAGGAGGTACTGGAGCAACGGCTACCTCAATTGTAACAATTTATCCTGCAACTGGGTAGGCTCACTGCCATTAATACGGTCGGTTACACTCAAACCTATACTGCACCAACAAATGGTTATCCAACTATTACAGAAATGTCAAAACCAACTGCCACGCTGAGCATTTCTACAAACTAAAAAGATTAATAAAAAAGAGGATTAGCTTAAGGTCAAGCTAATCCTCTTTTTGTCCTTATGAAGAGAAATCAAAATAATTCCGCTTCAATAATCTAGGTCTTTTCATTAATTCTTGGTAGGTAATCACGTTTCCAATTTGCTTACAATCAATTAAAAACAATTGATCTTCTATTTCTTTTACAATGCTCTCACTCTGATAGGTCATATTACAGTCACAGCAATGCTGGGTAGGTGTTTCTTTGATTTCAATTGCTCGTGAACCGTCAGGTAATTCCCAATAAACAGAGTCTGATATGGCTTTAACCATAGAATTATTGCACCATTCGCATTGAATTTTCATTCCATACACCTCCTACTCCTTAATTGGTCTAATTGCTGGGTTTGTATTTTCACCTAAGTTATTTACCTTTCCTTTTTCCGTCAATGCTTTAAACTTTTTTTCCTTTAATTCATCCCGTTTACTCCGCTTATCTTTTAACGAAGCATGAGCAGGGTCTTGATTGTATTGTTTACGGCGATTGAGCCTTGATAATCCTTCAGGTACTAAATTGAAATGCTGATCACTCATAATTCCTGCGATCCCCGCTAATGATTTTTTATCTGACATGTCAAGGTACACACTTTCAAAATATTCCTCAGCTCTGCCTGGAACATAGTTTTCAGGTTCCGGATAGGAGGTAATGACTCCTTCAAAATTTCGCAGCACGACCTTTTCCGGACTCTGTGAAATTAAATAGTTCGGCTGCAGCGCAATTTTCCCTCCTCCGCCTGGAGCGTCGACGACAAAGGTTGGTACAGCATATCCGCTCGTATGGCCTCGCAGCCCCTCGATAATTTCTAGCCCCTTAGAAACCGGTGCACGAAAATGCCCTATCCCTTCTGAAAGGTCACATTGATAGATATAGTAAGGACGGACACGGATTTTTACGAGGTCATGCATGAGCCTTTTCATGATTGGAACGCTATCATTAATTCCTGCTAAAATAACAGATTGGTTTCCAACAGGTACACCGGCATCAGCCAACATCTCACAAGCTTTTTTTGAGTCCTCCGTAATTTCAATAGAGGTATTAAAATGTGTGTTCAGCCAGATTGGATGGTATTTTTTTAAAATATTACAGAGATTTTCAGTAATCCGCTGCGGGAAGACCACTGGTGCCCTTGTGCCGATTCGAATAATTTCCACGTGGTCAATTTCACGCAGATTTTTCAAAATATACTCTAAAATATTATCATTAATCAACAGGCCATCCCCGCCGGAGATTAAAACATCGCGAACCTCTGGTGTTTGTCTGATATAGGAAATAGCCGCATCAAGCTGTTTTTTAGGTACACCCATGCCAATCTGACCCGAAAAACGCCTTCTCGTGCAATAACGGCAGTACATGGAGCATTGATTAGTAACTAGAAACAGCACCCTATCAGGATAGCGATGTGTTAGTCCCGGTACCGGGGAGTCCTCATCCTCATGTAAGGGATCTTCAAGGTCATATTTAGTTTTATAGATTTCTTTAGAGATCGGTACCGATTGCATACGAATCGGACAGCGGGGATCATCTGGATTCATCAATGAAGCGTAATAGGGTGTTATATTTAAAGGAATGGTTTTAGTGGAAATTCTAACCCCCTCTTCTTCATCCGGGGTTAAGTTGATTACCTTTTTTAAATCATCGACTGTACGAATCGTATTGGTCAATTGCCATAGCCAATCGTTCCACTGTTCCTCGGTAACATCTTTCCAAAGCTCTATATTTTTCCAATGTCTACTTGGTTTATATAAAAAGTGTTTCATATCATTTCCTCCATTCTTGCTTTACTAAATAATATGCAAGAATTGTGCCAAATCTACAGTCGGGTTAAAAGCCGATTTCTTGTTTATTATCACATTCGGCTCAAAAAAAAACGCCGAAAATTCGGCGGTTTAATAAGGAATTTTTTTTAATTTATATTGAAGAGTCTGCCTCGGGATTTCAAGCAGCTTGGCAGCTTGATTAATATTTCCTTTAGAAAGGTCCAGGGCATTTACAATTAAACTTTTCTCCACCTCCTCCAAATTCCTTCTTAAGGATAGATTTTCAGGAGGATGAATATTACCTTTGGCTCCAGCAGGATATTGCCTCAAGATAACAGGTAAATCAACAACCTTAAGGTGATTTCCTTCACAAACATTCATCATATATTCAATCGTATGTTTAAGTTCGCGGACATTTCCAGGCCATTGATAACCAGTTAAAAATATCTCTAGGTTTTTTTCCACACTTTGAATTCCCTTACTCAATTGTTTATTAAAAGCTCGTATAAAAATATCAGTTAGATACAAGATATCCTCTCTCCTTTCCCTTAATGGCGGGAGAGAAAAGGTAAACACATTCAACCGAAAATAAAGATCATGGCGAATCATATTCTCTTTTAGGGCCGTTTGTGGATGTACATTCATGGCAGCAATAACACGAACATTAACGGAAATATTGTGTGCGCTGCCCACCCTGCGAATCATCCCGTCCTCTAATATCCGTAAAAGTTTGGCCTGAAGCTCGATCGGCATCGTATGAAGTTCATCGAGAAAAAGGGTCCCACCGTCGGCCAATTCAAACAACCCTTTACGATCAACAGCCCCTGTATAACTGCCTTTGACTGTCCCAAAAAGAATGCTTTCAAGCAGCGTTTCCGGAATGGCCGCACAATTTTGAGCAACAAATGGACCATCTGAACGGTGGGATTCATGGTGTATACCCTGGACAAACAATTCCTTTCCAGTTCCAGACTCCCCGTAGACTAGAATGGGTGAATCCGATCTTGCCAGTTTCCTTGCCTCTTCCTTGGTATTTAATAATTCCAAATTCATTGTTTTTATATCATTTAGTGTATATTTTACCTGCTTTGCACGCTTGCTCAGGCTGCCTTTAGAAAAACCTTTTTGTAAGTCTAAAAGCCTTTCAGCAAGAATCTTCATTCTAGAATAATCTTTGGCAATTTCGACTGCTCCCACAAATTCCTCTCCAAGATAAATAGGCAGCGTGGTATTAATGGTGTCAATCCTCACTCCGTGCATATTTACATACACCTGAGCTTGATTATAAATGGGCTTTCCTGTTTTTATGACCTTTAAAAGGGTGCTTGACTCTTCTGTCAAGGAGGGAAATGAGTCAATTAAATGCTTTCCCAGCACTTCATCTATATCCATCCCATCATGCTTGGCAGCTACTTCATTGTAAAAAATCGTTTTTCCTTCAGTATTAACAACATGAATTCCCTCATCGATGCTTCTAAGAATAGCAGTCAAAACCTCTTGTGTTAATGCCGTTAATTGTCCTATTTTGTTCACCTGCCTGCAATAGCATTAAGCGTGCTGAAAATTTGGCACATCTGCCGAAATTTTAGCAGTCTGCCAGATTTTTTACCCACATATTCATATTCTCTAGTTTGTCATAGATGTAGCAATTATTCATGAACCTGCCCCTGTAGGAATACCCCAGTTGAAATAAAGCGGCATTCATTCCAAACGATAAAGCCCTAGCAATGGAATAAGCACAAAAAATCCCCTTTTTAATTAAGTCATTTTCGAGTTCTTGAAGAATGATTTTCATAAGTCCATATTTTCGGTGCTCGGTTAATGTTGCACAGTCGGTTAATTCGGCATTTTTGTAAAAAAGGTTTATCTCCGCAGAGGCGGCACTCACTATTTTCCCCTGATAGGTAAAGACATAATAGATTGTCCCATCGTTCATAGTCTTTTTTACATAATCAGGTTCCTGCAATGGAGTAGGGTAAATTTGAAATACTTGTTTGTATAAGACGGAAAGCTCTTTAGCACAGCTTGCATCTGCCTTTTTCAATTCATATTCTTTTGGCGGGAACGTTTTATCAATGGGAGGAGTTAGCTTAAAGATACTTTGAATCATTCCATCCTCAGTAATCCAATGGTCATTCCTTTTGCGATCGGACGTATAAAATTTCGAAAAGAAGTAAGCGTCTGAACCTAGGAAATAGCGGTCCACCATCGCTTCAGGCTGAAGTCCTGCTTCGATAAACATTTTAAAGTCTTCACTACGAGCTTTAATGATGAGTTTCTCAGCTTGATACTTCTTAACAAGCTCTTCCACTTTCTCTAATAAAAATTTTGTATTTCCACGGTAATCGTCAACTCTGATTCGTTTATTAAAGGGGTCTAAATATAATTCACAAAAATAGTTCGTTTCGTTCAAGTAAATAGTGGCTGCAGTTTGGTTCATAAAGTCACTCCTCATCTGCTTTTCTAAGAATCCGGAGAATAAATTCTTCACTCGTAGACGAAATTTAAGTCTGGCCGAGATTTAGCCAGACTTAAATTTTCATACTAGTAATATTCTCCATATGCTAGTCTGCATTCGGCATTATCATTATATGATTTTATCTATCAGCAAAATGAAGGTGCCAATCATGATGATTCCGCGACTTCACACCATCTTAATATGGTTAAGGCGATTATATTACTTGCTGTAAACAGATCCTCAAGGATAATATGTTCGTTAGCATCATGTGCTACCTCCGTTATACCGGGTCCAAAAATGACTACGGGCGTATGACCCACAGTTGAGAGGATCCCTCCGTCTGTCCCCCATGGACTTGCTTCAATAACGGGCGGTTCACCTTTTACTTCAATAAAGCTTTTCGTTAATTCATTGATTAATGGGTGGTTAGTTTCGAGGCTGCCTGGCTGCCATCTGCCGCCAAACCATTCCAGCTTAAGAGGGTGCTTTTCCAGCCATTCATCTTGATTGCACAGATTTTGCAAGCATTTTTCCATTTCCATCTGTGCGGATTGAATACTTTCATCAGGAGATACTCCCATTCTTCCTTCTATAATGGCTGTATCAGGGACTGATGAAGGCCATTCTCCGCTCATAATTTTACCGATATTAATCGGGATAGGGATAGGAATATTATTAAAAAGAGGATCGGTAACCCTTGCGTTTCTATCTTTCTCTAATTGTTGCAGACTCTGAATCACTTGGAGAGATTTTTCAATCGCACTAACACCTTCATACCTTGTTCCTCCATGTGCCGCTTTTCCTGTTACAATAATCCGAAACCACATGGAACCCTGTTGTTTAGGAAAAATCTTCATATTGGTCGGCTCAGGAATAATTGCTCCGTCAGCTTGATAGCCTCTTAAAACTGCGGCCAGTGTACCTGCTCCACCACTTTCTTCTTCAATAACACTTTGAAAAATAATATCGCCTTTTAGCTTTAGACCGGTGGCGATAATCCCTTCCATTGCCATTAGTAGAGCAACATTCCCTCCTTTCATGTCAGTCGACCCTCTTCCAAATAGCTTGCCGCATTCAATCACTCCACTAAATGGTTCTTGATCCCATTTTGACTCATCGCCGACCGGCACCACATCAATATGTCCGTTTAAAATAATCGATTTGCCGCCGCCAGCTCCTTTTAAGACTGCGACCAAATTGGGGTTTCCATCAAAGCTTTTCCGGTCACAGCAATAAGCCGGATGGCTTTTTAATTCATCACCGCCAATTTCCCATATGTCGAGTGTTAAACCAAGCTGTCGACATTTCTCAATGACAATTGCTTGTGTACTGCTCTCATTTCCACGTGTACTATTTTCTCGGACAAGCAGTTGTAAAAGTCTCGCTGCTCGAGCCCGATTCTCCTTTAGCCATTGCAAAACATCGTGTTCATATTTTTCCACTTTAGTTCACCCCTTAAAGCCCAATTTCTCCATTAGTACTCGATGTTACGGATATTTTCACTAACTTTAAATGCACATCCGGTTTTACTGACCACACGATCAAGACTGTACGGAGCAAATATTTCGGTTAAAATCAGTCCTTCATGGGACACCTTAAAGACTGCCGATTCTGTAATAATTAAGTCAACACAGCGAGAGGATGTTAATGGGAGTGTACATGTATTAACAATTTTAGGTCTCCCATGTTTATCACAATGGTTCATCACTACAATTACTTTTTTGGCCTTTTGAGCGAGTTCCATTGCTCCTCCCATACCTGGCACTTTTTTTCCTGGAACAATCCAGTTGGCCAAATCACCATATTGACTCACTTGCAGTGATCCCAAAATGGTAATATCAACCCTGCCCCTGCGAATCATCCCAAAGGCAGCAGCACTGTCACAGTATGAACCCCCGCTAATTAAGGTAACTGGAAATCCGCCGGCATTGCACAAGTTCTCATCTTCTTTTCCTTTTACGGGAGATGGTCCCATTCCTGTAATCCCATTCTCAGCATGAAACATTACTTGGACTTCTCGTGAAAGGTGGTTGGGGACAAGGGATGGAATCCCAATACCGAGATTCACCACCATACCATTCTGAATTTCCTCTGCAGCCCGTTTTGCCATTTGGTTTCTGATGTCTATTCCCATGCCCATTTCCAATTCACCCCTTGGGAAGTAATGACATAGTCTACGAATACTCCTGGTGTAATGATTTGATCAGGGTCAAGACTGCCTAATGGTACAATTTCCTCTACCTCTGCTATAGTCAGTTCCCCAGCCATTGCGACAAGAGGGTTTGTATTGCGGGCGCTTTTGTCATAAATTAAATTGCCATAGACATCTGCCTTTTTGGCATAGACAATCGAAACCTCGGCCGTTAAGGCAGTTTCTACTAAGTATTCGTTTCCGTTTAGCATATATCGGGGTTTATCATTGGAGACTATTTCATTGTCCATCCCTATGTCAGACAATATCGCCGGCAGACCTGCCCCTCCTGCACGAATTCTTTCTGCTAAGATTCCTTGTGGTGAGAACTCGACCTCTAACCTACCATCATGCATAAGTTGGCCTGCGACGGGATTGGAGCCAATATGGGAAGCGATGACTTTCTTCGCCCTGCCACGGCTGACTATTTTACCTATTCCAATGTGGGGAAATCCCGTATCATTGCCGATTAATGTTAGATTTTGAACGCCTTTCTTTAAAATGCTCTCAATCAATGTTGGAGGTGAACCTACCCCTCCAAAACCGCCGAACATCAAGGTCATTCCATCGTGAAAAAAATCCATAACCGCTTCAATCGTCGTAATTTTCCCGAATGGATTTTCCAATTAATGTTCACCATCCATTCCTGTACTTATTTCATTTGAAAAAGCTGTAAAGGTGGATTTTAAAAGAAATACCAATTCCTCAATCTCCCTTTTAGTAATTGTTAAAGGCGGGGAGATAATTATGGCGTCTCCATTTACCCCATCAAGACCCGCACCTGCTGGGTATACTAGGAGTCCCTTTTCTTTTGCCATTTCAATTATTTTGTGTGTAACGGAGGACTTTCTCGGAAATGGCTGTTTTGTACTTGAGTTTTCAACAAATTCAATACCAAGCAGCAAGCCCCTGCCACGGATATCACCAATAAAGTGGAATTGGTTTTTTAACTTCTCAAGCTGGTATTTTAAATAAACACTTTTATTATCTACTTCCTTCATAATCTCGTTATTTTCTAAGTATTCAAGAACTGCCAATGACACTGCACATGACTGCGGATTGGCACTTAGAGTATGCCCACTCATGACTGACTTTGATCCAGCCAAAATCGGCTTCATGACTTTTTCACTTGCCACTGCCGCAGCTATGGGGGCAAAGCCTGCCCCCATTCCTTTCCCCAATGCAACAATATCAGGTACTACTCCCCAATGCTCACAGGCAAGCATGGGTCCTGTCCGGCCAAAACCAGTCATGACCTCATCCGCAATAAACAGAATGTCATTGTCATCACAAATTCTTTTTATATGTTTAAAATAATCCTTCGGAGGCGCTATTGCACCTCCTGCTGCTCCGATAATCGGTTCGGCAATGAAGGCAGCAATTTGTTCAGCACCTACTCGCCTAATTGCTGTTTCTAATTCATGGGCACACAAGTATTGACAGGAGGGGGCTTCCAGATTGTAAGGACAACGGTAGCAATATGGTGGATTTATGGCAGGAAAATCTTCTAAAAGAGGAACAAACCGCGCCCTCCTTCCAGGATGGCCAGACATCGAAAGTGCTCCCATTGTAATACCATGATAACTAACCCATCTTGAAAGAATCTTCGTCTTTGTTTGGACCCCTTGTTCTTGCCAATATTGGATTGCCATTTTCATCGCCGTCTCGGTTGCTTCAGAACCGCTGTTCACGAAAAAACTCCAGTTCAACCCCCCAGGCATCAATTCTGCAATTTTTTCAGCAAGTTTTTCTGCAGCTTCACTTGTAAATTGTGAACGATAAACGAAAGAGACTTTTTTGGCCTGCTCCAGCATCGCTTCCATAATTTCCGTTACTCCATGACCAATATTAGCAGTCACAGCACCCGAAGCGGCATCCAGATATTTTTTTCCTTTCATATCAAATAAATAAACCCCTTTGCCATAATCAATGACAGGGTATATTTCATCTAACATTGGTTTGATTAGAAATGATTCTCCCACAATGGACACCACTTTCTTTATGAAAATAAGTAGTTATATTCCATTGTATGAAGTGTTTTTTCATTCTATCATCTCATTTCACTAGGTCTGCCAAGAAATATTGCAAAATAGCTCCACCCTAAAAAAAAGAAAGGCTGACCCACTGTCCGGATCAGCCATTTTTTATTTATTAAAAATTCCAGCTTGCGCCAATGATAATTAACAAGATAAATAAAACAACAATTAACGCAAACCCGCCAAAACCGAAGCCAACGCCTCCTACTGGATAACCGCATCCACCTACTGGATAGGTTGGGAAACCGCCGCAGCCATCAATTCCATAACCGTAACCATGATACATAAACATTCACTCCTCAAGGAAATTTGTTTCTTTTCATAAGTACTGTATGAACTAGATGCTTGACCTGTATGTGCATTCGCCTATATTATGAAAGACAATGATATTTTTGAAGGTGATAGGATGAAGACAGTTTTAAAGAATTTTATAAATGGTGTTTTAACCATTGTTCCAAT
>NZ_JBALPZ010000078.1:57441-59068 GCF_036965645.1 Neobacillus drentensis
CAATTATTCTTGTTATTTATGTGATTTACAAGACCTTTCTATTTTTGGACGGCATTCTAGGCAACTCTTTAAGGCCCTACCTCAAGGATGATTACATTCCCGGATTTGGTCTGTTAACCACCCTAATTCTTATAACTATATTAGGATGGATGTCCACTAAATATATAACGGGGAAAATGATTAAACTAATTGATTATTTGCTTGAAAAAATTCCTGTTGTTAAAACCATATACTCGGTGATAAAAGATACAGTTCAATCCTTCCTTGGTGATAAGAAATCTTTTTCTAAAGTGGCTTTGGTAGTAATTCCGGGAACAGAAATGAGAAGTATTGGGTTTATCACATCAGAAGAATTAGAGGATTTCTATAGTCCATTAAAAGATCATGTAGCCGTCTATATTCCGCAAACCTTTCAAGTTGCTGGATTCACCTTTTTAATCCCAAAAGAACAAGTGGAGATTATTGATGTAAAGGCAGAGGATGCAATGAAATTTGTCCTTTCTGGAGGGATGACTTCAACTTCAAAACAGAAAACGAAGGAAAAGTAATCTTTCAATTTGTAGCAAAATTAAAGGGCGCCCTAAACGGACGTCCTTATTATTCATTAAAGAGCTTGATAAACTCTCCGTAGCCTTCTTCCTCAAGCTTCTCTTTTGGGATAAACTTAAGTGCCGCAGAGTTGATACAATAGCGTAAGCCCGTTGGCTGAGGACCATCAGGAAAAACATGTCCCAAATGAGAATTAGCAGATTTACTTCGAACCTCGGTCCGAATCATAAAATGACTAAAATCATCCTTTTCAATTACTTCTTCCTCTTGAATTGGTTTTGTAAAGCTTGGCCAGCCGCAGCCTGCATCAAATTTATCAAGCGAACTGAATAAAGGCTTTCCTGATACAATATCTACGTATATTCCGTCTCTAGTTTCATTCCAATATTCATTTCTAAAAGGTGGTTCTGTCCCGTTATTTTGTGTTACCTCATATTGAATCGGTGTTAATTCCTTTTTCAAATCTTTACTTGGCATTTTTCTCCCCCCAATGTCTTACGATAAACCCTGCACGGCCGGAACCCACATGGTACGACTCATAGTGAGCACGATTTTTCTTATAATAGTGCTGATGATAATCTTCTGCAGGATAGAATGGCTTCGCAGGCAGGATTGGCGTCACAATCGGTTTCAAGAAACGCCCGCTTTCCTCGAGAGCCTGTTTTGAAATTTCGGCAAGCTCCTTTTGGATTTCATTATGATAAAAGATAGCTGTTTGGTAGGATTGGCCGCGATCATAGAATTGGCCTCCTGGGTCAGTTGGATCTATTTGCTGCCAATATAATTCCAATAGTTTTTCATACGGAAATATTTCAGAATCAAAGGTAATTTGAACTGCTTCATAATGTCCGGTTGTGTCGGAGCAAACCTGTTGATAGGTTGGATTTTCAATAGTTCCCCCTGTATATCCAGATATAACACTAATAATTCCCGGCTGCTCATCAAACGGCTTGACCATACACCAAAAACAGCCGCCAGCAAAAGTTGCTAACTGATGGTTATTGTCCACATTCCCACCCCTTTTTTATTTTGCTGTGTTATTGTTGATACTTTAGAACGATGTTGATTGGATCGGATA
>NZ_JBALPZ010000078.1:59186-64696 GCF_036965645.1 Neobacillus drentensis
GCGGAAATCAACATCCAAGTTTAACACAGCCTTTTATTTACTTAAAGTATACAGAATGTTTTTTGAAAAATAAACTTTTTGCATCCCAATCAATACTTATATTCCTTCTAGTGTAACTGTGAGATGATTAGACACCTACCTATACCAGCTTGAATAAATTATGTTGTATTCAAGTTGTAAGGAGTTGATATGATGTCCGAAAAAAGAAATCAAACTGATTATCTCCAAAAAGCTGCGATGTATGATTTGTTAGCCCAGCTCTATAAATATACCAACCCTAACCTATACATGCATTTCTATTTAAAGCATTATAAATACATGAATAAAGCGGTGAATTTAATGCGACAGTCATTACAAGGAGAGGCGCAGGTTCGTTTTTTGCATACATCCCCTGATTCCCCAAGCGTGGATGTCTATATAAATGGGAGCCGTGTAATTAAAGATCTAGCTTTTAAACAAGTTAGTCAGATTTTACGTTTAAAATCTGGCAAATACCACATCGATATTTATCCTGCAGGAAATATGATTGACAGTGTCTTAAATAAAAATATAACGGTTGAAGATGGTCAATCATACACTTTAACCACCATTGATTCTGTTAAGAAAATGCGCCTGTTGGTGTTTTTAAACCATCCGGGTGTTCCAAATGATGAAGCGAAGGTTCGTTTCATTCATTTATCACCTGATTCACCCGCACTAGATATCGCAGTTAAAGAGCGTGATGTGATTTTTCCAGTGGTCCAGTACAAACAGGCAACCGAATATTTAGGTTTAACTCCTATGACAGTGGATTTGGAAGCAAGGACTGCTGGCAGTAAAGATATCCTGCTTCCATTATCAAAAGCAAGTTTTAAGCCTAATGAAAGCTACACGATTGTCTTCTTAGGGCTATCACAGGATAAACCTGAATTACAATATATTAGTATAAAGGATTAAAAAATAGGTGTCCTAAGCGGACGCCTATTTCACTGGGACCAATATAGTAAAAGCAATATCGTCTTTTTTTAAGTTAAATTTATCTACCCTAATTTTTAAATCACTTTTTTGTTTTAACTGCTGCATATGAATATAGACCAGATGATCTCTAGGTCTGATTTCAACGCCTTTCGGCAGCTTGTACTTCTCCCTTATAAAGTTTAAAACGTACGATATGGGGAGATGCAATTTTCCAACTGACATCGACTGTTGCTTTAAAATTAAATCGCCATTTTTTTGGGCCGATGGTTCAAAAGTCAACTTCAATTTTAACTTTTCACTAAAAAAAGGCAGTGTACCATATAATTCCACCTCATCGCCCAACAGAACCTTATATTCTATCGGAGAGTCAGCGGCTTCTTCTTGCAAATAATGGTTAATTAATCTGTTTAAGTCATACTTGTTTGATTTAACATGAAAAGATACATAGTCTTCGCTAGAAGTGTTTGTTTTAACTGGTTCCTTATCTTTAATTGGAGCCGTAACAAACGAAAAAAGAATAATTGCAATTAATAGATTGATTCCTAACAAAACAAGGAATCCCAGTTTCCATTTATTTTTCATCTAATTCTCCTCAGTGCTGACCATGTAAGCCTTTTTCTCCAAATCAGGTAAAACCTGATTTTCAAATGCTTCATTAAGTCTCTCTGCCATTAGTTTGTATCCTTTGTCATTAGGATGGAAATTATCTGTATACAAAACATCTTCATCTGGATGTAAGAAAAGGTCTTCGATTGACACAAAATAGGATTGAGAATATTGGTTAACTACACTTTCACCGATTTGATTCCATTCAACTATAATTTGATCCATTTCTTCTACATCCGAAAACCACTTTGAAAAGGGGTTATACACACCAACTAACACAATAGATGCATTTGGGTTTTCTTTCAAAATCACGTCGAAAATTTGCGTTAAATGACTGCGATAGGACTCTTTTTCCTTAAGAAAATCTGATACCTGTAAGTCTGAGATATTGTCTTTGACAATCTTCATAATATCATTACCGCCAATGGTGAGAATCACCAGATTAGACTGCTTTAAGATGGGCCTTAATTCCAAAGATTTAAGTCTTTTTAACAATTGTGTTGTCCGATTTCCCTTTACTCCATAATTGTAAAAGTCAGCTTCTTGGATTCCTTTTTCCTTTTCCAGCATGGTTTTAAGATATGGCAAATAACCGCCTTGATTCGTACTATCCCCGACACCTTGAGTGAGAGAATCACCTGCAGATAACACAGTTAGCTTCCGTGGAATAAAATCAGTAGGGATAGGTTCAAATACTTGTGCAGCAACCTTCTTTTCCTGATGGAAAACCAATGAATCGGAAGAATAGCAAGAACTTAAGAACAGCGTTGATAAAATTAGAAGGGGGAAACACTTATTCACCTATCTTCACCTTCCTCCTAAGTAACTTAACCCTAGTTAAACTAATCCAAACCTTTCTCTTTAAGAACAATTTTTTTTGGTAATTCACCTACGCCATCACTATTGGCTAATCACGGTTTCTATGGTCAATCGTCTGTTTCTTTATTATAACACGACTATAAATATTCAAAACATGTATCTAGGATGTCCTTTTTCGATAAAAAAATAGACCTAATTTGGTCTATTGTAATGT
Organism: Neobacillus drentensis; assembly: GCF_036965645.1. GTDB lineage: Bacteria > Bacillota > Bacilli > Bacillales > Cytobacillaceae > Neobacillus > Neobacillus drentensis_D. Next base: position 61,783 of record NZ_JBALPZ010000078.1, read on the forward strand.
TTTTATATCGTTGATGATTTCATCATAGGGAACATTTTTATATCCGCTGTATGTCTTTTTAATATTCCCCTCTTGATCAACCAAGTAAAGATAGGTTTGATGAATGACCTGATTTCCTCCAACAGGTTTCTTAACTATCGTCTTGAAACTTTCAGCCGCAAATTTCTCGATAAACTGTTGAGAATATCCAGTTAGGAATGTCCAATTATTAAATTCAACACCAAATTGTTTAGCGTAGTTAGTCAATACTTCTGGTGTATCAATCGTTGGATCGACACTAAAGGAAACCAATTCAACATTCGTCAAATTTTCTTCTTTTAATTTTTTTTGAAGCTTTACCATATTAGCGGTCATAGGAGGGCATACATCCGCACAACTTGTGAAAATAAATGCTGAAACCCAAACCTTTCCTTTTAAATCCTTTAAACCTATTTGCTTGTTTTGCTGAGTTGTGGCCGTAAAGTCCTTTATTGGCCAGTTTACTGCATTTTCAATTTCTTTTTTTCCGCATGCTGATAATAGAAAAATAAAAACAAGTACACATAAGAACCAAAAACGCTTATTCATTTAATCACCTGCAACCCTTTTCTTTTCTAGTCCAGAATAGTTTAACAAAGTTATAGCCTTGATGAAAGTAAACAGCTTTTGATTAAATTCTATTGAAATCACCCTTCTTAATAAACAAATGGAAGGAAAATACAACAGTAGTAACTTCATCTTTCAATTGTTTGAAAATTATGATATTATGAATGAGCATTCACTCGGTAAGTGAAAAGTATTTTTAAAAGGGGCTGAAGAAAAAATGAATCGGATTGGACCAATCCTAATATTAGAAGGTGCCAATTTCAGTAAGGTTCCTTATTCTCGAAGTCTTTACCTTAACTGCTCTGAAAAAGTACTGATAGATACAGGCGCCGAGGAAAAGGTTCTTAAAAAACTCGACCAAGAGTATGGCGTCCAATTCATTTTCAATACCCATTACCATCCTGATCATACACTTCATAACCATTTGTTCGAAAATATAACCAAATTAATTAACCCGATTGAGCATGAAACATCGCTTACAATAGAAGGCGTTGCTAGTGTTAACGGAGTCTTGCAGGAGTGGGGGCAAGAGGGAGTTGAAAAGTGGAAGGCCACCCTTCCACCTGAATGGGTAAGAAATCTTGGAGAAATTTCCGGGTCATACCATTATGAAACGGAATATAAATTTGGCGAGATAAAAGTATACTTTTTACACACACCTGGACATACAAGTGGCTTATCGTGTCCCTACTTTCCGGAATTAGGGGTTGTTTTTACAGGTGATTATGATATGACCTCATTTGGACCATGGTACAATGGAACTGATGGAGATATTGATGAATTTATCGCATCTGGAAAAAGACTGTTAACCCTTGATGCTGATACCTACATAACAGGTCATCAGAAAGGAATTTTTACAAAGCGCGAATTTAATCAGGCGATGGAAAGGTTTCTTGCGAAGATCGAGAAGCGGGATGAACTTGTCACGCGTTATGTTCAGCAGGGGCTGAACTTTGAAGAACTAACCAATGTAGGTATATTTTATCCGAAAAAAAGTTTGGAAAACACGATACTCAAAACTTGGGAAAGATGCGGGATTCGGAAGCATTTAAACAGATTAGGCTATGAAGTTAAAGGAATGGATTGTCAATTGGTCAAGATAAACTAAAATGGATGAGGTCAGTTTGACTCATCCATTTTAAGGTCATTTCTAATTATTATGCTTCTATGACTTCTTCCTCATGATCCTCATCTTGCTGATTTTTTAATTTTTTCCGGTAAACGAACTTCGATAAATTTATGCTCACTTCATAAAGAAGTAACAATGGTATAGTTACAACAAAATCAGACATAAAATCCGGAGGTGTAATAACAACAGCAATGATGATTAGAACAAAATAGGCATACTTCCGAATTTTGGCTAAAACAAACGGATTAATAATTCCCAGAGAGGTTAAAAACATAACTACTACTGGTAATTCAAACAAAACCCCAAATGGAAGAGTCATATTTAGAATAAAACTGAAATACTTTTCTGCAGTAAAGTTCGTAACAAACATACCTTGACCTATGCTCACCAAAAAGTTAAGCACCATTGGAAAAATAACAAAATATCCAAATGCAAGCCCCATGACAAATAAAATAAATAGTGCTGGAACATAGGTTACCGTTATTTTTCGTTCATTTGGTCTTAGTGCAGGCCTTACAAATAACCAGATTTGTAAGGCTAAAACTGGAATTGTCCCTGCAACAGCGACAACACCGGCGAGCATGAAGTAAATCCACATGATATCACTTGGTCCCAGAACAAGAAGCTTCGTACTTCCAACAAACCATTTATAAATATCGTCTACGTAAATAAAGCCCACAATAAAAAAGACGATAAATGCCAGAGCCGATATAATAATCCGTTTGCGTAATTCCTCTAAATGGTCAACTAAATTTAATTCTTTATCTTCCATGTACTTCCCCTGCCAATTTCAAAGGTTAAAAGAAGGGCACGTATGTTAAAATCTTCCTGCCTGTTAATAGTCACATCACTAGAGAGATTAACATGTTTTCACGCATCCATATAGGTTTATCTTCGAGAAGAAAAAGGTGCAAGATAGAATCTTACACCTTATTTAGTCAATTTTTTCTTTTCTTCTGTAATGTCTTCCATTACATCTTCTGTTAATTCACGAGTAGATTTTTTAAATTCTTTTAAAGTTTGTCCAAAAGCCTTACCGATTTCAGGAAGCTTCTTTGGTCCAAAAATAATTAATGCAAGAGTTAAAATTAAAATTAATCCGGGTACTCCGATATTAGAAAACATGGATTACATCCCCTTCAATTGATGTTGTATATTTCTACTATGATTATAGTATTGAAATATCCTTTTGAGGTAAAT
>NZ_JBALPZ010000079.1:0-34030 GCF_036965645.1 Neobacillus drentensis
ATGGTGACAGGCACCTTTTTTCGTTGGCCGCAGAGTCTGGGCAATTCTTAAATACAAATAAAATAAGACAAGCCACCGCCCGACTTGTCTTTATATATTAAGTGAAATCCGCCTTATCCCATTAAGTTTGCAGCAAGTCAGTCCCGTCTAGCTCCTCTTCCTCCACGTTTGGATTCCGTGTTACGTTTTAAGGAAGATAAACGATCCTCACTATCTTTTAGGAATTTGGCCATTTTGGACTCAAAGGTTTCCCCTTTATTGTTATTACGATCGTTTGAACGGTTCTGACGAGGGCGTTGCGAATATTGCTTCTTTTCCGGTTCTGGTCGATCTTTAGCCTTTTTAATGGATAAGCCGATCTTTCCATCTTTCTCAACATTAATGACCTTTACTTCAACCTGGTCGCCAACCTTAAAATGATCGTTAATATCCTTTACATAATTGTCAGCAACCTCACTGATGTGTACAAGTCCTGTTGATCCATCCGGCAGCTCCACAAACGCTCCGAACTTGGTGATCCCTGTTACCTTCCCTTGTAACTTGCTGCCTACTTCAATTGACATAAAAAGAATGTTCCTCCTTAAAATGTTAAATCAATGTTTCTATATATTATACAGAAACTAAAAAATCAGTGTCAATAACTCGCACAGCCAGATCAATTTTCTTTCTTGTCATCGGGAATATTAAAAATTACCTCATCTTTTTCTGAGAAAAAGTACTCTTTTCTTGCTAGCTTTCCGATATAATCATCATCATTTAACTTAACTATATCCTCTTTAAGGATGGATTCTTGCTTTTTCATATTCGCAAGCTGGTGATCCAGCTTTTTCTTTTGTGCCAGTTTTGCCTCGAGTTTTGCGGTCTGGGAAATGTGATTTGAAATCATCAAATAGGATAGCAAGATAGCAAAAACAAAAAACACCGACAAACGTCTTAGCACTAGTCTTCTTTTTCGGCTTGAGGCAATCTCGGCATATTCTTGCTTCTCTACATAGGTTGTCTGAATTTTTGATACATTTCGTTTTGTTTCCGCACCCATTCCCCTAAAACCTCCTTACTCTTTTTTCTTTTTCCATTTATCTCGCCATTTATAAATATAATTCCTTATTTCCTTGAAATTTCCTGCCGTTTTATTATATAACTTCTCGACTGTTTTTTTAAGACTTTTCGGCAAAAGTTTCCAAAATAATAATAAAATCTTTTGCAGTGGAACCAAGATTATTTTCACTATTAATAATAAAATTTTAAAAACAAATTTGACAAGAGTTAATAGTCCCCTGCCAAGTGTGAGAATGATCAAGATCAATAATTGAATAAGACCAACGACAGGTTTATAAATCAGTATATGAATCATTTTTCTTATAAATTTGTAAATAGCAATAACCGACTGGATCCCCATCTCTAACAGACGGAGGTAGATACCTTTAAACATAGCCTGATAGGCGGCAAAACCGCAAAGAAGGGCAATAAAGATATAAAACCGCAATTCTCCTCTATTTACTAAGAATAAAGTGTAGAAAATAATTAAAGCTTGAATAATCCAAAATAAGATATCATTAATGAAGACAATCCAAGCTTTTTGTTTGGGACGATTTAAAAACCGCTGATACGTATCAAACATGGCACCGAACAATGCCCCCATGCCAATCATAGAAAGCATGGTAAGAAATTGCGTGGAAAGTGTCATTTGAATAACTTGCTAAAGAAGCCTTTAGCTTTCTCCCCATGCTGTTCATCAAGATAGACTAAGTCAAAAATTTTCCCCTTAATAGAGACAATCCCTTTTTCGACATCGAGGTTCTTCATTTGCAGGTTTTGCCCTTTGATTGCTAAAAAGCCCATTACCGTTTCTAATAAGAACTCCTCATTATCAAAGCTTTCTACTTGTTTAACCCCAGTAATATCAAGCAGCTTTCTTCCTCTCATAATCACATCATGATCAGGAACACTGCTTTTTGGCGGATTATTATCATAATATTGGCTCATCCTTCATCCCTCACAATCATTTGTACAACCCTTTTGTACATTTTTATGTGAGCGATACCTTAATTAGAACAGTCTTACTAAGAAAAGCGGAAGCGTTGATTTCCGCTCCAGGCGCTCAGCAAACCCGCGGGCGTGCCGGGGAGCCTCCTCGGCGCTAGTGCGCCTGCGGGGTCTCCCCTGCCCCGTACTCCCGCAGGAGTCGAGCACCTTCCGCTCCAATCAACTGAGTATAAAAATCAACAATAACGTTGAAAAGGTCCAATCTTTTAAAAAGGATCTGTAGAGCCGAGCTTCTCTTCTTTTAAAATGGTATACATTTCAGCGGCTTCTTCCTTACGAGTTGTTTCCTGAATACGGTCGATTCGAGCTGTTATGATCCGCTGTCCAAGGCGAATAGTTAATTCATCGCCTGCTTTAACCGTAGAGCTGGCCTTTGCCTCTTTTCCATTGATTGCAATTCTACCCTGATCAGAGACTTCTTTAGCCAAAGTCCTTCTTTTGATTATTCTTGATACCTTTAAAAACTTATCTAAACGCAATTGCACTTCCCCCTCTATTTATAATCCCTTTTCCTTCGCTTCATCCCAATACTGATCAAGCTGTTCAAGTGTATGCTGATCAAAGGACCGGCCACTGTTCTTTACCTTTTCTTCGACATACATAAACCTGCGGATAAACTTTTCATTTGTTTCAAACAGGGCTTCCTCCGGATGGATCTTTAAAAATCTCGCTACATTGACAAAGGCAAATAACAAATCGCCAAATTCCTTCTTAGCAAGGAGAAAGCCCTCCTCTGTTCCATCCAACTCATTCTCAAATTCATCCAACTCTTCTTTCACTTTCTCGAGCGCTGGTTGAATATCCTGCCAGTCAAAGCCCACCTTTGCCGCTTTCTTTTGCAGCTCAAAGGCACGAAGCAGGTTTGGCTGTGCCATGGAAACACCTTCTAATAAGGAGGCCGGTTTCTGCTTTCCTTTTTCTTGCAGTTTGATTTCCTGCCAGTTCTGAACCACTTGTTCCGCGTTGTCTGCCTTTGTATTCCCAAATACATGCGGATGTCTGCGAATCATTTTTTCCGACAGTGTCTCAATAATATCATCGATAGAAAAATATCCATCATCTTCCCCAATTTGGGCATGGAGCATGACCTGGAGGAGCACATCCCCCAGTTCTTCAACTAAATGGTCAATATCATCGTTGTTAATTGCATCAATCACTTCATATGTTTCTTCAATCAAGTACCTTTTTAATGATTCATGGGTTTGTTCCTTATCCCATGGGCAGCCACTTGGACCTCTTAAGATCGCAATTATGTCACGAAGCTTGTTAAAAGTTTTAAAGAGTATTTGTTCGTCCTTTACAGGAGGTACATAAACGGAGGTTAAATTGTTTAATGTTACATTTCGGTCCAACTCATACAAGGCTACCTTTTGAATAGATTCCTGACTGCTCCCAGCCGCGGTTACTATATAAACCTCATAATCATCCGGCAGCTTCTCCATTAAGGTAAGTTTAACTTCTGATGCAATAAATTGATCGTAAACCTGGCTGATAAACATATGCTGTTCGAGCTGGAGCTGACTGGCAAGAAGAGCCGTACCATCGAGCAATTGAAACCCTTCAACCGGATCAATTTTTAACGAAGCAAAGATAGCATCTAAAAAGCTCTGACCTCCTCCAATGGTTATTTGAACGCCTTCCTTTGAACCATATTCTAAAAGAAGCTGAACAGTCCGCTCCGCTACAAGCGGGTGCCCCGGAACAGCATATATAACCGATTCAGTTTGTGCCTCTTGTAAAAGGATTTGAGTAATTTCTTCATAAACCGCCTCAAAATGATCATGCTTTTCATAGACTGCATCAAACGAAACGTAAGTTAGCCCTTCTTTTTCCAGGCTTGAAACGACTGGATGCTCTTTTGTCCGTAGAAATAGACGATTTGCCTTCAATATTTTCTTATATACCCCAAACGGCAGCTGTTCTAAGTCACCAGCCCCCAGTCCGAGCACCTCAATTTCTTTCACCATTTTAACGCCTTCCCTTTCGTGCTAATAATAAAATCAGTTTACTGCCTAGTGGAAAAAAGGCTAGTTCTTCCTCGCGAAAAACTCTGCCACGAATCACAATCAACAAAAACAGGAAGCCCCCACATAATACAGCACTTATCGATTGTAAGGCGGCCCCTAGCCGCTCCATTCCAAAGGTGGAAAAGAAATAATCTGTTATGTATAAATAGCCCTTTAAAAGCAGTACCATACTCAACGTTGCTATCAGAACCGTTCTTAAAAATCCATTCCCTATTATTGGCCCTTTAAACATCCGTTTAAAACCAATCATTAAGACTAGTGTAACGATTGCTAGTGAAATAAGCGAGGAAACTGCCGCCCCCATGATTCCTAAAGACGAAATAAGCATGCTATTTAATAAATATTTCAATGGAAAAACAATCATAACGGCAAAAGCCGGAAACAACACGTTTCCCATCCCCTGCATAATCGCAATAACCGTTGAAATGATCGATGTAAAAAAAATCACAAAACTAAGAATACCTAAAACAGAGGAACATGAGCGATTTTCAAACAGCATAATATTAGTAGGCTCCATAATGGCCCAGAGACCTGCAGAGGCCCCAGCGCCTACGACGATACTAACCTTTAATGCTAACTGAATATGTTCACGCAATTCCGCCGATTTCGAGGCTAGACGGGCCCTAGTAATCAATGGCACCAGAGTTAATGACATAGATGTTGCAGCCACTGTTCCTAATTGGATTAATGGCTGGCCGCGGTCAAAAACTCCTTTTATACCCTTAGCAAGTTCTGCTTCCATCCCTTTTGCAACAAGCAGCGAATAAAGGTTTAGAGAATCAGCCAATTGTGTAAAAATCATCAGCATCCCGCTTATACAAATCATCAATCCTTGGAAAAAGAGCGCACTCCAGATTGCTCCAACTTCCTTTTTATAAGTTTGAATCATCCCTCTAACAGGCATAATTATTTTCCATTCTTTACGAAACTTTAGGAACATAAACAAAATAACTGCGGAAATAATACTGCCAGTGATCGACCCAAACATTGCCCCTCCACCGACTAAATACAAGGAATAACCTTTGGCCATAAAAAGAGAGGACAAAAAGATAATCGTCAGCACCCGGATGGACTGTTCCCCGACTTGTGATAAAGCAGTCGGGATCATATCTCCAATTGCCTGATAATACCCTCTTAACAAAGAACTGATTGGAAAAGTTAGAAAAACAATCGCAACCACCTTTAGTAAAATAGCCAAATGCAAGTCATGCATCCAACGGGCAATGCCATCAGCTCCTATATAAAGAATCAAGAAACAAATGACTCCAAATACTTGCAGAAAGAGGTACGAGACAAATAACAGCAAACGAGACCGTACATCGTCTCCCCGTTCCTTTTGCTCTGCATAGAGCTTAGAGATGACAACCGGAAATCCCGTGGTGGATAGAACCACGGCCATACCATAAAACGGGTATACTTGCTGATAGATATAAAAGCCGACATCACCGACAATATTTTGAAATGGAATTCGATAAAAGGCACTTAGAATCTTGGTTAAGATAGCCGCAATGGTTAAAATAATGGCCCCTTTAAGGACGGCTTTTGATTGATGAATGGACTTCTGCATTTCTTCACCTGCTTACTAAACTCCAAGGTATTATAGCATAAGAAAGGCGTAAGGCGCCCGTCTCGGCGACAAGCATAACCCGATGGCGCCTGGAGCTGGACAATTCTCAAATTCAAAAACTTTTATATTTCCTTATCTACTAAAAGAAAAGCGAAAGCGCCTTGAACAGGAGCTTATGACCCCGAACCCCTAGGCGCTGCAGCTGGACATATAAAAAAGACAGCTTCTGCTGTCTTTTCGTAATAATTTGATAATTGTCGAGCTACAACACCCAGCGACTAGCGGCCATCCCACTCCTCCCTACGATAAGTCAACATCGAATCGCTCATGCTCTTCGTGTTTCCTTTATCTCAGTCGGACCGGGCCTCTGCCCTGTCGTGCGCTAAACGGGTGCTTCCGCTTTTCACATTATGACTCCATTTGTCGAGCTAGGAACCCAGCAGCGGTTTCGACTGCTTTTTGCTCTACTTCACCAAGGGTTCCTTCTTTTGAAAAGATAATAACAGCACCAATTGGGTCTCCGTTTGCGATGATAGGACCAATTGTGTAAGAGGAGACTGCTTCGTTGTTTCCTTCTGTTAACGCAATCTCACCCTGCTGAGTATGTAGAACGGAGTTTCGTTCTTCCATCGTTTTTTCTACTAAATCACTGATGTTCTTATTAAGGTAATCCTTTTTCGACCCACCAGCAACCGCAATATACGTATCTCTATCACAAATTAAAACGGGATTACCGAGGCTATCAAATAGGGCTTCTGCATATTCTTTGGCAAAATCGCTTAACTCGCTGATTGGTGAATATTTTTTTAAAATGACTTCTCCGTCTCGATCTACAAAAATCTCTAACGGATCCCCTTCACGGATACGCAAAGTTCTGCGTATTTCTTTGGGAATAACAACACGACCCAAATCATCGATTCGACGAACAATTCCAGTTGCTTTCATCCAATGTTGCCTCACTTTCATCTGATGATTTTACTAACATGGTAATGATGTTAATCATCACCAGCTTTGAAATTAGTATCTTTCATCTGGAAAGTTCTATACACGAACATAACATTTTTTCACATATAAGAAAAATATCCCATTAATTAATAATAAGAGTTAATAAATTGGATAAATAAAATTTCCCCTTGTTTAGTTTACAACAAAGAGCTTTACTAATTTACTGGATTACCTTGACCCCTTTTAGCCAATGCGATCCCTTTGACCATTTCGCTGACTACATGAAGTAATGGAGCTGTGTCATATTCTTTCGTCTTAATCATGATTTTTAATTTAGAGCCTTCCATACCTGGGATAATATTTCTGCCAAACTGGCTGCCTATATGGAATATTTTACTTCCATCAATGGTACCGGTAACCTGTTCATTCACTAAGATGGTTACCTCCTGTTTTGCCTGTTTAATTTGCTCGACACCATTTAACAGGGCATAAATCTTGATTTCGGCAATTTGGAAGAGATAATCTACTTCATCCGGATATTCACCAAACCGGTCAATCATTTCTGATTGCAGCTCTTCAATATCCTCCAGACTCTCGGCCCCTCTAAACCGTTTATACATTTCAATCTTCTGATGTCCATCCTTAATATAGGTATCTGGAATATACGCATCAATTTCTAAATCAATTTCAACAGACTTTTTCACTTCACCGCCAAGATCGCCCTTCCGCTCTTCAATTGCCTCCTTGAGCATTTGTGAATAAAGGTCAAACCCTACGGAATCAATAAATCCATGCTGCTGAGCTCCTAATAAATTTCCTGCTCCACGAATGGATAAGTCCCGCATAGCGATTTTAAAACCGGACCCTAACTCTGTAAATTCCTTAATCGCCTGAAGACGCTTTTCTGCAACCTCCGTCAGGACCTTATCCTTTCGGTACGTAAAATACGCATAAGCAACACGATTGGACCTCCCAACCCTGCCGCGCAGCTGGTAAAGTGTGGAAAGACCCATACGGTCTGCATCGAAAACAATTAAGGTATTTACATTCGGGATATCAACCCCTGTTTCAATAATTGTAGTGCTCACGAGCACATCAAATTCTCCAGCTAAGAAACCAAGCATGACTGATTCAAGTTCATTTTCTGTCATCTGTCCATGTGCATAGGTTACACGGGCATCCGGAACAAGCATGGAAATTTCCTCAGCCTTCCGTTCAATATCTTCAACCCGGTTATATAAAAAGAATACTTGTCCGTCCCTGGCAAGCTCCCGTTCAATCGCTTCTCTTACCAATGAACCATTGTACTCCATGACATATGTTTGCACAGGGAATCGATTTTCCGGCGGTGTTTCGATGACTGATAGATCCCGCACGCCAAGCATGGACATATGAAGTGTCCTTGGAATTGGTGTTGCTGTTAAAGTTAACACATCGACATTTGTTTTCAGCTTCTTAATTTTTTCCTTATGGGTTACACCAAATCTCTGTTCTTCATCGACGATCAATAGTCCTAAATCACGATAAACAATGTCTTTTGACAGCAGACGATGAGTACCTATTACAATATCAATCGTACCTGCTTTAAGTCCTTTAATGGTTTCCGTTTGCTGTTTTTTGGTTCGGAATCGGCTTAATAAGCCAATATTAATCGGATAATCTTGAAAACGCTCCCTCAACGTCTCAAAGTGCTGCTGCGCTAGGATGGTTGTTGGCACTAAGAGGGCTACCTGCTTACCATCAGCTATGGCCTTGAAGGCGGCACGGATGGCCACTTCTGTTTTACCATAACCAACATCACCACATAAAAGGCGGTCCATCGGACGAGACCTTTCCATGTCCTTTTTAATTTCATGAATCGAGCGCAGCTGGTCTTCGGTTTCTTGATAGGCGAAAGAAGTTTCAAATTCGCGCTGCAAATCCCCATCAGGTGAAAAGGCATATCCAACTGCCGCTTCCCTCTCTGCGTATAGCTTAATCAGATCATCGGCAATATCTTGAACAGAAGATTCAACCTTTTTCTTGACCTTCTTCCAATCGCTGCCTCCCAGTTTATAAACCTTTGGCTCTTTTCCTTCAGACCCCACATATTTTTGGACAAGGTCAATTTGTTCAACAGGAACATAGAGTTTATCTGATCCTTGATAGCGGATATGCAAGTAATCTTTATGAATACCATTGATAACAAGCGTTTCAATCCCTAAATATTTACCGATACCATGATTCACATGGACAACATAATCCCCAATTTTCAACTCAGAATAACTCTTAATCCGTTCTGCGTTCGATAATTTTTGCCGCCCTGCTGATTTTTTCACACGTTTATTAAATAATTCTTCCTCAGTGATGACAGCAATCTTTTGAATGGACAGTTCAAAACCTGCGTGAAGGTTTCCCCTCATAATTTGAACTTTACTTGGTAAAAGCTGTTGATCATCCTTTACAATATTGGCACTAATATCGTAATCCTCTAAAACTCGTTCTAATTTTTTTACTCTTTCTTCATCTGCACCCAAAAATAAAATGGAATAATTACTTTTTTTCCATCTATCGATCTCTGCTTTTAATAAATGCATTTGACCATGGAAATTCTGCATTTGCTTACAAGTTATATTAATAATATTTTGTGGACTTGTATTGGCAACATGTCGTAAAAATAGTGACATATAAAGAAGTGGGAATTCCTTCCGCTGAAGCATAGCCTGCAGATCATGAGAAATATGCAGATCATGAATAATCTGTCCCTCCGCAAGTAAGCCTGTATACCATTCGGCTTCCTCTTTTATGAGGGAATCATTCATCTCTTGAACTCTGCTTATTTCATCTACAAATACAAGCCCATTACTTGGCAGATAGTCTAGTAAACTACTAGGCCTGTCGTAGGCTAATGATAAGTATTTATAGACTTGGTCTGGCTTTTGACCATTTTTTAACTGCTCAAGCTCATAACTGATATTTTGGCTAAGCTGTATCTTTGCTTTTTCATCCTTTAATTTTCTGAGCGATTGAGCTAAACCCTCTTCAAGCTTGCCAATGATTCGGCTATAGTCTTCTGCTTCGAGGAGAATTTCCGTAGCTGGCCCAATTAAAACCTCTTTTATCTTTTCCTTTGACCTTTGGTCATCCAGGGAGAAATATCGGATGGAATCGATTTCTGTATCGAACAACTCAATCCGCAAAGGATCTGCCTCTGTCAGTGGGTAGATATCGATAATTCCGCCCCTTACACTAAATTCTCCAGGAGTTGTGACCATTTCAGACCGGACGTACCCCATTTTCACAAAGGTCGTAAACATCTTATCTATATTGATATCTTCTCCTAGTTTTAACGACAGCTGGAATCGCTGCCAAATCGACTTTGGAGGAACAATCTTTTTAAGACCTGCAATGGGGACAATTAATACTCCCTTATTCTGCCTGCTCCAATAGTTTAGGGCCTCTATCCGCTGTGCCTTTAATTCCGGGCTGGCAACACTAAGCTCAGCTGCTATTAATTCATTCGTCGGAAAAAGGAAGACCTCCTTTTCACTTAATAGATTGACAAGGTCATCATAGAGCTTTTGAGCTTGTAGTAGATTATGGGTAACCAGCATAATTGGCCTTTTCATCTTTTCATAGACAGATGCAGTCAGGGCAGTACGGGATGATCCAGAAAGGCCTGCAACCAATTGTTCTTTTAATCCCTCTTCAATCCCTGCAATGATGGAGAGAACATCTTCCTGCTTTAAGAATAATGATTTTAAACTATTCAAGGTTTCTCCTCCCTTCCTAAAAAATAATTATATTAAAACAATATTTATAGTAGTAAATTTTTAAACAGAAAAATGCTTTGGAGAGCTTCCAAAGCTAAGTAGAATAGCGGAATTTCCCTTTTCAGCGGCGCGAACTATCCGCTAAGAAGCTAAGCTAGACTATTATCCAAGTAGAGTATATTTTCTGTTTTAGTGAATAAGGAAATCGTATTGATGGTAATCAGGATTTCGCTCTAATGCTTCCTGACAATCCTCACAGATAGCTGTAATATGAATATCGCCTGATGGTTCGTACGAGACCATCTCTTGTCTTTCCTGATCCGTTAATTTATGAAGGCCTATTGTTTCTGCATGAATGGATGCTTGTTCAATAGAACCAAGTTTTGTACCACAATGACGGCAATGATAATGGATGGCCATGCCTGTCCCTCCCTAATCTAGGATTCCATTACTAGTATTAACCTGGTAGATGGAAGTTATACAACTAGATTTCACAGGAGATAGCTTCACCTTGTTTTACTCAATGTATGAATGTAAAACTTATATCATGAACATTTATTGATTATATTCATTCATGACCTGTAAAAAAGGCTTATTTAACCAGGCAGCACAGGCCTCTGCACTTCTTTTTACCGCTTCTTGAGTAAAAGGTCTTTCCTCTGGACGAAAACGCCCAAGAACGTAATCTGGAACGCTCATTCCAGGAGTCGGCCGGTTAATTCCTATCCGAATCCGGTTAAACTCCTGCGTACCCAGATGAGCAACGGCTGACTTAATGCCATTATGTCCCCCTGGGCTTCCTTTTTGGCGAAGTCTTATTTTCCCAACAGGCAGATCTAAGTCATCATAAATGACTAATAAATCTTCTAAATCTATTTGATAATAATCCATGACTGCTCTAATGGATTCCCCAGATAAGTTCATATAGGTTAATGGTTTTAATAGTAATACCTTTTCTCCATTATGTAGGCCCATTCCATAGAGTCCCTTAAATTTTGACTGATTTAACGGGATGGAAAATTGATCGGAAAGTGTGTCAATTACCTCAAAACCAATATTATGTCTTGTTTGATCGTATTGTTTGCCAGGGTTACCTAAACCTACGATTAATTTCATCTGTGTTCCCACCTCTTCCGGTTTAGCCATCCTTCTAAAAATATTTCGAAACATCGCCATTCTCCCATAATAACATGATTTTCTTAATTATGCGTCAAAAGACGTAACCTTAAATAGGTTACGTCTTTTATTTATTCTTCTCCCACCGGAGTAGTTTCTCTGCCTTCTTCATGATCAGGGTGACCCTCCTGCTGCTGCTCACCGGAATTAATTTCTTCTTCCTGTTTCGGAGGCAGGATAGAAGCAACTACTTCATCATCTTCATGATTAATGGTAAAGCCGCCGCCGGAAGGGATATCTCCTGCCACTACGGTTTCACCCACTTGGAGGTTTGTAATATCTACTTCAATTTGCTGCGGAATATTATCTGGAGTGGCTGTTATCGATAATTGATGAATTGGCTGCTGCAAGACACCACCATCTTTCACTCCAATAGCTTCCCCAACAAGAGCAAGTCTAACTTCCACGTTAATTTTCGAAGATTTGTCTACTGCTAAGAAATCAACATGGAGGATTTCATTTTTAATGGAATCCTGTTGGTAATCAGATAAGATTACATCATACTTGCTGCCATCGACATCAAGAGAGATGACGCCATTTCTGCCGACAGAACGGATGGTTTTGGTTAAGTCCGCTGAACTTACCACCACAGGTTTGCTTTCAACTTTAGCCCCATACACCACTGCAGGGATATTTCCATTATGACGGAGTTTTCTTAATGACGAATGACGAAGTTCGGTCCGTTCCTTTGCTTGTAAAACAGTACTCATATGTTTAAATACCCTCCTATTTTTAACACTTACTATATAAAAATGCCCTAAAATAGGAAGGTCTAAACATTTATTTATCAATCAAATAATGTAGAAACTGATTGCTCTTCATGAACACGGATAATGGCTTCACCAAGTAATGGCGCAACTGAAAGATGAATAATTTTATCAATATTTTTCTCTTCAGGAAGCTCAATAGAGTTCGTGATTACTAATTCTTTTATCTTAGAATTTTGGATTCTTTCAATCGCTGGGCCGCTTAATACAGGATGTGTACAGCAAGCGTATACTTCTTTTGCTCCATTTTCCACTAAGGCATTAGCAGCAAGAGTAATGGTTCCGGCAGTATCAATGATATCATCAATCAGGATCGCAATCTTTCCTTCGATGTTACCAACAATATTCATAACTTCAGCAACATTCGGTCTTGGGCGTCGTTTATCAATGATAGCAATCGGAGCCTTTAAACGCTCTGCCAATTTACGTGCTCTTGTTACACCGCCATGGTCTGGGGAAACGATTACCACGTCGCCATTAAATTGACGCTCTTTAAAATACTCAGCTAAAATCGGAACACCCATTAGATGGTCAGTTGGGATTTCAAAAAAGCCTTGAATTTGCGGCGCATGCAAGTCAAGACAGATAACCCGGGTTGCTCCCGCAGTCTCAAGCAAATTAGCCACTAGTTTAGCAGTAATTGGCTCACGCGCACGTGCTTTACGGTCTTGACGTGCATAACCGTAATACGGCATAACAATGTTGATCGTTTTAGCAGAGGCTCTTTTTAATGCATCAATCATGATGAGTACTTCCATGATGTTTTCATTAACAGGCTGGCTTGTTGATTGAATAACATAGACATCACAGCCGCGGATACTTTCTTCAATATTGATTTGAATCTCACCATCACTAAATCTTGTTACAGAGCATTTTCCAAGCTCTACGCCAATGAATTTAGCAATTTCTCTGGCCAGCGGCATATTTGAGTTTAAACTAAATACCTTTAAATTCGGATCTAAATATTGATTTGACATAATTGCCTCCAATTATAAATGGCTTATTTCTTAAGATTAAGTTTCTCGACGTAGCCTTCTTTATTAAGTTGTTTCGCACGTGCAATGGCTAATGCTTCTTCAGGCACATTCTTTGTAATCGTTGAACCCGCAGCTACATAGGATCCTTTTTTAATGGTTACTGGGGCAACTAGATTTGAATTACAGCCAATAAATACTCCATCTTCAATTTTTGTTAAGTATTTATTCTTCCCATCGTAATTCACAGTAATTGAACCACAGCCTATGTTTACATCACTGCCTACCTCCGCATCACCAATATAGCTTAAATGTGATGCTTTACTTCCCTTCCCAAAAACCGCCTTTTTAATCTCAACAAAGTTCCCAATTTTCACCTCATCAAGAATGGTGGAGTCAGGGCGAATGTGAGCAAATGGACCTATATTAACATACGAACCAATAGAACTGTTAAAAGCAGCAGATTGACGAATAACCGTTTCATTCCCAACTTCACATGTATCGATTTCAGAATTTGGTCCAATTACACATTCCGAACCAATTTTTGATTGACCTTTTATGATGGTTCCTGGATAGATCACCGTATCTTGCCCAATTTCAACGTCTGCTTCTATGTACGTATTTGCAGGATCTATAATCGTTACCCCATTACGCATCTGGGATTCATTGATTCGAGAACGCATAATCTTTTCCGCTTCTGCTAAGGCAACTCGGTCATTTACACCTAATGTTTCTTCAAATTCTCCGGTTTGATATGCCGTAACCACTTCACCTTGTTTCTTCAGTATTTCAATCACGTCTGGTAAGTAGTATTCCCCTTGTACATTATCATTAGATACATTATTTAAAGCCTCAAACAATGCCTTGTTGTCAAAACAATAGGTACCTGTGTTAATTTCATTGATTTTCCGCTCTTCTTCTGTTGCATCTTTATGTTCGACAATCTTTTCAACTAGCCCCTCTTGATTTCGAATAATTCGTCCATATCCGGTTGGGTTATCGATTTTAGCCGTGAGAATAGTTGCTTTTGCCTTCAATTCTTCATGGTGTTTAAATAAGGACTCCATGGTTTCGGCTTTAATTAATGGAGTATCACCGCAGACAACGATCGTTATACCTTCTTTTCCTTCAAGCATAGCTTGAGCCTGCATAACTGCATGAGCTGTGCCCAGCTGCTCTTTTTGTAATGCATAGAGACTTCTATCTCCTAATTGCGCTTGGACCATTTCAGCCCCGTGCCCAATGATTGTGACCATTTCCTTAATATTAAGCTTGGTTATTTGATCGACTACATGTTGAACCATAGGTTTACCGCACACTGGGTGTAAAACTTTATAAAGCTTAGATTTCATCCGCGTTCCTTGCCCTGCAGCCAAAATCACAGCAAAACGATTAGGCATGTTCAATCCTCCAATTTACCTTTTTATCCATTAAAAATATTAACGTAAATGGACTCGCTTTTCAAGGAATGATGGGAAAGTGTCTAATTTTGTCATATTATGTAGAATGTAAGCTATCAATAGAGAGTCGTCTGGGGAGTTTGTTTTGAGGGGTATGAAACAATAAAAAGAGCCTTCATAGAAGAAAGGCCCTAGTTGTAAAAATCCTTAGGAAGCTCCGGCTTCTTCAAACTCTACTTCCAATTCGCCTAGGCGGTGATACTCAGCCAAAACAGCTTCTTGGATTTTGCCGCGTGTTCCTGAATTGATTGGATGCGCAATGTCACGAAATTCTCCATCTGGAGTACGTTTACTTGGCATAGCTACAAATAAACCGTTGTTTCCGTCAATAACACGGATATCGTGAACAACAAATTCATTGTCCAATGTGATTGATGCAATCGCTCTCATTCTTCCATCCGTATTTACCCGGCGTAATCTTACGTCAGTTACTTCCATGTGCTCACACCCTTTTTTGTTATATAAAATGCTAGTTAAATAAATTCAACAATTAATTCTATTATCCTCCTCGAATTTTAAAATTTTTTTGAAAAGTTAGGGCAAAACCGTGAACATTTGTAAAAATAAGCGTTTTCAACACATGAATAGTAGAAAATAGTCGAGGAAATAAGCACAAGAGCCCATGTTAGATATTATTTTTAAATGTTTCGTTAAACATGAGTGTTGATTTCCGCTCCAGGCGCTCAGCAAACCCGCGGGCGTGCCGGGGAGCCTCCTCGGCGCATTAGCGCCTGTGGGGTCTCCCCTGCCCCGTACTCCCGCAGGAGTCGATCGCCTTCCGCTCCAATCAACAGTGTATCAATAAAAACACAATTTTGTTTAATAGAGTCCATAAAAAAAGCGCCCGAATTACTTCACGAGCGCTACAACTTCGATTTCAACTAATGCATCTTTTGGTAAACGGGCTACCTCTACACATGAGCGGGCTGGTTTATGTACAGAGAAATACTCACCATAGACTTCATTTACATCCGCAAATTCATCCATGTTTTTAATAAAAACAGTTGCCTTTACAACCGTTTCAAGCGATGCTCCTGCTTCAGCTAATACGGCTTGTAAATTTTTAAATACTTGATGAGTCTGTTCTTTCACATCACCTGTTACCATAACTCCTTCAGCTGTTAATGGAATTTGCCCAGAGCTATAGAATAAATTATTAACGACAATTCCCTGAGAATAAGGCCCAATGGCAGCCGGTGCTTGATTGGTTTGAACTACTTTCATGTTAACCCCTCCATATATTAAAATAATTCCCTGCTTGTACACTAATCTTTTTTTCTTTTACATCCACATCGGCTAGTTGTACCAGCGATAAATATTCATCCACTAACCGTTCCTGTATTTTTTCATCTTCCACTAACACTGCAATTCCAGCAAGCTGGGAATTAAATTCCTCAAGCATGCTGATCATTCCCATTACCGTTCCGCCTGCTTTCATAAAATCATCCACAATGAGGACACGAGAATCTTGTCTCATGCTTTTTTTAGAAAGTACCATTGTTTGAATCCTTTTAGCAGAACCCGAAACATAATTAATACTAACCGTTGGTCCTTCTGTCACTTTACTGTCTCTTCGAACAATCACAACCGGTACATTTAATTGGCTGGCAACTGCATACGCCAGCGGAATCCCCTTGGTTGCTACCGTCATGACTACGTCAATTTTAGTGTCAGCATATGCAGACGCAATAATTCGACCGGCCTTCTGAACAATTTGCGGATCACCCAAAATATCAGTTAAATATAAATACCCACCCGGTAATAACCGTTCGGGATTCGCAATTAACTGACAAAGTTCATTTACAAATGGTTCTGCTTTTTCCCGGCTAACCTTTACAAAAAACTTCACACCACCGGCAGCTCCCGGTACTGTTTGCAAGGTGCCAATTCCCCGCTGCTCAAAGGTCTCCTTCACAATTGCTAAATCTTCACTAATCGAAGACTTGGCTGAATCATATCGTTCCGCAAAAAATGTGAGCGGAACAAGCTGGCGAGGATGATCCAGTAAATAATTTGTCATATCAATCAAACGTTCACTGCGACGAAATTTCATATCTACCCTCCCAGAATCCGAATATTCTAATTAAAGGATATCACTATTGTACGCCTTTAATCAAGTGAATGTCGTTCTCCCAGCATGCGAACTGCAAAAACTTGGTCGCAAAAACCTCTTAACCCATTATAAATTCGATGCATTCTCGAATCATGCTGCACGATTCCAAATACCGTCGGACCACTTCCGCTCATTAACACCGCATCCGCACCAAAGCGTTTCATTTGCTCTTTAATTTGGGCAACCTCCGGATGTAGGGATAACGTTACACCTTCAAGGACGTTACCGACGTTATCGCAAACACGTTGGTAGTCATGTTCTTTAATAGCTTGGATCATCCCATAGATATTCGGGTGTCTTGTACCATTAAGATCAAGCCGGCGATAAACCTCAGCTGTTGAAACCCCAATAAACGGCTTTGCTAAAATAACCCAGCATGTTGGCGGCGTCGGAAGTTCTTTAATAATTTCACCACGGCCTTTTGCCAGGGCTGTGCCTCCGTAGACACAAAAGGAAACATCTGAGCCGATTTCGCTTCCGAGCGCAGCTAGTTCATCCAAACTTAAGCCAAGGCCCCACAGCTTGTTCAATCCCCTTAAGGTTGCTGCAGCATCACTGCTGCCACCAGCTAAGCCGGCTGCCACCGGAATGGTTTTTTCAATTGAGATCAGAACACCTTTCTTTACATTAAAACGATCCTTTATCAGTTGTGCTGCTTGATAAGCTAAATTACGCTGATCATCCGGCACATAGCGATTATGAGAAAGAATATGTATTTTATCTTGTTCGAGTAAGGTAAGTTCTACCCGGTCGGCCAAATCAATTGTCGTCATGATCATTTCAACCTCATGATAGCCATCGGGGCGTTTATGTAAAACATCTAATGCTAAGTTTATTTTAGCCGGTGCTTTGACTAAAACCTTCACTACGTCACCTACTTTTGTTTTGTCCAATAAGTACCCATTGGGTGCTTCTGCATACGATTCCAAAATTCCACATTTTGTCCTATTTTACCACAAAAAGATAAATGTAAGACGTACGATATGAGATATCTCTCCAATTTTATTATTATATCAGTCGTTTTACGTCGAAAAAAGCCACTTTTTCGACAAAATGAAAGGTGAAGTACCTTGAACAGTTCCTTAGGATCTTAATCCCTCTGCCCCGGACGATGGAGCTTGACAAAAAAAGGCCAGTGCAAATGACTCTCGCACTGACCAAGCTGTGGTGTAAGTTAAGATTGGTGTTTTTGATTGACTAGCTGCTGCTGCGCGAGTTCGATAGCACGCTTGACCATGTTCCCTGCATCCTTCGCACGGATACCGCCCCAGCCTTCTTTCTGGACCACATCATAAAAGCCAAGTTCCTTTGCCAGCTCCTCTTTAAATCGATGAGACATGATTCCTCTTCTACGGCCCATCTAAACAACCCCTTTCATCCCACAGCATTCTTAGTATGTAAAAGATTATTTATTTTCATGAACATTTTTGAATTTTTATACAGCAAAAAGCAGTAAACCTTCGTTTACTGCCACCAATTGCTTATATACTAGCTTAAAGCTACATGTCCTGCTGCATCATCATAGAAAGTAATTTGAACTGTTTCTGTAAGAACGTCCGCATAGCTGTATGAAACACGCTCAAACGAATTTTCATCTTGATCTAATTCAATAACAAAAACAGACGGGTAAGTCTCTGCTAAAACTCCAGAACGTTCGATTGTTTTCCTGCGTCCACCGTTGGCTTTCAGCAATAATCTTTTTCCCAAATTTGTGTCGAGAGCCTTTTTTATATCGGCTAAGGTTTTTGGCATTCGGTCCACCTCACTGTGTAAAGTATAACACACTGACATAGTTCTGTCAAACAAAAATATAAATTATATCAGTCCAACAAAATGATTGTCAATATTTTTTGTTCTACTTTTTCTTCTATTTTTCAACATAGTTATCGTTGCCTTAATGCAGGTTTAATATGTATTAATTTTTTTAAAATTATGGTCTATTAGAAAAAGAGGAGCTAATGATGAATATTCTTCAGCTCCACTTCTCTAATAGACTTATTCCTCCTCCTCTTCTATGATAGGACGGTAAGGCATTCCTGTACGAAGTACCCCCCTAGTTTCTATCCCTCCAAGCCCCTTATCACCAGTCAGGGTATTCCTTAATACATCCCATACATTGATGCGTTCCATAAACGGGGTAAAACTTATTTTTGCGACTATATAAACCGGGTCAAGTGCATGAATATTGATTCTTGATGGGGAACTGGCATAATTTGCTCCTGCATGGATGAGCGATTCAAAATGGGATTGGCAGGCACCGGCAAAGATGACAAGTTGATCCAAATGAGGAACTTTTCTTCGTGCCTCTCTAACGGTTTGGACGAAATGTCTTGAATGCCGGTATGCATTAATATCTGACATCTTGCCTTTTGCCTTCGAGTAAGCATCGTGTCCTGTAACGACCAGAATGTCGGGACGATATTGGTCCATCAGGACGCTAATCCTATCAGGCATTTCCTTTTCATTACAATGGATCCCTACCACTGGTATGCCTATTTTTTCATATAGAGTCATACACTTTTTTAAATAGGCAGGATCACCATCCAAGTGAAGAACCTTGCCAGGGATTTGAAAATAACTGCTCGGTTTTACATAACCGCTAGTCGCTGCGTATTCCTGCTGATGCTTGATTAAATTCGCATCCTGCCTAAACAGTTTTAGTGACTGTTCTTCTAGTGTTCTATATTCTAGCTGAAGTTTTGTCCGTTCATGTTGATTAAGGATGACCAAATCAGTGTATGGCGCATCTGCTACTAGACGGAAATCCTCTCCATAGAGGATCGCTACCTTCTGGTGATTTATATTTTGAATATCGATAACTCGGAACATGAGATCACAGTTATACGATTTTCTTCCGACAATATCCGTTATCTTTATATCCACTGCCGTCACTCCAATAAGACCCTCTTAGTCCTTTTATGATGGGTTCTTTTATAGGCTATGCAGGGAATGTTGTCCTTGTTAAAAATTTAGGAAATTTGATGCATAAGATGTGGGCATTTGAGGAAAAAAATATCCTCATGATACATCATGAGGATAAAATTTTAATGAAAGAATGAATAAAGTTCATCAGCTAATTGACCAAATTCTGTTAGAGAAAGTGTTTCTCCCCTTCGGCCAGGATCAATCCCGCTAGCATTTAGAGCCGCGAGAATTTCCTCCTTTTTCTGTTTTCCATCCGGAAGCTGACTCGTTAAATTATTTAAGATCGTCTTTCTTCTTTGGGCAAAGCTGGCCTTTGTCACCTGGAAGAAGAAATTCTCATCCTTTACCACAACTGCAGGCTTCGCTCGTTTCGTTAATCTAATCACGGCAGAGTCCACATTGGGCTGCGGGACAAAAACAGTTTTTGGAACAATCATCACGGTCTCTGCTTCGGTGTAATATTGAACAGCAATGGAGAGCGAACCATAATCCTTTGTCCCAGGCTTAGCAGAGATTCGGTCTGCCACTTCTTTTTGCAGCATACAAACAATCCCGCGAATCGGCAGCCGGTCCTCAAGGAGTTTCATAATGATAGGGGTTGTTACATAATAAGGGAGATTGGCGACCACCATAATATCATGAGTCCCCTGAAATTCCTCCTCCATCACCATACGAACATCTGCTTGCAGCACATCATTATGTATAACCTTCACATTTTCATAAGGTGATAATGTATCCTGCAAAATAGGCAGCAATCTTTGATCGATTTCAAATGCAATTACCTTTTTGCTAGAACGAGCCAGCTGCTCTGTAAGAGCACCAATCCCGGGACCAATTTCAATGGCACCAGAATTTTCGGTTAAATCTGCAAAGCTGACTATTTTCTTTAATATGTTTGTATCAATTAAAAAATTCTGCCCCAGGCTTTTCTTAAAAGAAAAACCGTATTTTTCGAGAATTGCTCTCGTTCTGACCGGTGTTGCGATATCCTTATCCATTCTGTTCCTCCTGACGTATAACACTTATTGCTTCCGCGAATTCTTGCTTGCTGATACGAAACATCATTAATCGCTTATGAAGCTGTTTTCCGTTTGTATAACCAATTTTTAAAAGCTTGCCCAGCAAAATTCTTCGCTCCTTCGAGCCTTCACCGCCAATTAGACCGGCCGTAATTAAATCCTCCTGGGTAATTTCCTCCAAAACCAACTCGTGCATAATTTGAGCATCCTTTAACGCTTCTCTTATATCCTCCGGGCTAGCATGTTCTACCCCCAGTCCCTTGCCGCCTTTAGCAATCGCTGCTTCCTTCGGCAAAAAGGCATGTTTACAGCCAGGAACAGCTGCAGCTATGGTTTTTCTGATTTTTTCACCAGGAAAATCCGGATCGGTAAAAATAATTACCCCTCGAGTCGCTTGGGCACGTTTAATTTTTTCAATCGTAGTTTCGTTGACAGCCGAGCCGTTCGTTTCGATGGTATCCGCATCCACAGCTCGTTTTATCCTGGTTGTATCGTCTTTTCCCTCAACAACAATGATTTCTTGAATTTTCATGTTAAAAATAAAAGCCTCCGTAATAATAAAATTAATAATGAAAAAATTGAAACATTTTTGTAATGTCCCTCGTCTATATTATTGAGTGATTTCATACAATAAAGTATCCGACCTGATAGAAAATTAAAGCTAGTATCCGTTGTTAGTATAAAGAATTTTAGTAAAAATGCAAAATGCAGAGGAATGAAATCCTCTGCACCCGAGAAAATTAATTTAGGACTGTAATCTTTACTTTTTTACGCCCCCAGCGATATGCATCCTCATTTGATGGGACTAATAAATCAATAATATACCCTTTAATGGCTCCGCCTGTATCGGCAGCCACAGCATATCCGTAGCCTTCCACATACACTTTCGAACCAAGCGGTATAATCCTTGGGTCCACCGCGATTACTTTCATATTCGGATTAGCCCGGAGATTAAGGCCTGTAGCTGTACGTCCGGAGCAGCCATTACAATAAGCCGTATACGCTGTTGCCGTCACATAAAACTCCTTTCCCTGCGGAGTCTCACCGCGGGATACCTGTAACGCCAAATCCTTCGTACCGACAGCCACAATTTTATCTTGTTTCTGTACGATATTTTGCTCGTTGATCAATTTTCTAGATACTTCTTTACCATTTTCTAGGACGACTTCATACTGCTTTGAAATACGTCCATGCCTTCCAGGAGCAATGACTTTTTCCTGCCCTTTTTGTAAACTATCATCCTTTTTCGTTACCACAGCAAATTGAACGGGTTCTTCCACTACATCGGTGACCTTTTCTACTCGAATGACGTTGACAACACCATTCTCTGGTATGTTTGCTTTTAATGGCGGTTCAACGCGATCTAATTCATTTAGTTTGATGCCATGATGTGTTAAAAAGTCAGCGACCGTAGTCGAAGTGGTCCAAACCTTTTGCGTCTTCCCGCCGTCCACATATGTAAGATGAAGCGCAATATTCAGCTTTAGATTCATCTTATCTTTAATTGCTGTTTGTGGATTTGGTGAAATTTGATCGTGTTCTTTTAGTACAATCTTCTGCTCTTTTAGGAGTCCAGCCACAGTATTGGCTGTAGTCCAGATCGTTTTCTTCTCGTTGTCTTTGACAATGTGAACCATGTTCGCCTGTTTCCAAGTAACCTTCAGGTCATCCTTAACCCTTGAAGCTGCTTGTGGATACAGGTAGTCTTTGGACTTGAGGGGTACATCCAGTTCATCTAATAGTTCCCTGATGGTATCTGCATGTGTGTTCACAACCATCTGCTTGCCATTGAGTGTCATTGCTACAGTATTCTTTGAGCCTTCAAAAAAGGAAATCCCCAGAGTTGTAAGCAAAACTACAAAACTAGCAAATATGATGGTCCATGACCTCCCGCTCAAAGACTTTGGAAACAGGTTTTTCATGTTTTGGAATACGATGAAAAACGCCTCCTTTTCTTTGGAGAGATTATAGAGAACCATACGCCGGCTGTTAATCCTTGCTAATCCTGTGAAGGTAGTTCTAATTATGCACAACCTTTATAGCTTTGCAAAGAAAAACTTATCGACACGGTCATCCTATGTGGAAAAGGAGACATGTAGAACTTTTTGTTATCAGAAAAAATTAGGACAAGCTTCTTATCGTTTCGACAAATTCCCTTATCATTTTATGCCGAATAATTTCTTAGCATTTTGTGTCGTGGCCTCAGCTACTTCCTCCAATGTCAATCCCTTTATTTCGGCAATTTGTTCAGCAACGAGCTTCACATATCCTGGTTCATTCCGTTTCCCCCGATATGGGTGAGGGGCTAAATATGGGCAGTCTGTTTCAATTAACAGCTTCTCGAGTGGAATTTCTGCAGCTACTTCTTTTGGCTTTTTCGCATTTTTAAAGGTAACTGGGCCCCCCAAAGAAATATAGAAATTCATTTTCACACATTCTTTTGCCACCTCAGGGCTGCCGCTAAAGCAGTGCATAATCCCTCCTACTTCTTCTGCCCCTTCTTCTTTTAAAATCTCAACGATATCGGCAGTTGCCTCACGATTATGGATGACAATTGGCAGTTTCACTTTTTTAGCTAAGCGGATTTGCCGGCGGAAAACCTCCTGCTGGATATCCTTCGGTGACTTGTCCCAATGGTAATCTAACCCCATCTCTCCTAAGGCAACAACCTTAGGGTGTGCAGCCAATTCCTCAATCCATGTGAGGTCTTCATCTGTCATGTCAATCGCATCAACTGGATGCCAGCCAACGCAGGCATACATAAAGTCATAGTTTTCGACTAATTCCATTGCTCTTTGAATTGTAGGACGGTCAAAACCTACAATGACCATATTGGTAACTCCCTCATTTTCGGCCCTCTCGATAACCTCTTCAAGGTCTTCGTTATATTGCGTGTCATTTAAATGTGCATGTGTGTCGAATAACATACGAATCAAAACCCCTCTTTTTTATTTATTTCTATCAATTGTGTACTTCCGATATGATAATGTCAAAAAACATCATATAAATGTTTCACGTGAAACATCAAAAAACAAAGCCTGACATTTTTCGAATTAAAAAGCGCCCAATTTGGGCGCTTTTGTCTATAATTATTTTACCTTCGATCCATTTGGCAGGGTTTGATCGACGGTAGCGATTGAAAGCTGACCATCTTGTGATCCTGCTAAAATCATTCCTTGTGATAATTCACCACGAAGTTTTACCGGCTTTAGGTTGGTAATACAAATTACTTTCCGGCCTACAAGCTCTTCTGGCTTATAGTATTGAGCAATCCCAGAAACAACTTGACGCTTTTCATAACCTAAATCTAACTGAAGCTTCAGCAGTTTATCTGCCTTTTTTACCGGCTCTGCTTGAATTACCTCAGCAACACGTAAATCCACCTTCATGAAATCATCGATAGAGATTTCCGCAAGTTCCTCTGGTTTTTCTTCTTCTTTCTTTTCTTCTATCACCAGTGTGTTTCCTTGCATTTTTGTTTTGATGAATTCTACTTCCTCAGCAATTTCTAATCTTGGGAATAATGGAGCATCCTTTTGTACCTTAACTCCACTTGGAATCTTGCCAAAGCTTTCGAGACTCTCCCATGTTTTCAATCCCTCATCTTGAATGCCCAATTGTGTGAAAATCCCATTAGGCGTACGAGTTAAAAATGGCTTTAATAGGATTGCAGTACGACGTAAAGATTCAGCCAAGTGAACCATTACACTAGCAAGTTCTCCTTTTTGCTCTTCATTTTTAGCCAATGTCCATGGTTGTGTTTCGTCAATGTACTTATTTGTCCGACTGACTAATTGCCAGATAGAAGTTAAGGCCACGGAGAATTCCATTTTTTCCATTGCTTCTTCATATTTTGCAACGGTTTCACGGTTTACCTGGAGCAGCGATTCATCAAATTCGCCAACAGAGCCAGTATAATCAGGAATCACGCCAGCAAAATACTTTTCAATCATCGCCACTGTCCGGTTTAATAAATTACCTAGGTCATTAGCCAGGTCAAAATTAATTCTTTCCACAAATCCTTCTGGTGTAAAGACTCCATCTGCCCCGAATGGTACTTCTCGTAGTAAATAGTAGCGGAGGGCATCAAGGCCATAGCGGTCAATTAACGTAACCGGGTCTACAACATTGCCCTTTGATTTCGACATTTTTCCGTCCTTCATCAACAACCAGCCATGTGCAAATACCTTCTTTGGTAGTGGTAAATTAAGCGCCATTAACATAATTGGCCAATAGATTGTGTGAAAACGGACAATTTCTTTACCTACAAGATGAACATCTGCTGGCCAGTAATTCTTATATTTGGTATCATTCTCCGTACCATATCCAAGCGCGGTTATATAATTGGAAAGTGCGTCGATCCATACGTAGATGACATGCTTAGGATTTCCAGGTACTTTAATTCCCCAATCAAAAGTTGTTCTTGATACTGCCAAATCCTCAAGACCAGGCTTAATGAAGTTATTAATCATTTCATTTTTACGCGATTCCGGCTGGATGAACTCCGGGTTTTCCTCGTAATATTGTAAAAGCCTGTCCACATACTTGCTCATTCTAAAAAAGTATGATTCTTCTTTTACCTTTTCTACAGGTCGGCCGCAATCAGGACAGTGCCCGTCTACCAGCTGACGATCCGTAAAAAAGGATTCACAAGGTGTGCAATACCAGCCCTCATACTGATCAAGATAGATGTCACCTTGCTCGAGAAGTTTAGCAAAGATTTTTTCTACTACCTGTTTATGTCTATCTTCCGTTGTCCGAATAAAATCATCATACGAAATATCAAGCTTATTCCAAAGGTCCTTGATACCTCCGACAATCTCATCTACATATTGTTGTGGGGTGACACCCATTTCCTCCGCCTTGCGCTGGATTTTTTGTCCGTGTTCATCCGTACCCGTAAGATACATCACATCAAAACCGCGCATACGCTTATAACGGGCCATGGCATCACCAGCCACTGTGGTATACGCATGCCCAATATGTAAATTCCCACTTGGATAATAAATTGGTGTGGTTAAATAAAAAGTTTTTGACTTTTCCTCCATCATATTCCCTCCTAAACAATGCAAATCCCATTAAACCATTATTGCCTTTTTTTAACGCTTCTATCATCAAAATATACCGAAAAATAAACTTTTGTGCAAGAAAGCCTATTGCTAGACTTCCAGTTTCTTAAAATTTTTTCCTTTTACACCCATAATGACTGCAAAATCAGCGAAATATATAGAAGATAGTAGCATTATGTAGAACTTTGTCGAATAAAGGTTGTTTTATGACAAAGGATTTTTTCCAATACAATAATATTAAAAACTTACACTTTAAACTAACTATCTATAACAATCCTTGATATATAAACAAACTCATGACTGGAAAAATTTTCACCATTACTTTTTAAAATAAAGTAATTGACGGATATGGGAAGTACTGGTATTATGGAAATATAAGAAATTTGTCGAATAATGACGAATCCGAAAGAGAAAATAGATAAATATTTTAAGTGTTTATGAGGAGGAGAATAGTAAATGAAATCTACAGGTATTGTTCGTAAAGTTGATGAGTTAGGCCGCGTAGTTATTCCGATCGAATTAAGACGTACACTTGGTATCGCAGAAAAGGATGCGCTTGAGATCTATGTTGATGATGAGCGTATTATCTTGAAAAAATACAAGCCAAATATGACTTGCCAAGTAACTGGTGAAGTTTCTGATGATAACATGGCTCTTGCAGGCGGGAAATTAATTCTTAGCCGTGAAGGTGCAGAACAATTAATAGAAGAAATTCAAAAGAACTTTGAACTTGCAAAATAAAAAATAATGCTCCAGCACGAAATCGTGCTGGAGTTTTTTAATGTTCATCAATATGATAGGCCTGATAGACCTCGCGTTTGTTTAAACTTCGGTCTTTAGCTGTTTGCTTAATAGCATCTTTTGAGGAAATATTTTTTTCCGTTATGTAGTAATTGACATGCTCATCCACTGATAAATTCTGCCACCAGCTTATTTCTTCTTCCTCTTCTAGTATATCTGTACCTTCTACAATCAAACAAAATTCCCCGCGGATTTCATTGGATTGTGCCCAATTGTTCACTTCTTCAAGGGTTCCCCGAATAAACTCTTCATATTTCTTTGTTAATTCCCGGCAAATCACAATCGCTCGGTTACCAAGAACCTCAATCATAATGGCTAAGGTTTCTTTTAAACGATGCGGTGATTCATAAAATATTAAGGTAGCCTTTTGTTTCCTCAGAACCTCTAATTCGGCCCGCTTTTCTTTCTTGTTCCGATGTAAAAATCCATAAAAATAAAAGGGCTGACAAGTTATTCCTGAAGCAATTAATGAAGTTATTGCTGCATTTGCCCCTGGTAACGGAACCACCGCTACTTGTTCACTAATTGCAGCCTGGACTAGCTCATATCCTGGGTCAGAAATGGCGGGCATTCCGGCATCACTGACTAGAGCAACTCTTAATCCTTGCTTGACCTTTTCGATCAATTTTTCCCCACTGGTTTCTTTATTGTGTTCATGATAGCTGACAATCTGGGTATCAATTTCAAAGTAATTACACAGTTTTTTTGTATTTCTCGTATCCTCTGCAGCAATCAAATCTGCCTCTTTCAAGATTCGAATCGCTCGAAAGCTCATGTCCTCTAGATTTCCTATTGGAGTAGGAACAAGGTAAAGAATCCCTTTATCTGCTTCGTTCTCAAAACTTTTCTGCTGCCACATCCAACTCACCTGCTCTCAATAAATACTCCAGCTTTTTCTTTCTTGTTAATTGCTTAAACTGATATTCGGCCCTTAAGGCCTCCCCTTTGCTTGCAAAGACTTGATAATAGGTTAATCTGACTGGTCCTCTGCCCCGTGTATATTTTGCCCCCTTGCCTTCATTATGCTGCTCAATCCGACGGTAAAGATCGTTTGTATAGCCGCCATAAAGACTTCCATCTCTGCACGTCAAGACATAAAAATAGTGGCCGTTACTCTCCATATAAAATCCCTCTGATTTCAGGAGTGTATTCATCATCTTCATTATAAACAATTAGCGGAGGCAGTATTTTCAAATCCGGACTGCCGTCTTTTATCGCTTCTACTAAAAGGATATTCGCTTCCTTTCCTTGCTTTGGATAGACAAACTGAATTCGTTTTGGTTCAAGCCTGTACTTCCGCATTAATGTTATGATATCAATTAGGCGGCCAGGACGATGAACAAAAGCAACCTTGCCGCCCTGTCGGACTAACTGACTAGAAGCCTTAATGGCATCTTCAAGCGTGCAAAGAATTTCATGCCGGGCAATGGCTAAATGCTCATTAGGATTTATTTCTTCCTTTGAAGGAGTTGTAAAGTACGGGGGATTACAGGTAACCACATCGAATTTCCCATGGCCTAACGCTCCAGGCATTTCTTTAATATCGCCATGAATCATATTTAATCGGTCTTGTAAGCCATTGTATTCAATACTTCGGACTGCCATATCATATAAACGCTCTTGTATTTCCACACCTACGATATTTCCCTTTGTCCTTGCACTTAAAAATAAAGGAATCACTCCATTACCGCTGCAGAGATCGATTAAATTTCCTTTTTGAATCGGCACATAAACAAATCGAGCCAGCAAAACGGCGTCGAGAGAAAAAGCAAATACCGTTGGGCTTTGAATAATTCGAAGCTTCTCAGCGAGTAAATAATCAAGCCGTTCATCTTCTTTTAAAATTACCACTAACGATCCATCCTAACTAATAATGATATAAGAAAAGCGCAAGCATCCGTTTAGCGGCGTATGGCCTGGAGTGCATCGACTGAGATAAAGGAAACACGAAGAGCGAAAGCGATTCGATGTTGACTTATCGTAGGGAGATGCGCGAAGGGCACTAGCCGCTGGATGCTGGAGCTGGACAATGTTCAAAGTCAATTTTTAACCTTTTTTCTATGAAAATAGAGGCTGCATCTAACAGCCTCTTAAGGTTATTTCTTATTAAGAAAAGAAAGACAAAATAAACAATCGCCTTCTTTACGCAAGCTGCCGAAGTGAAGATTACAAATATGAAATCCCTCTTGATAAAGTCTTGCGAGATTATCATATCCTTCACCAACATCAAAATGCTTTCCACCTCGAGTTTCCACAGCAGCTGCAGTACCCGGCTTCATTTCCGTTTCTTGCTTCTCTTCTTCCGTGGTTACATCTAAACGGCGCCTTAAATGCTCATTCTCGAGCTTTAAATAATGATTCTCTTCTAGTATCTCGGCTAAATGCTGCTTTAATTCCCCTAATTGCTGGTAAAGATGGCCAATCTGTGTTTCCATATTACTTACTGATTCAAAAATTTCCTTTTTATCCACGGCTTCCACCTCTTAATCTGTGGATTGTATAGAAAAGGCACCTTCTTTAATGATTTCATCCAAAGTATACTCCAGAACCCGTTCTTGTTCCTTTAGTTCAACCTGAAGTACCCGCTCTAATATATTTAATCCAACCACTTTTCCTTTACCCTGTGGCGTTTCAATGATTTCCCCTAAATCAGGCAAAGCTTCTTTAGCAGACTCATATTCATCATTTTCATATTTTAAGCAGCACATTAGTCTCCCGCATAGTCCGGAAATCTTTGTTGGATTCAATGAAAGATTTTGGTCCTTTGCCATTTTAATGGAGACAGGATCAAAATCACCTAGAAAAGTGGAACAGCATAACATTCTTCCACAAGGTCCAATACCGCCAAGCATTTTTGCTTCATCACGGACACCAATTTGACGCAGCTCAATGCGAGTCCGAAAAATGGCTGCTAAATCTTTTACAAGCTCTCGGAAATCAACCCTTCCATCTGCTGTAAAATAAAAGATTACCTTGTTTCGATCAAATGTATATTCAACATCGACTAGTTTCATATCCAGCTGATGTTCATTTACCTTCTCGCTGCAAACCTCATAGGCTTCTTGAGCCGCCTGCTTATTTTCCTCAACAATCATTCGATCCTTTTGGTCAGCAATTCTGACCACCTTTTTTAACGGAAGGACCACATCATGTTCCTCAACCTGTTTACGGGCAATCACTGCTCTCCCATATTCTACACCGCGGACTGTTTCGACAATGACAAAGTCATCCTTTTCAATTGAGAGGTCTCCCGGATCAAAATAATAGATTTTCCCCGCTTTTTTAAAGCGTACTCCTACAACATCATACAAATGAAGATCCCTCCTGCAATTTTAACACAAGCTGTTCCATCATCAGCTGAGGATTCATATTTGCCTGCAGCTTCCTTTTAGCATCAAGAATAGCTGACATTTGATCCGATAAGCGCCGTCCAGATGTTTGCAGGGCATATTGTCTTAACCGCTCATTCTCCTCTACAAAAACAAGCTGCTCCTGCCTATCCAATTGTATATATAATAAATCTTTAAAGATTAGAAGTAAAAGATCTAAACCACGTTGAATCTGCTCTTTTTCTTTAAAGTGTAAAAACCAATCCCCCTGGAGTGTAACCAACGCTTCCAATGGATTTTTTTTTAACACCTCATATAATTTTACCACTATTTTTTGGGCTTGTGCAAACCATTCATCAACATTTAATTTGAGAGCTTCTTCCAAATTATTGGTTAACTGTGCTAGTAATGGGGCTTTAGCAGGATGAACACCGTTTTCTATTAATTGTTTGATCATCATCTGAGGTGCTAACGGTTGGAATACTAATACCTGGCATCTAGATAAAATGGTCGGAAGCAGCTGTTGGACTTGCTCAGTTAAAAGAAAAGCTACCGTGCCCGGATTTGGTTCCTCAAGAAATTTTAGCAAGCTATTAGATGCACTCACGCTCATTTTATCAGCATGAGAGATTACGTAAACTTTATTTTGAGATTCTACACCCTTTTTTGAAAACTCTGCCTGCAGGTTCCGAATCTGCTCCACTTTAATCGATAATCCGTCCGGCTCGACAATATGAACATCAGGATGATTTCCATTATTGATTCGAAGGCAGTTATTACATGATTCACAAGGTTTATAATCTTCTACTAACTGTTCACAAAATAAAGATTTTGTTAGTAATAGAGCTATTTCCTTTTTCCCAGTCCCTCTCATGCCTTCAAAAAGATATGCATGGGCCACTCGATTTTTTAATAAGCTGTTTTTTAACATTTTCAATACAGTCGGCTGCAGCTCTAGTAGTTGACCCCATGTTTTAACCAAATTAATCACTCGCTATCTATTAACTTAAAAATGCATATATTGTTCGATCGGTAACACAAATACAGTTGCTCCGCCAACCTCTACCTCTACTGGATAAGGGACGTAAGAGTCAGCGTTTCCTCCCATTGGCGAAACAGGGGCAACGAGTTGATCTCTGGATTTGCAGTTATCCTTGATAATTTGAAGAGCCCGTTCTACGCGGATATCCTCGGTACCTATCATAAAGGTCGTGTTCCCCGACTTCAAGAAACCACCTGTACTAGCTAGTTTGGTTGCTCTAAAATTATTATCTACTAACGCTTTAGATAAACGATTGCTATCTTGATCTTGAACGACGGCGATGATGAGTTTCATATGGAACACCCTCTCCTCTTTTTTCCTTTATTTTTATTATAACAGGTTATCTGCCGGGATACCTAAAATAAAAAAAGCCTTATACTAAAGGCTTTTTCCCGCTAATCTTTCTTTAATTATACTTAGTGTTTTTTGATAGACCTCTTCAATTGTACCTGACGCATCAACCCGAACCATTCTAGCTGGGAAACGCTTCAATAACAAATGATAGCCTTCCCTGACTTTATGATGGAAATCGAGATTTTCTAAGTCAAGGCGGTTTACTTCTCTTCCTTTATTTCGATTAATTCGCTTCAATCCTAATTCTGGTTCAATATCAAAATAAATAGTCAGCTCTGGGCTCAAATCCTCAATGGCAAATTGATTAATTGCATAGACCTCATCCATTCCCAGCCCGCGGGCATACCCCTGATAAGCCAATGAACTATCCACAAACCTGTCGCATAGAACCACTTTTCCCTCCTGCAATGCAGGTTTTACTTTTTCAATTAAATGCTGCCTTCTTGCTGCAGCATATAGCAGTGCTTCTGTACGCGGGTCCATAGCAATATTTTCTTTATCTAAAATAACTCTTCTGATTTGCTCCGCTATTTCAATGCCTCCGGGTTCTCTAGTCAATAAGGCAGATCGGAACTCTTTGGCTATTAAATTTATAATGGTTGTTTTTCCAGCCCCATCTGGACCTTCAAATGTAATAAATACTCCCTTTTCTTTCAAGATAAAACCTCCAGTATGTAGTACTCTTATGTTGTCGTACTGTATGTCTTGATATAACCTGCTTTTAAGAGATCGTCCTCTCCTTGAAACCTCGCACCTGTGTCTAATAGATTTTTAAGTTGGAAGAGCTTATTATTCGTTATTCTTTCCCCTCTCATTAACAATGGAATTCCTGGAGGATACGGAATAATCGACTGTGCACAAATTAATCCCAATGCCCTCTCTATTGGGGCCGGCTTCACACTTAGTACTTCCATTTCACGATAACTGATCGCTAACTCCGAAATCCTTTGTTCTCCTAATTGTAATTCATCTTTTATATCTTCAAACGCCAGATCAT
Source organism: Neobacillus drentensis (assembly GCF_036965645.1). GTDB lineage: Bacteria > Bacillota > Bacilli > Bacillales > Cytobacillaceae > Neobacillus > Neobacillus drentensis_D. Next base: position 32,364 of record NZ_JBALPZ010000079.1, read on the forward strand.
TAATTGCCCTGCTGATTTTTTCAACCGTTTCATTAAAGGGGTAGTATTGACCCTTTTTTAATAGAGGAAGAATAAATAAGACATTATATGGATCTGCTAATTCTGTATATATTCCAAACGCTTCGAATCTTTTTTGTAAATCAAATCCACTTAAGCCGCATCTTGATTGGATAGTAATCCTAAGAATATCCCCTAAACCTTTTGGAAATGCCAATACTTTAATCTTTTCAACCTTAGCTAATTCTTCTTTAAAAGAATTAATTTCTGATAGAAGAAAGGATAAGTCCTCATTATTATAGGAAGATAAATAATGTCTTGATAGGTCAAGCGATGCCATAATCGGATAGGAAGGACTGCTGGATTGAAATATCCCTAGATATTCCTTGACCTTTTCCAAGTTTATCAGGCTGCTATTAACGTGTAAAAAAGAACCCATCGTCATCGCAGGAAGTGTCTTATGTGCAGAATGAACAACAGAATCTGCCCCTAAATCCAGTGCTGATGCCGGAAAAGGATCTCCAATGGCAAAATGCGGTCCATGCGCCTCATCCACCAATACTGGAATATGATGATGATGGGCCAAATCAATGATTTCCTTTAAGTCATAGACCATCCCATAATAATTCGGGTAAGTTAAGATGATAGCTTTAGCATTAGGATACTGGTTAATGGCCTCTTGTACGGTTTGAGTGCTAATACCTGCATCAACCTTCCATTCCCGATTTACTTCTGGCTCAAGAAATACAGGCCTTACTTTTGCTAGCTTCAGCGCATTTAATACCGACTTATGGCAGTTTCTTTGAACAAAAACTGTGGAATCCTCAGGGCAGGCCGCCATGATCATAGCCAGGTTGCCTACGGTTGATCCATTCACAAGAAAGAAGCTTTTTTTTGACTTGTAAAACTCAGATAAAAGCTCTTCCGCTTCTCTAATCGGGCCTTCTGGTGAATGCAGGTCATCTAAGCCCGTTAATTCTGTTGCATCTATTTTTAATATTCCTTTAAAAAACTCATCTTGATATGCAGCTATTTCACCGTATTTGTGACCGGGAACATGAAAGGATACAGGATTATTACTTATGTGTCCCTTTAAGGCATTATACAAAGGTGTGTCCAATTGATTTTTCATCTTATATCTTCCTTGCCTATTAAACAGCATTTTTTAACATCACTTTATTTAGTTTCCTATTTTTCGTCAAAAAAATAAAGCCCTTTAAGGACTTATTATGAAAATATTTCAGGTGTAGTAATCTTTTTAAGCTGCTTAAGGAAATATTTATATCTTGGATCATTTGTATCTGTATGAATTAAATCATTTTCGCAGTCTGTGCAAATAAAAGATGTGTATAGATGTATGCCTTTTGGTTTTAGACTTTCACAAATAACGCATGTTTCCTCAAGATGATTATGTGCTAATAATGAACTCAATCGCCTCCACCTCCATACATCCATTCTGTCCGATAACGCAGATTTGTATACAATTTTTTGAATAATCTTTTCAGCCGGCTCCTGTATTATCTTATGTTAATGCCCCTAAATGGGTGTATGTCTACTTGTGTTTTCTTTGAAAACACTTCGTACTTTTTGCTTTTTACTCCTCTTTTCCACTAAAAATGCAAAAAGGACAATCCTTCCGGATTGTCCCTAATTTGCCTGGCAACGTCCTA
>NZ_JBALPZ010000080.1:0-27881 GCF_036965645.1 Neobacillus drentensis
GGGTTATAGAAATGGGCAAAAAGTCCATCATTGTTTTACTATCCATAGTACCGTTTATTTTAATGTTAGCAGCTATTCCATTTGTTAACCGAATCCATCCAATTATTTTTGGATTACCCTTCCTGGCGTTTTGGTTATTTTTTGGAATGCTGATTACACCATTATGTACTTATGCCATTTTTAAATTACAAAAATCAGAAAGAAGTGCTGAATAATGCAAGGAAATCTTACAGCTTTGTTGATCACAGGGATCATTGTTTTAGGAGTAGTCTTGATCGGCTTTTTATCTGGCAGAGATAAAACGAACAGGAGCTCTGTAGAAGAATGGTCTGTTGGCGGAAGACGGTTCGGGACCTTACTCGTCTGGTTTTTAGTTGGCGCAGACCTTTATACCGCTTATACCTTTTTAGGATTAACTAGTACAGCTTATACAGGTGGAAGTCTTGCTTTCTTCGCCATTCCTTATACGATTATCGCGTACTTTATTTCCTACTTTTTCCTTCCTAAACTCTGGAAGTTTTCAAAGAATCATAAAATCACAACTTTAGCCGATTATGCGAAGGTGCGATTTAATAGTAAGTTTTTATCCTTTTTAATCGCGGTAGTTGGTGTGTTAATGCTCATTCCTTACATAGACTTACAATTAGCAGGCATTCAAGATACATTGACAGTTGCGGGAACGGGATTTATTAACGTGAAAGTAGTCGTCATCGTTTCCTTCCTTTTAGTAGCCCTTTTTACCTTTTTCAGCGGGATAAAGGGACCAACCTATACAGCTGTTATTAAAGATATTCTAGTATGGGTAATCATGTTATTTCTTGTCGTCAATCTTCCTATTATCCATTTTGGAAGCTGGGGAGCAATGATTGATAAAGTAGCAACTGATTCACCACAGCTCTTGACCATCCCAACATCAGGTCCTAAAGGGATTCCATGGTTTTTAACAGCTTCGTTAATATCCGGATTGGCTTTATTTATGTGGGCCCATGCTGCAACAGGTGTATTTACGGCAAAAAGTGCGGATGCGCTTCGGAAAAATGCTATTTTCTTACCATTATATAATATCGTATTAATTCTACTTATTTTCCTGGGCTTTGTAGCCTTTCATGTACTGCCAGAAGGCACAAATCCAAGATTTGCTCTATTAAATTTGATCCAGGTTTCTTATGGAGGCGGCGTCCAAGGTCTCGCCTATGCAACAATTGCCCTTGCCTCACTGATTCCTTGTTCGATTATGGCAATTGGGGCTTCGAATCTGTTTGCCAATAACATCTACCGTGATTTAATTAATCCGACCGTCCAGCCGGCAAAACTGACGTTAATCACTCGTTGTATGGTGTTTGTAGTGATTGGTCTCGCATTAGTGTTTGGAATGGTGTTCCCTTCAGCACTGGTCTCGCTGCAATTACTAGGTGTATCTGGTATGGTACAGATCTTCCCGGCCATTGTGTTTAGCCTTTTTTGGAAAAACCAAACGAAAGAAGCGACCATTGCCGGTTTACTTATTGGTTTAGTGGTAACATTCACTGTTTATGCGACTGGTAAATCTTTCGGAATCTATGAGGGATTCTGGGGGTTGTTGGCCAATGTGGTTGTAACCGTTGTGCTTAATCCGTTCTTTGTATCTAAGGTCAAGAACCAAGCCAATCCAATTCTTGACCAGTTATTTGGTAAACAGAAAGGTGATTTGAAGAAAGGCGCTTAATAATCGAAAAAGACCTAAACTTTCTTGAAAGAAAGTTAGGTCTTTTTTTAGTTAAATTTTAATCAGCATGGGCATACACCAGCCACGAATTACTCTAGGTTCCCCATCGCACCCGCAACATCATAAAGACTAAAATCTATTTCAGTTGGCTTCCCTAGAACATACTTTGCTAACTCAGCACCGATGTACGGACCGCTCGTTAACCCCGAGGCGCCAAGTCCATTTGCAACATAGATTCCCTCAATCCCAGGCAATGCCCCTATCACAGGCAAAAATCCTGGCGTAAAAGGGCGAAACCCTACTCGTGTTTCAACATAAGTACCATCTGAAAGCCCTGGTGCCACTTCCAAAGCTTTATACAAAATCTCATGTATGCCGCCTGCGGTTACGCGGTTATCAAAGCCAGCCTCATTTTCATGGGTGGAACCCACGACGACCCGTCCATCCTCAAAAGTAAGGATATATTGATTTGTAACCGGCATGACCACTGGCCATAAGCCAGTATCTACATTAGGCACTTCTAGATGGATAATTTGTGCCTTCTGCGGCTTTACTAAAAACTCAACCCCTAAAGGCTTTAACAAGTCTTTAGACCAAGCCCCTCCGGTTACAATTACCTGATCGGCAGGTAAAAAAGTTCCCTCTAGGTTAACACCAAGGATCCGATTTCCATTAGATACAATCGAAGCGTTCCCTCTTATAAATGTAGTTCCATGTTTTTGTGCAGCATTCATCAAGGCGTCACGGATCGCCCTGCCATCAACACGCGCACCCCCGCTTACATATACGGACCCATATTCTTCGGATAATAGTGGGAACATCTTCTTTGTTTCAGAAGGACTCAAAATAGTAATTTCACCGATCTCGGGGGCTTCCTCGCGCCGTTTTCTTGCTCGCTCTGCCATTTGTTTAAGCTTTTCTGGATCAGTATGAAGACTAATTGCACCAACACGCTTATAACCTGTTTTTGTTTCTCCTTCCGCTTCCAATTGAGCAATTAACTCGGGATAATAGCGGGCTCCACCTTTTGCCAGCTGATACCAAGCTTTATTTCTCCGCTGTGAGAGCCAAGGACAAACAATTCCTGCTGCCGCATCTGTGGCTTGACCTGGATCATGCCGGTCTATTAAAACCAATTCCGCTCCATACTTGGCAAGATGATAAGCTGCTGATGCTCCCAAAATTCCCGCACCTATTACGATAATTTTTTTCATAAGTCACCTTTTATATATTTTTTCAATATGTATTTTCAAATCTAATAGTAACAAAATAGTTAATTGTAGGAAACATTGCGGTTTATCTGTTAGCGAATATTAAAATCTTCCACGGTAAAACCTATCCCTGTCCTATGAATATAGCCTCAGATGAAGAGAAACTAGAAAAAAGCAAAATAAAAACGAGGCTGACCCATCACTCTTACGCTAAATAGCTGTGTGGGTCGGACCTCGGTTAAACGCCTCTTTTATTTCCCCATAAAAACGTATGCAGCTGCGGCAGAACTTTAACATCATTAAGGTCTGAGTCAAGCATCACCTTATCAATTAGGCGTTCATATTGATTTAATAGGTGCAATAGCAGCTCCTTATTGTCTGCGGTTGTAATATCATTATTCCCAACCTGGACAAAGAAAGGAACGGCAGGGTAGCGGAGGTGAATTTTTTTTGCATACTCATAATCTTGATCATCAAAAACGACGACTTTTAAGCTCACATTACTTTCGTTCAGGTTATCAAGAATCATATCCAATACTTCGAAATCCGTTACCATGTTGGAGCTTGGCGGTTTCGGAGAAATCGTTAATTCATCAATTTTATAAAACCAATCCTGCCACTTACTCCCTTGTGTTTCTAAACCAATTTTAATTTGATGATCTTTCAAAATATCGATCAATGTATCGAGATTTTTTAAAAGAGCAGGATTACCCCCTGAAATAGTGACAAAAGAGAAATTGTCACCGCCAATTCGTTTTAGTTCGTTCCAGATCTCTCCTGCGTCCATCATCTGGATATCCTCTTTCCCCGAACCATCCCAGGTAAAAGCAGAATCACACCAGCTGCAGGAATAATCGCATCCTGCGGTTCTAACAAACATTGTTTTTTGACCGATGACCATCCCTTCACCTTGAATGGTAGGCCCGAACACTTCCAAAACGGGAATTTTACTCATTTTCCATCCACTCCCGTCTTGCTTCGGCATAGCTTGTTGGTGTCTCAAATAAACGGACAAACTCAACCCTTGCCCCTGCATATTTTTCTTGTCTTTCCGGTTGCTTTAACGCTTCAGCCATTTTCTCGTATATCCATACCACCATGTTTTCAGCTGTTGTATTCATCGGCGGTAAGGTTTCATTCAGATAACGGTGATCAAGGTAGATTTCAATCTCATTTTTCCAGATTTCTTTAATATCGCCGAAATCCATCATCAGGCCTCGTTCATCTACAAAACCGCTTAAGCCAAAAATGACCTTATAGGTATGGCCATGGAGATTTTTGCATTTTCCTTCATAGCAATGCAAATGGTGTGCAGCATCAAAGGTAAATTCTTTGCTGACTAGTACTCTTTTTTGATGGTACTTTAATTGACTAGGTTGAATATCCTCATTAATTTTTTGCAGCTTATCGACAATGCGGAAACCATACATCATTTATAACGCCTCTCTTGTTGAAAGATACTTTTCAAGGCCTTTTTTCCTTAATTGACAAGACGGGCATTCACCACAGCCATCGGCAATGATACCATTGTAACAAGTTAAAGTCTTTTCTCTTACAAAATCTAAGGCGTCCAGTTCATCGGCCAATTGCCATGTCTCTGCTTTATCCAGCCACATTAACGGAGTATGAATGACAAATTCCTTATCCATCGACAGATTTAAGGTTACATTTAACGATTTAATAAAGATATCACGACAATCTGGATAACCACTGAAGTCCGTTTCGCATACACCAGTTACAAGGTGTTTAGCTCCAACCTGGCTCGCTAGAACTCCTGCAAATGAGATGAATAAAAGATTCCGTCCAGGAACGAAAGTTGATGGAAGCTCGCCATCCTCGCCTTCTTTCACCTCGATGTCATTCCGGGTCAAAGCGTTTGGAGCCAATTGGTTTAATAAAGACATATCTAAAATATGGTGTCTGACACCAAGTTCATTCGCTATATTTTTGGCACATTCAATTTCTAATGAATGCCTTTGGTTATAATCAAATGTGACGACTTCTACTTCTTTAAATTGTTTTAATGCCCAAAATAAACAAGTGGTGCTGTCTTGACCGCCACTAAATACGACTACTGCTTTTTCATCCTTTAACATACTAAGGAAATCTCCTTTCAAAATAGAAAAAACAGCACCCCAAGATAGAAGTGCTGCTTCCTCTTAGTTTTTTTAACGAGGGGGACTAGAACCTCTACTATAAAATTTCAATACTAGAATAATATCATAAAGAACGGAAAAAGGGTACCTACAGATATTGTTTTTTTAATTCACAAAAATCAAAATTGGCTGTTAAAGAACCGACCTGGGTTGTTGCAGCCGCCCCAACTTGATTGGCAAACTGAAGGTACTTGATTATTTGAGATGAATCGGACGGCTTCCCTTTTTCATGAAAGCAATAGATAAGTGCCGACATAAAAGCATCACCTGCGCCATTCGTATCGACGGCTTTAACTCTCGGGGCTGGGGAGGAAACCTTGTTTCCATTCATGACAGCGCAAGCACCTTTTGCCCCCATAGTGACGAATAAAAAAGGAATCCTCCATGCGGACATTTTTTCTATTCCAGCTTCTGCCGAGTCAGTTTGGGTCAAAAAAGATAATTCATCCTCTGCGATTTTAACTATATCTGCTTTTTTAAGAAAAGAAATTACCGTTTGACGGCATTGTTCTTCACTTTCCCAACGTTTTAAGCGAATATTCGTATCAAACGCGATCAAATTACCGCTTTCCTTTGCATATATTAATGAAGTTTCTGTTGCCTTTTTCGCTTTTTCGTTGAAAAGAGTTCCTGAACCAAAATAAAAAACCTTCGCATGTTCAAAAACTTCTTTCTTAATATCCTTGGTCTCTAATACTTCATCTGGTGTTTCGTTAATGTAGGAGTGAAAATAACGGTCGCCGCTTTCATTTGTATGAACATAAACGCCGCAAATTTTTTTACTTGCATTTTGAACAGAGAAATCAGTATTAATGTCCTCTTTCGTTAATTCTTGCATGACAAATGTGCTGATTTCATCTTTACCCATTTTACATAAATAATACGCAGGAATTCCAAGCCTGCTCGTACCTACTGCTACGTTAACAGTAGCCCCTCCCAACAGCGGCTGGAATTTCGTATTGGTGGAATCGACTGATACATAGTCGACAAAGGCTTCGCCTAGTGAAATGACTCCTTGTTTTTTCAAAATAGTCCTCCTTATATAATGTAATGTATCACCTGTTGTTTTGGACTGATTATGTAATTTTTAATTCTATTCGCTAATTACAAAAGTTGAATCTCGAATGACTAATTCTGGATGTAAGATAATTCGTTCTTTGGGACGGTCAATATCTAAAATTCTTTTATGTAAAAGGGTGGCAGCCTTCGACCCAATTTGATTGGAAAATGACGATACAGTCGTTAAGGGTGGATTGGTAATACTTGCTTCAGGAATATCATCAAAACCAACAACCGCAATATCCTTCCCTGGTACAATACCTAATTCTCTTACCCCTTCCATAACCCCAAGTGCAACTAAATCATTAAAACAAAAAATGGCCGTAGGCTGTGAGCCTAGTCTGAACAACTCCTTAACACCTAATGCCCCGCCATCTCTTGTAGGGGCTGTACTAATCAGCTTCGAAGGGTCCACTTCTAAACCGGCTGCTTGAAACGCTTGTTTTAATCCTTCTACTCTTTGCTGCCAGGCAGTGGATTCTCTACGGCCGCCAACAAAGGCAATTCGTTGATGTCCGTTATTAATTAAGTGATTTACAGCCATTTGAGCCCCGATTAAATAATCAATCCCGACGTAATCACACTCGACATCCGCAATTTCCCTTACAGCATGGACAATTGGGATCTCTAGTTTAGTTATTTTTTTAATCGGTTCGTTTGAACTTCCTGAAACAGGACATAAAATTATCCCATCTACCCGGTGTTCTAGCATGGTGGACAGAAGTCGCACCTGCTTTTCCTCTGAATCAAAGGTTGTCCCTAATAGAACGGTGAACCCTTCAGTCTCTAACGTCGTACTTACTCCTTTTAATAAATCAGAAAAAAATGTATTTCCTATATCAGTAAAAATGACACCTACTGTAGACGAACGTTTAGAACGTAGATTTGCTGCAATACGGTCGTAAACATACCCAAGTTCATCCATTGATGCTAACACTTTCTTTCGTGTCTTATCAGAAACATTAGGACTATTCCTGACAATAAGAGAAGCGGTTGCACGAGACACACCTGCATGTGCTGCAACATCTTTTAATGTAACTCTTGAACCTTTTTTTCGATTCATACTACCACCCTAAATATGACTTACTAGAATTTGAATTTACTTATTTCCTTCATTATAAATCATTATTTCTTAACAAAAAAATTACCTGCCCCAAATCTGGGACAGGTAATTAATTTTAAGGATTAGGAAAAAATTCCGCCTTGTTTCATATATTTTAAAATTCCCTCAGCTGCACGATAGGAAAGGGCACCTAATGTACCTGTTGGATTGAAATTACTATTGTGAGGAAAGGCAGAAGAACCAGCCACAAATACATTTTCCGCATCCCACATTTGTAAATACGTGTTAACGGCAGACGTTTCAGGATTAGCCCCCATGATGACTCCTCCTGTGTTATGCGTATTTGTATCTTTATTTACGTTAAATGGAGCTTGTTCCTCTGTTGTTTCCATGATATCAGCGCCAAATTCTTTTGCGATTTTTTTCGTAATCTTTGCCATGTATTTGACCAATTCACGATCTTGTTCCGTGTAATCATAAGTCATCCGTAATAATGGCATACCGTACGCATCCTTATAGGTAGGATCTAGATCTAGATAATTATCTTTGTGCGGCATGCTGGCTGCTTGTACCTTTACAGGGAAGGTGCTGTTTGCATATTTAATCGATTGTTTCTTAAATTCTGCCCCCCATGAAGGAGTTCCTTTTGGAACAGTATTATTCGCAATTGGACGGTTTCCATATTGAGTGACACGTACACAGCCTCCATGAATGAATTTTTCATTTGTATGGTCAATTTGATCCCCTGTGAAATCAGGAATCTCCATCCCAAGTGCACCGGCACCACCATACAAGTTAAATTCTTTATCATCGAAGAATAAGGTGGTGGCTCCTCCTGTCACTTGATAGCAATAGTTCTTCCCAATTACGCCTTTTCCTGTTTCTGGATTATACGGCTTACCAAGACCTGAGTTCAATAATAGTCTCACATTATTAAAAACATAACTTGCTACCACCACGATCTCAGCTGGCTGCTCAAACTCTTCACCTGTTATCGTATTTACATAAAGTACACCAGTTGCTTTTTTGCCATCATTTAAGATTTTAATAACATTTGAATGTGTTCTTAAATCAAGGTTTCCAGTCTGTTTTGCCACAGGGATAACGGTTACGGCTGGATCTGCCTTCGCACCGTATTCACAACCAAAGTTTTCACAGTAGGCACAATACTGGCAGGCACCACGCTGGATGCCATCTGGATTTTTATATGATTCTGATAGATTGGAAGAAGGAATGACATATGGGCTGTACCCTAATTTTTTTGTTACCTTTTCAAATTCCTTCATGATAGGAGTCTTAACCATGGGACCCGTAGGATATGGATTTGTCCGTTTACCATATTTCTCAACAGTCTCACCGGAGATGCCTGCCATCTTTTCGAATTTATCGTAATAGGGTTCGATTTCGTCGTATGTAATACCCCAATCTTGGATAAGATACTCAGGCTTCACTTTATTAGGACCATATTTTTTTTCGGTTAAGGTCTTAATTTCGAAATCATAAGGTAAAAAACGATAGGTTTGACCATTCCAGTGACTGCCGGCGCCGCCCACTCCGTCTCCAACAATAAAGGTGCCGTAACTGCGCATAGGAAGGGCCGTCATGCTTTTATTATTTCGAGATGTTATTGTTTCTTTTGATAAGTCCTGCATCAACTCTGTCCGACTCTGATAGCGGAGTTCATCATGTCCCATTAAGTAATCGCTTGTGGTACGATCTTTTCCTCGTTCAATTCCAACAACTTTTACGCCAGCTTTTGTTAATTCCGAGGCGATTATTCCGCCTGCCCACCCCATACCAACGATTACTACTGGTACTTTAGGAAGTTTTGTTGCCATTTGATCGTCAATCCTTTCTATCATCAATGACCCATATGGTCATGTAAACTGTGTGGAGTCATTTCTACGAATTTATCACTTTGTATTTCTTTGGTATAACCCATCTGAGCGCCGGGATATTTCCGCATTTTCCAGCCCTGCATATCTTTGTTTCCACCGTACATTGGATCGGCATAAGCACCCTCAATGGTTAAGGTGCGGAGCATTTTGAAAAAAGCGGTAGTCGATACACCGGAAAGTTTACCAGCTTTTCCACTTTCAAAATCCATCAAAACCTCGTCTTGTTCTTTAGCTTCTAATTCAGAGAATTTCTTTTTAAATTTTTTGTTGCTGTATTCATCTAATCCTTTCAAGCCTAATAGAAATAAATCCTTACGGAGAATACGTAACTGCCCCCCTTGTTTTTCATCAGGCGCTTTAAAAGGTCCCATCATGTAGTCTTTCGCATTAACTCCCCACGGACTAGCCAGTTGATGATCGATATAAATGGCAACATTCAAATCCTTTGCTCCCGGGCCGATTTCGTCCTTCGGAAAAATACGTTCAGCAGCAGCTGCTGTAATCTGATATTGATTTTGATTAAAAAACATTAGTGCCTCATTGGGATTAGCAGCCATCTCTTGTACTGGTGCTGAAGCTGGCTCTGTCTTGGAGGAAGTTTTCGTACCAAAAAGGCTTCCTACAGCTCCCCCTACAATCAAACCGCCAACGGTTAATCCTGAATTTCTTATAAAGGTCCGTCTCGTTTTGTCTTGAACCCCGTTTAATTTTTTCTCGTCATTTGACATAGAAAACCCCCCATTTCATAGGTAAAGTGAGAAAATTTTGTTTTACTTCTGAGTGTTAGACCGATCTAGTAGATCGATCTAATTTATAAACAAAAAATTAATTTTGCTCCTCTTTTTTACTATCCACTTCAAAAGGTTCTTTTACATCGTCAACCATCTCTCTAGTAGACTTCTTGAACTCACGAAGTGTATCCCCAACAGCTTTTCCAAGCTGAGGTAATTTAGATGGCCCGAATAAAATTAAAGCCAATACTAAAATGATAATAAGTCCTGGAACACCGATTGAACTTAACAAAACAATTCCTCCTTTAAAAAATCTGTTCGCTAATGGTTGAAAGCTCCAACTCTGAACATGTCACAAAAAATAGATCGATCTAAATTTTAATCATTCACATTCCTTTTATCCTCTGTTCTTCTTATAGATCCAGTTTGAACATAGAATACTAACCTCATAGAGAATCAGTAATGGAACGCTAAAGATAAAATCAGAGATAAAATCCGGAGGCGTAATCGTAATCGCCACTAGCACCAGCACAAAGTAGGCTGCTTTTCTTATCTTTCTTAAAAACTGTGGATTAACCAAGCCAATTTTAGTTAGAAACACTATGATAATCGGTAACTCAAACATGAGACTGACAGGTAAAATAATGCCAAACATCATTTTAAAATACTGATTGATTCCATAAGTTTCCGTAGCGCCAATGGATTGGTTAATGGAGGATAAGAACTGAATCATCATCGGGAATAACACAAAATAGCTAAACGATACTCCCAAAATAAATAAGAAAAACGTGATCGGGATGAAAACCAACACACCCTTTTTTTCCTCCTCGGTTAATCCGGGCTTTACAAACAACCAAGTTTGATACATGGAGACGGGCAAGGATATTAATAAGGCCACAACAAGCGCACATTTAAAATAAATAGCAATTCCATCTGCAAATCCGAACACATTCCATTCAATTCTAACGGCCGATGGCTGTGATTTAATAAATTGTAAAATGGTCGGAGAGGCAATAAATCCTGCTATTAAGGAAAGAGTTAAAATGACTAGTACGATAATGAGGCGCTTCCTTAATTCGGTTAGATGTGCAACAAGGAGCTGTTCTTGATCCTGTTGAATATTGGCCTGTTCCATAAAAAATTGCTGAACACCCCTTTTTTAATAGATTGAAAACTAGTATAATTTGTTTCGTTACCCTAAAAACAATTACTAGTATACGATAATAATTTAAAAAAAGACAATTTTTTTGTCACAAATTGTTCAAAATTACTCATTTTAAAAATCAAATAACTTTTTTGATTAGGAGAAAAAGTCATGACCACTCATATAAAAACAGAATTATCTTTGTTAAGTGAACTCGTATTATCTTTACTGTTAACAGCGAGCTTAGGCATCTACTGCGTAAAAACTTTCGATGCATTTCCTTGGCTGGCCTTTATCGGTATTCCAGTTGGTCTAGCCCTGATTGTCGCATGTTGGGAAGAGAAGAAAAACCAATGGACTTTATTAATTGTTGGTTTATTAATCAACACTTTTGTTTGGTCGATTGTTTTTAACTGGCATTCTTTTTTCTAAAAACTAAATAATTAGGAGATACAAATGAAAAAAACGTATATGATAACTGGATTAAATATTATTCTTGCAGTATGCCTAGTATTTCTTTTATTCGTTTATGAAGGTCCGAAACAGTCGCAGCCTGTTTCTGCAAAAGGAAGCGAAACGGCTTCGGCTTCAGATGGAAATGCAGCGGATATTGTAGGCAAAAACTGTATTACATGCCATGGTGATCAATTACAAGGCGGCGCCGGCCCTGCTTTAACTAAAATAGGTTCAAAATATGACCAAAGTGAAATAGAAAATATTATTAAAAACGGTAAAAATGGAATGCCTGCAGGCGTTATTTCTGGTGACGATGTGAACATTGTCGCTAAATGGTTATCTGAAAAGAAGTAACAGTTATACTTAAAATGGAAAAAGCAATGCCCTCCCCCTATAACTAGGGGAAAAGGCATTGCTTTTTGTTTTATAAACGGACTATTTTTCTGGCAGCTTAATCTTCAAATTCTCTGGCAATTCTTTCAAAAGCTTCTTGGATGATCGGACGCGGGGAGGGAAGACAAATTCTTTGATAGTGCAGTCCTTCTTCGCCAAACATTTTTCCGTCTTCAAGAATAACATTTGCTTTATTATAAATGCGGTTATGTACCTCTTCAGGTGGTAAGCCGTACCCGCTAAAGTCCATCCACATAATATAAGTTCCCTCAGGGATTCTCACCTTTACTTTTGGCATCCTTTCAGCTAAGAACTGGACCGCCCATTCCATTGTACCGTCGATATAATCTTTTAATTGCTCAAGCCATTCTTCACCATCATGATAGACGGATATCAGGGCAGATACGGTGAACGGTGAAGGTAAATGGTTGCCCATTACACTTGTAAATGTTCTTCGATGCTTAGGATTTGAGATAATCACATTTGTGCAGTGAAGACCTGCAAGATTGAACGTTTTGTTGATGGCGGTAAATGAAATAATATGATCGGCATTCTCTGCTACTTTCGCGATGGGTATAAAGGTTTGATTCTGACGGATTAAATCTCCATGGATTTCATCTGCAACAATCAGGACATCATTCGCAGCACAAATATCCGATAGTTTTTGTAGTTCTTCTTTGTTAAAGATCCTTCCAGTGGGGTTATGAGGGTTACATAGGATGAACATTTTCGTGTTTTCATCTTTTGCTTTCTCCTCAAAATCTATAAAATCTATATGATAATAACCATCTTCATCACTTTTTAGGGCATTATTTAAGAGTTCTCGGCCGTTGGCCTTAATCGCCGCCGTAAACGGAGGATACACAGGCCGTTGAATAATGATCCCTTCTCCTGGGTTTGTAAATGCTCTGACTGCAATGTTTAAGGCGTGAACAGTACCAGGGCTATATATTATTTCTTCCTTCTTGATGTCCCAATCATGTCTCTTTTTAAACCAATGTTGGATGGCTTCAAAATATTCATCCGGAAAAATGGAGTACCCGAAAATCCGATGATCAACTGTCTTATGTAAGGCATCTATTAAGGGTTGAGGTACAGGTAAATCCATGTCTGCAGTAAACAATGGGATCGTTTCTTCGTCATACCTGTCCGTAAGCCCCATCTTTTTAATCATGTCACCTCCATCCCATTTGATGGAATAAGTACCTCTCCGATTAACAATTTCATCAAAATTATATTTCATAAATATCACCCTTCGTCGTCGAATAGATGTTTAAACCTAAGTAAACAGTCATTTCATATAATTTACATCTTACTCAAATGGTAACCTATAGCAGAGAAATTTTCCATTAATTCTCTCACCTTTGAAATAAATACTGCCAGAAGGTTTCTAACATCCTGGCAGTACTATTGGTGACAGGCACCGAAAGTTAGAAATTGAGCTTGGAAATGACATAGAGTTCTGCTTGGAGTTTGTCTAGAATTTGTGTGTAGGGGGTGTGCATGAAGAGTGGAAAGAGGTCTTCAAGTGCTTCTTCGTAGGCTTGCCCCATGAGTTCTCGCAATTTCACGTATCTTTCATAAAGCATAGCTTTTTCGAAATCAATCCCTAATTCATAGAGGCCATTAAATAAATCTTCTTTTGGGATCTTCTTGATCTTTCTATAGACCTTTTCATTATTATCAATTAACTTCTCATTTAAGTAATGGGTTACATAATCGGTATAAATCATTTGTCCGATATCATTTGTATCCTGTTTGGAATAATTAAATCCGATTACATGGTTGTCCTTATTTTCCTGAAGGATAAAGGTTTTATTTCCACGTAAATGAGTAATAAAACTTTTTACGTTTTTATCAAATATTTTATCAAATTGGATAATTTGCTGAAGCTTGTAAGCGAATTCATTATGCTCCTCCCCAACAACAAACAAACGGTCAACGATCGGTAACAGCTTTAATACCCCTTCTGATAACTGACTTGAAGCATCATAAATGGTGATGTCGTGGGCTTTTTTCATTTGTTTCACTTTCCGCTTTTGTTCGGCAACCGACAACCTAGAAAATTCATGAATTAGTTCATTGGACGTGTTTTCTCGCTCTAAGGAGCCATAGGAAATAAATGCAACAGATAAAGTAGTGTTTGCTTTTAACCAATGATAAATGGAAACAGACAATTCGGTAACCCCTGATTTTGCCTTTGGCGAATAAAAACCAACTAAATACATCTCTCTCACCTGCCTTAATTAATCATATTCGCTGGCGGAGAAATGGAATGGGACAAAGCTCCATGATTAAAAATATTGCTCGAACAAAAGTGGACATGGTTATCCATGTCCACTCATCTCTTAATGATTGAAATGCTGAGTGCCTTGCTGCATATTGGCTTGATTTCTCATCATTTGAACATACATAGGGTTTTGTACAGGCTGCTGCTGTTGCTGCTGTTGTTGGATGTTCCCATTGGCCGCCATACCACTAAGTGATGACATGGGTTGACCCATTGGCATTGTATTTTGACCTGACCTTGAAACATGTGATGGCTGGGTCATTTGAGTACCACTCATCGGATTAAACATCATCCCTTGGTCTACGCCCTGAGATGGAATAGGATTTACAACGTATTGAGCTTTTAATGATTCATTGACTGGCTGAAAAGTGTGTAAATAAGTTTTCGCCGTATGATCTCTCATCGTTGGAATCTGGTATTGCCCCTGCTGATTCATAAATAAAAATATTTCATACGCTTGATTTACACAATTAACAGCACCATTTAAAAGCACTTGACGAAGATTTGGGTCGGCAATTTCCAAAGTAGCTTTTACTCCATTCGCAGCGCCATTTTTATGACAGATGAGTAAGGCGCTGGCGATTTCATAATCATTGAAGGTTGTTGTTGACTCAGGAGCTAACATACTTGGATTATCTAGTCCATATTTAATTTGATTCGGTTTAACAGAACCAATATTCGTATTAGGAGACATAGGAGCGAAATTTTGGTAATCATGTGTATAAGAAACAATCGCATCATACGATTTAATCTCTTCCTGTAAATGTCGGTGAATCATTTCTTTTAACTGAGAGTTTTTCGCTTGTTGGGCATACAAATTAAAATGATTAATCATATTTATTTTTTCAGTTAAGATTTCATGGACTTCCATTGCTTCATGTGCACCGAATGGCATGGATAACACTCCCTTTTGTTTTTCAGTAACAAAAGTATTATCTTCATGAAGCTTCTGTTGTATGTGTACCCTCGCCCTATCCCAAATGGTAAATTTAGGATGTTTTTTCAACCGCCATGGCTGCTGAACGAGGTACTTTATATACATCCAGAGCCGCCTGCAATGCTTCCCCGCGAAAAACATCCACACCATGACGGATCAAAACCGCTTCTAAAGCCCCTAATACAGCAAGGATATTTTCTTTACGGCAGCTATAGCCCATCGTCCCAATCCGCCAGATTTTCCCGTGTAAAGGTCCGAATGAGGAGGCAATTTCAATACTAAATTCATCAAGCAGCATTTTTCGAACAGATTCACCATCAACCCCATTTGGAATTTCAACACAAGTAACACATGTAAGCTTATGGCTTGAATCACCAAAAAGTCTTAACCCCATCGCTTCGAGTCCAGCCATTAAAGCTTTTTCATGCAGCATATGACGATCAAATCGAGGCTTGAGCCCTTCTGTTAACACAAGCCGCAAGCCTTCATGAAGAGCATAAATCATCGAAGTTGCTTCGGTGTGATGATTGAGTCTTCTAGGACCCCAATAATCTTGGAGCATACTTAAATCAAAATAATTGCTGCTAATCGCATGTTTACTGCGGGTAAAACGCAAATCTTCTTCCGTAGCAATCCCGCGTTCAACTTTTTTACGAGCAAACAAAATGGTTTCAATCCGGTCATTATATGTGATGGGTGCCATCCCTGAAGGAACGGATAGGCACTTTTGTGTACCGCCAATTAAACCGTCAATGTGCCATTCGTCGGTTTTGACCTCCACTCCACCAATAGAGGCAACCGCATCGACCACGAACAAAATATCACGTTCTCGGCAAGTCTTACCGATTTTTTCAAGAGGCTGCATTCTCCCCGTTGAGGTTTCACCATGAACAATGGCAACTATTTTTGGATTAACTTTCTTGATTTCGGCAATCACTTCTTGTGGATCAAAAACCTCTCCCCAAGGACATTCCAACGTATGCACCTCGGCACCGTATCGCTCACAAATTTCTACTAATAAATGTCCAAACCTGCCATAAATGGGGACAAGCACCTTATCACCCGGTTCAATGATACTGCATAAAATCGCTTCATTTCCAGAACGGGATGTCCCGTCAATCGGAAAAGCCCAACGATTTTTTGTTTGAAAAACTTGTCGCAGCATCTCCATTACTTCATTCATAATACTTGTAAAAGCAGGATCAAATTGCCCTAAAATAGGAGTACTCATTGCACGTAATACACGCGGATCTACTTCGACCGGTCCAGGGGTCATAATTGTCCGTTTGGGTGTATGTAACTCCGAAAATACCATTCTTCCATCTCCCTTTAATAAGCTAATTTATACAAAACCTCGGTTAATAAATCAATGCCGATTTCTAAATCCTCCCCGTGGGTAAATTCATCGGGAGAATGACTAATTCCATTCCGGCTTGGGACAAATAATAAACTAGTAGGGCATGCTTTACCGAATACTTGGGCATCATGTCCAGCACCACTAATGATTTCTTGATAACGCATGTTTTTTCCTTCGGCAGCTTCACGAGCCAAATTTCTCATTTGTATATCCATCATAACAGGTTTTACATCCATCCACTGTGAAATTGAAACTTCCATCTTTAAGCTTTCCAAGGTTCGCTTAAATTCAGCAAAGATTTCATGACAGTATTGATCAATAATCCTCTCCTCATGGTGTCGAATATCTAAACTAAATTCCACCTCGCCGGCTATTACATTCGGCACATTTGGTTTAACTGTCAGTTTACCAACGGTCGCTACTAAACTCGGATCCAATTCTTTTGTTTTTTCCGTTAAAAATGAAATCAAGTAACAGGCAGTACTGACTGCATCTTTTCTGAAATACATCGGAGTTGTTCCTGCGTGGTTGCTTTCTCCTTTTATATGAATCGTGTATCGACGTTGTCCAACAATATGACTCACGAGACCAATTTGATTCTGATTTTTTTCCATAACCATCCCCTGTTCAATATGAATTTCCACAAATCGTTCAATATCTTTCCGTGCGGGAGAGGTGTACTTACCAGGGTCAAAACCAGCATGCATCATGGCTTCTAAAAATGAAATCCCATTTGCATCTTGCACGTTTTTCACATGATCAAGATTGTAAACACCAGTAATATTTCTAGAACCCCAAAAGGTTAAAGGAAAACGACTACCTTCCTCCTCACATAAGGAAACCACTTCAATCGTTTTCTTTGGATAACCATATTGATTATATAACCTAATCACAGCAATCAAACTCGCAATAATTCCATAGGCACCATCATATTTTCCACCTTCAACTACCGTATCAATATGTGATCCCGTCAGAATCGTTTTCCCCTTAGAATCTGTTCCTTGTAATCTTCCGAATAAATTTCCAACACTATCAAAATAAGTAGTCAAATTCATTTCTTCCATAAATTTATTTAATGCGTGCTGGGCATCCTGCCAGGCAGGTGAATACAAAAGTCTAGTGACTCCACCATTCTCCTCTTGTCCGAATGAAGCAAGCCATTCAATCATTGCTCCAACTTGACCTTTATCCATTAACTGTTTATTTACTTGAATGGCCATTTACTCCACTCCTCGATATGTCATATTTAATCACACAAAACGTTATAGATATAGTTTACATTCAGAATAGCTAGACATCATTAGCAAATAAGTAAAAATTTTCACATTTTTTTATGCAATTTGACCAAAATCTGTTACAATATACAAATAATTAACATCAAATGTTATATTTCCTTACATTAGAGAGGTGTTTCAAATGAAAATACATGAACTTTTAACCATTTCACAATTAACAGGAATGCAACTGATTGCAGGCGAATCCGGAAAAGAGCGGAAAGTCGAATCAGTCAATATGATGGATGCGCCTGATATTATTCAATTTTTAAATCAAAATGAATTTCTTGTCACAACTGCCTACCACTTTAAAGATCATCCACATACCCTTACAGAACTAGTCACAGCTATGGCTGAACAAGGGTGTGCTGGTCTCGGAATCAAAACAAAACGATTTTTACATGCAGTTCCAGAAGAAGTCATCAGGTTGGCAAACCAGTTATCCTTACCAATCATTGAACTGCCATTAGAATTATCACTGGGGCAAATTGCGAATCTAACATTCCAAACCATCCTAGATAAACGAGCAGCTGAATTAAAACTAGTGTTAGAAACACATAAACAATTTACAACCATTATCATGCAAGGAAAAGGGATTCAATCATTACTTCAAGATTTAGCCAAGATAATAAATCGTCCCGTTCAATTAATAGACCAGCATTATAAACCAATTTCACAGAATGCCTCCAACCTTGATTTCCACCAACTGTTAGATGGGATAACACTGCATATTACTAAATCGTTTCCTATTTCATTTTCAATCCTATCCTTAAAACAGGATTGCACTCTCTTCCCTGTCCATATTAGCGATAAAAAATATGGTTTTCTCATTATTTTTGGAGAGATTGTAAATACCGACCAATTAACCTTATTAACTATTGAACAAGCAACTAATGTTATTTCTTTTTCACTTATGAAGGAAAATGCTCTCAAGCAGCACGATCGGAGTATTCGTAATGATTTCTTCCTTCACTTTTTGGATGGTACTTTTTCATCACAAGAAGAAATCATCGGCAGAGCAGCAGAATTTTCCTTAGAATATCAACAAATGTATGTATGCGCGGTTGGAAAACTTGATGGAGAACTTTATCACCCTACTTACACCCAACAACACGAAGATGTGGATGAGTTATTTGATTTTATTGAAAGTGAGCTAACAGAAAAAACGCTAAATAGCCACTTTTTCAAGAAAAACGACACATGCATTTTATTGTTTGATATCCAAGATAATATCTATAACCCTTCGACCTATGTAGAATCAATCCTGCTTAAACTCCAAAAAAGCATATCTCTATTCTTCGGAAAGACAATTTCTTTCGGAATAAGTACTTTATGTCAGAACTTCTTACAAACAAAAGACGCTTATAAGGAAGCGGTTGACGCTCTTTCACAAGGCAAACTCTCCAAGAAACAGGCGTACATTCAAATGTATCATACAAAAGACATCATGGAGTTAATGCGTCAAATCCCATTAACGGAATTAAAGAATTTTTATTCATTTGTACTTAACGGTTTTAACCACATGAAGTTGGAGGAGGAACAATCCTTACTTGAAACACTCTCAGTCTATTTAGAAACCCACTGTCAAATCTCTGAAACAGCCAAACGTTTATTTGTACATCGCAACACCGTGGTTTATCGGATTGAGAAATGCGAAGAAATTCTCGGTAAAAGCTTAAAGGATTCAGAAACCACTCTACAAATCAGACTCGCCCTAAGGATTAAAACCTTAATAGAAAACGAACATTCCCAATAATGTTCAGCACAAAATAGGACCTAAAACAATTTTTTCTTCTTTTTGTTCGAAGTGAATAGAGGAAATCCGAATTTTTAGTCATTTTAAACAATGACAGCTTAGGACTAATTGATTAAGATGTAACTAATCATAACGCATCATGTTACATTTTATAACATTAGTGATTGCACTATATTAAAGGGAGGATTTTCTCATGAAACACGAAATCGGAAAGCCAAAAATTATCTCATTAGGGTTACAGCATGTGCTCGCCATGTATGCAGGTGCCATTCTCGTACCTCTTATCGTGGGTGGAGCACTAAAATTCACCCCACACCAGCAAGCGTTTCTCATTGCCATCGACTTGCTTACTTGCGGGATCGCTACATTACTTCAATCCATCAACAATAAATATATCGGTATTGGCCTTCCGGTTGTATTAGGAACTTCATTTGTTGCTGTATCGCCAATGATTACGATCGGTTCCAATTATGGGATCACTGCCATCTATGGATCCATCATTGCAGCTGGAATATTCGTTATTCTATTTGCCAATGTTTATGGAAAACTATTAAAACTTTTCCCTCCGGTTGTAACGGGTACCGTTGTGATCATTATCGGTTTGTCACTTATACCTACAGGGATTAAGAACATGGGCGGCGGCGCATCCAGCCCTGACTTTGGTTCTGCTGAAAACCTCATACTTTCCTTTGGTGTCCTATTCTTCATTTTATTGATGAATCGCTTCTTTACTGGTTTCATGCGGGCCATTTCCGTTTTACTGGGTATCATTGCCGGGACCATTGCAGCTGCCTTGATGGGAAAGGTGAACCTGCAAACAGTCGCTGATGCTTCATGGTTCCGCATCCCAACTCCTTTCTATTTCGGTGTTCCTACGTTCGAGCTGGTGCCAATTTTGACTATGATTATTGTCGGCACCGTAATTCTAGTAGAATCGACTGGAGCCTTCCTTGCTTTAGGAAAAATCACTGGCAAAGAACTGTCAGAAAAGGACATCATCCGCGGCTATCGCACAGAAGGGATTGCTTTTACACTAGGCGGTTTATTTAATGCTTTCCCCTATAGTACTTTTGCTCAGAATGTCGGTCTTGTTCAGCTGTCAGGTATTAAAAAGAGAAGTGTTACGATCGCGGCAGGGATCATTTTAATATGCTTAGGACTTGTACCTAAGATTGCAGCGTTAGCAACGATCATTCCTACAGCTGTACTTGGCGGAGCAACCGTTATTATGTTTGGTATGGTTGTGTCCTCCGGGATAAAAATGCTAAGCAATGTAGACTTTTCTGACAATAACAATCTATTAATTATTGCTTGTTCCATTTCATTAGGTCTTGGTTCCACTGTTGTACCTGAATTGTTTAAAGTCCTTCCAGAAACTATTCGAATTCTAGTTGGCGATGGAATTATCACCGGCAGCATTTGTGCTATTCTTTTAAACCTTTTGCTGTCTAAGCGTACGCAGAGTTCCTTAAAGGTTGTTCCAGATTCACCATTAACCACTAATCCTAGGAGCTTGTAACGAAAGGAAATAAATCTTATGTACACAATCACGGAAATAAACAATACAACCCGCCAGCAATTCTTAGGAATTGCTGGTGGCATTTTTGAACATTCACCATGGATCGCTGAAAAAGCGGCAGAATTAAAACCCTTTTCGTCCCTTAATCATTTACATCAGGAAATGGTGAAGATTGTTGAGAACTCTTCCTTTGAACAGAAAGTGGCCCTGATCAAGGCTCACCCAAACTTAGGAGAACGAGCGTCTATGACGATTGATTCCACCCAGGAACAAAAAGGAGCTGGATTGCAAAATCTCTCACAGGAAGAATACACCCAATTAATCTTTCTAAATCAACAATACATGGAGAAATTTAGTTTCCCGTTTATTTTAGCAGTCAGAGGAAAAAACAAGCAGCAAATTTTCGATGCCATGGAAGAAAGAATCCATCATTCTAATGAAATTGAATTTGAAACGGCCCTTTCAGAAATTTTTAAAATTGCTTTACTGCGTTTACAAGAGAAGATTACAAATATTCCTGTTAAGTAATGAACGAATTTTACTGTGAAAGAGATGATAGATAATGAGCCTAGAAGCATTAAATGAACAAGTGAAGAAAGATCTTACTTATCTTGCCTTCGGTGGTACGGATTGGGTTCGTCCAGTCCAGCTTCCGGATGGTCACGTTTATGATGTAATCATTATCGGCGGCGGCCAAAGTGGTTTAGCAGCGGCGTTTGGACTTATGCGCGAGAGAATCTCTAACATTCTTGTTCTCGACGAAAACCCAGAGGGGTTTGAAGGTCCATGGGATACTTACGCACGGATGGTAACGTTAAGAACACCCAAACATTTGCCTTCCATTGATCTTGGCATCCCTTCTCTCACTTTCCGTTCTTGGTGGGAGGCGCAATTTGGAGCAAAGAGCTGGGAAGCAATTGACAAGATTCCACGAGGAGACTGGATGAACTATCTGCGCTGGTATCGAGAGGTTCTTGGACTTCCGGTAAGAAACGAAGTTAAGTTAAAGCTAATTGAGCCTATAAAAAAAGACCTATTTCAATTGCACTTGGATGGCCATGGCGCTTCCGAAAAAAAACTAATGGCACGTAAAGTGATATTAGCTACCGGTATTCAAGGCGGTGGTGAATGGCATGTACCGGCAATGATTTCAGATAAATTACCGGAACACCTTTATGCACACACTTCAAAGCCGATTAATTTTTCGGCACTAAAAGGAAAAAAGATTGCTGTTTTAGGCGGAGGAGCCTCAGCTTTTGATAATGCTCATTTTGCTTTATCAGAAGGAGTTTCAGAAGCTCATGTTTTTGTACGCCGCAAAGAAATGCCGCGGATTAATCCAATCCGTCAGATGGAGGGTTCGGGACTCATCGAACGTTTCCAGATCTTATCTGACGAGGATAAGTATAAGGTGATGTCCCATTTCTTTAAACATAATCAACCACCGACCAATGATACCTTCGGACGCGCATCCTCATACCCTGGTTTTAAGCTGCACTTAGGTTCTCCATGGCTTGATGTGGATGCCGCAAATGAAGGTGCTGTTGTAACAACACCTCAGGGGAAGTTCACGTTTGATTTTTTAATTATCAGTACCGGTTTAGTTACGAATCCAGCTTTACGTCCGGAACTTAAATTAGTAGAGAAACATATTACCCGCTGGGGGGATCAATACAAAGCTCCAGACGAATTCGCGAATCCAATGATCGATGCTCACCCCTATTTAAGCAGAGGTTTCGCTCTTCAAAGCCAGGATGAAGAGGGCAAGGAACTCGTATATGGACTGTTTGCATACAACTATTCAGCCTTAATCAGTTGTGGGATTTTAGCCTCTGCCCTTTCAGGAATGAGATTTGGCATTCCTAAACTGGTTTCAGAAGTAGCGAATCAACTTTTTCTCGATAATCATGAAGAAATCCTAAATGATTACTTTACCTATAAGGAACCTGAATTTATCGCTGATTTAAATGCCACCCGAGAGTTAGCCTAGGCTTTCTCTTGGTGGTACTTTTATTTTCATAAAGGAGAGTAGCCCTGATGCCTGGTATAACCACACATATACTTGATTTATCACATGGCCAGCCTGCTTCAAATGTGACCATTGAACTTTATTTCTTTTCAAACGGAGAAAAGCATTTACTAAAGACAGCTA
Organism: Neobacillus drentensis; assembly: GCF_036965645.1. Lineage (GTDB taxonomy): Bacteria > Bacillota > Bacilli > Bacillales > Cytobacillaceae > Neobacillus > Neobacillus drentensis_D. The sequence goes on from NZ_JBALPZ010000080.1 coordinate 23,102, forward strand.
TGACCAATTCTGATGGACGCTTAGATCAGCCATTACTATCTCAAGTGGAAATGGACATCGGTACTTATGAACTTATCTTCCATATCGGAGATTATTTTCGCAGCAAAAGCCTCAAACTGCCAGATCCTTTATTTTTAGATCAAGTACCCGTCCGGTTTGGTATTTCTAATTTAGAGAGTCATTACCATGTCCCGCTGCTGATCTCACCTTACGGCTATCAAATCTATCGAGGCAGTTAACAAAATCCTCAGCGACTTACCGGCGCTGGGGATTTTTCATATTGATAAAAAAAACGTCATTCTATCTGCATTAGCTTGATAGGATGACGTTTTTATTTTTAACTTAGAAATAAGGCACCGTATGCCAAGCCGCCTACAATCACAAAGGCGGGATGCACTTTCCATTTTTCCAATAATAACAAACTTAAAACTGCGATAATGATGGTTTGCCACAATCCATTGGAATTAAAGGAGGTTTGAAAAAAATCAAAAGTAAGTCCTGCCATTAAAATGGCTACAGTTGGAACAACGATCATCGATAATCTCTTTACTCTTGGCGAATCCTTATATCGGAAAATTAACTGCAAAAGGACAATCATTAGAATTAAAGAAGGTGCAATCGTGGCAAATTCAGCAATCACTGCTCCCACTACTCCACCCACTTCAAACCCGATGTAGCCCGCCATCTTGGTGGCGATTGGTCCTGGCAATGCATTTCCTAACGCCAAAATTTCACTAAATTCACTAGTAGTTACCCATCCGTAGCGGCTGACGACCTCATGTTCGATTAACGGAATGGAAGCGGGGCCGCCTCCATATCCAACAATACTCGGAATAAAAAATGCAATAAATATCTGAATATAAATCATAGGCTCTCACTTTTTTCCTTAATGGTCATTTCGATCTTCTCTTTTTTATCTGGAATCACTAATGCTGCAACCAGCAGAATTCCTACCACAATGCCTGGATGTACATGGAAGATTTCCATCACGACAAAACTACCAGCGAGCAGGAGAATTCCCTTCTTCCAGCCCCAGCCATTCTTTGATTTTTTCAGGAACTCCCACGTCAAGGTTCCCATCATCACACCTACAATTGGAACAACTGCACTAGTCATTCCCTGGACTCTTGGGTTATCCTTTAACTGGTTAAAGGAAGTCAATAAGGCCAACATCATCAGTATCGTAGGCAAAACGGTCGCCAGAATCGCAATTAGCATCCCCGCTAGTCCGCCGAGCCGATAACCGATATATCCAGCCATCTTGGTAGCGATAGGACCAGGAAGTGTGTTAGCCAGCGCCAATACATCACTAAATTCTTGGTCATTCATCCATTTAAATGTACCCACTACTTCCTTATGAACGAGTGGGATGGCGGATGGTCCACCGCCGAATCCTAACAGCCCGGATCTGAAGAAGGCAATAAATAGATCCCATTGAAGTTTCACTGTATATTCACCCTTTTTCTGGTTAGCTATATTAAATCTTACTCTAAAAATATAAAACTAGAATCCTAGCGCTGCCCCATCACCTCGTGGATCTGCACCGCCAAATTTGATGTTGCTATCAGGATCAATTTTGATAACTCCGGCATGGCCCATCACATCCGTGAAATCTTCGACACTTTCCACTTGATGTCCTCTTTTTCGGAGCGACTCGGTAATCTCCTTCGACACCCTTCCTTCTATTTTGACGCTATTAGATTCTGCGCCCCAGGTTCTGCCATATAACCACCTTGGCGCCTCAATGGCTGCCTGGATCGGCATATGATAATCTAGGATTCTCGTCACGAGCGCCGCTTGGGTCTGTGGCTGCCCTTCTCCTCCCATTGTACCATATATTAAATAAGGCTCAACACCCTTAAAAATCATCGCAGGATTCAACGTATGATACGTTCGTTTTTTAGGCTGCAGACAATTTACGTGGTTCTCATCAAGAGAAAAAAAGCTCCCCCTATTTTGCAGCACAATCCCTGTATTTTTTGGTATGAACCCGGACCCAAATTCATGATAAATACTTTGAATAAGCGAAACCGCATTCCCATACTGGTCGACGACTCCTAACCAAACCGTATCTCCTTTTGGATCCAATTGTTTTTGAAGATTGATCGCCTTGGTAAAATCGATTTGAGCTGCCAGCTCCACTCCTCTTTTTACAGAAAGAAGTTCATCTAAAGGAATAGGAGAGAATTCAGGATCTGTTAAATACTGATCGCGATCCTCGAAAGCTAGTTTAGTAGCCTCAATTAATAGATGATAATAATCAGTAGACCCCAACTCAATTTCCGGAATATCAAACTGATTCAAAATATTTAAAATGGAAAGGGAAGCAAACCCTTGAGTGTTCGGAGGTAAGTTATATACACCATATCCTCGGTAATCGACTGAGAGAGGTTTTACCCAGTCGGAACGGTGGGAAACAAAATCATTGTAAGTTAATAACCCTCCATTGTTTTGGAGATCTTTCGCAATCGCCTTTGCGACCTCCCCTTGATAAAATAGGCGGCTTCCTTCTTTGGATAGTCCTTCTAAAGTTAAGGCTAGATCCTTTTGTTTCATTATTTCACCAGATTGATAAGAAAAGCCAGATGTTTTTGTGAAAATCTTGTTAAATTCCGAAAATCGTTGTAAATGCCGAAATTGATCGTTCGTTTGGTCTAAGTTGATATTAGTCCAATATTCTTGACTCTCAGTAACCGGGAAGCCTTCTTTAGCATAATGAATAGCTGATTGTAATAAATGCTCCCATGTCATTGTACCTTTCATTTTCCCGACTGAATACTCATAGGCTTTTTCCCAGCCAGAAACCGCCCCAGGAACGGTGTTAGCAGCGAGAGGTCCGCGAGCAGGAATTTTTCCGAGTCCCTGTTTTTTGTAAAAGTCAATTGTTGTGTATTCTCCAGAACGGCCGCTGCTATTCAACCCCTTTAATTCTTTTTCAGTCGAATTGTAGATTAACCAAAAATTATCGCCGCCAATTCCATTCATATGGGGATAGACAACTCCAATCGTCGACGCTGCTGCAATCGCCGCCTCAACAGCATTTCCTCCCTCCTGCAAAACCTTCATTCCAGCTTGCGAGGCCAAATAATGCGGAGTTGTAATGAGTCCATTGGGGGCCATTGTGGTTGGGCGGTAAGACCAATGTTTCTTATTATTCATTTGTTACCCTCCTTCCATCTTTTCATTTTAGTTAACAATTTCAATATTTCTTTTGGTCAGCAGCGTTGTTAGTCGCTCGACCCATTTAAGCAATTTTAGGTCCTGATGGCGATTGGCAATAAATGATAAGCCGATTGGGATACCATTTCTCTTCCTTAATGGAATAGTCACTTGTGGAAATCCCGTTAATCCAGCAATACAAGTTAGCTGCATCACTCTTGTCCGAAACTGTTCCATCTCCTCCAGGGGTGAATGCCGTAAAGGCGCTTCTCCCGGTGCCGTCGGAATCACCAATAGACCATTCGATTTTAATAATTGGGACAGGTTTCTTTTTATTACCTCTCTTTTTTTTCTAAAATGGCTAAGCTCAGCCGCGTTTAATTTACTTGCCCATTCAAATCGTTCGCATATTCCTGGTCCAAATGACGGCTTTACCTCTTCAATCCAAGCACCATGTTCCATCCAAATTTCAATCCCCTGGATGAATCTAAAAAGCTCAGCCCACTTTGTCAGCCCCTCATCAGCGACGTTTACCTTATTACAATAGGTATTAAAATCTTGTAAAACCGCACCTGCTCTTAATAGACATTCCTTGGTATCACCTTCTACAAAAGACCAAGCCTCTTTTTCAAAAAAAAGAGATGTAAATTCATCAGAAGTCTCTTGCTGGTTAAGGAGAATTTCACCGACCTCCAGCAAGTGCTCTGGATTTTTGCTCATCCATCCTACCGTGTCAAAGGATTTGGCAAGTGGTATCACGCCTTGGATATTCACAAGCCCATGTGTGGGCCGAATCCCAAATAGCCCACAGTAAGATGATGGTATGCGTACCGATCCTCCTGTATCCGTTCCAAGAGCAAAGTCGACTAGTCCTGCAGCAACTGCTACAGCAGAACCACTTGAGGAACCACCTGGAATCCGGTCCTCTGCACGTGGATTTATGGGTGTCCCATAATGGGAATTTTCACCATTCAAACTGTACATTAATTCATCTGTATGGGTCGTGCCCTTCAGATATGCCCCTTGTTCCAATAACAGGTCCACCACGGGTGCATTTTGTGCTGCGGGATGATGGGTTCGCAGCCAATCTGGATTTCCGGCACTCGCATGATAATTTTTGAGATCAAAGACATCCTTAACCGCAAACGTTCGTCCATTTAAACGTCCAGTTCCAGTCGGACTAATATTCAACTGTTCATACATAAAGGCATTCCACAGGTCCTTCATACCTTACCTCCACGACTCTATTTTTTATAAATTATTATAATGAGAAAATTCAAACGAGTCATTGGTATTCTGTCTAAAGATTAAACCGATTTTGGTTAAATTGACTAAACTCAATTCCCTAGCCATAACATCTTTGTTTATCTAGCAAACCTTATACGGGGTAGGGAATTATTGAAAACAATAAAAAAATCAGCTCCATGACAAGGAACTGATTTTCTTTTGATAAAGGATTTAGTTTCTACCTGTATATTGAACGAAGTTAACTATTTAAAACAAAAACATTAAAATTATTCAAATTTTGTTGGATCTCCATTAAAAGGGTTGCTCGATACTTTAATGGAACCTGATGGGCAGCCATCATTCGCTTCTAATACATCGTCAACTACCTCATCTG
>NZ_JBALPZ010000081.1:0-34213 GCF_036965645.1 Neobacillus drentensis
AATTAATTGTTCAGAATAATTAAAATATAATGAAGAGGGTCTTTTCATCCTGGAATCCACTTTGGCTTGTACTTTTAAAAGAGAGAGGTGTTGGCACTCACTACTGTAAGCGCAATCATTTATATATGCTTAATAAAATACAGTCTTTAGGAGGATAAAAATTTGAAGAAACGTTCTATTACTAAAAAGCTTTTATCTACCACAATCGCCTTACCCCTGTTATTAACAAGTGTTTCAACTGTCACTGCCAGCGGAGTCCAAAACAACCAGCCTTCAAGCAAGTTCCAGGGAAAAGGAGTCCAATTAGAGTACCTTGACAGAGGTTTAGTAGCCGCCTCTACATCTGAAGGAGTCTTTTTAAGCTGGCGCCTCCTGGCAAATGAAGCAAAAGGATCTTCTGAAACTGGTTTAACAGGTGTGGATTTTAATGTCTATCGCGACGGGAAAAAGATCGCAACGGTAACAGACAGTACCAACTTCTTAGATAAAGACGGCAGTACTGCCTCCAAGTACTATGTAAGTTCCGTTTTAGATGGTAAAGAATTAGACCAGAGTGCATCCGTCACAGCATGGGGTCAAGCCTATTATGATTTAGCTCTAAAAAAGCCAGCAGACGGAGTAACCCCAGCTGGTGAAACGTACACTTATTCGGCAAATGATATGAGTGTTGGAGATGTTGACGGCGACGGGAAATACGAATTTTTCGTCAAATGGTATCCTTCTAATGCCAAGGATGTGTCACAAGTAGGCTACACCGGTAATACGTATATTGATTGCTATAAGTTTGACGGCACTCTCCTCTATCGCATCGATCTAGGCGTGAATATTCGATCCGGTGCCCACTATACCCAATTCCTTGTATATGATTTTGACGGGGACGGAAAATCCGAAATGATGTTCAAAACTGCGCCAGGAACAAAGGTGATCAACTACGACCAAGCAGGAAACGTCACCTCTGAAAAATATATCACGATGCAGCAAAAGGACATTGAGGCAGGATATAGCAATACCGATGATTATCGGATGAGTAAAGAAGATTATTATAATCATGTGGTTAAAATGTTTATGAACTGGGACAAGCAGGAAGAGGTAGTGAATGGGCATTGGCCAAAAACACTGGAAGAATGTGTTGGAATTGCAAAGAAATACAGCTATCCACTTTCGAAAGAAGATGCTGAAAGCTTAACCAATTATTTCATGGATGTATATGCCCCTAGCCGAAGCAGCAATAACAAGCTCAGAAACTTTGAAGGATTTATTGTTGACGGCCCTGAGTATTTGTCTGTCTTTAATGGTGAAACCGGTGCCGAAATGGATACCATTGACTATAAACCTGGACGGTATGATGATGGCCTGATGTGGGGCGACTACGCGATGGCAAGAATTGAGCCAGGAAACCGTGTCGACCGCTTCCTAGCAAGTGTAGCTTATCTCGATGGTGAAAAGCCTTATGCTGTTTTTGCCCGCGGTTATTACACAAGAACCAATCTGGTTACATATAGCTGGGATGGAAAAAAACTGAAGGAAAACTGGGCGGTTGACAGCGGCTGGACACCAATGACTAATCCATTTAATGACAGTCCACATGGAAAAGACGGTACGGATCCACAATATGGTTCGATTACTACCCAGGGGGCACACTCGTTAAGTGCGGCAGATGTTGATGGTGATGGAAAGCAAGAAATCGTTTATGGGGGAGCTACCATCGACCATGACGGCTCTCTGTTATACAGTTCAAAGGATATCCTGCCGCCACAAAGCTCATCACCAGGAACACTTGCCAGATTGGGACATGGGGATGCACTTCATGTAACAGACATTGATCCAAATAGACCTGGTTTGGAAACTTTTATGGTTCATGAGGGAGCAACAGGAGCTCCATATGGGTATTCACTCCGTGATGCTAAAACTGGTCAAACGATTTATGGTGGTTATACTGGTAAAGATACTGGCCGAGGGATGGTTGGAGATATTGATCCATCGCATCCTGGTTTAGAAACATGGGCTGTTGGTTTATGGACAGCGGATGGACAAAAAATTAGTAATACTGCACCAGGAACTAATATGAATATTAAGTGGGCTGCAGATATGACTACACAGATTGTGGATGGTGCAAAGGATGTAACACCTACTATTAAAGATTGGCTGAAAGGTACTGTACTTACTGCTGAGGGCACTAGAACAAATAATGATACAAAGGGAAATCCTGGATTAGTAGCTGACATATTTGGTGATTGGCGTGAAGAGCTCCTTGTCAGAACTGCCGATAGCTCTGCCATCCGGGTTTACCTAAGCACGGAAGTAACAAATCATAAATTGTATACATTAATGCATGATCCTCAATATCGCGCGGAAGTAGCTAGGCAGAACACAGCCTATAATCAGCCTTCTTATACAAGCTTTTATTTTGGAAGTGATATCAACTGGGCTAACGTTCCAATCAATGTATACTGGACACCTGGTGTGTTGTCGGTATTAGACAATAAGATTGAGGATTATAAAGCAAATGGAGAGTTGTCTGGTCCGATTGTTCCACAATTAGAAAATTCACTGAAACAGGCCCAGTTCCATTTGGAAAAAGGATCAGTTGATACTGCACTAACTTTTATGGAAAAATTCGCTTCTGAATTAGCCAAGAAAACAAATCAAAACGATCTTTCATCCAATGCAAAATTGAACTTAAGCCATGATGCACAAGAAATGATAGATATGTTAGAAAAAGTAGAGAATAAATAAGATAATTTGCGGATAGAGTGTCTTAACTTGCGGTTAAGCTCCTCCTACTTGCTGATAGAGTCTTTCAATTTGCGGATAGCCTACTCTCACTTGCAGATAAAGAGTTTCAATTTGCGTAAAGCAAATTATTAAAGGTGCCAAACAACTGATGAAAATTAGTTGTTTGACACCTTTTTTATTGTGATAATCCTTGTCGTTCCAATTCAAGAAGCCGGGTCTTCATCTCTAAACCGCCCCGATAACCAGTCAACGCTCCGTTCTTTCCTACGACACGATGGCAAGGCACGGTTATTAAAATAGGGTTAGCGCCAATTGCTGTACCAACAGCCCGAACAGCCGCGGGTTTGTTTATTTTATTGGCTATCTCGGAATAAGATCTTATTTCACCGTAAGGGATCTCACACAAAGCGTTCCAAACTGATAGTTGGAAGTCAGTTCCATTGTAATCAAACGGAATGGTAAAGGTCTTACGTTTGCCATCAAGATATTCAACCAATTCTCCTTTATACTTCATGAGCGTTTCCTGACTTTCACTAAGGGGGCTTCCTGGAAACCGTTTGTTGGCCCATGATTTTAATTCTTCAAACGGCATACTCTGAGAACCTACAAAGCAAAGTCCCTTTGAAGTAGCCGCGATGTACATTTCCCAATCCTTATAGTTTAATATTGACCAATAAATAGTCGGCTTAATCTGAGATTTCACTTTCCCATTCCTCCGTGATACATTTTGACTGACGGTATTGTACGGGTGTGTCTCCCGTCTTCTTTTTAAAAAGTGTTATAAAATAAGGGGTATTAGGGATACCTACCATTCTAGATATATCCGTAACTGCTCGGTCAGACTTTACTAAAAGCTCTTTAGCCTTTATGATCCTAACTTCCTGAATATATTCAACAGGAGTCATTCCTGTAACTTTTTTAAAGGTTCGCTGCAAGTGGTAGGGACTTCCATGACTGATGATCGCCAGGGTTTCAAGCGTCAGTTTGCTATGATAATTTTCATTGATATGATTAGTAATCTTACTGATCCATTCTTGGTCAGGCAGGTTTTGTTCAGTGGGCTTACATCGTTTACACGGACGGAAATTGGCTGCAAAGGCTTCTTCGGTACTTTGAAAGATTCGAACATTCTCTTTTTTGGGAACACGTGACTTGCAGGATGGTTTACAGAAGATCCCTGTAGTCTTTACAGCATAAAAAAATAAATCATTGTATGCAGCGTCGTTTTCAATAATTGCCCGCCAATTTTCATCTGTTATCATTCCGTTATCAAAACCTTTTTGTCCACTCATTGTTCCACCTCTAACCATATTATAACGCACCCCAAATAGAAATAGCTGTTTTCAAAATAGAAGAGCAAGATTACGAAATCAGTTTTTGTGATAATAATAGAAAAGGAATGCGGGTGATAATTTTGTCAAACGTAAGAGAAAATCATTGGTTTGTTGAGAATGATAAGCTTTATATTCATTTACCGCTAGACTTTAATATGGCTGCAAATCTTGGCTATTTAGGACGAAATAAGAATGAATGCACGTATGACATTGAAAATAATGTTATTACAAGAGTAGTTCAGACAGGGGCAGCCAACAGACTTGTTCAGCTGTACGTAAATGATAAAAACCAAATGATCGTCCAGTTTATAGATTCTACACCAGACGAAAAAGAATGGAGAAAAGTTTTTAGCTTCATTTGGGAATGGTTTGATTTAGACCGAAATTTATCTCCATTTTTCGAAATGGCCAAAGGAGATCCGCTGCTCGAAAAACCCGTCCAAGAATTCCGCGGATTAAGAGTAATTGGTGTGCCCGATTTGTTTGAGGCTCTTTGTTGGGGTGTTTTAGGGCAGCAAATTAATTTAGCATTTGCCTACACACTAAAAAGACAGTTTGTTGAAAGATTTGGGGAGTCCATTGAATGGAATGGTAAAAAATATTGGACCTTCCCAACCTATAAAAAAATCAGTAAATTAACACTTGAAGATTTTGCGGATATAAAAATGACTGTGAGAAAAAGTGAATATATCATTGGCATTGCCAAGTTAATGGACATTGGTGAACTTTCAAAAGAAAGACTATTGGCTATGGATTTTAAAGATGCGGAAAAAAGTTTGATTAAGATACGCGGGATTGGTCCATGGACTGCCAATTACGTTTTAATGCGATGCTTACGATTTCCAACAGCTTTTCCGATTGATGATGTCGGTTTGCATAACGCGATCAAGTTCATGAGGGGTTCGGAGAAAAAGCCTTCGAAGGAAGAACTAATGGAACTTTCATTAAGCTGGTCCGGCTGGCAGGCCTATGCTACGTTTTACTTATGGCGGGTGCTTTATTAGGCAAAAAAAACATAGAAGCCTAATGATGATGTTAGGTTTCTATGGTGACCTATGAGAGCAAACAAACATGCAAATATAGAACAACTTATTACCACTTTTGTAATAAAAATTAATCTATTAAAATATTCACCTAGTTGTCCACCCAATATGATTAAAGGCTAGCCAATGTAGGCTAGCCTTTTTTAGTACTTGAACTTTTTTATGCCTGTACCTTTAATTGAGGCTGCTTTTCCTCTTTTAGTTCAGGAGGTAGTTCGATTCGTTCAACTTTGTTCACGATGAAAATGTAAGAAAATGCTCCGATTAACAATACTCCGCCAATAAAGAATAATGCGGCACTAAAGGAATGCGTTGTACTCAAAATATATCCTACTACGATAGGAATCACGATACCTGCCAAGTTACCCGATGTATTAAAGATACCGCCGCTCAGTCCTATAATTTCTTTTGGAGACATATCGCCAACTAGAGTCCAAGTGGCACCTGCCATCCCTTTGGCAAAAAAGGAAACTGACATGATGAGCATAATAAGTGCTGGAGATGAAGTATAGTTTGCCAAGACGATAACACTTGAAAACAAGAACCCAATGATAATTGGAGTTTTACGTGCTGCTCCGAGAGACTTCCCACGCTTTAACAAGTAGTCCGATATATATCCGCCAATGATTCCGCCGAAAAAGGCGCCTGCATATGGAATAGAAGCCATAAATCCAACCTTGAGCATGGACATATGTTTTTCTTCAACAAGATACGTAGGGAACCAGGTTAAGAAAAACCAAACAATTGTATTTAGGCAAAATTGCGCTATATAAATTCCTACCATTTGACGGTTGGTCAACAGGAGTTTTGCATGGGCCCACCTTATTTTTATCGGTTTATCCCCTGCATTCGCCAGACCGCCCCCCTCAAGAATATAGTCAATTTCGGCTTGATTTGCTTTTGGATGCTTTTTGGGCTCATGGATATGTTTGAACCAAAAGAACGAGACCACAATGCCAGCGATACCTGCAACATAGAATATCATATGCCAGCCATACTTCTGTAGAAGCAAAGCCAACACTGGTGTAAACAAAGCTAGTCCAAAATATTGGGCAGAATTATACACGGAAACTGCCCTGCCACGTTCATGCTGAGGAAACCACATGGCTGTTAATCTGCTATTTCCCGGAAACGAAGGAGCTTCTGCAGCCCCTACCACAAATCGTAGAAGGAATAACATTAGGAAACCGCTAACCCACCCTTGAAAAAAGGTGAATAGCGACCATAGGAACAACCCAATCCCATAAACAACACGGGCCCCAAATCGATCCAATAACCATCCTCCTGGGATTTGCAGAAAGGCATAGGCCCAGTTGAACCCAGAGAAAGCGATTCCCAATGCTACGGCATCCAATTGTAAATCCTTGTTCATTACAGGGGCAGCTACACTTAGCGCCGATCGGTCGATATAGTTAACTGCTGTTGTGATAAATAATATAGCCAAAGTCAAATAACGTAAATTAGTTTTTTTGGTAATCGCTTTCAAATCTTGCAAGTTAACACTCATAAGATTTCCCCCCTAAATATGTGGTGAACATTATCCTTGGATAAACTGATAAACTTTCAATCTTTTCGAATACTAGTTATGGAAAAAGTATGACAAATCTTCTATTTAGAAACCTTATTTCGTACTATCAAGGATTGGATGATAACCTCTGGTATGTACTTATTTGAAAGACTCTATCACCAAGTCCTGATTATTCTCCTGATGAATTCCTACATAACATTCTATTATTCTTCATTAACAGTTTGGTACTAATGCAAGATGATCGCAGTATTCTTCAAACTATCTCCCGTCTAGTATCTCACGGGACAGTTGCTATACGAAAACTATTTTTTTCTGACATTCGTCTTCCTCCTTCGATTTTCCTGAAAACCCTTACAGCAATTATCACTTAACGTATACATTAATGTCAATAATTTATTTTAATTTTCACTTATCCAATTTTTCGAATTCACAAAATATACATATAAAACTCAATAATAATAAGGTTGTTAGATATTATTCTTCAAACCAAAATATTAATTACACAAAATATGTTGACACTAATGTATACGTTGTTTAATAATAAACGTATAAGTTATTCCTAAATCACCTAACTATTTGGTGACTAAACAATAAGGATAGAGAAGGAGAGTTATTTATGGCAGCTACTATGGATAAAATACGGCAAAAGGAAAAAATGATTGAGATGATGGGCAAATTTATATCGCTCGTCAGCTACAAGCTTCCTGATGATGTAGAAAAAAAACTGAAAGAATTGAGCGAAGAAGAAAATAATCCTCTTGCAAAAATCATCTACAAAACAATGTTTGATAACCAGAAGCTAGCTTACGAGTTAAAGAGACCTTCATGTCAAGATACAGGAGTTCTTCAATTTTTTGTAAAGTGTGGACAGAACTTCCCCTTGATTGGGCAGTTGGATAGCATTCTAAGGGATAGCGTGTATAAGTCGACCAAAGAAACCCCTTTGCGTCATAATTCTGTAGAGACATTCGATGAGTACAATACAGGAATGAATATCGGCAACGGTACACCTAGTATCTTCTGGGAAATCGAAGAAGACAGTGACCAAGTGGAAATCTATACTTATATGGCAGGGGGCGGATGTACCCTTCCTGGAGTGGCAACAGTCCTAATGCCTGGGGAAGGCTATGAAGGCGTAGTAAAATTTGTACTTGACCGCATGACAAGTTATGGACTTAATGCTTGCCCTCCACTTCTTGTAGGTGTTGGCGTCGGTACTTCTGTTGAAACAGCCGCCTTAAATTCAAAGATGGCCCTTATGAGACCTGTTGGAAGTCATAACGATAATGAAAATGCTGCTAAGATGGAAAAACTTCTTGAAGATGGAATTAACGCTATTGGCCTTGGACCTCAGGGACTTAAGGGATCTAAATCTGTCATGGGTGTAAATGTTGTGAATACAGCAAGACATCCTTCTACAATTGGAGTTGCAGTTAATACAGGATGTTGGTCCCATAGAAGAGGAAAGATCACCTTTGATCGTAATTTGAACTATGAAATTAGTACTCACGAGGGGGTAACACTATGAGTAAGAAAGTATTAACAACACCTATAAAGGATGAAGATCTTAAGGATATCCGAATCGGAGACATCATCTACCTGACAGGGACACTGGTTACTTGCAGAGATGTTGCACACAGAAGACTCATCGAGGAAAAAATCCCATTACCTGTAGACCTTAGTGGTAAAGCTATTTTCCATGCAGGTCCTATTGTAAGAGACCTTGGAAATAATCAATACGAGATTGTCTCTGTTGGTCCCACAACCAGTATGAGAATGGAAAAGTTTGAAAAAGAATTTATCGAAGAAACAGGTGTTAAACTCATTGTTGGAAAAGGTGGAATGGGGAAAAACACCGAAGAAGGATGTAAGACTCATAAAGCGCTGCACCTCGTATTCCCAGCTGGAAATGCTGTTCTTGCGGCAACAAAGGTTGAACAAATCAAAGAAGTACATTGGAAAGACCTTGGAATGCCTGAATCTCTTTGGGTATGTGAAGTGAATGAGTTCGGTCCCTTGATTGTTTCCATTGACGCAGAAGGAAATAACATCTTTGAAGAAAATAAAGTGGAGTTCAATAAAAAGAAGGACGAACAATATGAGTTGATCAGCCAGCAAGTGCGATTCATCAAGTAAGTATTTCCGTTACATGAAATCTTTTGGATATCATAAAATTGTTAGTGGAAACGCATTCAACTATTTTACTAGATTAAGATGGAAATCATAGTCTTAAGCCGATTTACGTACAGATTCGGATTTGGCATATCTTTAGCGATGACGAATCCGGATTTGTCATTGTCGGGGAGCTGCAATTATTTTATCTATAGATGGAGTTGATGTGGTATGGTAATGCAGGTACTACAAAAAACACAAACGATAGTTCGCTATAAGAATGATAACGGTGAAGTATATTACGGAGTGGTAGAACATGACGAAATTCTACAATTATCTAGTAATTTTATGGAAGTAGTTAACAATGTGCTTAAATTTGATGGCGTAAGAGTTAAATATAGTGATGTGAAAATCTTAGAACCTGTTGAACCCTCAAAAGTGATTAATTTCGGGTGGACATATTCTGAACACGCAAAAGAAACTGGAGGAAAGGCTAATCTCAAGGAACCGTTTTTGTTCTTAAAGCCGACATCTTCCTTGATTCCCGATCACGGGGAAATCATTCTTCCTTCAAGCGATTTAACCAAGCAGGTTGAATTGGAGGGGGAAGTGGCACTTGTTATTGGAAAACGCGGCAAAAATATAAAAGAAGAAGAGGCATTGGATTATGTTTTCGGCTGTACAATTTTTAATGATGTAACAGCAAGAGATCTTACAAAAACCGATCCCCAATTTACCCGCGGCAAAGGGTTTGACACTTTTGGTCCTTTAGGTCCGTGTATCGTGACGGGTATAGATCCAACTAATTTACAAATAGTTACCACCCTAAACGGTAACGTCGTACAAGACGGTAATACTAATCAAATGTCTCTTTCCATTCCTTTTCTTATCAGTTGGATATCAAAGGTTATGACACTCGAGCCAGGTGATGTTTTAGCAACTGGTTCACCCTCTGGCAGTTGTCCAATGAAGTCAGGTGATGTTGTTTCTGTGGAAGTAAAAAACATCGGGAAACTATGTAATTATGTAATCTAACACATGTATTTTTCCAGCCGAGGCTGTAGCGGATTTCTTAAAAATCTCTACAGCCCTTTTCTTTTATATAGGAAGTTTTATTTTACTTAAAAGCGCTCTAAGTGATTTATCACTAATTAAGTTAGAGATCGGATAATATTTAATATTTCACTACGAGCTCTAAAACGGTGGGATTGTAACATAGATCGTGCAGCCTCAGGTTCTGATGCCCGCATAACAGCAACAATGGCTTTGTGGTCCATTATGGAGCGTGTTGGTTTGGGACGGTGTTTAATCGTATATAATCGGGCACGATATAATTGATCAGATTGACTATCCATAACCACTCTCAGACGGGGATTTTGGGCTAAGTCGACAATGAGTTGATGAAATTGCTCATCAAGGTCAGTCCATAATAGTAAATCTTCGGAGTTTAGTGCTTTTTCTTGTTCCTCAATCAAATGGTCAAGTTTGTCTAATTCTTCAGAGGTAGCACGCTTGGCAGCCAGGCTTCCAGAAATCCCATCCAGTGCTTCTACTACTTCATAAATTTGTTGGAGATCATGCGCTACGATGGGTGCTACAACAAACCCGCGGCGCGGAATGAGCCGTACCCACCCCTCCATCTCTAAACGCACGAGAGCCTCACGAACCGGAGTTCTACTCATCCCCAAGATGTCAACCATTTCCCTTTCGAGTACTGTTTGTCCCGGAGGGAGATGAAGTTGTCGGATGGCATGCCTTGTTGCAAGATAAGCAAGTTGCGGCAAGCGTGACTCCCCATTTTTATCTAAGCTATTTAAAAATGAATGAATGTTTTGAGAAAGAGCAGAATGATCTAGTTCTTTAAAATTAACATCTGCCGTTGAGAGTTCATCTGGCGAATTCATACTATAAACACACTTCCTAAAAAATTTGATTACGATAACATTCTAATTATTAACGCTGCAGCTAAGTTTACCTTATAAAACGGCTCTTTAAAGAAATCATAACAGAAAATCAATAATTAACTCAATAAAGAACAAAACAAACCCATTTTTTTGAACCCTATTATTCATTTAAAAAACCTTCATCATTTTGGATTATAAGCTAATTATGATTAAAACTCTTCCGAAATCACTTGTTTAAAACCGAATATTATTGAGTTCATTAACGACGTAAACACGTATCCTTTGAATGAAAATTTTTTTTGGTAAACAACAAAAAAATAAGTCCTAACACCATAGATGTTAGGACTAGTTATGACCTGTGAGGGGTTCGAACCCCCGACCTCAACCCTGTCAATGATGGATATACTTTATGATTATAACAGTTTAATTAAGAAAGTATTGTTGTAACAAGGATTTTAATAAGTCTTATTATGATTGAATTTTTGTTATTGGAAACAGTTAGCTTAAATTTGTCCCCAAAGTGTCCCCAATATTGTCCCCTATAAAACAGTAAGAAAATGCAAGTTGGAACAGTGTCTTTCTAAACTCTAGAACCCCGTTACTTTAATAGTAATAGGTAAGACTTTGATGTAATCTCCATCTTTTCCCCTGCTCCACACCCAACATGCGATTTTCACTGCATTAGGCGTTCCATCTAATTCTTTAGACTAAAGCACAAATCAAAAGCACACCTAATGTCTTGTGGCATGCTCTTGCAAAGCTTAAATTTACTTAGGTTCAATTCTAATTTGAAAAATATAAGTAAAAATAATACGTCGTTTAATTTGGCGGGACTGCTTGGGAATCGAACCCACAAGACTTAGCACGCTTTTGCCAATTAGAAAATTACTACCTTTCCTAATAGAAGCATGATTGGCATTCATTAAGCTTTAATAATATTAAAAAAAGAGCTGTATCAAGCTAGAAAGTAATTTCTATTATGATACTAACCCTTTTCTTATGGAGCTCTTTTATTTGGCATAGTCCGTTCAAATGTGTTTATTTTCTATAATTCCCTTTTGTTTAAACACTTCGTCTACGGTTTAATATTCAAGAATAAATTCACTTCTCCATCATAGCCACTGACAGTTCCTGTATAAATCTGATTTCCAGGACTAGATTTAGCTACCTTGGTTAATGACCAAGTTACACTTACTTCTTCCTTACTTCCATCACTCATTATTCCTTCAACCATTTGAGGCAAAACATATTTGTCCGATTCCTTAATTGCTATATTAATATCTGGGATATCGCTTATTACTTTTGCCTGAACAGGAACATGGAAATCATCAACATTGATGTGCCCAAATCCACCGGTTGAATTATCTACAACTTTAATATATAGTTCTTCTCCAATGAATTTAGAAGCATCCCAGTTTATACGGCTATACTGTTCACTATTATTTCCTGTAGCCTTTAACAAGGCAGTATTATCAGAAGCTCTTACTAAAGCTACAGAAAGATTATCTAAATCCTTTCCACCACCTATCAAGAAATTTATTTGTCCATCTCCTGCCAGCCTAAATTTATTCGACATTAAAGAACCAGTACCTGCATCACCTAAACCACCTTTTGCTGGATCTTTAAATCCCCATAGATGATATCCTGCTGATCCATCACTTCTCTGGGCCTGATTAAATATTGACCATCCACTATCGGTAGCTTTACTCACCATATCTTTTGAAAATGCATTCCCTTGTACCGTCCACCCTGACAAGTCTCCAGTTTCAAATCCTGCATTTTCAATATTTCCTGTCTTAATCTTTGTATCCTGTTTATGCTCCTCTACTGGGACTACAGTTCCATCCCCATAGGCAGATTTCATTGACCATACTTTCATGGATTTAACATCCACATTACCGTCTCCATAAATTTGCAGTCCTAATGAATCATATCTAACTGGATATGCCCGAGTAGTTATGCTCTTTGACCCATTTGCATAAGCTTCAATCTGGGATCGGTCAATGTAAATATGCAGTTTTAATTTTTTTCCATCAAGTTCAAGTTTTCCGCCATAGATGCCTTTTTTCGAATCAGGATCTATACTTGTTTTATTATTATTTACATTTAAAGTGCTATTGGAAGCATCATAATATAGGACTGTTTCTTCCTGTCCATCAGGACTTCTTCTAACCTTTATGCCAAACTTCTTTGCTCCTTTTGGCTGTAGCTCTACTTGAATGTCCAGCATATCGCCTTTAACATCCTTCAATAAAACATTAGCTTCTGGTAAAGTTTTATTAGAGAAATTTACAAGTTGTTTATCATGTAGTGAATCAAGTTCGTCTGATATCGGATTGATTACCAGATTACCATTATCATAGGTTAATTGTAATGGAAGTCCTGCATTATGTGCCCAGCCTGCATTATAATGATCCTGTTCTGAACGTGAATCCTGAGTAATGCTAAAAACAATCGTCCTTCCTTTTTGATCTACAAATCCACTTGGACCGGAAAAATGCATTCCGTAATCAAACATCTGTGGTGCTTCTTGATCAGGTTTAAATCTGTAAGTTTTATCGTCCCATTTACCAATCCAATATAATACTGTTTTTGATTGATACATAGCGGCTTCTTGAAAGTTAGAATAAGTTGGACTTACAAGCATGATATATTTACCTGTGTCCTTTCCCTTACTATCCTTTAATGGAAGGAAAACAGGTAATTCCCAAACTGTTCCTTCTATTACATGTTTATTATGATTGCCTTGGAATAGTGGTCCTTTGTAATCCCAGGAAGTTAAATTCTTTGACGTATACACCAATACAGTTCCACCGGTTTTAACTCCATCTTTTTGTATCCCTGAACCTACTAGCATTACCCAATTATCTCCATTCTTAAATACAAATGGATCTCTAAATTCACCAAAAATAGCAGTTTCATTGGCATTTTGCCCCTGTATATCTTTTTGTTGTACATTAACCAGCTGATTATTCATATCCCAATTTGGCAATTCAGGATTAGAGTAGTCAGCAGCTGTAGCAAGACCTATACTTTGGTTTGGAGTCGCACTGTCATTTCCTGCTGTAAAGAATAACACTGGCTTACCATCTTTATCATAGGTTGCACTACCTGACCAAACTCCATCAGGAGCTACAGAGTTTTCCTGTGGCATTAATGCAATAGGTTCTTCCTTCCAATGAACCAAATCTGTACTTACAGCGTGACCCCAATTAATATAATGCCAATATGGGCCTCTTGGATTAGCCTGATAAAATATATGATATTTTCCATTATAATAAATTGGAGCATGAGGCTCATTCATCCAGTTTTGTGGTGGACTGTAATGAAATTGAGGTTTATATCGGTCACCTGCTAAAATACTTGAATCTAGTGTCAATGCAGCTTCAGGATTCGGAATATTATGATTTAGCTTATTTAAGTATGAATCATATTCATCTTTTACCTGCTCAGCTGTTATTGGAGCATAAGAAATTTTCAATTCATCAATTAAACCATCGAACATATTTACTGAAAAAACGCCATTTATTATTGCTGGTTGATTGTGCTTTCCTATTATTAATGGCTCTGTTGATGGGGATATAACACCTTTAACAGGTACCTTTTTTTCACCAGCCAATTCACCATTTAAGTAAAGTCTCATAGATTGGCTATCCATATCATAAGTTGCTGTAACATAAGACCATTTTCCTAGAGGAATTGGTTTATCTTTAGCTGCATCTACTCTAAACCATGCATTATTTATCCCTAGTTGCAAATCCCACGATCCGTGTCTTCCAATACCCAGCCCAAATCCTTGAGACTTACTTTTGTCCTGCTGATTGACTATGATGGAATCTTGTCCAAGATCACCCCATTCATAGGTTCTAGGTGCTACCCAAGCCGAAATAGTAATGGCATTAGATGGTTTCAGAAATTTATTCGCGCTACGGCTTATCCATGTTGAATATCCGTCAAATAATAGTGCATTATTTAGAATTCCCTTTTTCCAAAGCGGCCCTGTTGTAGGTTTTTCCGTTGAAGTATTAAATACATAATTCACATAATCATCTATTCCACTTACAGAATCCCGAGCTACAGTTCCCTTTTGCTCGTCAAATTTCCAGTTCGCAGCCATCCCATAGTTTTTAACATGAATATCATCTACATTTATATACCCAAAGGCATTCGTCGAATTATCGACAATTTTCAAATATACTTTTTGCCCTAAATATTGTGAAGCATCCATTTCTACTCTGTTGTATTGAACATTATTCTTTGAATTAGTTACTTTTATCAGTTCGGTATTATCTTTTGAATTTACGAGTGCTACATATAAATTATCTTTATCTGCCCCGCCCGCAAGCAGCATATTTATTTCACCTGTACCACCTAATACAAACTCCGAAGACTTCAACACACCAACCTTTGAACTGTCCTTATCCCATAAATGATATTCACCATTAATATTTAGTTCCACTCCATTATCATCCGTCGCGTTAGTGACAGCGCTATCAAAGGCATCACCACTCACTAAATTCCACCCGCTTAAATCTCCAGTTTCGAAATTTGGATTAGTTATATCATCACTGATTGGCGCATCAACATTATAAACCTGAAAATCATCCACATTGATGTGTCCAAATCCCCCGCCTATTTTATCAACTACTTTTATATATAGATATTGATCTCTGTAAGCGGAAGCGTCCCATAAAACTCTAGTATAACCTTCATCGTTATTACCAGTTGCTTTAAAAAGTTCCTTTCCATCTTTTGCACTTACAAGTGCTACATATAGTTTATCTATATTACTACCTCCTCCCACAAGGAAATTTATTGTGCCATTTCCCCCCAATTTAAAAATATTTGACTTCATCTCTCCTTGCCCATCATCGCCTGCTCCACCATTTGCAGGATCAATAAAACCCCATACATGATATTTACCATGTTGATTAAAATTATGGGTTTGCCAATACTTTTCTACATCTGATACACCAAAGGTATTACCCGTTACCTTCCAACCACTTAAATCTCCAGATTCAAAATCTGGGTTATTGATATTATTTGTTATAGTCTGGCTTAAATCTATTGCCAATGTACCTTCAGTAGGTACAGTTTCATAATAGGTTTTAAACGCATCCGCAAATATTAATCCCCAATCAGATGCAGCATTATCAACTATTTCGATATACAAATTCTTTCCCTTATATGCAGATAGATCAGCTCGATACTGAACCATGTTAGCTAAATTCATACCTTGATCTATATGCGGAAAGTTCTTATCTACAAATTCCGTATTTCCATACTTTGCTATTAATTGCTTCGTATCAGCATCATAAATTTGAATATTACATATATCTGTATTCTTTCCACCTCCTAATTTAAAAGAAATCCAACCTGTTCCCCCTAATTGAAAGGTAGATGAACGAAGTATTCCAGTTTCTGATTCAGGATAAGCCCATCCGTCTAAATGATAGTTGCCTTCGTGGTTGTAGGGAATTTTTTCATTCCACCATGTTGTTGCATTAGATACACTGTTAGGACCAAATGCTCCCCCCTTGACAACTTTCCATCCGGTAAGGTCTCCGGATTCAAAACTACCATTTGTTATTTCATTTGGTATGACATCCGCCTTAATATGGGATACTGGGGCGGCAACTGTTGTAAATATAAATATTAGTAACACTAACCATACACTTTTTGTTTTATTTTTATATTTTTTATCCATTCTTATTTCCCCTTTTATTAACAATTTCTACAAAATCTTTATTGTCCGAGAAATATTTTTCAAATGTGTATAGACTCCTCCCTAAAAACAATTTTTGTTAAACCATGTGGAAATATATTAATCTTTCAATCTTTCTATAGATGCATTTTATAGGTCTTGGTTAAGTAAATTCGTAAGGTGTTTAAATATACATAGGAGTAATTGACGTATGTAAGATTAATATGAAGAAAAGAGAAGTGATTCAGGTTAATCAAGGTTTAAGATAAGCCTTCAGAAATTTTTCCGAAGGCTCCTTTATAAAAGAACATCATAGCAAAAGGTTAATAATTCTTCATACCTAAAAATAATTTATGGCAAATGGTATAAGAAAGATAAGCGATAACACTTCCTAAAATAAAAATGAATAGAGGAAGCAAATAAACCAGATACAATGATAGTAAAACTATCATCATTAATAATATGGTTGACAAAGGATAAGTGATTGCCAAAGTTAACGCATTTTTAATGACATTTTTCCATTTTGTATCAAAGTGAGCCATAATAGGAAATAGATAAACAGTAATTGCTAAGAAAAATAGGGATAACAACCAAAGAATGCCCAGCAATAAAAGATGCATCAATGAACCGTCCAAATGTAAAATACGAAAGTCTATATAGATAAAAAAACCTAGAGCTGCCCATAACACCGAAATTCCAAAACTTTGGATAAAACATTCTCTAAATAACGAGAAAAAAGTACGGAAAATCCCATTGGTTTCTTTCCTCATTGTCCACTTTCTTATTACACCATACATGGATACTGTTGCCGGAAAAATAGTAATAACAGGTATACACATTATTAGCCATAATAAATTTAATAAGAATAGGTCAACGATTTTTTCGGTATAGTGCAAAAATCTACTGTTAAGGATATTCATGGTGTTTCCCCTTTTTTAAGTAAAGATTGGATTTTTTCTTACGAAAAATCCCTTTCAAAATTAGAATCGTGTTGTTATTTTTTGCACCAACATGATTCTAAATCGTAAAAATCTAGAGATGTTAGTTGGACATTGCCATCAACAGCAAATAGTTCTAATCCTTGGCTATTATTATCTGGGAAGATTAAATCAGTCATAACCAATTCACCATTATTTGCAAATACCTCTACAGAGGACCAATCAACAAAAATATGCATAATTATACGATTTTGTTTTGGTTCTAAGATAGCATTGTGATTACAAGCAAAAAATGGGTTAAATGATGTTTCCCCTGAACTCTGTCGATCAATGAATAACTTTTTCTCAGTTACATTATATCCAATAATAGTTTTCTCATCTTTTGACGTTCGTACCTTAAAACCAAATACGAAGGCAGTATCCAATTCAAACTCAGCCCTTAATTCAAACGCTTTCCCCTTTATATTCGAAAGAACATTTGCTGCATTTTCATTTATAATGATATTTTCTAATTTTGTATTTTCTTTACGAAGAGACTCTAATTCAGTAATGGGTGTTTGGCTTAACCTGACGCCATCGTTTGTTGTCACGAGTTTTAATTCACGAGGGAGTGTCATTGCACTTCTCCAAACTTTTGTTGGAGTTTCATTGGCATATTTCCAATTACTCATCCAACCTATAAAAATACGGCGCCCGTCCTCAGCAGGTACATCTGACCAAGTGACTCCTGCATAATTATCTCTTCCATGATCAAGCCAAAGGACCTTTTCATACGAGTTCTCATTTGTAAAAGTTGAGCCGTCAAAATCACCTATAAAATATTGGGTTCTAGAACCTTCTGCATATGCCGCTTCATTACCAATACTAACAATCATTACCCATCTTTTATTTACTTTTTTTCCGTCAACAGGTAATTCAAATAAATCAGGACATTCCCAAACACCTGCATGAGAACCTGCTTCAGTACCAAATTCACTTGCAAAATTCCACGTTTTTAAGTCTTGTGAAGTATAAATCCTGACATTGTTTCCTGCTGCAAGAATCATAACCCACATTTTTGTATTTTCATGCCAAAACACTTTAGGGTCACGGAAATCTGTGATTCTTATATCTGAAAGAATAGGGTTTCCCTTATACATGTTCCAAGTCCGCCCTTTATCCGTACTATAAGCGAGACTTTGTCTTTGTCTAGGACGCTCTGATCCCGGATATTGATCTGCATGCGTAAAAATGGCAACAAGCCCAGATTCACCATTAAAAAATCCAGTTGAATCATTCCAATCTACAACCGCACTTCCAGAAAATATAGCCCCATTTTCATCAGGGGACAAAGCTATTGGCAGGTGCTCCCAATGAATTAAGTCCTTACTTACAGCATGTCCCCAATGCATTGGTCCCCATATTGTATCGTATGGATGGTACTGATAAAATAGATGGTATTCTCCTTCATAGTAAACCATTCCGTTAGGATCATTCATCCAATTGGATTCAGGTGTGAAATGGAACTGTGGTCTATGGGGTTCTGTGTAATACTTTTCTGAACTCGATGTTTTATATTCTTCTAGTTTCATGTTTATATGTTCTCCTTTGTTACTACCTTTGAGTTGCTTATTGTATAAATTTCGTCTAGAACAGGCATACTCCCAATTGCCCCTTTTTTTGTTGTGGCTAATGCGCCGACAGCATTTGCGAAGGACGCTATTTCTACTAAATCTTCGTATGTTAAACTATCAAACAGGCATTCTTTTTGAAGAATCTTATAAAGAACTCCTCCAAGGAAACCGTCTCCTGCTCCCGTAGTATCTTGAACATCAACAACAAACCCTGGCACATGACCTGTTTTTTCTCCTAATCTAAAGAAACTGCCATTTTCACCTAAAGTGATAAACATCAAGGGAACATGGTATGTGCTACATAAAATTCGAGTGCCTTCATCAAGATCGCTAACTCCAGTGAGGAAAGTTAGTTCCTCTTCTGAAATTTTTACTACATCGGAAAATGCAAGCCCCTTATACATCATTTCTTTAGCACGGTCTAAACTATCCCATAACGACTCCCTTAAATTAGGATCAAAAGAAATAAGAGCTCCATTTTCTTTTGCAAAAGCAACGGCAGCGAGAGTGGTTTCTGCAGCAGGATTATGAGTCATAGAGAGAGATCCAAAGTGAAAAATCTTAGAATTTTTTAATAAACCAAAATCTACATCATCTATGGTTAATGTGGTATCCGCTCCAGGGTTACGATAAAAACTAAATGTTCGATCACCCTTACCATCTAAATGGACAAACGCTAAAGTTGTATTTGCATTTTCTGAGAAAACCAGCCCAGAAGTGTCTACATTTATTTCATCCAATCTATTTTTTAAAAAGAACCCAAATTGATCTTTTCCAACTTTTCCAATAAAAGCGGTCTTTTTTTGCAATTTAGATAAAGCTGCTAGAACATTAGCTGGAGCCCCGCCAGGATTTTGTTCAAACAGAACTCTACCTTTTTCTTGAGATCCTGAAGGTGTAAAATCAATCAGTAACTCTCCTAATGCCGTAATATCGTACATTTATGTTCACCTAACCCTTATTGTGGTAAGATTAATAGATAAGGCAGAACGATGAGGCTGCACCCTTATGTTCTGCCTTTTATTTAAAATTGGGATGGTTATTTACTTGTTTTGTTAAAATTGTCAAGTCCCTTTTGGTACAATTTCATCAATTCAGGAAGACCCATTTGATCTAACTGTTTTACATAGCTATCCCATTCTTTTTCAATTCCGCCATCTTGTAACCAATGAGCTTGCTTTTGGTTAACAAATTGAGTAATATCCGTTTGAAGCTGATTAATTCTCTGTGAATCCTCTTGACTAAAGAAAACTTGTGGATAATTCTCTTTTTCTTCGTAAGGACGATAATATTTATCCAAAATTTGCAGACGTTCTTTTGCACGTGGTTCCATATCGACCACTTTACCAAAGTCTTGTTTTAAAACGATGAATGGTCCGCCAGGAGCCACCTTTTGACGGTACTCACCCATTGCCACTCCAGCAGGCAATTCTTTATTCACTAACATTCCGTTACTGTCCTCTTTATAAACTTCACCAATAGGACCCCAGTTCACTTGAGCAGACTCTTTTGGAGCATATAATTGGTCTACCCATCTTGATGTAATTTCTGGATACTTATCTGCTTTTGTAATAACAAATGCATCACGACCATATTCAGAATAGTTTGAGCGACCTACGATTGGTTTTCCTTTTGGACCTACAAGCGGTGGTAAGACTACATAATCATTTTGGCGATCAGTACCGACCATTTCTGTATTTTCCCACCAAATAAAAGAACCTAATGTCTCATCTTTTGTTTTACCTTTTGCAAACATCTTTGCCGTATCTTGAGTGGTTGCTTCTGGGTCAATTATTCCTTCCTTCACCCATTTATGGTAATACTCGATAGCATCTTTATATTCTGCCTGAACAGCGGTAAAGATTACTTTTCCATCACGTACAATACGGTGGTCATTGTTATCAGGAACTCCGAACGCTGCAATCATATCACCGAAGTTACCACACCATCCGTTGAATAGGTAAGTTAATCCAATCTCATCTTTTTTGCCATTACCGTTTGCATCCTTATCTTGGAATGCCTTCAAAACATCATGATACTCTTCGAGGGTTGCAGGCATTTTTAACCCTAGCTTATCAAGCCACTTTTTATTGATGTACATGGTGTTAGGCAGTCCAACTAAGTCCATCTCTTCTGCTCTAGGCAAAGAGTAAATATGTCCATCCGGCGCTGTAATGACCTTCTTCAAATCAGGTCTTTCTTCGAGTCTTTTCTTTAAGTTTGGCATATATTTATCGATTAGGTCATCTAAAGGAATAATCGTTCCATCCTTTGCATATTTCTGAATATCCAAATCGCTAAAACCTGAATTATAGAAAGCATCTGGAAGATCTCCACTTGCAAGCAATAAGTTTTTCTTTTCCTGATAACCGTCACCAGGAATGTTATTCCATTTAATTTGAACATTGGTTGTTTTCTGCAGTTCTTTAAAAATGGTCATATCAGCAAAATTAGGGGCTAAAGTTGATTTCGGTGATACAAAATTAAGTGTGACTGTTTTATCAACTATAGGCAGCCCAGTAGCATTCATTTTTACATTTACTTTTTTCGTTTCTTCTGATGCACTTTTATCACTGGAACATCCAGCAAGAATAGTAGAAAGACCAATAGATAAAACCAATGATTTAGTAAACCATGTATTTTTCATTATAATTTCCCCCTCATAATCAATCATTTTTTATAAGAACGAACTACCTCATAGGAACCCTTTATCGGTCACCCCCTTAAAGGTATACTTTTTAGTCTTGGCATTTGAAAAGGTTATCCCTTTACACCACCAATTAATACTCCTTTGACAAAATACTTTTGGACAAATGGGTAAACAATTAATAATGGAATTGCGGCAACAATGATAACACCATACTTAATAATCTCTCCAACGTGCTGCTGGGCTGCAAGATTGTCTAAATCACTCAACATTTGTACGCTCAATTGATTTTGAATCAAAATATTACGCAAAATTAATTGCAAAGGATATAAACTTTCATCATTTAAATAAATCAAAGCATCAAAGTATGAATTCCAATTACCTACTGCATAAAATAGAACCATAACGGCGATGATTGGTTTGGATAATGGAAGAACAATTTTTAAAAAGAATCTAGTGTTCGAACATCCATCAATTTTACCTGCTTCTAGTAATTCATTAGGTATCGAAGATTCGAAAAAGGATCTCGCTACAATCAAATTCCAGACGGCAATAGCTTTTGGAAGGATCATTGCCCACATTGTATTTAGCATCCCTAAATCTTTAACAACTAAATACGTAGGAATTAACCCGCCAGAGAAGAACATCGTGAATAATATCATTAACATAAAGAAGGTTTTACCATACAAATCTTTACGGGATAGTGCATAAGCAGCCATTAATGTCAGGGATAATTGTACTGCAGTTCCTAAAACTGTATAAATAATGGTATTTTTATATCCTAACCAGATTTTAGGATCACTGAAAATCCTCTTATACCCTTCAAAAGTGATTTCCTTAGGTAATAACCAAACACTTCCGTTATAAACTAGATCTGGATTACTTATTGAGGCAATGACCACAAAATATAAAGGATATAAGACCGCTAAACAAATGAGAGTTAAAAATATAAAGTTAACAGTGTCAAATATTTTATCCTCTTTTGATTTTATTTTTTTTTCACTATTATTTTTTTTGTATTTACTCAATTCCTACACCCCCTACCATAGTCCAGAACCAGAAACTTTCTTTGCTGTTTTGTTTACAATCCAAAGTAAAACTAAGTTAATAACCGAATTAAATAATCCTACGGCAGAAGCAAAACTATATTCTGATTGCTGTAAACCTACTTTATAAACGTAAGTCGGAATAATCTCTGCAGCTGGCTGATTCAATGGTGTTTGCAATAAGAATGCTTTTTCAAATCCTATATTCATTAAATTCCCTACTGATAAAATAAGAAGTATGATGGCTGTCGGCATAATAGCAGGGATATCCACATGTAAAATTCTCTGCCACTTATTTGCGCCATCTACGGTTGCAGCTTCGTGAATTTCAGGACTTACCCCAGCTAATGCAGCTAAATACACAATGCATGCCCAACCCGTTTCCTGCCATACTCCAGATCCTATATATAGTGGTTTAAACCAACTTGGTTCAGACATAAACGATATAGCTGACCCTCCAAATAGTGTTATCACACTATTAACTAATCCTTTATCTGAGAAAAAAACAAAGACCATACCGGCTAAAACTACGATTGAGATAAAATGTGGTGCATAAATAACCGTTTGAACAAAACGCTTATACTTTTGGTGAATCATTTGATTTAAAAGTAATGCAATAATGATTGGCATCGGAAACCCAATAATCAGTTGCAAGATGCTTAAACCTAAGGAGTTTTTTATTAATGTCCAAAATTGATAGGAGTCGAAGAATCGCTGGAAATTTTGAAACCCGACCCAAGGACTTCCTAATATCCCTAAAGAGGGGACATAATCTTTAAAAGCAATTAAAACTCCATACATTGGAACGTATTGAAAAACAATAAAATAGATAATGGCTGGCAGTAAGAAAAGGTAAAGCTCATAGTTTTCGAGTACTTGTTTAATACGACTTTTTTTATTTAGCGTTTCAAAGCGGATCGTAGAGGATTTTAAATGGCCATTGGAAGCTTTTAGTGCAAATTTCATTATAATCTCCCTCATTTCAAAATTAGTTTGCTGTATCCGTTGAAACGTTTCCAATCAAGGTTAAAAAAATATACATTTAATAATTGCATATCCTGCCTTATTAATTCCCTTAACCGATCCATTGAAACGTTTCCAACACATTCAAAAAATTTTTTCCTATTAAGTCGTTTCACCTGCTCTGTACTTTACAGGAATCCGGTATATCTCTT
This sequence comes from Neobacillus drentensis, assembly GCF_036965645.1. Taxonomy (GTDB): domain Bacteria; phylum Bacillota; class Bacilli; order Bacillales; family Cytobacillaceae; genus Neobacillus; species Neobacillus drentensis_D. The sequence goes on from NZ_JBALPZ010000081.1 coordinate 23,781, forward strand.
GCTCAAGCTTTTCACCTTCAATCTTTCTAAGGAGAAGCTTTACAGACATTCTAGCCATTTCCTCCACCGGCTGCCTGATTGTGGATAAGACGGGGTGAAACAATTTATTATCTTGAATTCCATCATAACCAATTACTTTTACATCCTCTGGAGCTCTTATCCCCAATCGATTTGCTCTATCAATATATTTTGCAGCTAGTAAGTCCGTATTGGCAAATACTCCGTCTACATTATGATGTTCCTTTTTTGAAAAGAAATCCTCAAAGAAGTTATCATCATTGTAAACTTCATCATGTTCCTCATGAATAAAATATTCAATACCTTTATCCACAGCCTCATCGATAAATCCATCTCTCCGGAGTACTACCTCAGAGTAAGCCGAACTAGTTATTCCGAGATAAGCCACTTTTTTAGCCCCTGCCTTTACAAGCTCCTGTACGGCCATCCGTCCACCAGTATAGTTATCGGAGGTTACGCATGTGATTTTTTTTCCAAAATGCCTGTCGATACTAATAATGGGTATATCTGTACTAACACTTTCTTCAATATCGTTATAGGTAATTCCAACAACTCCTGCTACTTTATTCTGATTAAGCATATCAAAATAATAAAGCTCTTTGTCAGGTCTGCCCCCACTATTACAAAGCATTAATTTATAGCCTTCTCGATCAAGCTCATCTTCAATATAATAGGCAAGTTCAGAAAAAAATGGATTCCAAATACTAGGGAGAACTAAGGCGACCATTTTCGATTTTTGCATTTTAAAGTTTCTTGCTACTTCATTTGGTACATAATTTAATTCTTTAATAGCTGCATTCACTTTCTCCATTGTTTCAGGCGAAACGTTTGGATGGTTGTTAATTACCCTCGAAACAGTGCCAACTGCTACTCCCGCTAAGTTTGCCACATCTTTTATACTTGGCACTATAATTACCCCCATAATAAAAGCTATTTTATAAACTTATTTACTAACCTTTGGAAACGTTTCAATCAATTTATGTGATTATCTTATCACGTAATTGGAAACGTTTCAATTATTTTTTTAAAAAAAATCAATTTATATAAAACGTAAGTCTCTATCCAAGATTTCATATCCAAAAAGAACACTTTATACAATATCCTATTAACAGGATCCCAATCTTCATCGCAGCCTTTATCATCTATATATAAATTGCCCTTATCGGAGGATTTTTTTCATGGTCTCTTTTTATTTAGATCACCAAAAGTGCCTCTTACCCAAATGGGAGAGGCACTTTTGGTGATGCTTATCACTTATTTTAATGATTAAGGGATGATCTTGTATTATTCCTCAGTTTTTATTAGTTAACTAAAATATAATCTAGTTCATTCAGTTCCCGGATCTTCTTATTAATATAGAATATCGATTTTCTGAATAAGGCAGACCCAAATTACCGCCTAAAGTGTTTGATTCATATTCCTTACGGAAAATTCTTGTCTATCATCCTTCTATCTCCTTTATCCTTTCTCCGGTAATTTGTTTGTCAACGTTGACAACAGGCTTATTATCAATAAAGGCAATTCGCCCCTTTCGTCATATAAGGGACATTTCTTTAGCGTAACATTATTAACATATGTTTTTCCAAAATCGACAATTCTCCATACGGTTCAAGTACCGCCAATAGTACTCCGGAATAAAGAAGTGTTACGAGAAGAGTTATTAAAACATATTTCTCCATTAGGATGGGAGCATAGATGCTCTTCGCTAAACTCTCAGAAAAATTCTATTTTTATTCTTCTTCTGGACTGCTGCATTTATCGTCTTCACACCGAGAATAATAAATGATGACTCTATTAGTATCAGCTGTATCTATAAACTTCCCGCAACGGTCACATATAATGGTCCCTAATACTACTTCAGAATCTTGGGAAACAACCATTCTTTTTCCATCCTTTCTTGAACCGCCTGAGCCAAATCTATTACCCTGCTAGCATAAGCCCATTCGTTATCATACCAGGCAAGTAATTTTATTTGATTATTTGTAGCCATGATTGAAAGCCCATCGACAACAGCAGATTTATCACAACCAATAAAATCTGCTGAAACTAAAGGGTCATTTGTGTAAGATACATAATGATTTTTATTTAATTTTCCATTAAAAACTGATTTTACTTCATCTAGTGTAACCGCTCGTGACACTTCAATAGTTAGATCTGCTAAAGAAACATCTTGGGTAGGAACACGTATAGATATTCCCTCCACAAAACGCGAAAGATGTGGCAGTACATCCTCAAGTGCCTTGCCGACTCCAGTAGTTGTTGGAACTATCGATTGTGTACAAGCTCTTGCTCTTCTCAAATCCTTATGAGGGTTATCTATGTGCTTTTGATCAGAAGTAAAGGCATGAACCGTCGTCACCCAGCCTCTTTTTACTAGAAAAGCTTGATCAAGGATATTTAAAAGAGGAGCCACACAATTCGTTGTGCAAGATGCCGCTGATATGATTTTATGCTTAGAAATGTCTAACAGCTGGTCATTTACTCCCATAACGACTGTTAAATCCATCTGTTCACCAGGGGCGGTTACGATTACATGAGATGCCCCTGCTCTAAGATGTTTTTCTGCACCTTGACGGTGTGTGAATTTACCAGACGCATCCATGACAATGTCAACACCCATATTTCCCCATGGGATATTCTCGGGTTCACGTTCTGATACTATAGGATAAATTTCCCCATCAATGACAAGATTATCATTTTGAACTGAGATTTCTGCATCCCAGGTTCCATGAACAGTATCATATTTTAATAAATGAGCAACGGTTTCGGCAGGATAAATCGAGTTAATGGCTACTAATTTCAATGATTTATTTGTATCGGATAAAATCTTTCTGATTAACAGCCGTCCAATTCTTCCAGTACCACTAATACCTACTTTTGTATCCATCAAGCTACATCCCCTTTATTTGTTAAACATCTGATTCAATGATTGCAAATGTAAACCTATAGGATGTCAAGGGTGTTATCTATCTTTTTAGCTGTACATCCAATTAAATTCCAGACTGGAGTTGGAAGAAATCTGCAAATGCCGCTCCAAATCAGGCAGCATTTGCACATTCTCATTTCCCAAATTTCTCAATGGCCTGCGCTAACTCAAAGTGAGTCTCAGCATATTCTTGGAGAGATACACCAGAAACGGCTGCTTCCCACCCTTGAATCATGCTTTTAACCCCTGCTTCAGAACCACCTGGGTGCCCAATGATGCCCCCACCTGCCAAATGCATCACATCAATCGTTTCCATTGACGAATAGGAATCTGGTGCAGTTCCTGCCCATTGGCCGGAAGATAATACAGGCATTACGGTATAACCGCCAAACATCGGGGTTATACAATCTTTTACTGATTTAACAACGGACTCGTTAGACTCATAGAACTTGCTGTCGAGCGCATTACAATGCAAATGATCCACTCCGGCCAGGCGACACATCTTTTGGTAAGCCGTAAATTCCATTCCTAACTGCGGGCAACGGGTCATAGCTCCCCATTGATTACGGTGTCCGTGAATGGGAACCTCACTATATTTCCGTAAATGTGCCACACCAGCTAGCCCAACACTGTTGATACCGACCATCACGCAAGTTCCACCGGCTTTTACAACTGTTTCATGGTTACGTTCGAGCTGGTCTATGTCATCCGTAATATTAAAGGCATACATAACCTTTTTGCCTGTTTTATCTGCGGCCCTTTCGATTTCTTCCATTACCGCTTTAACACGGTTTTTCAAAGGTGCGTAAGGAGGATTCGCGTTGAGTTCATCATCTTTGATAAAGTCAATTCCAGCAAGCGCCAGATCTCTTACCACTACACGAAGTTCATCAGGCGTTAATCCAATACTAGGCTTCACAATCGTTCCTATAAATGGACGATTGTACACATTGGCTAACTTTCTCGTTCCCTCAATCCCAAATTTAGGTCCAGGATACTTTTCCATAAATGCATGAGGCAACTCCAAGTCCATGAGCCTCAACCCACTAAATTCACGGAGTTCATACAGATTCCCTGCCACAGTGGCCAATAGATTCGGTATTGAAGGGCCAAAGTTATGTAAGGGGAATGATAAAACGACCTTCCCTCGGTGATAGGAAATGGATCCATTGGATCCTTTAGGTGGTTTGGATCCGGGTAAAGTAGGAGTAGACACAACCTCTAACTCTTCAATCGACACCACCTTGGCTGAAAACTTGTCCTTAAGTTCTTCTGTTTCTCCAGGAACAGCAATAAAAGTACCGGTAGATTGCTCACCCGCCATGACTTTTGCGGCATATTCCAAATCATAGGGTGTCTCAATGTGATATGTAGCAAAAACACGATCCTGACTCATTGGTAACTCTCCTTTATAGTTGAATTTTAAAAAAAATTAAATTTAGATATGCGGTCCGAATCTTACATTTTTTTGTTATGGTGATCTACTAAACTAAAAAGTTACTAAAACCATTAATGGAAATCCATGAACCATTCTAATGACCCTCGGACGTCTAGCTCTTCAACACATCTCTTAGTTTCTTCTTTCTTTCCCTCAAGCTTCCTTGATTTTAACAAAGAAATCAGGGCTGCCCATCTGACCACCTTTTAAGGCAATTTCGATACCATTCATAAGGGGATCTGAAGAATAGCCACAGCACAACGGAACACCTGGATCAACTTGAAGAATCATTTCCAATGCAAAGAGTTTCAATTCTTTTGTCACAAAGCCCGAAGTATCCCCCCCGGCCGCAATGATTCGGCGAATATTTGTTGCTTTTATAATTTCCAATGTCCATTTACCTAATTGACTACCAATCAACTCGCCTGATTCCCTTTTCTCGATTCCCATCTCATCAAAAAGTCTGCGAGTTTCTTCAATAGCGGGATCTTCTGGTCCTTGAGCTGTATATAAAATAACACTTTTACCGTTTTGGATATGTTTAATAACCTTTTCCAATAGATTTTTGGGTAGTTCTTCTTTATTAATAATATCTTGGGGAGAAACTTGAATTCCCACGAAACCTGCTTCACTTGCCGTTTCGATTTGGAGTTTGGTAATAGGTGAACAGCTGCCAGCAACAACAAGAACTTGATTGGCAGCGGGTATTTTTGTTTGCCCCTTTTTGTTGCTTGTTGCCTGCAATCCTTGCCGATTCCATTCAGCTGTTAATGCATATTCAACACCTGATGATCCGACAACGAAGCGTAAACCTTCTTGACCTTTTTCCCATATTAGCCGGCCAACCGTTTGACTATGGCTATCATCTAACGCATCAAGAAGAATGATACCATCGTTTGATTCTAATTTTTGCTCATACACTTCTTTAACATTACGATAAGCTCCAGAGAGCTCCACCACATCCATCAAACCAATTTGCTTGGGTAGTTGAAATTGCTTGTTTAAATGAACTCGTAAATCTGATTCGTTCATAGGTGTCATGGGATGTTTCGACATCGTTGGATGCCTGTCCAATCGATAAACCGTATCATACATTTTGGCAAAATGGTTTCCAAATACCGTATACCTTCCTAATGGCGGTGCTGCAACAAAAAGCGGCACTGTTTTTTGTGATTCTTCCGTGTAATCAAGCGCAATTTCAATTGCTTTACCAATACTGCCAACATCCGGATTAGAATCAAATGTTGAACATGTTTTATAATGAATCACATTCGTTCGCAACTTAAATAATGCCTCAAACACTGGTCGTAATTCTTGTTCCATTTCTTCCGGATTTTTAGCTCTGCTGGTTCCAGGAACTCCAATACATTGAACACCTTTGAAGTTTTCCAACATTTCTGGTGAAGGCGGCTCCAAAAATAGGATGGTGCGATACCCATTTGATGCTAACGCTTCCATTGCATCCGTAGAACCAGTAAAATCATCTCCGTAAAAACCAAGCAATAAATTATTTTCGGACATTCCTACACTTCCTTTCTGTTTAGATTTCTTTAAATAAAGTTGAACCAGTAAGATTTACTTTCGATCCTTGTTTCAACTTACAACCCCTAACGGAAGCACCACCTTCACAAACATTTCCTGAATGAATAACTCCCTGTTAATTCATCAGACAAATTTTATTTATTTTTATAAATTTTATAAAATTTGTCTGATGTTATTGTTTAATTAGATTATATACCACGCCAATATTAGCCGTCAACAACAAAGATTAAGTACTTTACTCGAAGTTTTACCATAAAAATACTGATTTTTATAAAAAAGAGAAGAAATTTTGTCTGACGTTTACTTTGATAATCATTCCACCAAAACACCAAATTGTTTATTTGTATGACGTTTAGGTAATCGGATTTTCTTATACTGTTAAGGTTAGAGAATAACTAGGGACCAAGGAGGAAATTGAGGGTCTTTAAGAACAAAAAAAAGCAAGGGATCAATACAAATATGACTCATTTTAGCTATAAATACCAAAATAAAATCAATACACTTTACCCTTCAATAGAATAAAGGATATGCCAGCAAAAACTGTATAGTAAAAAGGCAAAAATAAAGGGAACGGTTCTAACTTTCGTTCAAAAGAAACAAAAGAACCATCCCCAGTCAGACCATCTTAGCATTCAAGAAAATGTACTCGTTTATTAATTACTATTCTGACATTTTATTATTTTCATTTTTATTTATCCACTTTTTCCATAAATTAAGAGATATTTTGACACCATGAATCCCAAGATAAAAATCCTTGTTTTCTATTGCTTCAATAATAATCCTATGATTTTCTGATGTTGGTTCCTTATCCTCACTCTCAATTTGACCAGAGGCATAGTTTTCCAAGATCATAGGTGAAAAAATTTCAAATGAAAACAAATAAATTTCTTGCATGAGCTTGTTTTTTGTCGATGCCGCTAAGGCTTTATGGAACTCCGAGTCCAATGTATGAAGCCTTTCATAATCTTCCGGATTATTTTCAATGCACTCTAAAAAATCTTGATAATTTTTTCTTAGTACTTCAATATCTTCCTGAGTTGCATAAGAAATCGCCAATTTAACAACCGCAATTTCAATCTGTTCACGGAAATCAACCAATTCTTTCAATTGCATATTGTTTAAAATCATTTTAAACAACAAGGATTGAGAAATAGAAATATCTTCAGGTTCCGATATATACGTACCGTCCCCTCTCCGAATTTGGATAATATTAATCGCTTCTAAAATCTTTAATGCTTCCCGTACAGAGCTCCTCCCTACATTTAATATATCACTCAGTTCGTTTTCTGTAGGTATTTTATCATTAGGTTTTAGCTCTTTAAGAATAATTTTATTCTTAATGTAGTCTGTCACTTTATTTACAGCCGTCTTATTATCCAATGATATTTCGCTTTTAACGGCCGCTGATGTAAGTAGGTCCATCTCATCATTCACCTTTAATCCATATTTTTTTATTCTGAACCCTTCTTATATGTCTAAATAAAAAATAACCATTCATTTTGAATTATACAGTAACTAACCTAATCTTAAATATACTTTTAAAACTTAATGAAAGCAAAAAAAGAATCGAGAAGGAAAGGTCTCCTTCTCTTTAAGACAATTTGTGATCCCAAGTAATTTAAAAGTCAGTCAAATCTACAAGAATTTAGATCCCTTATGCTACAATATTATTAGCAGACTGCGCTTTTCTTTTTTCCACTCTTTTTGCATACCACGTCGTCATAACCGGGACTATAATGGCTGTTACGATAACAGCTGCTGATACTTGAAGTGTGGCACTTGCAGCAACTTCACTATAGATAGGTTGAACAGCCGCAACAGCTAATGGTACAGCCGCAGCATTTCCTGCGGTAGTGGCAGCAGCCATACCCCCTATACCATCTCCACCCGTGACAAAGTCCAAAATAACTAATACAATCCCAGTAACCACCACAACAGCTAGTCCTAGAATAATACCGGATAGGCCAGCTTTAAATAAATTACCCAGGTTGATTCCACACCCAATTGCTAAACCCAAGAAGGGAATAAAGAGGCTCTCACCTACACTTAAAAACTCCCGCATTTTTTCATCCAGGTTTCCAAGAATCATCCCAAGGACCAATGGTATAATGGTAAATACAAATGCCGTAACCGGAAAGCTCGCTAAACCAGTAGCACCTAAAATCAGCATGGTGAAGAATGGCCCAGATTCAAGGGACATCAGAGAATAAGCCGCAATATCTTCTTGTTTCTTGCCTAATTGACCCATGAGAGCCATATAAATAGCGCCATTTGTATCGGAAAAAGCAGCCACAATCGCTAATGCAGATAATCCTAAAAATAAATTATTTTGATCCGGAAAAATTGCTTTAATCAGGAAAGCAATTAAAAAACTTGTTCCAATTTTCCCAAGCCATAAGGATCCGCCTTTTTTTAATATGTAACCGGTTGCATTAAATCGTATCGTTGAACCTAAACATATGTAAAACCCACCGAGCAGCGCTGTGGTTCCAGTTAATAATCCCCCGGTAAAAGAACTTTTAAATTCAGGCATTTCAAATACGTTTGGGAAGAACGTGCGAATTACTGCTCCTAAAAGCAAAGGGATTAACATCATTCCTGCAGGAAATTTATCAATTGCGGCTTTTAATTTCATCTATAGACTCCCTCTCATATCATTATTTTAGATTCTTATTTACCCCGAACGACTATCAATAGACTATTAGATGTTCTAACTATAAATACAAGTAGCCTTTATATTATAGCCTACTTGTATTTATATACCTTTTTTCGCAAATTCGCAGTATTGCCGAACCCTGCTTATGCTATTATTTGTCCTTTAAAAACATAATCTTCCCTGATCCCTGTTTAAGTTGTTCAAATGCTTCATCCACCTGCGAAAATGAAAAGCGATGTGTAACGACATCGAGAATATTTATTTTCTTCGCCTCAACTAAAGCTGATAGTTTATACCAGGTAGACCAAATGCCTCTTCCAAATAAACCTTTAATTGTAGCGCCTTTTAAATTAATGCTTTGTGTAATATTAATTGGAATAGAACCGCCAGGATGACCCACTGTTACTACTCTTCCTTCTAAACGAAGGAAATCGAATAGAGTTTCATAGACTTTAGGAGAACCAGTCATTTCGAAAATAAAGTCTACTCCACCTCTCTCCGCTGTCAATTCTTTTACAACGGTTGGAAGATCTTCTGTCAGTGAATTAACACCAATCGCTCCGAATTTTTTGGCCATATCGACTCTGTACTGATCAATATCAACAGCAATGACCCTTGAGACCCCACATGCTTGCAGGATTTGGATAGCTAAAAGACCAATTGCTCCACATCCAAAGATGAGACCTGTATCACCTGGCTCTAGACCAGACAATTCCACCGCACGCATGGCAACACCGGCTGGTTCAAATAAGGAACCTTCCTGGAAAGAAACACTGTCCGGCAATTTAAAGCATACACTTTCCGGAGCAATGGCATAATCAGCAAAACAGCCGTCGCAGCTCGTTCCATAAATACCCATATTCATACAGTTATGGGCATTGCCTGTTTTACATTGAAAACAATCACCACAAGGAATATGAGTCTCAAGAGATACTCGGTCGCCAACTTTAATCTTTTTAACATCACTGCCGACTTCCACAACTGTTCCAGCGCATTCGTGACCAACAATAAACGGAAATTTCACATTAAATTTTGAGGCAAAGTCCTTTGCTGATTGACCCCACTTAAAGTAACTAATATCCGTTCCGCATATATTCGTTGCTTCTACATCAATTAATACTTCATTTGGTTTTGGTGTCGGTTTATCTACTTCCATATAAGAGAACCCTAGATGTTCACCAGTCTTTACAATCGCCTTCATTTTACACTTTTCCTCTTTTGAGGATAGGTGAGATTCTCCTACTTTCACAACAGTTTCCATTTTACTACGCCCCTCGGTAAGATTTTTTTGTTAATAACTTTGATCATGATCTTTTCGATAAGCTACCAGTTCTACTTATCCAGTAAACTATCATATTTTCATGACTCTATGAACGCGTTTATATTTCCAATTATACCTATTAACGTCAGAGGGTTGACAAAGCCGCGTCTGCACTTACTGCTATACATTATTATTCATTTTCGTACACCTAGTAAAACGCTTCCACAGAATGTCGAAATTTCATTGTACACTATAGCTTTAACTCAAGACTTCCTTACCTTAAGTCCGCCATAGATTTCTTATATTCCTCTGCAGTTGGACTTTTTTTGCTGTCTAGCATCTGTTCTCCCACTCTTCATACTCTTAAAATACAATGCTGTGTTGATATCGGCGGATAATTAAGCAGGACCTGAATATGATGGATTTTTTGATATTAAAACAATATCAATTATTCCCTGGCGAATTTGATTTGCCATAATTTCCAGTTCTTCCCTAAAAGTTTAATTCTTTGTTTTTGTCTGACGTTTTTTCATCTTTAAACATCCCCCCTTTTTTAATTTGTATGATGTTTTTATTGTTGGTAATTCCAATA
>NZ_JBALPZ010000081.1:34255-34863 GCF_036965645.1 Neobacillus drentensis
AAAGAAATTGTATATTATAACGGGTTTATTCGTCAATATTAATTTTTAAAATATTATGTATTTTTGATTGATAACTATTTTTGTCTGATGTTTAATGAAATAATATAACGAATGTAACTATATATCGGCAAATTCATATGATGACTTAGTGTTTCCGAAGGGCATATTTCCTTTTAAATCAATAACAAAATTACTAGTAAAATCCACAACAATATTAAATTGAACCTAGAGACGGCCATATAAAAGTGAAAGAATCTGTTAGTGGAAGTACAGGGGCTAGCCCCTAAGCCTACATCTATTTCAACGTCAATCGTATCTCAGTCCACTACATTAGTGCATATACAATTATTTAAAATAAATTCCGTCACCAGTAATGCCTCAATCATGGAATATAGTATAATATTAGTTGAATCCAGCTTAGACTAGTCACCTGAGCATAAAACCGTTTTCTCCTGAATCGGTGGCTTCTTATTTTTTTGGACAAGAAAAAAGCACCGACAGGAGGTCACTGTCGATGCTTTTTCTGCACCACTGTAAGCACTGTTTTAATGCTTTGTATTGTGGGCATTTAAAATTTTCCCCGCTTTCTTTATCTATAAATATATCCC
>NZ_JBALPZ010000082.1:0-1987 GCF_036965645.1 Neobacillus drentensis
CCCTTTTTCTTTTGTTGAGTAAAATGGCTCTCCTAATTTAGTTAGGATTTCTTCTGACATCCCCACTCCATTATCGATAAAACGAATATGTATTTGGTCTTGGGCTGCCTTTCTTAGTTGAATCACTAATTTGCCGCCATCTGGCATGGCTTCAATGGCATTCTTTATATAGTTAATAAATACTTGTTTCAATTGATTCTCGTCGCATGGAATCCAGATCTCCCCTGCTTCAAACTCCGTAACGATTTCGACATTATTAAGGATCGCCTGAGTATCTAAAAGTGTTATGACCTGCGACAGCAATACCTTTATCTCTTTTTGTTCAAATTTGCTTACTTGCGGCTTGGCCAGGATCAATAGTTCACTAAGGATTTGTTCAATCCGTTCGATTTCCGAAGACATAATGTTAAGGTACGCTTGGTTCCCTTCGTGTCCGTAATTCATCAATTGAATAAAGCCTTTAATTGCGGTCATCGGGTTTCGAATTTCATGCGCAATTCCAGCAGCTAATTGACCCGCTATCGATAACTTTTCGGTGTTCTTCAGCAATTCTTGCGATTTTTTCCATTCTGTTATATCTCTTAATGTAGCGGACCACCCAACAAATTCTTCAGCGGCATCTTTGATGGGTGATATGGAAATGATGATATTTAAGATTGCCCCATCTTTTCGGACACGAACCGATTCTATCGCTGTGACATCGGATCCTTTTTCGACCATGGATTTAAGTTCCATTACTTCATCCATTCGTTCCGCTGGAATATTTGGCAGCTTACCTATCTCCAAGCCAAACATTTCCCGTTTTGACCATCCAAACGTGTCTTCAAATGCTTTATTTACGTTGATGACCTTCCCTTGTCTATTAAAGATTAAAATCGAGTCCACATTATTCTCAATAAGCGATTCCAGTTGTTGAGATTTTGCTTTTAATGCGTCCTCTGATCTTTTTCTGGACGTGATGTCTTTTGCGATACCGTATACCCCAACAACCTCGTCATTCACAATGATTGGCATATTGGTAACATCTAAATGGATGATGGATCCATCTTTATGCAAAGCCTTTGCCTCATACCTTTGGGTAGTACCGCTTACTGCCTTTTTATAATGATTGATGGTTCTATCAATATCATCGGAGGAAACCAGCGGCACAAACGTTCGTTGCATATATTCCTTTTCACTGTATCCTAATAACTGTTCCATAGCTGGATTTACACTAAAGTAATTGCCATTTAAATCAAATGAAAATACAGCATCAGGGTTATGTTGAAAAAGCGATTTATAGTGTTGTTCTTTCTGTGTTGACTCCATTCTTTCAATCGTAATATCCCGAAAATAGACGGTTAAGCCATTGGACGATGGAAATGCACGCACAGCAAACCATGAATGTAAAGGAGGAAAATAGGCCTCAAAAAAAACAGGTACTTGTTCAGTAACCGCACTATAATAATGTTGATAAAATGGTGAGTTAACTGCTTCAGGAAATTCGATCCAAACGTTCTTCCCAATTAAATCATCGCGGCTTCGAAATAGTAAACGAGTTGCTTCTGTATTAACAAATGTAAAGTTCCAACATTTATCCACTGCGAAAAATCCATCTGTAATGCGCTCTAATATCTCATAAACATCTTCTATACGAGTGTTCATCCTTTAAGCCCCTCTTTTTTTTTAAATCAAATAGATCCATCGGACATAAACATTTTTTCAGTACCTTTTAATCCAATAAAAAAAAAGCCAAGATAGGACTTTCGAAGACATTCCCACTTTGACTTATAACTAGCTCAATTTAAATGTCTAGACCGTTGCAGCCACACGTAAAACTACGTTTACTATATTTAAAATAATTGCATTTTAATGTCCCTAAAAACGGACCATTTTTTGGAAAAAATGTATGTTATTCTTTAATTCTATTTAATTATAATTTTTGGAAAACTTTATTTCAACCTTTTTTAGTTTCAACACATTGGCTCTTTAAATTTGGCTGTTGATT
>NZ_JBALPZ010000082.1:2007-36921 GCF_036965645.1 Neobacillus drentensis
GAGCCTCCTCGGCGCTGAAAGCGCCTGTGGGTTCTCCCCTGCCCCGTACTCCCGCAGGAGTCAAGCGTCTTCCGCTTCAATCAACAGATTATAAAAACAACTATTTCGTTTAACAGAGGAAAAATAAAAGCACCACACCATTTTTCAACTGTACTGGTGTGGTGCCTGGTATAATGTGATATTTTTATGGTGCGTTAAAAATTCCCTGCATTTTTGAAGATAGGATTTTCGCTTTTGGCCCTTAATTTTCTAATGTCTAGACGGATTAAGAGAGAAATGGCTAAAGCAAGTATAAAGATCCCTGAAAAGATGACTAAAGTCCCCTGATAGCTTCCAGTGGTCTCCCTTACCCAGGAAACAAAAATTGGTCCGGCTAGTCCAGCTGCAGCCCACGCAGTTAAAATATAGCCATGAATGGCCCCAAGCTGCTTGGTTCCAAATAAATCGCCGATATAGGCAGGTATCGAGGCAAATCCTCCTCCATAACAGGTCATGATCATATAAACAATGATAGAAAAAAGAAGTCCAACTGTTATATTTGGCAGCATAAAAAAGGCAACGATTTGAAACGCAAAGAATAGGGTGTAAACATTGGGCCTTCCGATGTAATCAGAAATGGTCGCCCAAGCAATCCTTCCTGATCCGTTAAATAACCCCATGATCCCAACCATTGCCGCCGCTCCGGCAGCCGACATCCCTGCTAACTCTTGAGCCATTGGAGAGGCAACAGAAAGAATCGCGATTCCACAGGTAATATTGATAAAAAGCATCACCCATAAGGCCCAAAACTGTCTTGTTCTGACTGCCTCATTGGCGGTCAACTGACGAAGGTCACGGTTTAATTTCCTGGCACCAGACTTTTTGACAGCTGCTTCTAGCCCCTTAGGGACCCATCCCTCTTTTGGCGGCGCAAGATACTGAGCAGAACAAAAGATGATGATGAAGTAGGCAGAACCTAGAATATAAAACGTATTTGAAATGCCGTATGCTTCGATTAAATGATTCATAATCGGACTGCTTATCAATGAAGCAAAACCAAATCCCATGATGGCTAGTCCCGTTGCGAGACCTCTTCGGTCAGGGAACCACTTAACCAGCGTGGAAACAGGTGTGATGTAACCAACCCCCAAGCCGATTCCTGCAATCATTCCGTAAAATAAATAGAGTAATAGTAATGATTCTAAATGAATGGCTAAACCAGCCCCCGCAATTCCCACTCCAAAAAATAGCGCGCTTAGTGTACCAGCCGCTCTTGGTCCAAACTTCTCAACAAAGTGCCCTAAAAAGGCAGCTGATAAACCTAAAAATAGAATCGCCAAGCTAAACGTAAACGAGATTTGCTTTAATCCCCAGCCCATTTGTTCCTGAAGTGGTTTTGTAAAAACACTCCAAGCGTAAACAGAACCAATTGAAATATGAATTCCGACGGCTGAAAGAGCGATCAGCCAACGATTTTTTGTTTGCATCCTTTTAGTCCCCTTTTTCCTGTTGTTTTTCCAGCTGTGAGTTGATATCAATTGTACTACTCATGAGTAACGGTCATTTTGGAGGCTGCTAATGCGGCTCGCTGCCTTGCCTCTTCGACTGATTCTCCGCTGCTCAACACGACTGCCATCCGTCGTCCCACTTTTGTTTCTGGTTTTCCAAAAACTCTAACCTGTGTATCAGGGATGGATAAGCTTTCTGGAATTCCAGTAATTTGGTAGGTCTTGCTCTCTTTTGTTGCTTTAATAGTATGACTAGCACCAGGTTTCAATAGCTGAACAGATGGAATCGGGAAGCCTAAAATGGCTCTTACATGTAAGGCAAATTCAGAAAGATCCTGCGTAACCATTGTCACCATCCCCGTATCATGAGGCCGTGGGGACACTTCACTAAAATAAACACCTTGTGGAGAAAGAAATAATTCCACTCCAAAAAGTCCATACCCGCCAAGGGCATCGGTGATTTTTTTAGCGACATCCTGTGCTTGTGCAATTTGTTCCGTTGACATATCATGCGGCTGCCAGGATTCAATATAGTCACCATCTTTTTGAACATGTCCAATGGGAGCACAGTAGGTGGTCCCTGAAATGGAACGGACGGTTAGCAGAGTAATTTCCGATTCAAAATGGATAAATTCTTCCACAATCACCCGGGTTTTTTTGCCTCTTCCGCCTAAGATGGCCTCATTCCAACACCATTCTATATCTTCCTTCGAACGGCAAACGGTTTGCCCTTTTCCAGATGAACTCATGATGGGTTTAATCACGCATGGAATCCCGATTTCCTCTACAGCATCCCTTAATTCCTCTATTGTGTTCGCAAAAGCATATTTTGCTGTAGGAATCCCCAGTTCTTCACTTGCCAAGCGCCGGATTCCTTCTCGATCCATGGTCAAGTTTACTGCTTTAGCTGTCGGTACAATCCGGAATCCTTCGTTTTCGAGGTCGATTAAGGTTTCTGTTGCAATCGCCTCAATCTCGGGAACGACCAAATCCGGCTTCTCTTGTTCTATTACTCTGCGGAGCTCTTTTCCATCGAGCATGTCCACCACATAGAAACGATGAGCGACCTGCATAGCCGGAGCATTTTCGTATCTGTCTACCGCTATGGTCTCTAGTCCTAAACGCTGAGCCTCGATGATTGTCTCTTTCCCAAGCTCACCAGAACCTAGTAACATCACTTTTTTTGTCTGAGTGCCAAACATCTCACACAACCCCTTATTATTATTGTTTGTCTTTTCATCATATTAACCCATATTACCACGTCATTCAAGTGATATTTTTACTCAAAACACGAACATTAATTATTGTTTTTAATTTATTGTTCGTTTAACACTTTGAAAACGCAACCAGTTTTTAATCTAGCTATGTGAAAAAAAAGAACCATCCTTGAACGGTGGCATCAGTTTTATGTTTTGCACTCGGACCTGTGATAAAATTAAATATAAAATATTAAGGTAGTTGATACGTGGTGATAAATTCCCCCTATGTAAGAAGTGTCGTTTTAAAGAGAGACGATGTACCTGCATTTACAAAATTTCCTTTTAATCTTCCCAGTATAAGGACTCTAGATCAGCTGACATTTCATCCCAGGGTTACCTACCTTATTGGTGAAAACGGAATGGGAAAATCCACCTTATTAGAGGCGATTGCCGTTTCCCTTGGTTTTAATCCAGAGGGTGGATCTTTTAACTTTAACTTTTCTACGTTTGATTCCCATTCTGAATTAACAGACTATATAAAACTGATCAAGGGCATCGATAAGCCTAGAGACGGTTTCTTCTTACGTGCTGAAAGTTTTTATAATGTGGCTTCGAATATTGAGGAATTAGATCAAGGAGGCGGTGGTCCTAAGATCATAAACTCTTTTGGCGGACAATCCCTACATGAACAATCACATGGAGAAGCATTCTTCTCAACCTTTATTCACCGTTTTGGAGGGAATGGAATTTATATTCTTGATGAACCTGAAGCTGCTCTTTCCCCCTTACGCCAAATGTCGATGGTTACTAGAATACATGACTTAGTGAATCAACACTCACAACTTATCATCGCTACCCATTCACCGATCATTATGTCTTATCCAAACTCTTATATTTATGAGTTAAGCGAGGATGGAATACAGGAGAAAAAGCTTGAAGAAACGAATCATTTTCAGATCATGAAACGGTTCTTAAATGACCCTCAAAGAATGCTTCATCATCTTCTGGAATAACCAGTATTCTTGTTATAAAAAACATAGGGAGCTGACATAGTTGTCAACTCCCTATTTGTATTAAATTTTAATCCTGTTGTGTCATTCGTGTTTATAGTTCATATGTTTGTAGAAGATGGAACCTATTAATTTTGTAGTTACTCTTTGACATCATTTCTTCCAATCACAACTGTTGAATCCAATTCTTCATCTCTAGCTATTTTCGTCGTTAGTCCAGCATTAGCAAAGATTTCATAGGTTTGATCCGCCTGCATTTCGCTCGTTTCTACCAAAAGGTATCCTCCAGAAACAAGCCACTCTGGAGCCTCTTCCGCTACCTTTCTCTGAAGGTCTAGACCATCCTTTCCTCCGTCAAGTGCCACTGTTGGTTCATAAAGCCGTGCCTCTTGGGGAAGCAGCTTGATTGCATTAGTAGGAACATAAGGAACATTGGCCACTATGATGTTCACACGACCTCTCAACGAAGCAGGCAATGCATGATACAAATCACCTTCATAAACGTGTCCTTCCCTATTAGTTATGTTGCGGAAAGCACATTTTACTGCGACGGGATCGATGTCAACGGCGTGTAATTCAATCTCTTTCAGGTCAGCTGCAATCGCGGCACCAACAGCACCAGACCCGCAGCATAAATCAACAACAATATCAGAAATGAAGGTCAAGGTTTGTGCCTGCTGAACCAGAAACTCCGTCCGTTGACGCGGTACAAAAACTCCCTGTTCTACTTCTATTCGGAGACCACAAAAATTGGTAAATCCAAGGACGTATTCCAATGGTAAGCCGCTGGCTCGTATTTCTACCATACTCATTAAATCCTCGATACTGTCAGCCTCTGAGATTAATAACTGTGTTTCTTCTTCAGCAAAAATACACCCCTCGCTCCGAAGTCTATCCATTATCTTTTTTTCCAGTTTATTATTTAAAAAGAAAGTATTGTTCTGCCCTATTTATCTCACCACTTCTGAAAATTAAAATAATTTTTAATATCTGTATTCGAGAACTGAGAGAAATATCCTTCTTTGACTCTCTTATATGAATAAGTCGACAATATGGCGGCTGGAATCTGGAAAACTTGCCCCTAATCCCTATATGTTCATATACTAATAATCGAGAGGTGATCAAATGATAAAACGTGTCAAAGAGAGATTGGAAACTGCCCTAGAAGATTGGGAATTAATGAAGAAATCCTCAGAGGACGAAGCCGAAGAATGTGCAGAAAGGTTTGAAAGGCACTTTTATGAGTTTATTGACGAGTTAAAGCATTGGTATCAGCACTTAGATCAACCACCAACCACCATTGAAGAAGCAGAAAATCATAGTGAAATAAAGGAATTAATGGAACGATTACCTGCACCGCTTGAACTTAACTTTCTTACAGAACTTGAGCTTATTATGGAGGGAGAAGAACAAGTAAGGTATGATTAATCCACTCCCCGGGACAGTATCATATGATATTGTCCTGAGGAAGGAAATCACTATTTAGCCAGTAAACTAGACCAGAGAAGGCCTGATGGAAAGGTCCAATCCTTAACTGTTTTGTCCCTAGCTTTCCTAAAACTTTTTCTATACCGCGTGTCCTTTGATCTTTTCAACTATATCATCTTTTATGATCTGACCATTCCCTATTAAAGTGATCTCGCTAAATGGGCGGGCTGCTCCCACATGTACATTCGATTCAATCACCGAACCACTACCAACAACGGCTCTATTAATCACCGCATTTTCACTAATTACTGTATTTGGTAAAATAACTGAGTCCTTAATAACCGCCCCCTTTCCCACTGTGACTCCGTTGAAAAGGACAGAATTCTGCACAGTCCCAAATATTTTACATCCTTCACTCACAAGTGATTGGTGCAGGCTTGCTTTCCCATCAAAATACAAAGGTTTTTGCGACGTATCATGGGTATAAATTTCCCACTCTTCATTCTGTAAAAGAGGATTGGATTGATAGGAAAGCAAATCCATATTGGCTTCCCAAAGGCTTTGGATTGTTCCAACATCCTTCCAATATCCTTTAAACTGATAGGCATACAATTGCTGGTCATTCTGAATCATCGCAGGGATGATATCCTTGCCAAAATCCTTAGATGAAAATGGGGTCTTTTCTTGGTTTTCCAAATATTTTTTTAATAACTTCCAATTAAATATGTAAATCCCCATGGATGCTAAGTTCGATTTCGGTTGTTTCGGTTTTTCTTCAAATTCAACGATTCTATTGGACTCCGGATCTATGTTCATAATGCCAAACCGATTCGCTTCCTTCCACGGTACATGGATCACTGAAATCGTCGCATCTGCTTTCGTTTGCATATGCTGTTCGATCATTTTACTGTAATCCATTTTGTAAATGTGGTCACCTGAAATGATGAGTACATATTCCGGATTGTATTTTTCGATATAACGGAGGTTTTGGTAAACCGCATGGGCCGTCCCTTCATACCATTTTTCCCCCTCTTCGCATTGATAAGGAGGAAGAATCGTTACGCCCCCATTTTTTCTATTTAAGTCCCAGTGTTTCCCATCACCAATATAATTTTGAAGCGTATGAGGCTGGTATTGGGTTAAAACACCTACTGTATCAATACCGGAATTACGGCAATTACTTAGTGTAAAGTCAATGATTCTATATTTCCCTCCAAATGGAACGGCTGGTTTAGCAATATATTGAGTTAACTCCTTTAAGCGGCTGCCTCTTCCTCCTGCTAAAAGCATCGCGATACACTGTTTATTTTTCATAGTATCCTCCTGTAAAAAATTTACTTTATTAATCTGTTTTACATTGTAACAAAGGTATTAAATATTCGATATCAATTAAATCCGACCACTTCACTTGCATTTAGACATGATTCGTTTCTATTTCAACTACACTCCTTCAGTCAATAATTTTTAAAACGTTTACCAGCTCTGTTCATGTCGATTTATAAGGAAAAGATATGTAAGGAAATATGTCTATTGTGTGAATACAAAAGTTCGGAAAATCACGAAAAATTTATGTCTGTCGCTTTCCTTTATTGAAAAGGCAGTTCCTATCTACAGTAAGGAAAAAACGGTCCTGACTGTTCAACAAAAAAACCGCCAAAAGGCAGCTGGATGTTCAACTCTTGCACAGCTAGTGATAATCCGAATAGGTTTCCATCCTTTCATCATTCTGTTCAATTTGTTTTATTTTTTCACGAGTATATCGATTGGAATAAAACAACAATAAAAGTAACAAAACTAAACAACCGCTAATGATCAACAAAAAATACTGAAACCAAGTTCCAACATCTAATAACTCCAATTAAACTCCCCTCTTTCCATTGAATTTTCCCTTCACTCCTGCTACTAGCTTAACCTGACTAATAGTTGGTAGTTTTTATCTATCCTATATATACCCAAAAACCATGACTTAAATCATATAAAATTGTCATTTCTATCTTTCTGCGTTTTCTATCAAGACGGTTCCTGTCCTATTGTGTTTAAAGATCAAAACACAGACAAAATCTCAAAAAAGAATTCAAAAAAAAGATGGAATTACTCCATCCTTTTATCCTTATACCATTGTTGATTCAATTGGGGTCATCATAAGTGGGAACATAAAGACTACCTTCAATTTCGAACATTTATCTTTCTAGTTGCCAGAACAGTGGCAGTACCGTTTTTCCCCGTCTCTCGAACGGTAAGCAGATGTTGACCATTGGAAAGAATACGGGTATTCAGCGTATATTGATATCCTGAATTAGCATTTTGATATTGCGGAAAAGCTTTTTGGACATCTGTACGCGAACTTCCATATTGTGCAGTACCGATACTTTTTCCATCCACCAATACTTCTATTTTGGATACACCGTTCCCATCTAAAAACCACCCCTTTACAATTGTACTCCCTTTAATGGACGTTCCTTCAGCCGGGCTATCGATGTAACCTTTTGCCGGCAAGTTTTGGACATTCACTTTGCGTGTTAGATCGGTGATTTTGCCATTTTTCCCGGTTTCCCGAACCGTAAGGGTGTGCTGCCCATTCGAAAGAGTATTCGTATTAAGCGTATATTGAAAACCTGAGTTTGCATTTTGATATTGCGGAAAAGCTTTTTGAACATCCGTGCGGGAACTTCCGTATTGCGCAGTACCGATGACTTTTCCATCTGCTAAAACCTGAATTTTTGCTACACCGCTGCCATCCAAAAACCATCCCTTGATAGGGGTATTACCCTTTAAGGTGGTTCCAACAACAGGAGCATCCATATACCCTTTTGATGGTAATGATGCAGTTGATACAGTGGGAACAGTTGATCCTGTATTGTTTCCAGGTGCTGCGGCTGCTTTATTCACCGTTACATTTTGCAGATAAGAAGAACGGTTGTTACTTGAATCGATCGTAATAATTCCAAACGAATATACACCATTCGGGACTTTTGATACATCATAGGTTAAATGAAAGTTTCCTGCATTTTGTGGATTGTTTTGTAACAAATAGGAAAGTATGGTCCCTTGTGAATTTTTCACATAAACAGTCATCGTTGAAGCTTCGTTTACATTAAAGTTCACAGAAATCTGATTGGATTGTTCAGTATAGGCTGAGCTCACATTTGAAATGGATGGAGCCACTTTATCCATAACCGGAGCTGTCGTTACAATCGTAGTGTCAGTTGTACTAGTTCCATTTGCATCTGTTGAATTTATTGAAGGACTTGTCGTCGTGCTTCCCGGTGGAGCTGCATTCGCTAACGTCGTGCCAGGGAAATAAAAAGATAGGATTTCTTGATAACTGCGTCCCTGGTCTGCCATCACCTTTGCACCCCATTGACTCATTCCAACACCATGACCATTTCCTAACCCATTAACGGTGTAGGAGCTATCATTTTCGATAAAATTGGACACTAAATAACTTTTCATGTTATTGATTCCAACCATGGCACGAATCCTTGAAGCACTCGTGTTGACATAAGATAGGGTGTTCACCTTGATTTGACCATTGTCCATCACGAATTGACCGGATGTTTTATCTTTTAAGAAGAATTGTATGCTGATATTTCCGTATTTTACTCGATTTCCACTTGTCTTATCATTTGAAAAAGAAAAGGCAGGAATGGAAATGATTTTAATTTCATCATTGGCATAACCGTTCTGAACCATCCAATTTTTAATGTTGGTCATGAATGATGAATCCATTTCTTTAACAGAATTCCACCAATTTTGAGGATTTGCTAAGTCTAACGTGGTTGTATCCATTTGTGTTTTCTTAAATGTAAACCCCCACGGAACTTTTGTATCGTAAGGATCTTGTTTGATTGGAAACATAGGTAATGGAGTGCCGCCCCACACATTCGCATTTGATTCGGTCATGCCTCCATTGCTAGCGGAATAAAATGCATCAATCGTTTTCCCATTATAAGTAAGGTATTGGGAGTTTGTTTCTTCAACCGCTGCTGTACTGCTGCTATTCCAGGTATAACCTCCATAAGCCTGGTAATTAACCGTATCATCCATCATGCTTGATTGATATCGAACAGCATAAGTTCGGGCTGCTACAGCCTGAGCTTTTAATGCTTCTTTATTCCAGGAAGCCATCATTTCAAATGGGACTACCCCTTTTAAATAATCTTCTAGCGGAAGGGTATTAATCGGTCGAACATAGGTATTATTTTCAATCACAAAGTTCATACTACCTAAATAAGGTCGATCATTAATCATGATAGAATTGTTTGTACCGTAGATTTTTGGCACCATTGTAAGGCTTGTAAATGTTGATTTCAGTATTCCATTTTCATACAAAGTCAGGGCATTATTTTCTGCCTTTACCGTATAAGTTTTCCCTTCCAATAATGAAAAATCAGATCCGGAAATCGTGTATTCCCCTTTTACTTTAACGGTTAATTGCGTTTGGCTGCCTATATAATTTTTTAATTTTACCGAAATCATGGGGTCTTCATTAGCAAAAGCTATAGTTGATAGATTACTAGATGTATAGATTAATAGAGTGCCTAAAAGCACTAAGAAAACCTTCTTCACTACGTTATATTCTCCCCCTTTTATCTGACCAATGTAACTATTTTGTAACAATTATGTTATAAATATATAAGTTTAATAGGTTTCGAACAATGTAATTTGATTCCCACAACTGGATATTACTAGTAAAATAGAAGACCAAAAAAAGGGTACCTGTTCCAGTTGAAGAACAGGTACCCTTTCCACTTTCCATTATTAAAAATTGTTTACATTAGGATTCGATTGATTTAAGGAAGTAACTGGAGTTTTGTAGGGATCATTTGAACTTATCGTACCGCTTGAATCAACTTGGTTTACGGTTGGATCAACTGTTTGACCTTCTCCTACACGGTTTTCTCGGCGTTCCACCACAACTAGGAATTTACCTTCTTTAACTAGATCTTCGTAACGATCCGCTTCGTCTTCAGGAATTCCTAAGCCAATTAAGACACCTGCTAGTCCACCTACTCCTGCGCCGGCAGCTGCTCCAGTCAGGGTAGCAGCGATTGGTCCAGCCGCTACAAGAGGTCCGATGCCTGGTATAGCGAGGGCACCTACACCAGCAAGGAGTCCCAATACCCCGCCAAGTGCTCCGCCTGTTGCTGCTCCAGCCATTGCGCTTTTTTCAGTTGTCGTTCCAGTAGCATCATTAATATCTCTTACGTCGTCTTTGTTTTTCCCGATTACTGAAATATCCTCGGAAGCATAGCCCTGCCGTTTTAAATCTTCAACCGCCTTAATGACCTCATCTTCAGTATCGTAAACTCCCACCAAATGCTTTTCATGTTCATACATTAAAAATTCCTCCTTTGGATTGGTAGTCTTTATTCTAACTACCCGCCCTCAGGAGGAATCAAACATTCCTTTTTTGCCATCGACATCCTACATCGTTTATGTAAATATTTGGTTAACAGGCATTCTTCCCGGCTGTGCATCAATTATTCCAATAAGTAAAAGAAACTTCTTCTGGGTTTCCCCTCACTTACGCTTATTCCCCTTTAGTCAATTGATTTCGATCCTCAATCTGCGGCGGTTCCTCCATCCATCCTTTTTGAATCATAATCTTTCCTCCATCTTGAGCAAAAGTGAAAATATCTACTGCAAGCATAGCCATTTTGGCAGGCAAGTCATTTCGCAAACTAAATGCTCCTCCTAATGCATTACTTCCAAGGCCGAAAGTAGTTAACAAACTAGCGTTGTACATCATTAATTTATCAGAAAATGGAGCAATTTTTGAAGAAGTCGCTTTACCGGCATGAGTAGCTGGTGGTTCAATAAAACTTTGTCGGAGAAATTCACCTAAACTGATTTCAATCTTTTTGGATAATTTCATTCCTTTTACAAGATAATTTTTTACCTCTTCACAGGAAGCAACCTGCGCAAAACCGATCATTAATTGCATCCCCACTAGATTTGTTTCAATGGCATGATGAATGAGGGAAACTTCTATGGTATTCAGCGCTCTCAGCTCACCGAATAAACTAAAGCCACTTCTATAGTTCTCATCCTGAACAAAATGAACATCTTTAGGCATTGAAACAAAAGCCGGACGTACCAAAACCCCTTTTTCTAAAAGAAATTGAGTTGCTGAGTTGTTCATTACTTGGGATTCTGCTGTTAAATCAATAAAGAAATCATTTATATCTTTTCGATAGGACATGCCGCAAAAAAGTGAATAGAGGCTCATTTCCACTTTCGTCATCATATGCAAGTACATGATATCAAACATAAAATCATACAATTTTGGCACACCTTTATTTACATCTTCTTCTGTAAAACCAATCGGAATGACAGCACCTTCTTGTTTAAAGATATCTGTCACGATTTCAATGATTTTAGAAGCAGCATTATAGTGATTTTGCAACAGTTCTCTTCCATCATGATCGCAGTGCTCTATAAAATGCTCCAATATTCTCATGATCATCGTTTTTTCTTGGTAAGTTAACCATAAATTTGCTAATTCTGCTGATGTGATTGGAACCCTATTAGAACTCATCGTACACCGCCTTGTCTCCTCTTTTTTGTTTACCAATTCTTGTGACAATCCGTGCTCCTTATTAACATTCCTTCCACTTATTTTTTTACAATCATTTATTTTTATTCATTTTTAAGTAGACATTAATTAACTATAGAAAGATGAATTGCACAGGCACTTAGCTTTAAATGATTTCCTTATTCTTGACTATCACCTGTTTAAACTCGACTTCCATCAGAATAATCGAAAGCATAATGATCATTCCTCCAACAATTAACTTTAGGGTTATCGGTTCAAAGCCAAACGCGATCGAAAAAATACTACCAAAAACAGATTCCAGCATCATAATAAGTCCTGCCGATGTAGCCGAAGTATGTTTTTGCGCTAAAACCTGTAATGTTTGACCCATAAACGAACAAATGATTCCCATATATAACAACGGAACAATCGCAACAGACCAATTAATGTCCGAAAGATGTCCATGCTCTACGAAGAGGTAAAAAAGGAAGCCACCCATTGTTTGGACTGCAGCAAGCATAAACGCCACCACACTAAATTCGGTTGTACTTGTACTATATCCAAGATAGACAATAGAACCTGCGTAAAAAAACGCACAGATGAGGGTGTATACGTCTCCGATATTGACGGTTATTTCTTCACTCATAATTCCTGTCATAATCACCATTCCTATTAGACAAGCAATGATGGAGACCAAACTTTTTACTTGAAACTTTTTCCCATAAATGGTCCAAGCTAAAAAAGGCACAATCACGACATAAGCGGCAGAAATAAAAGCATTGTTCGATGGAGTCGTATAAATTACACCAATTGTTTGGGTAATAAATCCTCCAAAGTTAAGCAGGCCGGCAATTAACCCTACTTTAAAATCCTTGAAGGTCATTTTCACGATTTTTTTATAAAAAAACAGCAGGATGCAGACAACAAACAATAACCCCCTGACAAAATTGATCAAACCAGCAGATACGTTTGCGTCTAATGCTATTTTGGTTACCACAAAGCCTGAACCCCAAAAAACAGAAGTGATCAATAGCAGGATATTGGCCATTGATTTTGACATTTTCATAATTTCTCTCCCCTTTGATACTAAATCACACAAAAAATCCAACTCTTCCTTTAAAAGAGCTGGATATTATCTACTCTTATATAATTTTTTGACACCCAACTAATCTGATTTTTCAGATGGGTTTCATTTTGTTATACGCTTTTAGATTCCTTAAATTATACAACAAATAGCTTAATAAAATAAAACAGAAATCTTAGACATCTTTATGAAAAACGATGCTTGATACGCCAAAGCCAAATTCAAGCATTGCCGACTGGCAATTCCCTTAATCATCTTATTTAATTTTTCGGCACTATATGATCCAACTGCACAAAAAGAAAAACTGAATATACTTAATTAACACTTAAGTTAATATTAATCAGTTTTTAATAAATAACTCTCCGATTTCAACTATAGTAAAAACGGGCGTTGTCTCAAAGAAAAAAAAGATGAAATTGCATAGTATTCATGACACTTCAAAAAAGGAGATGATTTTATTGAAAAAAGACTTATCAGTTTGTAACCAAACGGAAACGGTCCATCCATCCAGATTGCAAATGTTAAGCAAGGTACCAGAAGTTACGATATTCTTCTGGATTATTAAGGTCTTATGTACAACTGTAGGGGAAACGTTTGCCGATTTCCTGAATTTCAATCTTGGCTTTGGGTTAACCAACACGACCATCATAATGGGAGCAGCGTTTTTCATTGTCTTGTTTTTTCAATTCAAAGCTTCTAAATATGTTCCAGGCATTTATTGGGTAACGGTTGTTCTTATTAGCGTATTTGGTACATTGGTAACCGATAACTTAACAGATGGCATGGGGGTTCCATTGGAACTTAGCACCGCCGTTTTCTCTGTTCTGTTAGGATTGACTTTTCTCTTTTGGTATCTAAGTGAAAAAACACTCTCGATCCACTCGATTTTTACCATCAAAAGAGAAGTTTTCTATTGGCTCACTATTCTTTTCACCTTTGCACTTGGAACGGCAGTCGGTGATTTATATTCCGAACAACTTGGTTTTGGCTATCTTAAAACAGGAATAACCGTGATCATAATCATTGCTTGTATATACTTGGCATGGAAAGTGAAATTGGATGGAGTCTTAGCGTTTTGGATTGCGTATATTTTGACTCGTCCACTAGGAGCATCAATAGGGGATTACTTATCTCAATCAAACGTGAATGGCGGATTGGGCCTTGGGACAACCATCACGAGCGTGATTTTCCTTGCAGCTATATTAGCGATTATTGTTTTCCTTGCTGTTTCAAAAATTGATCTAAATAATAAAAGCCAAAGAACAGAGACTAATCAAGCAAATAGAAACAAGAACAATGTTTTTGCACAAACCATGGTGGTTCTTTGTATTTTCTTAGTTGCCGGTATAGGCGGTTATATTTGGCGGAGTCAAACCATCGCATCACAAACCAATTCTTCACATGCTACTTTAAGCGGACAATTAGGAGCTTTTATTAAAATTGAAAATAATCTACTAACCGATGTAAATTCCAATAACTTCTCTTCTGCGAAAAAAGGAGCCGATGATTTGGAACATCAATGGGATACATCGGAAGCGAAACTCAGGAAAATCGACGGCACCACATGGACAAGTATCGATGGAACCATTGACATTGTTTTATCAGCCGTACGTGCATCAAGCCCTGATGCAATCAAGAGCAAAACTGCGCTTCATCATTCGCTTAGTGTCCTAAACGAAGCAAATAAATAAAATCTTAGGATCCGCCAATCGGTTCTTCTACTCTATACTTCAAAATATTTATTTAAAGGTAATTAGGAGAATTCGTGATTATGTGATACAATTTATTTACCATTTGATTTACTTGTTTACATGTGCCCCACTCATTCGTGAGTGGGGCTCCTTGTTTTTTAAAAAAAGAAGAAAATAAAAAAACAGACTCTATAAAAGAGCCTGCTTTTTTTAGTTTTTACTATTAAGCTTTACGAACGTTAGCTGCTTGAGCTCCACGTTGACCTTGCTCAACGTCAAAAGTAACGGTTTGACCTTCATCTAAAGATTTGAACCCTTCGCCTTGGATCGCTGAGAAATGAACGAATACGTCTTCTCCGCCTTCACGCTCGATGAATCCGAAACCTTTTTCTGCATTAAACCATTTTACTTTACCTTGTTCCATTTTGTTTCCTCCTGCTGTGTGCTTTGCACACAATGTGTTACTATCCTTGCACTCAGTGATCATCAAGACGAAAAGTTAATCTTATACTATCCTTTACACCGAACAAAAATAATTCTTTTAAAGTATAACATTATTCAAACGTATTTGCAAGGACACATACATACTTATGCTTCAAAACAAACTTTATTTAATCTGTACACGGAGTTTACAAGGCTTTAATATTCAGATGATATGATTGGTTTACCAACGAATGAGGAGGCAGTAAAAATGAATGTGCGTGCAGTATTTATTGATATGGATGGTACACTCCTTAAAGCTTCAAACACCATTTCCAGCCGAAATATGGAAGCCATTGATAGGCTCATTCATCAAGGAGTCAAAGTTTTTCTAGCTACAGGACGACACTATGAAGTAACCGCTCCCTACCACAAAGAAATAGGATTACGAACTCCTATGATTTGTTTGAATGGTGCCGCTATTCACGATGGGGAGACAGGAAGAGCTATGCAAATAAAAACCGTCCGAGTGAATGAAGAACGATTCCACCATCTAACTGCTGAAAGTCCTTGTAATGTTATGATTCATACGGCAAATGGGCTGTATTGTAAGGAAATAAATGAAGAAATCAATTATTGGACCAAAGTTGGCCAGATTCCGCCTCGGTATATTGGAGATTTAAGACAGGTCCATTATCAGGATGTTTTAAAATATAGTGTTCGAACAGGTGGACCAAGTCCGGAAATTTCCGCTTTGTTTCAAAAGGAAGCAGAAGTTATCAATTGGAATGACGGTTTTGAAATGGTTGCTCCTAATGTTTCCAAATGGTCTGCTATTAAAAGCTTACTGCGCACATTTCGTATTAGTCCAAATGAAGTCGTAGCCATAGGAGACGGCCCCAATGATCTCGAGATGCTTCGTCATGCCGGTACGGGTGTGGCAATGGGGAACGCTAGTGATGAGGTTAAATCAGCAGCTGATTTTGTTACAGGACACCATGATAATGATGGATTAGCTGAGTTTATCGAACGTTATCTTCACAAACCATATGAGTTAAATGTCATTTAGGTTTCATTTTAATAAAAAAAATGACAGGTATGATCTATTTTGATAGATTTCTACCTGTCATTTTTTCATTCCTTTACTTCGTAGCTGTTGCTAAATTGGCTTCGGGTGTTGTTACTTTGTCATAAAAACCCACAAATTTGTCCCGGTCGTCACTATTGCGATAAGCCATTGCGACACGTGGATGTTCATTAAGAACTCCAGAGATCATGTAAGGAATGATATAGCCCCACTCCCACTTTTGTCTCATTTCTACCATGTGCTTTTCAATTATGCCAAGTACCGGTCTTAATTCATAGCTTGTTTTTTGGATATAGCTTACGAGAAGTTCTGTATTACAGTTACCTGCTGCCCGTCCCATACCATAAACAGATGAATCTAGAAAGGTTACACCATTTTGGTACGCAGTCAACGTATTGGCGAATGCTAACTGCATATTATTGTGAGTATGAATTCCAAGCTGCTTGTTTGGCAGCAATGACTGAAATTTTTTCACTTGATGTGCAATTCCCGCTGGATCTAAGCTTCCGAATGAGTCAACGATATATACAACATCTACCGGACTTTCTTTCACCATTTCCATGGCTTCCATTAGCTGATGTTCCGGGACGCTGGATAAAGCCATGATGTTGAGTGAAGTCTCATATCCCAAATCATGGAACATTTGTACAAGCTCTAGACCCTTGTCCACTTCACGAATATAGCATGCGACCCGGATCATATCCAAGACACTTTGTTCACGGGGCAGAACATCATTCGGATCTACTCGGCCGATATCTACTAGTGCTGATAGCTTCGTGAATTTTTTCTCAGGAATGATTTCTTTTAGGAAATGATCATCCAGAAATCTCCATGGGTTCGGCTCTGTTGCGTTAAGAAGCTTAGCAGAATTTTTGTAGCCAATTTCCATATATTCCACACCGGCTTCACTTAGTCCGTTATAAAGGTCCTGCACAAATTCGACACTGAAATCCCAATTGTTGACTAACCCTCCATCACGGATTGTACAGTCTAATATTTTGCTGCTTTGTACCATAATTGCAACTCCCCCTGTGGTATGCTCATTCGTCATATTATTTGTTATTATTAATGCTTATATCACGATTCGATGAAAAGTGTCAATCTTTTTAAAATAACGAACATTTGAAATCTGCTATTACGTAAATAACAAATGAGCAGAAAAAATAACTGCGGTGACTGTCATTATACTAAATATTGTAGATAATAAAACGACTTGTGCTGCATATTCAGGATGATTCCCATATTCTAGTGCAAATAACGAACTATTTCTTGAAGTTGGAAAAGAACTCGCAATAAGTAATGACTGTGCAATCGTCCCATCCAGCTTCAATGCTAGAATGATGATGAACGCAATACAGGGTGAAAGAATTAGCCTTCCAATTAGACTTAGAAAGAGGGGCAGCGAAAAACGACTTATTTTTAAAAAAGCACTTTGTGCACCAAGTGTAACAAGTGCGATCGCTACAAATGCGTTTGAAGTATTTTTAATGGGTGTCCATATATAATCTGGTATTCTTATTGAAACTGCATGGAGAAAAACCCCAATCCCAAAGGCATAGATGACAGGATTCTTCAAGAATGCTTTTATTGATTGGAATTTTGCTTTATCAACAGAAACAGAATTAAATAATCCATATGTATAGGTTAGGAGATTTTGAAAAACCATGACGACCACTTGGATGGATAGACCAAGTGGATTATTCTGAAATACCACCTGACTGACAGGCAATCCAAAATTCCCCGAATTACTAAGTACCACACTGTTTTTAAAGGTCGATGAAAGACTGCTCTCAAATTTCGCCAGTTTAGACAGTCCAGTGCTGACGATCATTAAACAAAGACCTTGCAGGACAAGGAAACTAAGAATCTGCACGAGCGTATCTCCTTTTATAGTACTCTGATAAACGTTGGTAAAACTCACAGCAGGCATTAGTAAATATGAATTTAATTTAGATAAGGTGTTCATGTCAAATTTAAATTGTCGATGAAGTAATATACCAGCACCAATAAGAACAAATATTGGTAAAATAACATTCAATGTAATATGAAATAAAACGCCCATAAAAAACCTCCTTTTTTTAAGAATCTAGTGCTCTTTTACCTTGTGTTTGTGATCGATTAGAACTCTTATTACGCTTTAACTGCCCTTCTCCAACCTAGATGGCTCAAATATTTGGATAAAGATGCAATAGTCATTCCTATATTTTATTGTTAATGCCCTATCATACTCTCCACAGGTTTCGTCGTCGATCTGTTCGATGCCGAAGACCGGTAAGCAAAAGTATTTTCCTGTTTTCGGTTCGCTAACGGTAATTCTCCCGGCTTGAATATGAATTTTACCCCTTTTAATGTAAGTCATAAAACTAAATCCAACGGTCCCTTCGATCTCATCCTTTAAAAGGGCATCGAAATCTTTCCCTTCCTGCTCCATTAAAAATGTCATGAGTTTTTTTGAATGGTCCTCCAATTCCTTCACCCTCCTCCCTTTCATTCTAAAAACAATAACCATACAGTTGAAATACAAATAAATTATTGACCATCATTCCAAAAGAGAATGACAACATTTCGTCATTTTTGCTAAGTAAAATAGCCTGAGCATTTGCCCAGGCTTTCTTAAATAGTAGATTTAAAATCCAATTTTTTTACAAAGTCTACAAACTCTTTAATTACTTTGGTCTCAAGTGATTTTTCATGATATAACATCCATGTTCTTCTGACTATAGGATTCCCTTTTTTATCTTTTAAAATGATGCAATGAAGGTTTTGATGCACTTGTACCAGAACACTAGGAAGTACTCCGTATCCCAATCCGTTCAGCACCATTTCTTTGCATGTATCGGCTTTATCCACTTCCATGCCTATAAAAGGCGGCTTTGAAAATTCTCCGCTCCACCAATGATCAATCATGGTTTTAAGTAAGGCATCTGTTTCATATTCAATTCTCGGCAGAGAAGGCAAATCATGAAGTTCAATTTTCCCTAATGAAGTTACACATAAGTTTTCTTCAAAAAGTAGTATTTTGGAATCTGGCCACTGATAGTCCCCACGGACCATCCCAATATGAGCATCCCCATTATAAACAAGATTAAAGACATCCCTGCTCCATCCTGTTGTCACTTTATAATTTACATTTGGAAATTGTTCACGAAAAAGCTTTAATAGCTGTGGCAGCTTGTGCCTGGTTATGTAATTAGAAACGCCTAAGCGTAAGGTTCCGCTAACTTCTTCCCCCATATTAAGGACTGTATCTTTAATCTGTTGGAGACGATTAAGCATTTCATCTGCACATTGAGCTAGATATTCTCCTTCAGGTGTAAAGTGAACTCCCTTAGTTCCCCTTATTACAATTTCAACTTGATATTCTTTTTCGATCTGTTGAATTTTTTTCGTTAAGGATGGTTGGGATATATATAATCTCTCAGCGGTTTTCGTAATATTTTTCTTTTCGTATAGCACCTTTAAGATGATCCAGTCCTGTTCATCCATTTTCTTTATCCCCCATCATCTATTCCAGGCACTTCCTTCTATTTGGATGGTGCCTCTCAGTTTATCTATTCCATTCATTTTCAAAATGATCGTCGTTAACCCTATTTAGTAATAATTCCGATGGCGCACTCGCGTATAAAAACAATCGATGCATCGGCCTCGTCATGGCTACGTACAACAATTTGATGTCTAACTCCTCATCACTGTACGATTCCTCCAGGTTCAGGATGAGCACAGCATCAAACTCTAATCCTTTTGAAAGATACGAGGGTAAGATCACTATGGATCCCTTTTTCATATCTTCTTTTTCTTCTAGCAGCTGAATTGGAAGATTGCTATCATCGAGGATTTTATGGATTCGTAAACACTCTTCGTTGGTTCTTCCAATAATTGCAATCGAGTTAAGCTCTTCTCCTTTGAGATGATGAATATCATGCTCAAGTATTTCTCTAACATTTTGCACATTAGCTGGATCAATTTTTGTAAAACGCGGTTTGTCCCCATGCCGAATGACTGGTTCAACCCTTGGCAAGTCTTTATCCATAATCGAAAGAACTTCATTTGCTAACTGCATAATCTCAACCGTGGTCCGATAACTTTTTTGTAACGCTTGATAATTCGCATTGGGGAAAATTTCCTTCACTAATGGTTCCCAGCTATTTAACCCCCGGTAAGAATGAATTCCTTGGGCCAAATCTCCCACGATTGTAAACAAATCTGTTTCAAACCCAGCTTTCATGGCGGCAAATTGAAAATAGCTATAATCTTGTGCCTCATCAATGAAAATACTCTTCATTTTATATTTGTCTTCAATCCCCTCTAACTTTGCTTTCATATAAAATAATGGAGCTAAATCCTCCAGTTCTAGGGCATTTTTCGCAAAAATCTTTTGACAATAGTTTGCTGCCTTCTTGCATTCTAACTCTGAAAGTGCAGCAGAATATTTTTGCAATAGTTCCGGCGAAGTCATCAGATCCTGGTATAAGCTAAATATATCTCTTTTAACAAAGGAATCCATATAATTTTTTACCGCCACTTTTGATTCTTTCTCCACTGTTTTTATTCTTTGTTCTTTTGAATCCATGATGCTGACTACCTTTTCCCTTCGCTTCTCTGCGTCCAGCCTGGTGCTGTAAAGGGCTTTCTCTAGAGCATCGTCATATTTACGGTTAATTTTAGAAAGGATAATAGATTTTTTAAGTCGTAAATCATTTGCTAATAAATTTTTTATTTTATCCAGTCTTTTATAAATCGGTAAGTATTTAAATTCTTTTAAAAATAAACTTTTGAGATTTTCCGCTCGCAATAGGCGGGACTTTTCAATGACAAAATCCTCGGAAGGTGCCAAATCTAATTCAATTTCTTTTAAATAGCGATCGATTAACCCCTTAAATTCCAGAGATCCTTTAAAACTCGAAACCCATTGTATTCTTTTTGATTTTTCGTTACTGTTCAACAGCATCATTAGTTTTGAATTAGGCGATAACAATTTTATTTTTCTCCCTAAGCAGCTTCTCATGAAGTCAAGATAAGTCGTTTGGTTGATCTTATTTACTCCTAAATCAGGGAGAACGGCGGAAATATAATCGATAAATAATTTATTAGGTGCTAGTATCATTAATTTTTCTGGAGGAAATCGATATCCAGAAGAATATAGAAAATAAGAGATTCGGTGGAGGGCAATGGTGGTCTTACCACTTCCAGCAGCTCCTTGGACAATTATGGGGTGTTTAAGAGAGGCTCTGATTACTTCATTTTGCTCATTTTGAATGGTCGCGACAATCTCCGTTAAGCGATTGTCTGCTTTTCCTGATAAAGATTTCTGGAGTAGTTCATCATGTGTGGTTAAATCGATATCTCTAATCTCTTTAAGTATTCCATCCTCTATTTCATACTGCCGCTTTAGCGATAAATAACCACTTTGCATTTCTCCGTAGGCGTCATACGATACATTCCCTAGACGACTATCGTAATAAACATTTGCAATCGGAGAACGCCAATCGACAATAATAGGCGTTTGATTCACTCGGTCAAACAAGGAGGCTTTCCCAATATACAGAATCTCTTCTTCGCTGTCACCCGAGCTTGTAAAATTAATTCTTGAAAAGTAGGGTTTTCCAACCACACTTGCTAACCTTTCCAATTCATTTTCGGCCAATTCTAAATATTGTGCATTGGTGAGAAGGGTCATGTAGCTTAAACTGCTATCTGAAGTATCAAGGTCCGCAAAGGCTTCCTTCAAATTCTCAACGAATTGTTCTTTATTTCCCTTCGACATTTCCAAAACGCTTTTTATATATTCCTTTGTAAACTCTAAACGCTCCACTTCTGCTTGATAATCTTTATGCTCTCGAACTGATGGTTGTTTTTTCTGGCTCATTCTAATACGTCACCTCACGATATGAATTCACAAGTGGCAACAAAAAGAAACATCTACAATGATTTGTAGATGCTTTTATTTATTAGGGAGTTATATTTTACCATTTGAAAAGTTTTAATACAAATTATTTGTAGAACTAGTTGAACTTACCCCTCATTTATTGGAGTTTCGCTGCTTCAAGACCTTATTTCACCGTTATTATCCTTTATAATACAATAAGGCAATAAGGAAAATGATTAATCCGATTAAGAAGATTGGACCAAGACTGGTCGTGTAAACAAAATAAATTCTTATATGAAGAATGGCATGAATAATAAGAATCATTAGTAAGCAGCAAAGCAAAAAAATAGTTAACTGTACGCTTTTATTCCGATTCAAAGTATTTGCTCCCTTCTACAACCATTTCAGGGACTATATATACCAATTTCCATATGTTGTTTTTAATATAAATATTTTATGTTTACTCGAATTATTCCTTCCTGTCTTACGTGCAATGAATTGTTAAAATGACATCATTTTTCATGATTAAATTCAAATAAGTTAGAAGAAATGGCCAGCCACTAAAACTGTACAATGGAAGGAAAACAGAAATCATTGTACAATGACCTAAATGAGGAGGAGGAAATAAAATGCGAAAAGTGATTATCTACACTCAAGAAACGTGCCCGCCTTGCCATGCGGAAAAACTTTGGTTTAAAGAAAACGGGATTGAGTTTGAGGAAAGAGACGTACGTAAAAACGATCAATATCTCTATGAACTTATTGAACTAGGTGCGGCTGCTACACCAGCCACCGTTATTAAAGACGAAGATCGTGAGGATGTTATCCTGGGATTTGATCAATCAAAATTGACTGAAATTTTAGGGATCTAGTGTATATTAGCTTTACATTTCGTGTCTATTGGTGATACAAAAAAGAACTGGCGAACAGTGAAGATCACTGTCCGCCACTTTTCAGGTGCAAACTTCTTAGTCATAGAAACACACAGTTATGTAATTTAGGTAATGAACTTGAGGATCCTTCATAACCTTTCGAGTCCGTCCATTAGTCCACAAACACACCCCAACCATCAGAATAACCACCATGCGGTTTACTTAAGTCATTTAATTTATTCTGAATGTTAATTAATTCTTTATAATCTAAAAGCATCCTTTTAGAGCAACAACATGCCCACTCTTCCGTTTCGTCGTCTTGCTCTAAGAAACAATTGAATCCTTCTGCTTTTAGTACTTGCGATAATTTTTCACCTGTTGCTTGATCAGCTACGGCCACAAAAAATTCGACTGATTGCGGTTTTTTAAAATTCACTCCATCTTTATATAGAGTTTGTAGCGCCTCGCCATCCGCATCATTTGGAAATTTCAATCGTTTATCCTCCCTGTTATAGAACATGTCATAGTTGTCATTATCATTCACTTAGACCTTTAAGACTAATCATCATTTTACTCGTTTAAAAAGATGATTGCGAACAGTAAAACTGAAAATATTCCAAGTGGGAATCATTAACGCTACGCCTACCGTTTTCGTAACGAATAAAGTTCAAATATTTTCTCTTCCATTGGATAACAACCGTTGCCTGAATAAATGGTATAACCTGCTGGAAAATTGGTCTACAGGCATCAAGTCTTTTGGACATAGGTGAAAGGTGATTTAATTTGAAAAAGTCTACATCAATGTAGGCTTTTTTTCATACTATGTTTGAGAGGTGAGAAAAATGCCAAGAGTAAATTACCGAAATAATGACGTTTCCTTAATGGCAAGGATGATGAGAGCAGAAGCCGAAGGTGAAGGAAAACTTGGAATGCTATATGTTGGAAATGTCATTGTTAATCGTCTTGTAGCAAATTGTCTAGACTTTAAAGATTTAAGAAGCGTTAACCAAGTTATTTTTCAAGTCCAAGGTGGAAATTTTTCCTTTGAAGCTGTTCAAAAAGGAAATGTATTTTATCAAAGAGCAAGAACTTCTGAAAGAAGATTAGCCAAACAGAATCTGGATTATTGGCGGCAGCATCCAGGAAAATATGCCCTTTGGTATTTTAATCCGCATGCTCCATGCCCTCCAACATGGTACGATCAACCACAATCTGGTCAATTTAAAAATCATTGTTATTATGAACCAAAAGCTGGAACATGTGATAGTGTTTATAGAGGTTAGTGTTTCAAGTTATGGTGATAAAGAAAGCAATAAACTCTGTGACAACAGCTTTTACAAAAAAGATTTACTTATGAAGGAGATTTAATGCGCTCCTCCATAAGTAAATCTTCTGATAAGCGTTAAATAGGACCCTTACTTCTGCGTAAAGGTCCATTTATTGTTATTGAAAGGATCCCCTGGCCTTCTTAATCAACCAAAATGACATCAACCCCACAATCGCGATATATAATTCCACAACCCATAAATTTGTGAAATGGCCGGTCTGCACGAATACAAGCGGGAGATCAATCGCTGCATGAATGAGAATGACATAAACCACGTAAACAAATTTCTTTTTTACTACCGCAATCAATACCCATAAACTAAAGGCGATCTGCATGAACACTGCGAAGAACCGTTCGACACAGCCTAAGAAATAATAGGATACACCATTGTTTAACACGGTATCTTTAATCGCTGCAATCTGCTCGGCGGGAATTTGTCCTCCCAGCGTTTTTTCTAATGTACCTGCATTCATCATAAACGCAAACATAATGTTTGGCACGATCGTCATTAACACCAACAAAATTGCCTCGATGCCGCCCCAGCCGATTCCAAAAGAAATTCCGCTTTTATAATCACGGAATTTTTTTAAAAGCCAAGTGAATAAAAGGAAGCGGCCAAACTCTTCAAATAAGCCCGCTGCCAAACCACCGTATAGCCCAAAAGCCCAAGGGTGGTCCGCATAATGTGGAAAAGCCGTAATGACGGCAAGATGGAGCGCTTTTTCTAAAACCTGTGTAAACACCACGAATCCTATGGCACCTACAATTAACGGCTTGACTGCGACTCCCATTTTCTTACGATAATACCAAATCAATCCTATAAATAAGATGAACGCAAACACAATTGGAACAAACATCGAAATCATCTTTGCCGTACTAACCATTCTATTCTCCCCCTTATTAAAGCTTTCTCTCTAAATATTATCATTATCAATAATGATAATATTTTATTTACCAATAACTGTCAAGATTTATTTTCCATTTTTGTGTAAATTCATCAATCGCTAACGTTAAAATAATGGAAAGCAATATCTTATAGTCAATAAAAATAATTTACGGGTATTGGGAAATGATAAAAAAGATTATAAAATCAAAGGTCTTTTATCCACCAATCCAAAGTAAAAACATAATGAAACAACTGCAGACCCTTGTTTTAAACAAATGGAGACCTATTGATTTCTAACACAACTAATGGAGGAACTAGATTATGAAAAAAAGCTTAATCTTAATTGCAATCCTTATTTTTAGCCTTGACTTAACTGGATGTTCCAAAAATAACGTAAACAAAAATGATATTGTAAATCGTGGTCAAAATGTGACAAAGAACAACATCACAGACAACAGGAACAATATTGCTGATGATAATCGTTCTAAAATGAGAGTTGCCGATGATGCAGCTAAAAAAGTAGCAGACTTGTCAGAGGTGGACACTGCAAATGTTATTGTGACAGAAAATAATGCGTATGTAGCTGTAAAGCTTTCACCTACATCCCGGAATAAGGGTACTAATCATATTGAGCATAAGATTTCACAAAAAGTTAAATCGACTGATCGTGATATTAATCACGTCTATGTATCGGAAAACCCTGATTTTTATGATCGAATGAACACATATGCGTCTGATATACGTGACGGTAGA
The DNA here is from genome assembly GCF_036965645.1 of Neobacillus drentensis. GTDB lineage: Bacteria > Bacillota > Bacilli > Bacillales > Cytobacillaceae > Neobacillus > Neobacillus drentensis_D. The sequence goes on from NZ_JBALPZ010000082.1 coordinate 27,656, forward strand.
CCCGTCTCAGGTTTCTTTAATGAATTTACTGAAACCATTCGTAGAGTATTCCCCAAAGCCAAATAAAATAAAAAAATGCTTGGCATATGCTAAGCCGTTCTCTTTTGGAGTACCCGCACCTAAAAAATCACCTATAAAAGCAGTGCATTTCTCATAAGAAATCGCACTGTTTTTTTTATTGATATAACAAGGTTTCTTCACCTTTTTGGATATAAATAGCGCATATAAAAACCATATTGTTAACACTAATCATCATTTAAATTATGGTACTTGCTAAATAGTATGCGATTTTAAATGCTAATGTAGTTTTGGTAAGGAGCTGTAAAGATATTATTCATATGCAATAAAAACAGCGACAAGTTTAATTTCACTTGTCGCTGTTTTTAAACTAAAGCACCCGTTTGTTGAAGTTCAAGGATATGTTTTCAAGTGTTTATAACTGATTAGTTCACCATTTGTATTTATCACAACTTCATCTTCCCCATAACCATTATGAGCAGCATAGTAAGGGTACACCTTCAATGTTATCTCATATAATCCACCAATCCCATATATCTGCTTTATTTTGAGGAGTTCAGTTTCAAATCCCGCCCAAGAAAGACCAAGTGCTTGTGCTTTTTTGTCGTCTTTATAAATTTGAGTAATCGCTCTATCTACTGAGTTTCTATTGCTCTTTATAAGTGCCATTTTTAGAGTTTCACACAATTCTGTATCAGCTTCGTTTATTATTTTCGCATTAACTCTTGTTTTAGTAACCACTAAAAGCATTCCAATTATAAGTATAACTGCGAACTTTTTCGTATGAATCACCTCAGTTTAGTTTTTTAAGAACTATAATGAATTATTCAACAATCCTGCCCAGTTTGCATAATAGGAAACGGGGTCGCCTCAGCATCCCGTCTTTTACATAAGCACCCATTAGTTTAAGTGAAATTCTTCACAAAATATCTGGAAGGAAGTTGCTTAAGTCCTAATGTAATAAAATAAGCCCTTTCTGTTTTTATGCAGAAGGACTTGAATATGGATTATAATTGATTCTATTTTTTTATCAATTCATCCCTATCAGGAGCCATAGGAGGCTGTTCTAGCCATCCATTTTTAATCATTATATTAGCCCCATCATCAGCATATAAAGCTATTTCAGCAGTAAGCCCTACATAATGCAGACTTAAATCCCTTCTAGGACTCATCGCCATACTTGTACCATAAAATCCAATACTTAGGGCAATAAGGGATGTAGTATAGTACATCATAAGTTTATCTGAAAAAGTATAAGCTGTAGACTCAGTTACATTTGAATCCCATGACATAGGTACTGGAAGGTAATCCTCTCTAAGGATAGATCCAAAAACATCACAATGCTTTCTTGCAATTTCTACACCTCTAAATAAAAACTTAGCTACCTCTTTTGACTGTGCAACTTGACTAAATCCTATTAAGGTTGCAACTCCAAAAGCATTTCTTTGAAAATTAACATAGAGGTTTGATATTTCTGTACCTACTAATGGTCTCTTTTCCCCAAAAAAGCCCTTAAGGAAACTTTGTTTTTTAACAAAATCAATATCATCTGGTATAGGTAAATAAGGAGACCTGATATAAAGACCCTTAGATAATAAAAGCTCTTTTACATCCCTAAGAAAATTTATTAATTGTGAAAGACACTCACTAAAATGACTGTAAACATCTGCCCTAACTGATACTGACAGATGGATACTGTATCCTTGCAGAGCAATTTGTGATGCTTGATGGAGGTAATTCAAAAAATATGTGTCTGAATATAACCTGGGAGCATTTACATTTACATCCTCAATAAGTTTAAATCCATAAGGTATTGGGTACTTTTCTTTGTTGAAAATCTCAGTTAGTGTTTTAAGATTTCCTTGAGCAATTTCAAAAGCATGTCTGACTAATGCTTTAATCTCTTCATCCTCAACTATGGTTAAAAAGTATTTAAACTGACAAGCAATGGCAGTATCATTAATATAGGATGTCCAAAGAGCTGTTATCTCTGCTGATGTAAGCTGTACATGATTGCCTTCCTCCATAAATAAACCTCCATCTAACCTAACAATCCTTTCTTATACAATATTCCCTAATTTTTCTAACAATATGTAAATAAAAAAGCCTACTGCTTTATTCAGTAAGCTAAAACAATTTATTATTACTTCCTAACCATTTCTGCCCGTTAGCTTAAGTGTATTTTAGTTGGGATAGTTTTTATGTTCCTTGTTGGGTATTTAGCAGTTAGAAATGGATAGAAAAGGGCAAATTTTATCACAAATTGGTGTCAATATTATAAACTAATACTTTTTGTTTCAAAGTCCCGCTAACCGGGTTTATAACAACTAGTAATTTCGTCAAGGCGAGGTGACATTTTAATTGGTGACATCAATTCAAGCGAGAAAAAGACAGAGGTATCATGTAACAATTAAGGGAAATGGAGAAGTAAAACACGTTGTTGTAATCGCTAATTCCCCTGAACAAATGAAAAGATTGGTCAGCAAACTTTATAATCATATAATTATCGACGATAATGGGGTAACATCTGGAGTAATTTCATTTGAGGTAACAGAATTATTATAATAAGGCTTATACCTTATTATTTTTTTGCTTTTTTCCGTACAAACATGAAAAAGCCGATGCCTGCTTGTTGAACTAACCTGGCCAGTTCGTATTCGGACCATTTTTTATTTGGTTTTATTATATCAGTAGCCAGGGTAGAACGTAACTGCCAGTGGGGCTTCGACCCCGTCAGCTAAACGGTTCGCCCCCTACTTGTAGAAACATGATTGAGGCTGGTTGGGACTTAGATCTCGCATAACAAGCGAAGCTGTGACACTGCATGAAGGAATTAGGGGTACTGCCAAATAACTAGTTTAGGAAGAGGAATTAGAAATGAATCCAGTCATTGGTCTGGATATTTCAAAAGGGGAAAGTCAAGTTCAGGCATTTTTAGATAAAGGCAAACCATATCGTAAGAGTTTTAAAGTTTCCCATACTATTGAAGGTCTTGATTTACTTGTAGAGTTTCTGGAGGTCGTAAAGAGAGAAACTGGTAAGAAACCACCTATCGTTCTAGAAGCAAAAGGACATTATCATTCCTCTGTTGTTCAATACTTGGAGGACCGTGGATATTTATTGATCATCATTAATCCACTGATTTCTTATAAAGCAAAAAGTTCAAGTCTTCGTAAAGTAAAGACAGATGCGGTCGATGCTTACCATCTCTGTGAGCTATTTTATAAAGAGGATCTTGAGCCATATAAAAAGCGTGGAGTTCAACTTTTAAACCTTCGAAATCTTACCAGACAGCACGAGAATATAACTGGGGTATTAATCCAAACAAAGCTACAATTTCAAGCCATTCTTGACCAGTTCTTTCCTGAATATAGAGGGGTTTTTGGCGACTTATATTCAGTAGTATCACTGTTAACTCTTTCAGAGTTTCCCTCTTCTGAAGATATATTAGACGCAAGTGTTGAAACCATAGCTGACAAAATCGCTCAATTATGTAAAAGCCGTTCATACAGATGGGCTAATGAAAAAGCTATTCAACTCAAAGCTGCCGCAGACCGAAATCCGTTTGAAAAGACTTTGTATCAGAGTCATATTTTGAGTCTTGGTATGTATATAAACATCATTCTTCAATATAAAGAGCACCGGGTACCTCAAAAGAGAACGGTTTAGGCATTTGCTAAGCATTTTTTTGGGCACACTATCACTTCATGCAGCAAGGATCACTTAAAAGAAATATCGTCTAATAGATCCAGTTTTCAAGACAAATCCATAAAATAAAAGCAGGGTATGGGAAATTTCCATACCCTGCTTTTATCGTTCTCCATGCAAAATCAGACCTGAGGCTTTCCTACAGGTCTGATTTGTTTAAAACGGCTCGATGGCTTTCTCATTTTTACCAGTTTGAGGCTGATTTTCAATTCTTCTTTCTTCGACTTCCTTTGGAATCTCTTTAAGGTGTTTATTTACTTCTTCTACTTGATTAGTGGTTCTCATTTCATCCATGTTCAAAAACCTCAATTCATTAAAATAATTTGATAAAAATAGTATGCAGCAGTTATGAAGATTTTATGTCCTTATGTTAAACAATTAAAAAGAAGCTCATCGATGGCAACAGCTGAATCTTCTTCAAAAAAGAACGAACTAGGTTTTTCTTTTATTTTTTTTTCCATTATAATGCCATCTTCCCTCCTCAATATCAGATAGAATTCCTCTTATGTATTCCTTTAGGTCTTCCGGCAAGTCATCTTTTTCTAGTTCATCCAGTGTAAAGTAAATGATCTGAGGAGTGGCTGCATCCATTACTTGTACTTGGGTCAGTGAATGACCTTTGATGTCTGAAATTTTCCTTGTCAGCATAATATGATAAGACATCTAATCACCTCTTTACCATTATAACAGAACTAACGTTCTTATTAGTAAGGTACTTAAACACTCTTTCATTTTCACTTCAAGAGAAAACCAATCAGTAAATCTAAACCGCATTCAGATATTTAAAGTCTGGCCTTATTCCACTAATTAAGTTTTTTCTACCCAACCATTTACGAACATGATAGAATCTTATAGTTGAGAAAGAATAGATGATGAAAGATGACATGTAGGTGATGTTGATGTGAAAGAAACTGTCTTAATTCAACAAAAAAATAAAGTTAAGATAAGGTTGGGTTTTCTAAAAAAAGACCTGGTCTTTACTATTTCCCTCGTTCTGGCAACCCTTAGCTGTTTCATTCAGGCACCAAAACTGGAGTATATTAATTTTCATGTGCTGATTTGTTTATTTAATCTTATGGTTGCTATCAAGGCTTTTGAAGAACTTAAGGTACTCGACAAATTGGCTATAAGTCTGTTAAATAAATGTAAAAATAGTAAATCCGTTTCTGCCATTCTTATTTTGTTATGTTTTTTTAGCTCCATGATTGTTACCAACGATGTAGCCTTACTGACATTTGTTCCTTTAAGTTTAGTGATCAGCAAAAAAACGACTATTCCCATGATGGAGACAGTTATTCTTCAAACCATTGCTGCCAATATTGGCAGCAGTTTAACGCCTATGGGAAACCCGCAAAATTTGTTTATCTATTCTTATTTTGGAATTAAACCGGTGCCCTTTTTTACAACCGTCATCTTTATGGCTATTCTTGGGATCAGTTCTCTGTATATTCTCATTCGAAGACTTAAGACCTTTGAACTAAAGGTGGATCTTACTCCGGTTATGATTGTGGATGGAAAAAAAGCTGTCGTTTGGGGAATTGTCTTGCTCCTCATTATTGCTTCTATTTTTGGAATCTTGCATGATCAAATGGCCCTCATGATCACAATCATGATTTCGATTGTATTAAATAAGAGGATATTAGTAAAGATTGATTATTTATTGCTTTTAACCTTTATCTGTTTTTTTATTTTTATCGGGAATATTTCTCATGCTGAGGCCGTACAGACCTTTGCAAGTACAAGCTTAAAAAACCCTTCTTCTGTTTACTTTAGTTCGATTTTTTTCAGCCAGATGATTAGTAATGTACCAGCCTCCATCCTTCTGGCACATTTCACACCCGATTGGAAACCTTTGTTATTGGGAGTAAATGTCGGGGGACTTGGAACCATCATTGCTTCACTGGCTAGTGTCATTTCATATAAATTGTTTATTCAATCCAATCCAAGTGAAGGTAAACCGTATTTAACCAAATTTACAATTTATAATTTTTCCTTTTTAGTATTTTTCGCTCTATTACAATACGCAATCTTAATCTTCTTAGGTATAATATAAAAGATGACAGGATCCTCGAATGATAGATGGATCCTGTCATTTATTAAATAGTTTATTATTTAACTGCAGTTAATTGTACAACTTCGTGGGTTGGTGGTATTGGATATCTCCCAATGAATTCTTGCGTTTCAACCTTTCAATTATTTTAATTTCAACTTAATGGTTTCACTCAAATAGCCTCTATCCCGATGATACAAAATAAGAGCGATAACTAAAATCCCCGCAGCTATGTAGATAGATGGATTCCCCAAATAAGTGGTCGAAAAGGTCCCTGTCAACGCACCAAATAAAAATGAAAGAATAATCATAAAAAATTCTTTGAATTGTTTTTTTGCTTCACGATCACGTTCTTTAATTGCCAAGTAAGCGGCTTGTGTCGCCGTTCTAAGATTACCTGTTGTCATCGTTGAATTGTATGCCCACTTGTCCAGTTTATTGAACGTAGAAATTTGCAAAGAAGAAACAAATGCAATACATACTGTTACCACGATGTTGGGAACACTTCTAGGCAGCAGACCTACAGTCATTAATACTAGACATTCTAAGATAAGAATGGACCTTCGATAGCTATGCAATACTTCTCTTATGTGTGGGATCTTTCCAATTTCTGAAACCAAAACACCCGATATGAATGCCAAAATAGGCGGAATATAAAGAAGAGATCCTCTCCAATCCTTGTTGGCTGCTTTTACAGCAAGTAAGACCATATTTCCTGTTTGGGCATTTGCAAACACTCCATCTCTGCTAATAAACGTATAAGCATCTAAAAAGCCACCAACGATAGCTAACAAAACACCTAAATAAATGGAGTTGGACGATAACGAAGGAATTTTATCTTTCATATTACTCTCCTTGTTTCGATTTAAAGATGTGATTAGTATTTCCAACTACAGCTGAAGACTAATAAACATTGTTTTAGGTAATGGGACCTAATTTACCAATACTTGAACATTAAGGTGTATACTAAGTAAGTTAATACTTCAATTTATTCGACCAGAAGGGACGGAATAGGATGGAAAAGAATCAAGATTGCATGTACTGTATGGAAGATGAAAGACGGGATAACCTGATGATTGAAATTGGTAAACTAAATGTATCCACTGTTTTTCTTTTTAAAGAGCAAACTTATCGGGGCAGATGTAACGTGGTTTATAATGGTCATGTGAAGGAGCTGTTTCATCTTAATGAACAGGAATCTGCAGCCTTTATTCACGATGTAAACCGTGTTGCCGAGGCATTGGATAAGATTTTCGAACCGAATAAAATCAATTATGGCGCATACGGAGATACGTTACACCACCTACATATGCATATTGTACCTAAATACGAAGGAAAAGAAAATTGGGGTTCTACTTTCGAAATGAACCTCGGTAAAACCTATTTGGCCGATGACGAATATACCGAAATGATTGGAAAAATTAAAACACAATTACAAATCGACTAATCATACCCAATGACCCTTTTCCAGTAAACAACGCCATTTGGAGGGTTAAAAAACACTTGGGCTGCCCCAAGTGTTTTTAATTATAGAATATCTCTTTTCAGATCGCTTTTAATCAGCTTGATCTCTCCATTTTTCGGGATTAATTCACTAATGTTTTCATATTTTTCTGAATGGTTTTGTTCCTCCATAGCATACTCCTTAAAGGAGCAGCTGAAGAGTTTACGGGCCACTTTTCCTTTTTCCCCAATTAGATTAAACCAGCTTTGCCCCACATAAAAAGGATTCGTTAGTATATGATCAATAATATAAGTTATACGGTCCTTTTCCTCATTTGGATTAAGTTTGGTTTTCAAAGAAAGGGCCAAGATAAAATAATTTTTAAATTTATCCAATTTCTTTATCATAAAGAGATTTTATGGATGTTAATAAATAATCGATATTTTTTTTATTTTTTGAATTATGATAATTTTTATTTAACAACTTTGATAGACAAGTCAATGACAAAGACAGAAAGGGGAGGAATGAAAAAAACATGAGACAAAAGGGGAGGAATTGTCATGTATAAATCGGGACTTAACATAGCAAATCGAATGGATAGGTTACCTATTTCGTCTGTTCACAAGAAAATAATTATTGCTTTAGCTGTTGCCTACTTTTTTGAATTCGCAGACTTGAATACGTTTTCATACGCTGCACCCGCATTAGTAAAACAATGGCATTTACCTTTAAATACTATCGCAATTATTAACTCCAGTGCCTTTTTCGGAATGTTTATAGGAGCTACTGCAGGGGGATGGCTTGGAGATAAGGCGGGAAGAAAGAAATCGCTCATTATTTCGCTTGTACTGTTATCTTTATTCTCTGCTTTGAATGCGCTTTCTTGGGATATTTGGTCGCTTGCAATCTTCCGATTTGTAACAGGGATGGCATCTTCGTCTTTATTAGTTAATGCGAATACGTATATTATCGAATTCTTTCCAAAAGCTGTTCGCGGTAAATATCAAGGCCTGGCTGTTGCGATTGGAATCACGGGTATTCCGATTACTGGTTATGTTTCCACTTGGTTAATACCTATGGCGGATTATGGATGGCGGCTCGTGTTTGTATGGGGGGCACTGGGGATCTTTGCGTTATTCGGAATAGTTAAATTGTTTGAATTACCCCGTTGGTATGAAATGAAAGGACAAGTAAGCAAAGCAAAAGAAACCTTGGAACAAATAGAAAAAATTGTGGCAGGTGAAAAAGGGCCCCTTGCTAAACCGGAGCCTGAAGTAATGATTGCTCCAGTTACTACAGGGAGAATGTCAGATATTTTCAAAGGGATTTACCTTAAACGTACGATTATACTTATTTGCGTTTGGATCCTTCAAACTATAGCCTTTTATGGCTTTGGGTCCTGGGTTCCAACATTATTAGTAAAACAAGGGATTGGAATTTCCCACTCTTTACTTTACAGTACTTTAATTACTTTAGGTGCTCCATTAGGATCATTAACTGGTGCAATGATCTCAGACCGCTTCGAGAGAAAAACAAATATTATTGTCTCTTGTTTCTTCATTGCAATTGCAGTATTTTTATTCGGAGCCACCCTAAATCCTGTAATGATTGTTGTATTTGGCTTCCTTATTAACTATATCGAAAGAACCTTCTCATCAAATCTTTATACGTATACATCAGAACTTTATGGAACCGAAGTACGTTCCTTCGGACAAGGTTTAACTTACGGCATCGGAAGAGCATCTAATATAATCGGACCATTCATTATTAGTTTTATTTACACTGGGTACGGATATTTAAATGTATTTCTTCTGATTTCAATTGTGTGGGCTGCCACAGCAGTAGCAATATTCTTTGGGCCACGTACATCTAAGCGAAGTCTGGAAGAAATCAATGGAACCCAGTCGTTAAATACCTACTCAGCATCATCCAATCTCTAATATTAATATTTTACTAATACGCAATTCCACGAAAAGGAGCTAATTAGTTTTTAGCTTCTTTTCTCTTTTTTTTCTAGCCGTCCGAATTTGATAGATTCCTTATTAT
>NZ_JBALPZ010000082.1:36981-37359 GCF_036965645.1 Neobacillus drentensis
TTGATATTTTTTTTATTACAAAAATTATAATATGCTTATATTAAAGATTTTTATCATAAAAGGGCCGATTTCATGGAGGGGATTTTAATGTGGATTATCACTGTTTATTCAAACGAAAAAGGCATTACAATGTATGAGTTTGATAGCGAGAAGGAAGCAAGAGAAGCATTACAGGATGTTCAGGGTTGTAAAATTCTTTCAGAGATTATTTATTTAAGTGAACAATCTCCTGCTTTAGTAGTAGTTTAATATTTTTTGGAAAATATATGGCGCCTTCAAACTAATAGTTGCGTAGAAAGCTTTAGGGGGAATCCCTAAAGTTTTTTTGTCTTTTGTAAAGATTAAAAAGTATTTACCATAAATTTTTTTAATGAACTT
>NZ_JBALPZ010000082.1:37405-63348 GCF_036965645.1 Neobacillus drentensis
ATCATTTTGTAGCCGGCAGCGGAAAGGCTGTTCTTGATGCCGGGATGTCAAAAGATAATCAAAATTAATTTACAAAACTTTAGATGGAGGTAAGTATATTGAACCTTAAAGAAAAGTCATTGCAATTGCATAGGGAATATAACGGAAAATTAGAGATTAAATCAAAAATAGAGTTAAAAAGTAAGGAAGACTTATCTCTCATTTATACTCCAGGAGTAGCAGAAGTTTGCAAAGAGATTAATAAAGATAGGAATAGTGCCTATGATTATACCATCAAAGGAACAACCGTTGCTATGATCACTAATGGTACGGCTGTTTTAGGCCTGGGAAGTATCAGTCCGCTTGCAGGCTTACCCGTATTGGAAGGGAAAGCCTTGCTACTCAAGGAATTTGGTAATGTGAATGCTTTTCCAATTTGTATAGACAGTAATGATCCTGATGAAATTGTGAAAACCATCCAAATAATTTCGTCAGGGTTCGGCGGAATCCATCTCGAGGATATTAAAGCACCAGAATGTTTTTATATTGAAAAACAATTAAAAGAAACATTGGATATCCCCGTTTACCATGATGACCAACATGGTACAGCAGTTGCTGTATTAGCAGGATTATATAATGCCGTTAAATTTCTTAATAAGACTTTAGAAGAACTTAAGATTGTGATAAACGGTGCAGGCGCCGCAGGCATTGCCATTGCCCGAATCCTTTTGGCTGCAGGGGCAGAGCATATCGTATTATGTGATATCAACGGAGCTATTGTTGCAGGAGATCCAACGATTAATAATGCCCAAAAGGAAATAGCAAAATTGACTAATCAGGAATTTGAAACAGGCAACCTTCAAGACATTATCCAAAATAAAGATGTGTTTATCGGTGTCTCGGTAGAAAATGTTTTAACTAAAGAAATGGTACATACGATGAATCAAAATAATATTATTTTTGCGCTGGCAAACCCAACTCCAGAGATAATGCCAGATGATGCGAAAGCTGGCGGCGCAAGAATCATTGCAACCGGTCGTTCGGATTTCCCTAATCAAATCAATAATTTATTGGTTTTTCCGGGAATCTTTAAAGGAGCGTTGAAAGTGAGAGCCCAAGATATTACGGATGAAATGAAGTTAGGGGCGGCCAGAGCAATTGCTGATCTTGTTACCGAAAAAGAACTTAACGAAAACTATATTATACCGGATGCTTTTGATATGAGAGTGAGCCAGGTTGTCGCTAATGCTGTGAAAATGGTAGCCGAGTCGACTGGAATTGCGAAGTTAGTTGCAATCTAACAAAAAAAGGTGAACATGCAATGTGTTATGTGAAATTGACTGAAAAGATTCTAACCCTTAAATCAAACGCAGAAATGGGTCAGCTGAAGGAATTTCTCAATAAGCAGAATTTATCTCTGGATGCGGATGTTGAATATACAATTGCTATATTTGATGGTCAAAAGATCGTGGCTACAGGTTCCCTTGGCGGTAGAATTCTAAAATGCATTGCTGTGGATGAGGAATATCAGAACATGGGGCTGTCAGCAAAACTTGTCACCCATCTTGTCCATGAGGCCTATTCAAGAGGAAACACGCATCTTTTTATCTACACAAAGCCGAAAAACAAGAGCATATTCTCTGACTTGGGGTTTTATCCAGTCGCCGAAATTCCTTCAAAGGTCGTTCTAATGGAAAACCGCTCGGCAGGGATTAAAAACTACCTAAAACAAATCATCCAAGAGAAAGAACAAGTTATCCCTGATAAAGGGGGCAAGAATCGTGCAGGGGCTGTCATAGTAAATTGCAATCCGTTTACTTTAGGGCATCAGTACCTAATCGAGTATGCAGCGTCGAAATGCGAAACGCTCCATATTTTTGTTCTCCAGGAGGACAAGTCAAGTTTTCCTTCTGCAGTCAGATACAGGCTTGTAAAAGAAGGAGTTAAACACTTGGATAATGTTGTTGTTCATTCTGGAAAGGATTATATCATATCGGATGCAACTTTCCCATCCTACTTTATCAAAGAGTTCCACGATGTGGTCGAGACCCATGCGAGGCTGGACATAGACATATTTGCTAACTATATTGCTCCGGCACTTGGAATTAAAAAAAGATTTGTTGGTGAGGAACCCTGCTGCAAAGTTACATCAACGTATAACTCGGTCATGCAGGAAATTCTTTCTGCCCGTGAAATAGAGGTACAGGTAATTCCAAGGGTGTTGTCTGAAACGCAACCGATTAGTGCTTCCAGAGTAAGGGATCTAATTCATGCAGGTAAGCTACAAGAAGTGATGAAGCTGGTTCCTGAAACAACCTATCGATTTCTCCTCTCATCTGAGGCTAAGAGAATTATCCAGCGTATTCAGGCGAAGCATACAAAGACATTATTGAGAGGGTGATGAAAAATGTTGATGTTGCCAGAAAGAATAGAAATTTTGGATGTAGGAATTGCAGGGACGCTTGAGTCAAGCGATATCACCATTCAAATTGAAAAGAATGACGGTAAAGGAATTGAACTTGAACTCAAAAGTACTGTCGCAAATCAGTTTGGCAAACAAATCAAAAAGGTGATTTTAGAGACATTATTAGAGTTAGGGGTGGAGAATGCATTAGTCATGGCGAATGATAAAGGGGCTTTAGATTGCACCATCCGGGCTAGAGTAAGGACGGCAGTAAACAGGGCTGCCCATCATAATTGTTTTCCCTGGGGGGGGAAATAAGTGGGTCGGCTGAGAAGAAGTATGTTGTATGTACCAGGAAACAATCCAGGCATGATTAGGGACGCTCATATCTATGGATCGGACGCCATCATGTTTGACTTGGAAGATTCAGTTTGCCTTTATGAAAAAGACGCGGCGAGACTTTTAGTCTATGAAGCGCTAAGAATTTGTGATTATGGACGAACGGAAGTTGTTGTCCGTGTAAATGGTTTAAATACACCTTATGGCAGAGGTGATTTTGAAGCTATGGTCAGAGCAAAGCCAGATGCAATCCGGTTGCCTAAAACAGAGACACCAGAAGATGTAGTGGAAGCTGATCAATTAATAACACAGATTGAAAAGGAAAATGGTATCGAACTGGGAACCATCAAACTCATGGCGGCTGTTGAAAGTGCTTTGGGGGTCATTAATGCTTATAAAATTGCAACGGCGAGTTCGCGGCTAATTGGTATTGCGCTTGGGGCTGAGGATTTTGTAACTGACCTAAAAACCACAAGGTCCACAGATGGGATTGAATTACTCGCTGCTAGGAGCCAAATCCTCTTTGCGGCACGGGCAGCCGGGATTGATGCTTTGGATACTGTTTTTTCTGATGTGAATGATGAAGAAGGATTTATCCGCGAAGCTAAACTTATCAAACAACTAGGGTTTGATGGAAAATCCCTTATTAATCCACGCCAAATTAATATTTTGCATCATATCTTTACGCCAACGGAAGATGAAATTCAGAAATCCATTCGGGTTATCGAAGCAGCGAAAGAAGCGGAGAAAAGAGGGTCGGGTGTTATAAGCATGGACGGTAAAATGGTTGACAAGCCGATCATCGAAAGAGCATACCGTCTCCTTGAACTGGCTGATGCTGTATATACAGAAAGTATTAAGGAGGTGTGGCAATAATGTTTAATAGAGTTGGACGAATTATACCGGAAGAGATTTTTGGACTCGGAGCATTACCACTGTTTGATTCAAATGAATTGATGAAAAATACACAGCGTTCTAAAGACCGCTTTAAGAATTCTGATCGAAATAAAATCCTTGATTCTATTGAAAAAGCGATTCGTAAAACAGGCTTAAAAGATGGAATGACGATTTCCTTCCATCATCATTTCCGAAATGGTGATTATATCATTAATATGGTTCTCAATGCCATTTCACGTATGGGAATTAAGGACCTTGTTTTAGCACCAAGCTCTCTTTCGGACATCCATGCACCATTGATTAATCATATCAAAAGCGGAGTAATTCGGAGGATTGAGACAAGCGGACTGCGAGGTGAATTAGCTGATGCTATTTCGAACGGCTTGATGGACATACCAATTGTGATCAATTCTCATGGCGGCAGAGCCAGGGCAATCGCCTCAGGAGAACTGCCAATTGATGTTGCCTTTTTAGGTGTGCCATCCTGTGACCCTGCCGGCAATGCCAATGGATATGCCAGGGATCATTCAGCGGCGTCAGAATGCGGTTCATTGGGATATGCCAAGGTTGATGCCCAACATGCCAAAAAAGTAGTTTTAATCACGGATCATTTGGTGGAATATCCTAATACACCTTTCGCTATTCCTGAGTCTCAGGTAGATTATATCGTGGTTGTGGATGCAATCGGTGATCCAAAAGGAATTATGTCGGGAGCAACCCGGTTTACCAAGAATCCGAAAGATTTGCTAATCGCTCAGAATGTTGCCGAAGTTATTGAGGCTTCAGGCTATTTCATAGACGGTTTTTCGCTGCAAACAGGGTCAGGAGGAGCTTCCCTGGCGGCAACTAGGTTTTTAAGAGAAAAGATGATTGAGAGAAATATCAAGGCGAGCTTCGCGTTGGGCGGTATTACAGGTCAGATGGTTGCTCTCCATGAGGAAGGCCTTATTAAAAGATTACTAGATGTACAAGGCTTTGATCTTAAAGCAGATGAATCACTTAAAAATAATCGGTTTCACCAACAGATTGATGCTGAGTATTATGCAAGTCCGGATAATCCTGGAAGTGCAGTTAATCAATTAGATGTAACAGTATTAAGCGCATTAGAAATCGATCTTGATTTTAATGTGAACGTCATTACCGGTTCTGACGGAGTCATTCGCGGCGCCTCAGGCGGACACTGTGATTCAGCTGCAGGTGCAGCCTGCGCAATTATTGTCGCTCCACTCATTAGGGGCAGGATGCCAACTATTCTCGACAGGGTGCATACGATAGTCACCCCGGGCTGCTCAATTGATGTATTGGTTACAGACCAAGGTATTGCTGTGAATCCTCGTAGGCAGGATTTGTATCATAACCTAAAAAAAGCAAATCTGCCGGTTATGTCCATTGAAGCACTCATGGCAAAAGCTAGCCAAATAGTCGGAATTCCGGAACCAATCAAGGTAGAAGATAAGATTGTCGGTGTGGTTAAGTATCGGGATGGATCAGTGATTGATGTGATTCACCAGGTAAAGAAGGATTCTTGAAGATGACTGCAACCCAACTAATAACGCTTGAGCAATTATTAGAGGCTCGTGAGTTTAGGGCAGCACATCAGAAGGAATTAATCGAGAAATACAGAATGCCATTGGTATCATTCACAGTGAATATGCCAGGTGAGAGTAAGAAAACGCAAGACAGTTCCATCATTTTTCGTGAGGGCTGCAATGCACTGGTTAAAAAACTCAAGGAGACCGATTGTGGATTGGAGTATTATGATTCCAAAAATCCAGATACTGGATTTGAGGGGTTCTTTGTGGTGAAAACTGATGAACGGTCTTTAAAAGCACTTATGCTTAAGATTGAGAATGAGCATCCACTTGGCCGGCTGTTTGATTTAGATGTCATAGGGGTTGATGGAAGGCCTATTTCCAGAGAAACCTTAGGTAATTCAAAACGTGAATGCCTGCTCTGTGAACAGGATGCCCATATTTGCGCTCGGAACAGGGGACATACAGTAGAAAACCTCATTGAGAAGATCCATAGTATGGTTGATTCTTATATAAAAATTATATCTTAAGTTAGCTATGAAGGCCAAACTCCGATAAGCCCCCAGGAAGATTATGGGGTTTGGTCATATTTTTAATATGTCAGCAAGCTTGAAAGGAGAAAAAGATCAAACATGGAGGAATCCTGGATGCAAACCATTTCGCAAAAAGCGTTGCGTGCTTTACTTTATGAGGTTTCCGCTAGCCCCAAACCTGGGCTTGTTGACAGATTCAACAAAGGGGCACATACCGATATGGATTTCTTTACGTTTATAGACAGCAGCTCTGCACTGAGTAACTATTTCTCTTACTGTGTTGTTGAAGGCGTAAAGTACTCAGGGAAAAATCCTGAAGAACTGTTTCAAGCCTTAAGAGGCCTTGGGATTAATGCTGAAAAAGTGATGTTTGAGGCAACGGACGGTGTAAATACTCATAAAGGTCTAATTTTTTCCTTAGGTGTCATTTGTGCGGCAGCTTCTTGCAGTATGATGGAAAATGAATCCAAAAATATGGATATCGAGATAATCTGTGAGAAGGTTTCTCTAATGACTAAGGGTTTATGTTTAAGGGAACTAACTTTCTTGAACAAGTCCGAAGGTCTTACTTACGGGGAAAAACTTTTTCTAAAATATGGTCTGAGGGGTATACGTGGAGAAGTAGAAAGCGGCTTTGCTACCGTGCGGAATTACTCTCTTCCTGTAATAAGGAAATTAAAATCTTTAAAATCCTTTCATATCAACGATATTCTGGTGCAGGTACTCCTTCATTTAATGGTGGTAAACGAGGATACCAATATTGTTGCAAGACATGATTTAAAAACTTTGGAATATGTTCAACGTTATGCCCAACAGGTACTGGATTTAGGAGGTATGTTAACACCTCAAGGTATGGAGATGGTGTTTGAAATGGACAAGGAATTCATTGGAAGAAACATCAGTCCGGGAGGGTCAGCAGACCTTCTGGCAGTAACCGTTATGTTGGACCTTCTGTTAGAGGGATTACCTTTTTCTGGTTCAAGTATCCAGCGAAATTGTGTGGTATAAATAAAAAAGTACTATATAACTGCCCCCGAAAAACATGTACATATCCTTGTAAATTCTTCAGTCTTCCAAATTTGATTTACACTAATTTTATTTAAAATTCAAGAATCCTTTTATTTGAAACAAATATAACCTTTTTCTCTCTATCATAAAAGGTTTTTATGATAGTTAATAAACAATCAATATTTTTTTTATTCTTTATATTATGATAACTTTTAATTATCAATTGATCCAACAGGCTTAATATAGAAAATCTGATGGATCGGTTGCCTTTTTCTTCGATTCACAAAAAGGTTCGTATTGCTTTGTCTATTGCCTATTTTTTGAGTACGCCGATTTAAATACGTTTTCATATGCATCTCCGGCTTTGGTAAAACAGTGGCACTTGCCATTAAGTGTTATAGCAACAATCAACTCCATTGCCTTCTTTGGGATGTTTTTGGGAGCCTCTGCAGGGGATGGCTCGGTGATAAAGTAGAAAGAAAGAAATCTATAATTATTTCTCTTCTATTATTATCTTTTTTCTGAGTAGTGAATGCGTTTTCGTGGGACGCCTGGTCCCTGGCAATTTCCAGATTTATTAACGGAATGGCGACTTCGTCATTGCAATTGTAGTATTTTTATTCGGGGCAACACTAAATCCTATACTAATTGTTGTATTTGGTTTTCTCATAAAATTTATTGAAAGAACTTTTCTTCCAATCTTTACAGTTATACATCAGAACTTTATGGAACGGAAGTTCGTTCTTTTGGACAGGGGATAACATACGGAATTGGCAGATTTTCTAATGTTTTAAGACCATTCATTATTAGTTTTGTTTACACTGGTTTTAGATATTTAAATGTATTTATTTTGATTTCACTTGTTTGGATTGTATCAGGATTAGCCATATTCTTTGGACCTCGAACCTCTAAAAGAAGCTTGGAAGAAATCAATTGAACCAAGTCAGATAATCCTTTGAGTCGTTTGAGATGAATTAGTCGAAACTTAAACATAATATTTTTCTATATTATAGTTTTAAAAAAGAAAGACAATGGAGGTTAAAGTATGTTTGATTATGGTCAATTACACAAGATACCAACTGTTATTATGAGAGGGGGGACAAGTAAGGGGCTCATACTAAGAAGATCAGACCTCCCTGCAGACGAAACATTAAGGGATGGGGTCATCTTAAGGATTTATGGCAGTCCTGACAACAGCCAAATTGATGGTTTGGGAGGAGGAACCTCAACAACTAGTAAATTAGCAATTGTCGGTCCATCCTCTCTTCCTGATGCGCATATTGATTATACTTTTGGCCAGGTGAGCCTAGATCGCCAAGTGGTTGACTATAATGTAACCTGCGGAAATTTTGTCACTGCAGTAGGTTTGTATGCCGTCGAAGAAGGATATGTTCCATTAACTGAACCCATTACTTCCGTAAAAATATACAACACAAATACAAAAAAAGTTATTGTTGCAGAAATACCTGTAAAAAATGGGCAAATTCAATATGAGGGGGGATTTTCAATTGCTGGTGTTCCTGGTTCATCGTCCAGAATCATGCTTAACTTTTTAGATGCGGGCGGAACCTTTACAGGAAAAACACTCCCTACCAATAGCCCAACAGATATCATAAAGTTGGAGAATGGCCAGGAGTATGAGGTAAGTATTGTTGATTGTGTTAATACGCTGGTGTTTGTTCGGGCAGAAGATGTCGGGCAAACAGGAACAGAGCTTCCCAATGAAGTTAACGGGAATACTGTATTGCTTAATACCTTAGAGAAAATTCGTGTTAAAGCCGGGATTAAGATCGGCCTGATTAAAGAAGGCGAACGTGTCTCTCCTTCAACCCATGCATTGCCGAAAATTGCCATGATTTCTAAGCCAAAAGTATATAAAACAGTCAATCAACAGCTTGTTAAACAAGAAGATGTTGATGTTCTTTCACGCTATATAACGATGGGATCTCTTCATAGCGCCCATGCAGTGAGTGGGGCGATGGCTCTTGCAGCAGCTGCAAAAATTAATGGAACGATCCCTAATCAAATTGTTTTAAATACCAATACCGGTATTAGTGTAGGGCATCCTTCGGGAACTTTATATGCTGATGCATCCGTAGAAAAAATGGGAGAAGAATGGTTAGTGGCACAGGCTGGCAATGGCCGGACTGCAAGAAGGCTAATGGAAGGCTACGCCTATGTACCTACCTCCATTTTTGTTGGTAAGATGGATGCCATGATGGCTTGATCAGTTTTCATATTAAGAAAAGGAGTATCCCTTCTTTTCTTTTTTTGACAAGTAAATTAGTAATCTATTTTTCTCTTGTAATCGCTTAACCATTTAGTTAGCTAAAAGGTTAATTTGAAAGGAGTTTTATAATATGGAGACTGATGTTTTAGTAGTCGGTGGCGGGAACGCTGCCCTAAGTGCTGCACTGTCAGCTCGTGATCGAGGGGTAAAGGTGCTGGTCATTGAACGGGCTCCTAAATTTTATCGCGGCGGAAATAGCCGACTCACCCGGGATTATAGGGTGATGAATACACGTGAGAACAAGTATATGACAGGCACTTATCCTGAGGAAGAATTTATGGAGGATTTAAGGCGTGTTGCAGGAGGGGAAATAAATGAATCAATTGCAAGATTAGTTGTGCGTAAATCCGAAGAACTCCCGGACTGGCTTAACAAGCAGGGGATTCAATGGCAGCCGGCACTGTCCGGAACCCTTCATTTAGGAAGAACGAATATTTTTCAACTTGGCGGCGGCAAGGCTGTGATAAATTCATACTATCAAACTGCTAAGGTAAAAGGGGTAGAAGTCTGGTACGATTCAATGCTTGAAGATATAGAAATGAATGGCACTGAGTTCAAGGCTGCTAAAGTTCGCAGGAACAACGGGATCGAGACGATCAAAGCGAAAGCTATTATATTTGCATCTGGCGGTTTTGAAGCAAATATAGAATGGCACAAACGTTACTGGGGAGAGGCTGCTGAGAATTTTATCATTCGTGGTACCCCATATAATCAAGGTAATGTTCTTGAAATGCTTCTTAATAAAGGTGCAGCCCAGGTAGGAGAACCAGACGCGTTTCACGCCGTTGCCGTTGATGGCAGGGCACCAAAGTTTGACGGAGGAATTGTTACCCGTCTTGACAGTGTACCATTTGGGATTGTGGTAAATAAGAATGGTCAGCGGTTCTACGACGAGGGAGAAGATTTTTGGCCAAAACGATATGCTATTTGGGGTGGACTCATTGCCCGGCAGCCCAATCAAGTTGCATACTCGATTATTGACAGTAAGGCACTTGGAAAATTCATGCCTTCGGTATTCGAGCCAATTTTTGCAGGATCAATCGAGGAATTGGCTGAAAAACTTGGTCTTAATCCTAAAGTAGTGGCTAAGACCGTTAATGACTTTAACAAGGCCGTTCGCCCAGGAACATTTAATCCAGCTGAGCTAGACAACTGTAAAACAGAAGGATTAACACCGGTAAAAAGCCATTGGGCGGTACGGATCGATAAGCCTCCATTTTATGCATATCCACTGAAGACTGGCATTACATTTACCTACCTTGCGGTAGAAGTAAACGACCAGGCAAGGATCAAGTGGAAGGATAGACGCCTCTGTAACAATATGTTTGCAGCAGGAGAAATGGCAGCAGGTAATGTACTGCGCCGTGGGTATCTGGCTGGTTTTGGACTCACGATGGGCGCAGTTTTAGGGAGAATTGCAGGGGAGGAAGCAGCAAATGCAGTCAAAAGAGCTACTAGATGATGGAAAACGTCAAATGAAATTATGTAATGCCTGCCGTTATTGCGAAGGATACTGTGCTGTATGGCAATCGATAGAGTTGCGCCGGGATTTTACTGATAATGACATGACTTATTTGGCTAATTTGTGCCATGATTGCCGGGACTGCTATTATGCATGTCCATTTACGACACCGCACGAGTTTGGCATTAACCCGCCAAAGTTGTTTGCTCAATTGCGCGAAGAAACATACCGAAAATATGCAAGCCCAAGAGTATTTGCCAAAGGACTCGGAGAAAAGCGCAGCGGCTTTTGGATCACATTTTTCTTTGGAATCATTTTAATGGTCGCATTAATTATAGGAACCAACGGAACTTCAGGACTTTTAAAGACGCATCTAGGATCAGGTGCATTCTATGAGTCTCTTTCTGAAGTTGTAATGATTGTTGTTTTCTTGGCATTAGGAATTTGGATGGTTGGTGGCTGGATTATAGGAATGAGCAGATTCTGGCAAGATATTAAGTCACCAAAATCAGAGAAAGTTATCGGAAAAGATTTTGTTACTGGTACAAAATATGCGTTAAGCCTTCGCTATCTTGGTGGAGAAGGATCAGGCTGTACGTATCCAACTGACGAACCTTCGACTACTCGCCGTAAGCTTCACCATTTTGTATCTTATGGATTTATGCTAGATTTAGCTTCAACAGCATTAGGCGCATTTTATGCACACGTTTTACACATTCCAGCTCCCTATCCTCTGTACCATCCAGTAGTAATTCTAGGGATCCTGGGTGGACTAGGAATCATTATTGGGGTTGTTGGACTATTGGCTCTTAAAGCCAAAAGTGACTCTGAAGTCCATGATAAAGGTGCTCAACAGTCAGGAACTTCTTTTGCAGTTGTATTATTGACTGTTGCGGTAACTGGGATGATCTTGTTACTGGCTCGTGATACTGCTGCAATGGGAATTTTATTGGCAATCCATTTAGGAAGTGTTGCAGCTCTATTCTTTACAGCTCCATATACTAAATTTGCTCATTTCGTTTACCGTTATTTGGCACTTATTCGTTATGCACAAGAAGAAAGAATAGCAGCGGGTGCAGCACAAGAAGTAAAAACACAAAAACAACCTATTAAGCCTGGTGCAACAGTTATGAGTAAGCATTAATTAAAGGTTATATCTTTCAACGCAAGACGTACCACAACTATAAAAAATAAACAAGTTATGTTTAAAATATAAAAATGAGAGGTTTCGCGTAATAAATAGCGAAGCCTTTTTGTGCGCTAAGCAAATCGCTACATCGAAACAAATGACCAGACGGAAAAGAGAGTATCAGAATTTTTACCACCGGTAATATCCGTAAAAAATTGATTAGGTAAATATTAACGCTATCGAAGAGTACTATCGACGCTCTAGCAGCCATCTAGCCGTGAAAATGCCAAGGGTTTGGGTTGGTGTCATTTGGTGGCAACAAAACCAATCGTATTGCCACCAAAAACATCTGTATATATCATATGAGTCTATAAGAAGCCTATTTAATCAACAACTTCAAATTGAAACTGTTATAATCGAATGCACCTGACGACCTTGAGAGGGTTGTGTCACTTGGATCAATAAGCTCATTGTCCCTTTGGATGACAAATGGAAGAAGAGGAGGTATGTTTAAACCTCCTCAATTACTTGTTTAATCCCATTAATAAAATAAGAAAACTGATCACACTTTTGGTCACAACTTGGTCACAGATTAGATGTTTTTATAATTAATTAGATAAAATTAAATGATATATGAATTGATAAAAAGTGCATTAAATCAAGACTTTACGGTATTATATAAAACTAAATGTAATCAAACATGATACCTTCCCTCTAACTTCAAAACTGCTTGAGACCTGCGTGCCAGGTCTGGTGGGTTCGATTCCCACGCAGTCCCGCCAATCAAACTCAAACCTCTCAAGGGTTTAAGCTGTTTTTTGTATGTGTTTTGTCAACAGTTAAACTGTGATTTACGAATGAAAAGTCACCGTATTCTTCTAAAAATTACATAGTACTAGTGTGACTGAATTAGTGTATACTAGTGTTTCAAATCCACCAGATTCTCAATGAATGGTGGATTTTTTTATGCAATCAAATCAATTAAATATTATTAATCAATGTAGTAATGAAAGAAAAAGTAAACTATCACACTTTCAGGTAAAAGCTGTCTTTTATGTGTTTTTCAATTTTAATAACGTCGCAATATTGAGAAAGCTGTCGCAAAAATGGGATTAGTTGAGGAAGAAGATATGATTAATACTTTTCTCACGTTGGTAGTTTCAAATTTGCGACACTTTATAAAAGCACACACAAAAAAACCGAGATATCCTCTAGAAAAGTAGTTTGGCACGGTATTTGCATATTATTTAACGAACCACCTAAGAATACCAAGAAAAATGAAAGCGTGTTCAGTGGAACGGATAAAAAGCAGAAGAACCATAGTTATACGATGAAACTATTAGAAGAGGTGACACAAATTGTCTAGTAATGAAAGGCTTAGTTCAAAAATTGAAATTGAGTACCCTGATTACACAAAAGTACCTGAGAGAGTAAAGCAAAAGTACGAAAGCTTACCTACAAAAGTGAATTTTTTCCGAATGCTGGGGTATAGCCCAGGTACTTACGTGGAAGTCATAGATCTAACCGACGCCATTTTCAAGAGGCTTACACTATCCGATTACAACAAAGAGCTTCTTGTTCTGCAGGTGGCTGCGCATGAAGGCAGCGACTATGAATGGGAACAACATGTTTCCATTGCTCAAACAGCAGGCGTGCGCGAAGATCAATTCATCGCCATCGCTGAACAACGCATTGATGATGGTGAAGCATTCTTGGAGCGTGAACGGGTCCTGTTGCGTTTTGGTAAGTTTATACTCGAACAAGGCAAAGCGCCGGGCGTTGTATTCAAACACACGCTTGAACACTTCTCCATTGAAGAATTGTCGGATGCCATGATTGTCATCGGTTTTTACAAAATGTTATCAATCTATATCCAAACCTTTAACATTCCAATTGATGCGCAAGAGGATGGAAACTGGGTCAAGAAGTAAGAAAAAAAGATAGTGAAGTGCAACAATCCAATCAAGATCACTGATTTCATCACAAAATTCATAGAACATACCGCCGCCAAGAATTCAGGGATAGTGTATTTGTATAGGATTGTAAATGCTTTTTATTAAAGGTAAATGGGTTGAAAAGGGTTGGACAAATAATTGAACGTCAATGGAGGATATTATGGACATAATCGTTATTCTTTTGTCATTAGGGTTATTAATATTTTTAGCATATAAAGGATTTTCCGTGATTTTGTTTGCACCAATTTGTGCTTTACTCGCTGTATTCTTAACAGAGCCAAGTCATGTTTTGCCATTCTTTTCTAATGTTTTTATGGTGAAAATGGTTGATTTCATAAAAAACTATTTTCCTGTATTCCTATTGGGGGCCATCTTTGGAAAAGTGATTGAAATATCGGGATTAGCTGATAAAATAGCTAGGCTCGTTATACGTATGGTTGGAGCGAAACGTACTATTCTAGCAATTGTAATTATGTGCGCTATTCTTACCTATAGTGGAGTTAGTGTATATGTTGTTGTGTTTGCCATTTATCCATTTGCTAAACTGTTGTTCCAAAAAACAAATATACCTAAAAGGCTTATGCCTGGGACAATTGCTCTTGGAGCCTTTACTGTTACTATGGATGCATTGCCTGGTACACCACAAATTCAAAATGTTATCCCGACCACTTTCTTTAAAACAGATATCTATGCAGCACCTTTTTTAGGTATTATCAGTGCCATTTTCATTATTGGATTAGGTATGCTGTATCTTGAAAGATGTCGTCGTAAAGCAGCAGCTGCTGGAGAAGGGTACTTTGGCAAAATGGGAGCAGAGTCTGAAATAGCAGCAGGTCTTGCAGTTGAATTGGATGAGTTTGAAACAAATAAGGAGAAGGCGTTTGAAGAAGTTAGTGCAAAAGATTGGCTTGCTTTTCTACCACTTGTATTGGTCGGAGTCATGAATAAATTTTTTACCATCTCCATTCCTAAATGGTATGAAAATGGCTTTGATTTTTCAAAGGTTGGATTAGAAGCTTTTGGGTCAGTTAACATGTCTTCTGTAGTTGGGATTTGGTCAGTTGAAATGGCACTTATAATCGGTATTGTATCGACAATTGTACTTAACTTCAAAGCAGTTAAAGCTAATTTCCAAGAAAACATGAATATTGGAATCAGGGGATCTTTACTAGCTACCATGAACACCGCATCAGAATATGGTTTTGGAGCAGTCATTGCAGCTTTGCCAGGTTTTGGTGCTGTTCAACATGCAATCTCTGGTACTTTTACCAATCCGCTAGTTAATAGTGCTGTGACTACAAACATCTTAGCGGGTGTTACGGGTTCTGCATCTGGAGGGATGAGTATCGCTTTAGGTATTATGTCTGAGAAGTATTTGGCTGCCGCCGCTCAATTCAATATTCCACCCGAAGTTTTGCATCGCATTATTTCGATGGCATCTGGTGGTATGGATACTCTTCCGCACAACGGAGGAATTATCACCCTGCTTGCTGTAACTGGGCTTACGCATAAGGAAGCATACAAGGACATTTTTGCAATCACTATCATTAAAACACTTGCGGTAGCATTCGCCATCTTAGTTTATACGTTAACAGGCATAGTATGATTTGCATGTAGTGATAGATGAGTCCCTTTCGTTTGAGATTATATTTTTCATAAATGATTTGGTGTGAGGTTTATTTGTCTCATAATGGGACGAATAAACCTTTTTTCTTTTTTGATCGATCATTTGCTGAAAAAGCCATTCTGATTTTTTACCGATTAATTCCTTGATTCTTCCTAAATTTCTAGAATAAAAATACAACTTTAGAGAGGACATTCTTTCATCTTTTGCTTCTTTAAGTTAAATTCATACTTTACTGATAGGAATTATTGGTTTATAATGAAATTAATCTAATAAACAAATTTAAACGTTGTTATCTTCAAGGGAAAGTTTTTGTAAACTAAAGGAGTGTTTCTAATGAGAAATAATAATGAAAAAAAGAGACAAAAACTTATCAATAAATTAGTTTTTTTAAATGTATTTAACAAAGAAGATCAACGGCTTTATGAGTGGCCATTATCGAAATTAGAATATGAGTATAGAAGATTTAAATTACAAACACATCCGCATGGTGAGTATGGTTCTATCCAGTGGGTATAAAATAAACATGGTTACATTACATTAGACTGTATGGTGGTACCATACCTGCGGTTCTCTATAGGTAAGAGAAATGGCAAGTTGGTAAATAATGTGGTAAAATGAAATTCCTTGGCAGGGGCAAAAAAATAGTTTTGAGGAAGCAGGGGCAGGGTACAAATCCCCTGCTTCTTTTTAATTTGAGGGAGCCTGATTGCTTTCTTGTTTGTACTATAATTCGAAAAGAGATTAATTGCTTTAAATCATTTTGAAAATCATGAAACAATTTCAAAAACACTACCTTGGTTAATATCAGTTACTTTCATTGAGCCATATACCCCTAAATATAATCTGCTTTGATCCTGATTTGTTCCCAAACTAACATAATAAGCTGATTGAGACCCAAAATTATATTCGGATTCAATCACACTAAAATCATTTAGTTTACCATCTGTTCTTACCTTGGTATAAGCCAAAACCCCTCTAACCGGGGGCCGAGATTCTTCATGCCGTGCAAGGTCGGAAAACACAACACTTCCCGTTAATTCGGGAATTCCATTCCCCAAATAGGCTTGCACGCCTGTAAGTGCCGTTCCTCCAAACTTGTCGGGCCGGGAATCTTTATGAAGATAACTAGTTAGAGGCGGCAGCCGCAGTACCGAAGTGTTTACTGCTTCATTGTAGTAAGCAATTGTTTTCTCATCTAAAGTCGGAGTTGTAGAGCAATCCGTTAAAATCGAAGTAGGAAAAGCACCTTCCCACCCTCGCCAGCCTAAGTTAATAAATCCTTCTTGGTCAGGTTCCGTTTTCATTAAAGAAGATTGAACAAGTTGAGTAACCGGTATGGGTTTATAATGAATAAATGAAAAAATGGACTCTACTAAATCCTGTCCGACATTTCCCACATACTTGATATACTGATTATAAAACCTTTGAAATGAAATGCCTGGTATATTGCGGACTCCTTTGGCAATGACAGTCAGTGTTTCCTGAATAGATACGGGAAGTTCATTAAATCGTGTGACTACAGCTGGATTATTGATGAAGGTATTCTTTACTACGTCAATTTCTATTATTTTACCGGCTATTTCCATAATATCCTGACTTAAATTAAACGGATCATAGCCTGATCCACCATCACCAGTAGTTAAAACAAGTTTTCCAGTTTCAGGTGAAAAATTTAAGCTATTGACGCCATTATGATTTAAAAATGGCCTTCTTATGTTAAGTAATGTCCGTCGTTTTTGAGGTTGACCATGCGCTTGTAAAACCCATTCTTCCACTGTATCAATATGATCATATTGAGTTTCTCTATTTATCCACCTTTGGGTTAAGGTTTTGGGATCACACGGATTAGGCTGAAAATGTTCAGTAAGGACACCTGGACCTTGTGTTCCTGCTGCTGAATAATGAAGATAGAACAGACCATTATAATAAAATTGGGGGTGAAAGGCTAAACCTAATAAACCCCGTTCATCATATCCTCCACTTGAACCACCTAATTTAATAATTTGCGGGCGAATATCCAAAAAAGTTCTTATGACTCCGTTTCCTATGTAAAAAATTTCTCCTGCCTGAGTTGCAATAAATAAGTTCTCAATTGAGTCACCCGGAAGGATGGCTGTTTTTAAAACAGTGGGTAAATTTATCTTACTAACAATAGGCCGTAACCTAACCTTAACTTTTTTCATCTAACTTTACCCTCCTTCATATTGTTTTTTTTATAAGAATATGTATAGAACAGGTCCAATAGTACCTTAGTAGGGCTAGGGAATCCGATAAGGGATAAAACAATTTGGACCTAGTAAAAGTGAGGATTGGGAAATTTTTTTTATGTTTAACTTATTAAAATGCGGGTATATAATAATTAGCTACTTTCCCCCATATCTTTATTTGCTGCAAACTCTTAGACTATCGTATTGATAGTCCTTTTTTTTGACGTTTATTTTGGTGTCCCTGGAAAAATAAACGTAGACTTAAAATGCTTTTTTACTATAGCTACCTTGAGATAGCACCTTTCTTAGCGTTTGTGTTATTGGTATAATATTAAAAAGCCATATTTTCGAAGTAAATGACAAATCGAAAGATTGTATTAATGGAGGAATAGAATGAATACAAGAATACCTATTTTAAAATTATATGATTGTCTGTTTGTTTCCATTCAGTGGGAGCTGGATGATAAAACGGCGATAGAGTTTCAAGAATCATTGCTTCAAAGAATACATGAAACGGGCGCCAGCGGTGTTGTCATTGATTTAACGTCTGTAGATATGATTGATTCGTTTATTGCTAAGGTTCTTGGGGATGTAATTAGTATGGCCAAATTGATGGGGGTAAAAGTTGTTTTAACTGGTATTCAACCAGCTGTAGCAATTACGCTTGTTGAACTCGGAATTCATCTTCAAGATGTCCATACAGCTTTAGATCTAGAAAAGGGGTTAGAAATATTACAAGGGAGTTGGGGGATTAAAGCATGGAAAACGAGTCCTCTGTAAAAATAGTATCAGAATGGGATATCGTTACAGCTAGGCAGCTAGGAAGAAATATTGCCAAAGAGCTAGGTTTTGGAACAGTTGACCAAGCAAGAATCACCACTGCCATTTCTGAGTTGGCACGTAACATTTATTTATATGCCGGTAAGGGAGAAATTCAATTCGAGCCTGTCAATAATTTTGAAAAAAGAGGTTTAAAAGTATTGGCTGTTGATCAGGGTCCAGGAATTCAGGATATTAGGAGAGCGATGGAGGATGGGTTTTCAACATCTGGTGGTTTAGGGGCAGGACTGCCAGGAGTGAAACGATTAATGGATGAATTTGATTTGATATCATCACTTGGAGAGGGAACAACCATTCGAGTAGTAAAATGGCTTCGGGATAGGAGGTTTGGCTAAAAGTTGGATTTTAAATCGATTTTAGAATCAAGTTATCGTGAAATACTTCGTAGATACATAGAAGAATCTTCTGAAACTGCACTGTATCAAGGACAGATGTTTAGTAGGAAATCCATTAAACAGCAAATACCCCCTGAAGAAATTATTAGTATCCATTGTAAAGTCTTAAAGGAATTATTTCCGGATATGGGAGATGAGATTTTAGCTTCTTTTGATTTCCTCATAGAATTTATGATGAACTATGGACTAGCCTATCAAGAACATCTAAGCTTACGGGACAAGCAGTTTGAAATTAAATCAGAAATTGAGATTGCCGCCAGCATCCAAGAAAACCTATTAGAAACGCCTATACCGAAACTAGAGGAAGTAGATATTGGTGCTATTAGTATACCGGCAAAGAAAATGAATGGAGACTTTTATCGCTTTGTTGAGGATGGTGAATGTATAAGTATTGCCGTTGCAGATGTAATAGGCAAAGGAATACCTGCTGCACTTTGTATGTCTATGATTAAGTATGCAATGGATAGTTTACCAACGTCCAGAAATACTCCAAATGAAGTCTTAACAAATTTAAATAGAGTAGTAGAAAATAATGTGGATTCAAGTATGTTTATTACCATGTTTTACGGAATATATGATTCAAATATGCATTCATTCACTTATGCTGCTGCGGGGCATGAACAAGGGTTCTACTATGACGCCTCCTCTCACTCCTTTGAGGACCTTGAAACAAGAGGAATGGTGTTAGGGGTAGAACAGAATATTACATATGAGCAATATGAAAAAAAGGTTAACCGAGGAGATATGATCGTTTTGCTATCTGACGGTGTAACGGAATCAAGGACAGAAAATGGATTTATTGAACGTTCGGTCATTACCGATTTAATTCAATCCTTTATGCACCTATCCGCACAAGAAATGGTGGAAAATATTTATCGTCATATCGAGAGACTTCAGAATTATGAGTTAAGAGATGATTTTACGCTAATCATTATAAAAAGAGTTTAAAACTTTCTCAATGGGGTAGTTTTTATTATGCGTATGCCAAGCATCGTGTAGTATTTTAGCAAACACAGATTATTATTATATGAATAAATAGAGTAGTTAAAGAATCCTAAAAGAGAGATGAAAAATCAATGGAGGCACATGGTAAAGATGCAAGGTGAAAAAATGCTCGAACTTGACTTTAACCAACATATTCAAGCAATAGCCTATCAAATTCCCAAGAAAGGTAATGACTTTAACGGGGATAGCTTTTATATGAAAGTGATGGACGATTACTTTATTTGTGTGGTAGCCGATGGGTTAGGGAGCGGGGAATATGCCTATTATTCGTCAAACGCGATTCGTCAAGAGGTGAAAAATAACTATGATAAAGAGGTAGATGTCTTAATCGACAGTTGTAATCAGGTCCTCAAGGATAAAAGGGGTGCAACTTTATCCATATTAAAGGTAAACTTTTTACAAAAGACCTTCACTTATAGCTCAGTGGGAAACATTCAATTTGTTCTTTCTTGCCCCTCAGGCCGCTTTATCTATCCGCTGCCTGTTCTAGGATATTTATCTGGAAAGCCTCAAAAATACCGGTGCGAAACATTTTCTTATGAAAAGGGGTCAAAATTTATCCTTCATACGGACGGTATTGCAATTCCTGGTATTAAGTCCTTAGTAAGTTCCGCCTCCTCGGTGGAAGAAATCTCTAACCATTTGGAGGATTATACGAAAACTGGAAAAGATGACCTGACGTATATTGTGGGTCAACTTTTTTGAAAAAGATGTTTATTGTTTTGTAATAACGGGTATTAACATGGAAATACCTCTATGAAGTGTAAAGAGACTTACCAGAGGAGGAATAAAGTTGGAAAAGTATTATGATTCTAAAAACATTTCGCAGTATATCAATAACCATAACGAAGAATTTCAGAAGAAACTTTTATCTGAGGCTGTCAATGTTGCCTCTAATATAGAGGGGATATTAAAAGAGGGTAATATTGATTTATTGAAAAATGCTCAAAAGTTAGTACTTTTTGTTGTGGAAAACAGAAAAGAAGACCTCATTTCTTTTGCTAAAGAAGAAGGAATTGCTTGGGCAAAGCATTCATTAACTCTTGCTTTCAAATTAGAATGGGTACATGCAATAAGACGTGCTCTATGGCATTTTATTAAACTTTATGATCGAATAAATGAGAATATAAATTTTAAAGACAATTTTTTTGAATTGGAAGAGAAGGTAAATGATGGAATTGATGAATTTCTAAATTCGTTTTTCATTAGCTATTCAGAGTTTAAAGATCAATTAATCCTTACCCAAAGGAAATTAGTAGAACATCTTTCTGTCCCTATTATACCTGTTAGCCAAACAGTGGCAGTATTGCCTTTGATTGGTACGTTTGATTCGTATCGTATGGAAATTATTGAAGAAAAAGTATTGACGGATATATCAAAGTTAAGACTTTTAACATTAATTATCGACTTATCAGGTATATCTGATATGGACGAAGTAACCATTGCTCATTTTCAAAAAGTGTTGATTGGTATCACTTTAATGGGGGCTAAATCAGTAATAACGGGATTACGCCCAGAGCTCGTTAGAAAAATGGTTCATTTAGGGATTGATCTTACAAGTTATACTGAAACCAAAGCAACCTTGCAGCAAACTTTAAATAATTATCTTAGTTAAGAGATACATATTAATGAGAAGAAGTACTCGTGATGATGGGTGCTTTTTTGTTATTTTGGACAAACTAATGAAAAAGAGGATTAGGTGGGATGTAAATTGTCCAATTGGATCTATTTACACATCATTAATACGAGCTGGTTTATATTATTTGGTATTTCGCTTCCTGGTTTATTTGGGTTATTTATTATTTACAAACTTTATATGCTTTCTAAAGAGCAAGGTGATCAAAGTAATCAAGACAATCAAGAAAATGGAGGGAATCAAAGTAATCAAGACGACACTGCAGTTCCAGAGCAATAGGATATTTATTTACAATCCCGCAAAGCCCAACAAATGTAATTTATATGAAGTAACTTTGGTTTTTATATCATAAGTACTAGAAAGAACAGAGACTAAAATTAGTTAGTCTCTGTTTTTTTATCATCCAAATAATCATCTCTTTCTTTATACGGAATGTCTCCAATTTTGGATTCGATCCCTTTTCTATCTAGCAGGTCCTTGTACTCTTCCATCTTTCTGGAAGGCAGAATGGTTTTTTGCTGACCAGTGATATCTGTGGCAGAATAAGATTCGTAATCCTCCACATAGGATTCTTCGTTTTTCCCACGGTTATACAGGTCATTATAGCTAGTATAATCTCCAACGAGGTCGGAAGGAGTTTCTGAGGTCCCAAACCTGGCCACTTCCTTGAAACTATCTTCGGTATCGACAACACCATCTTTCGGTTTACGCTTGAAGGAATTGACTGTGGAAGGTTCTAAAATTTCTTCCTCCACTGGACGATAATCTCCGCCAGATGTTTCCGGTGAGTGATTGACGCAGTGTAAGGTTGAGGGAAGAACTTCCAGGCGCTCAATAGGAATTTCATCCCCGCATACTTGACACTTTCCATAGGTTCCATTTTCAATGGCTTCTAGGGCAATATTTATTTTTTCTCGCTCTTTATTCTTGTGTTCCTCTAATGCAAGGTCTCGTTCACGATCAAATAATTCTGTAGCTAGGTCGGCCGGATGATTGTCATATAATGATAGTTCATCGACACCTTCCCGCATGCTTGTATCCAGATTTCTGTGAACATTTTGTTCTTTGATTGATTGTTTTTCCTCTTCAAGCCTATGTTTTAAGGTATTAAGCTGGTTCGTAGAAAGCATTATGATTCACATCCTCTTTTATAATTGCTATTACTCTCTTAAAATACCCTTTTTGTATGATATAGAAACCTGGCACAATGATGAAGGTATTGCAGCTTATTAACGTGGCATATCTAAAAGATGCATAACGGATTTTTGGGCACTAATATTAAATCTTTTACCTATCGGTTATTGTAGAATAATAATTTCGTAGTTTTAGTTAGTAACTTATTGGGTATTGTAATAGTAACTAGTAAGCATTTAATTATTGATATGCAGAATGAAAAGATAATTCCCAATTCTATCTGGAACGGTCTCGGAACCGTAAGGGCGGTAGAGAGGTAGGGCTATTGCTGTTTTGGGATCATTAAGCCGCGCGAAACTATTATTTTTATTGATATATCGATACATATTATTCTGTAAAAGAAAAATGCATTAATATAGCTATATGAATAAGTGTTGCTCTCCCCATAACCGCCCTGTGAAATCCTGCACACGGGCGGTTTTTTAATTCGTTTGAATTTTTTTGTATGGATATCTGTCAGAAAATTCGAATGTATGGACATCTCTCTTAATAAAGTAAATGTAAACGGGCGTAAAAAGGATTACTGTTGGAAAGAATCAACAGCCAAATTTAACAGAGCTTTTTTATTAAAAGGGAGGGGTTAAATGCTGCATATTGTGGCCTGTATCAAGCAAGTACCTGACACCAAAATTATCAAGATGAACCCAAAAACAAATACAATGGACCGCAGGACGGCTCCCGCGATATTGAACCCATATGATGCCCATGCTGTTGAAGAGGCGGTTCGTCTAAAGAATAGGTATGGGGGAATCGTATCTGTTGTAACAATGGGGCCGCCTCCGGCAGTTACTGCCATTAAAAAGTGTATTGAAATAGGAGCCGATGAGGGCTATTTAATCACGGACCGCCGGTTTGCGGGAGCCGATACATTGGCAACGAGCTATGCTGTGACAAAGGCAATTGAAAAAATAGCAAAACAACAGCCCGTAGATTTGATCATTTGCGGAAAAATGTCCATTGATGGAGATACGGGGCAAGTCGGCCCCGGAATAGCACGAAGGCTCGATATTCCACCGCTGACTTCTGTGAACAAAGTAGTGGAAATCAATCAAGAAGAAGGATATGCCATAGTCCATCGAAAGTTGGAAGACGGACATGAAGTCGTAAAGTCTACATTGCCGTGTTTGTTTTCCGTTGAAAAAACAATTAATGAAGTGCCATATTCTCCGTTTCCAAACATGATAAAAGCTGCCAAATATAAACCTCATATCTGGTCTGTCGATGACCTGGAAGAAGTAGATATAAAACAGCTTGGTTTGAAGGGATCCCCAACGATTGTCTCCAAAGTATGGGCTCCGCAAAAACCGGCAGGGGGAACGTTCCTTGAAGGCAATCCAAGGACACAAGTAGAGCAGTTGGTCTCTGTCCTGCTTGAAAGGAAAGAATTGTTTGACACAAAGGAGGAAATGTAATTGGATTTCCGAGATTATACAGGTGTTTGGGTGTTCATTGAACAAAAAGATGGAGTTGTTGCTTCCGTATCCCTTGAACTATTGGGGGCCGGCAGAAAGTTGGCAGACAAACGGGGAGTGGAATTAGCGGGTATTCTAATCGGGGAAAATGTTAAGCATTTAACGAAGACCGTTTTTGAATATGGTGCAGATACCGTGTATTTATATGATCAACCCATTTTTAAACATTATCGGACCGAGACCTACATGAAGGCGCTACTGGAATGTACGGATAAATATAAACCGGAAATTATCCTCTTCGGGGCCACCTCAACGGGGAAAGACTTGGCAAGCGCAGTGGCTACCGATATGCCGACAGGTTTGACAGCGGATACGACGGAGCTGGATGTTGAAGAGGAAACGGGGTTACTATTGGCGAGCAGGCCGGCTTTTGGCGGAAATATTATGGCAACCATTTTATGTAAAAAATACCGTCCCCAAATGGCGACTGTACGTGCCAAAGTCATGAAGGCACTGACCCCAGAGTCTGGAAGAACTGGCAAGATAATTGAAGAAACAATTTCCCTAAAGGAAGAAGATATTCGGACAAAAGTCTTGGAAATTGTAAAGGAAACGGTTAAGAAAGTAAGAATCGACGAAGCAGATATCATTGTTGCAGGTGGAAAAGGATTAGGAAGCTTCGAGGGATTTCAGTTAATACACCAATTGGCAGAAACACTTGGGGGAGCAGTTGGTGCTAGCAGAGATGTGGTGGAAGCGGGATGGATCGATCATGCTCATCAAGTAGGGCAAACCGGTGTGACAGTAACGCCTAAAATTTATTTTGCAATTGGTATTTCTGGTGCCATTCAACATATAGTTGGAATGAAAAACTCCGGTTTAATTATTGCCATTAACAAGGATAAAGAAGCACCCATTTTTCAGACCTGTCATTATGGAATTGTTGGCGATGCCTTCGAAATCGCCCCAATACTAATTGAACAATTTCAAAAAGAACTATCAAAAGAGAAGGTAAGCAATACCAGCCAAGGTTGATATCAGATGGAAGGGGGATACCGGCTGGAATTTCCCTGTCTATGCCAAGGTCAGTTTATAATTCCAATCAAAAGAATCCCAGTATAAAAAATTGGGATTCTTTTTTATGAACACTGAACCTAACGGTTACTGGAAAAAGCTTATTCATTCAACCCTTTCCTTTCACGCTCCTCATATGCTGTTTCCGATAGTTAAGTGGCGAAACACCATAAGTCTTTTTAAAAGCGCTTGAAAAATAGGGGCCAAAACTGAAACCACATTGTTCTGCGATTGATTGAATGGGATAATCTGTTTTTAATAGCAAAATTCGTGCTTGCTCTAGACGATACGTATTCAAATACTCAAGTGCAGTTACTTTAAAGAATCTTTTCATGTATTTAGCAATTGTATTTTCATGAATATTAAATTGTTCCGCTAACATTGTGCTAGTGATGGGTTCATAGTAATGATCTCTTATAAATTGGGCTACTTTTTCTGAGATAATGTAACCACTATCCTTTGCCATTCCCTGAGACTCCAATAAATTAATGAGAGAAAAAAAGCTGATCTGTATGTCCCAGAAAGATAATTCTTTATTTTCTTTCGTAGTCGCTAGTAAAAGCTGATCTATTTTTTTGTAAATCTCTTCATAATCGACTAATTTACACTTTTTTTGTAACTGAAGGGTATAGCTGTGATTATGAAAGTGTAAAGAAGGGATGGGAATGTCTGATTGTAATTTCCTTGGTTCATCGCCTTCTGTATAGTAACTATTTGTATAAAAATGCAGCCAATAAAATTCTGTTTCTTCATCTGTCGGACGGGTCGAAAAATGGTGCTTCAAAGGCAGTAAAACCAACATCTCGTTTTTGTTTACGGTAAATTCTTTCCTATCCTCAGTTAAGTAAAGCTTCCCTTTTTTCACAAAAATAATATCGAAGTATTCCAAATCACTTCTATCTGGATGCGATGCTCCTTTTTCATATTTTGTGATATTCCCCTCAATAAAAATTGGGAAAGGCGGCACTGCAATTGACACGATTTCCATACGAATCACCTCTATCTTTATTCTAAAATGTCACTAC